>NC_015186.1:2947500-3547500 GCF_000202835.1 Acidiphilium multivorum AIU301
CGGAGCAGCGCGGCGATATGCGCCGCTTCACCCCGCTCAGTGGGCAACCCAGCCACCGTCGATGGAAAGGGCCGCGCCTGTGACGGTCGAAGCCGCTTCTGAGCAGAGAAAAGCGACAAAGGCGCCGATCTTGCCTGGCGTGGTGAATTCGAGCATCGGCTGCTTCTCTGCGAGCAACGCCTTGGCCTCGTCCTGCACCGTGGTGCGGTTCGATGCCGCCCGTGCCTCGATCTGCGCCTCGACGAGCGGCGTCAGGACCCAGCCGGGACAGATCGCATTTACCGTGATGCCGTCGTTCGCGCACTCGATCGCAACCGTCTTGGTCGCCCCGACCACGCCGTGCTTCGCCGCGACATAGGCGATCTTCTGCCCGCTCGCGACCAGTCCATGAGCGGAGGCAATATTGACGATCCGCCCCCAACCGCGCCGGCGCATCAGCGGCACCGCGGACTTCATTGCGTGAAATACGGCGGAAAGGTTGAGCGCGATGATTGCATCCCACTTCTCGTCGGGAAAATCCTCGACCGGTGCCACATGCTGGATCCCGGCATTGTTCACCAGAATATCGATCGAGCCGAGGTCAGCTTCGGCCCGCGTGACCAGTCGCCTGATCTCCGCCGGGCGGGTCAGATCCGCCCCGTCGAATGCGACGCGTACACCAAACTCCCCGCCAAGAGAGGCCCGCAAATCCTCGATTTTCGCTGTGTCGCCGAACCCGTTCAGCATGATGTCCGCACCCTGTGCAGCCAGCGCACGCGCAATGCCAAGACCGATACCGCTGGTCGAACCGGTTACCAGCGCAACCTTGCCCCTGAGACTCACGGGTACCCCCAATGTCAGTGTCGAATCGTTCTGCGCCATGGAGCACAGCGCTTCAAGAGGGCTTGAGGGGTTAACCCGCATTTCTCATGGGGCAGCCGCATCAGGGCCCTGAATCGGCGAAAGTTCTAATGCGACAAAGCAATTTGGTGAAGCACGAGGAGTGCCCCGATGCCGACGGGATGTAGTGACCGGCCCCCAGTGAGTGGTCCGAGTTGAAGCTGGCATTGCGGTCGCATTTCAGATTTTGATGAGCCCGTCTGGGTGCGGCATGGTGAGTGCATCGCCAACATAGCCACGCGATGATGTCGGCGGGTTCGATCCGGCGCTGAGCGCGCTTGTTGCGCGATACAGCTGACTTCCTGAACAGGCCAGAGTATCCGTTCCTGAGGGTCGGCATGCTCGGCCTTCTTTTTTGGGGACGTCGTATCGTTGGCTCGATATCGGACCACCGCCATCGCGACGAAGGCGAGCATCACGAACGAGACGTGACGATGCCACCCGTGCCAGGACCGGGTCTCGCTGTGGTCAAGGCGAATTCGTTCTTCGTGGTCTCCAGGCTGTCTTCGATCGCCCGACGATGGCCTTCGACAGATGGAGCAGGCCCTCGGGCCGCATTTTAAATAATATTACCATGAAAACGACAGTGGCTTTGCCGCGCAATTCGGAGGTCACCTCCGGTGTCCGCGCGATTGCGCAGCCGTCGTGGGCGGACAGCGGACCAGCGGGCGGGATTGTTCAACGGCGCTGACCTGCGCGCGAGCGAATAGCTGGAGAGATCAGCCGAAACGCTGCAACTTCTCTGCATGATAAAAGCATTATCATGCGTAAGAATCGAATTCCCAGCGCTTCTAGCGGCGCTCGACGGGGACGGCGACCTCGTTGCGGCGCAGCCAGGGCAGTGTCCAGGGCGGATCGTAGAACCAGGCGACGACGCGGCCGTCGGGCTTCCAGGGGGAGTGGGCCAGCGTCGCGAGCAGCCTTTCGCTGTGCGCCGCGACCACGCGGGCGCCAGGACTGCCGGAAAAGCGCAGGACCGCCATCGTTACGGCGGGAACCTCGACGAGGTGGACCAACGGGTCCCGCGGGCGCGGGGCCGTGGCCATCGTCATGCCGGCGGGCAGGAAGAAGCGGATGGTCCAACTACCGTCGCCGCCTTGCTGGGCGACCGGCGCAGTCATCGCAATCCGGCTGCTGCCGGCGCCATCCTGTTCGACGGGGGCGGTCATCGCGATTTTGCCACTGCCGCCGCCCGGCTTGGTGTTGGCGCCGAAGATATAGGATGCAAGCCTGCGGAAGCCGATGGAACGGGAGTCGATTTCTCCGCCCTTGACAGTCGTTTCCGCCGCGAGCCGCGGTCCGTAGGCGCGAAGCTGCACCGCGCCAACCCGTCCGGTGACGGTATAGTCAGGCTGCGGCGTGCCGGACCGGATTCCGAACACGGAACATCCTCCAAGGACAAGGAGCGAAGTCAATGCGGCGATCTTGCGCATGGCTGTTGGAGATATGGTGCATCGGACCGGACCTGCAATAGATAAGGCCGCCAACCCGCCGTGAGCATATATGTGATAATGTTACCTAATCAGATCCCGAATTGCCAATGCCTTTGCGGGACTGCCAAGCGGCTCCATAAGCGGGTTCTCGGGCGACCGCTCAGCTATCGTCGGCGTCAGCCGGCGCGGCAGTCCTCCACGTCGGTAAGCAAATTCGGTAAAAATGAGTAAAGCTATTTTATTTCTTCTATGAAATAATTATTGGGCCCACGCCAAAATGCCCTTTGGCAGGAGCCGATTACCAAACCTTGTTCGCGGAGATATTCAAATACTGACGCCGGACTCCAGCCAGGACCTATGGAAAAGCAGACGCCAGCATCTCTCAGAGCCGGACCGCAAAAGATAAGTTGAGCAATTTCCGCGGGTTGTGATTCACTTCGTTTGCGAAGACGAACGGAGACACGATGGCCTGGACTGAAATCGCCCGGCACGATATTGCCGGGCCGTATTGCACTACGCAAGCGCCCTCACCGACGCCGAATGGGCCTTGATCGAACCGTTCATGCCCTCGCCGCCGCATCGAGGCCGGCCCCGAACGGTGGAGCTGCGAAGGATTGTGGAGGCCATCTTCTACATGCTGTCGACCGGCTGTCAGTGGCGGAGGCGGCTCAAGGTTCCGCCTGCGGAGCAGGTGGAATGCCGCCGGAGGTGGCAGATCCCGAAGGAATTCGCGCTGTTCACCATCGTGCAGGGGTATTTCTACCGCTTCTGTCGCGACGGCACGTTTGATCGCATCAATCACGTCCTGGTCATGCAAGCGCGGGAAATGGCCGGACGCCAGGCGTCGCCCACAGCCGATGTGATCGACAGCCAGTCGGTCAAGACCACCGAAGCCGGGGGCCCGCGCGGGTTCGATGCCGGAAAGAAGATCAAGGGGCGCAAGCGCCACATCGTCACCGATACAATTGGCCACCTCGTCGGTGCCGTCGTTCATCATGCCGGTATTCAGGATCGGGATGGGGCGCCCGACGTGCTCAAATCCGTCAAATCCCTGTATCCCTTGTTGCGGCACGTGTTCGCCGACGGCGGCTATCCCGGTCCCAAACTCAACGGACGCCTCGCCAAAATCGGCAAATGGACCATACAGATCGTCAAGCGCTCCGACGCCGCCAGCGGGTTCGAACTCCTGCCGCGACGCTGGGTGGCTGAGAGAACCTTCGCCTGGCTCGGCAGATGCCGGCGCCTCGCAAAGGATTTCGAGGCAACCATTACCAGCGCCACCGCATGGCTCTTCCTCGCACATATCCGCCTGCTCACAAGGAAAATCGCACGCAACCGATAGCCACACTATCATTCAGATTCATTCTCTAACAGGCCGACATCGCTACCGCCCGTAACCTTGAGGTTCGAGATCGTGTGGCCCAGGCCCTCGAACGTGCCGGAGAAGGTCAGGAGCGGGCTGTCCGCACCGACGCGCCGGTGACATCGAGGTATCGAGGTGATGCCCCCGAGGTTTCGACAAACCCGCCCAGCGCGCCGCCGCGCACCGCGATCGTCCCGCCGCGGATCGCACCCGTCGCCATGATCCGCCCGCACCGGCAGAAGAGTGCGCATCAAGCGTGCCCGACACCGCCACGGCGCCCGACGCGCCGCCCGGCAGCGTGATCGCCCCGCGCTGCGACACACAGCACTGCCGGCCTCGACGAGCCCGGTCTCGCTCACCACCGTCCGCAGCAGCGCGGCCTTCGCCGAAGCACTCAGCAGGACCACGCCGCCTTGAGCGATGATCGCCCCGGACTGGCGGAACTTCACGCTCTGCCCGGCGCCGATGCTGAACCCCTGCCAGTCGATCGCGGTCTTGCCGCTCGTCTGCGTGACCGTCAGCGTGTTGCCGGTGTGCGCGATGCTCGCCGATCTCGCCGTCACCTGCCCGCCCTGCGGCAGCGCCAGCGCCACTGCCGGGACCAGCACCAGCGCCACACTCCCCACCCCGCCGGCAAATCGCCGCAGCGCCCCCAGGCCCCACCGTCCGCATCACTTCCGCCACGGAAATCGGCAATCCAGCCCGCCGGTCTACGCCGACCCGCGCAAAGGTATCCTAACCCGCAGCACAGGCGGCGCAGAGCCCGCCGACCTCGACGATCGCGCTGCCGGCGGCAAAGCCGATCCGCGCCGCGGCGGCGGCAAGGGCGGCGGCCACCGCCTCGTCCTCCAGCTCGGCGACGGCGCCGCACTGGCGGCAGATGAAGAACTGCGCCGCATGGGTGTGGCCCTGCGCCTCGCCCGCCGGGTCGGCGCAGGAGACATAGGCGCTCAGGCTCTCCACCTTGTGCACGAGGTCCGCCGCGATGAGGAATTCGAGCGCGCGATAGATCGTCGCCGGGGTCGCACCGCGATGGCTCTCGCGCAGCCGGTCGAGCAGTTCGTAGGCTGTCAGCGGCCCGTCAGCGGCAAGGATCAGGCCAAGCACGGCGCGGCGCTGCCGGGTGAGCTGCCGGCCGGCGGCAGCACAGGCGGCGGCGGCTTCATCCAGCCGGCGCTCGATCGTGGCGCTGGGGCGGGCCGGCATCAGGCGCGGTCGGGCGGGGGGATCATCGCCCCGTTATAGAGCGGCTGAAGCGGCACTGCCACCCGCCCCCTTGCGCCGCCCGGCGGCTGCATTACGCTCGGCAGGAGGGAGAGAACGAGCCATGACGAGCATCAGCTACGTCCAGGGACCGGGCGACACACCGCGCCTCGGCGTGACCATCGGCGAGGCGCTGGCCGAAACCGCGCGGCGCCACCCCGACCGCGAGGCGCTGGTGGTGCGCGAGACCGGCGAGCGCTTCACCTATGGCGCGTTCGACCGCGCGGTGGACGATGTCGCCGCCGGCCTGCTCGCGCTCGGGATGCGCCGCGGCGACCGCATCGGCATCTGGTCGCCCAACAATGCCGAATGGGCGATCCTGCAATTCGCCTCCGCGCGGGCGGGGATCATCCTCGTCACCATCAACCCGGCCTATCGCACCGCCGAGCTCGAATACGTGCTGAACGACGTGCAGTGCCGCGCCCTCGTCCTCGCCCGGACCTTCAAGTCGAGCGACTATGTGGCGATGCTGGACAGCATTCCGCCGGACCGCCTGCCGCATCTCGAATACCGCTTCGTCATCGGCGTCCCGGCGGAAAGCGCCGCGGATCTGCCCGCCAGCATGGCCCCCTTCGCCACCATCGCCGCCGCCGCGACGCCGGCGAGCCGCGCCACCCTGGCAGCCCTGCGCGCCGACCTGCAATTCGACGACCCGATCAACATCCAGTTCACCTCGGGGACGACCGGCGCGCCCAAGGGCGCCACGCTCTCGCACCACAACATCCTCAACAACGGCTATTTCGTCGGCCAGGGCATCGGCCTGCGGGACGGAGAAAAGATCTGCATCCCGGTGCCGCTCTATCACTGCTTCGGCATGGTGATGGGCAATCTCGCCGCCATCACCCATGGCGCGACGATGGTCTACCCCGCCGCCGGGTTCGATGCGCTGGCAACGCTGACCGCCGTGGCCGAGGAGCGCTGCGCCCATCTCTACGGCGTGCCGACCATGTTCATCGCCATGCTCGAACATCCCGGGTTCGAGGAATTCGACCTCTCCTCGCTGCGCGGCGGGATCATGGCCGGCACCTCCTGCCCGATCGAGGTGATGCGCCGGGTGATGAACCGGATGCACATGCCCGAAATCACCATCTGCTACGGCATGACCGAGACCTCCCCGGTCAGCTTCCAGTCCGCGACCGACGACACGCCCGAGCGCCGGGTGGCGACGGTCGGGCGCATCCACCCGCATCTCGAGGTCAAGGCGATCGACGCCGAGGGCCGGATCGTAAAACGCGGCGAGCGGGGCGAGCTGTGCACGCGCGGCTATTCGGTGATGCTCGGCTACTGGGGGAACGCTGCGAAAACGGCCGAGGCGATCGACGCCGCCGGCTGGATGCATACCGGCGATCTCGGCGTGATCGA
Organism: Acidiphilium multivorum AIU301; assembly: GCF_000202835.1. NCBI lineage: Bacteria > Pseudomonadati > Pseudomonadota > Alphaproteobacteria > Acetobacterales > Acidocellaceae > Acidiphilium > Acidiphilium multivorum. The sequence continues at coordinate 2,953,801 of NC_015186.1, forward strand.
CGAGGAGGGCTATTGCACCATCGTCGGCCGCAGCAAGGACGTGGTGATCCGCGGCGGCGAGAACATCTACCCGCGCGAGGTGGAGGAATTCCTGTTCACCCACCCCAGGATCGCCAGCGTCGCGGTCTTCGGCATCGCGGATGCAAAGTGGGGCGAGGTGCCCTGCGCCTGGGTGAAGCCCAACCCCGGCGAGACCCTCACGCCAGCGGAGGTGATCGGCTTCTGCGAGGGGCGGATCGCGCATTACAAGATACCCCGCATCGTGCGCATCGTCGAGGAGTTCCCGATGACGGTGACGGGCAAGATCCAGAAATTCATCATGCGCGAGGCGATGGAGCGCGAGGCTGGCGGATAGCGGCTCCGCCCAGGGCTCGCCGCCCGCCGGGTTGCAAATCCCCGCCGGATTGGTCATGCAAACTTCCCCTTTTTGTGAAATCCCGGCCCCCGGCGCGGCGGCCGGCGGAGAAAACCAATGGCGGTGGTGATGGACCAGGGATTGCGGACGGTCGGCGGCACGGTGCGCTATGGCCGGCTGGCGGCGCTGAGCTGGCTGCATTTCCTCAATGACGGTTCGGCCAACTACCTGCCCGGCGTGCTGCCGGCGGTGCTGCTGGCGATGGGGGAACCCGTCTCCCTCGCCGGCACGGTGATGGCGGCATTGCTGATCGGCCAGGCGTTGCAGGTCGGCACCGGCCTGCTGGCGGACCATTTCGGCGGCCGGGGCTTCATCGCCGCCGGCGTGCTCGGCACCGCGCTGGCGGCGGCGCTGATCGGCCGCTCCGGCAGTCTTGCGCTGCTGCTCCCGGCACTCGTGCTGATCGGGATCAGCAACGCGATGTTCCACCCGCAGGCGCTGGCGGGGGCGCGCCAGCTCAGCGGGCCGCGCGTCGGGCTCGGCATGTCGCTGTTCCTGGTCGGCGGCGAGGTCGGGCGCGGGCTGTGGCCGCTGATCGCGAGCTTCGTCGTCGTCACCTGGGGGCTGAAGGCGCTCTCGCTGCTGGCGATCCCGGCGGTGGCGAGCATCCTGCTGCTCTGGGCGGTGCTGCCGGTGCAGCCGCCGCGCCATGTCGCGGCACAGCCGATCGCCTGGCGGCGCCATCTCGGGCCGATGAGCGCGCTCGTCGCCTTCCAGTCGCTGCGTGCACTGGCGATTTTCGGCACCACCACCTTCCTGCCCGTGCTCTGGCACCTGCGCGGCCACAGCCTGACCGCGGGGGCGGCGCTGATCACGGTGATGCTCGTGGTCGGCATCATCGGCAATGTCGGCGGCGGGCACCTGGCCGACCGGATCGGCCGCCGCCCGATCCTCGCCGGCTCCAGCCTCGCCGGCGCGGCACTGCTCGCGGTCTTCCTGCTCACCAGCGGGGCGGCGCAATGGATCGCGCTCGGCCTGCTCGGCATCGCCCTCTTCGCCACCCTGCCGGTCGGCATCCTCGTGGGGCAGGACATCTTCCCCGAGAACCGCTCGCTCGGCTCGGGCATCGCACTCGGCCTCTCGAATGGGCTGGCGGCGGTCGGGCTGATGGGTCTCGGGCTGATCTCCTCCGCCGTCCCGCCGCTGCACATTCTCTGGCTGCTGGTCGCGATCCTGCTCGCCGCCGCCCTTCTCGCGCTGCGTCTCGGCCCGCGGACTCACCCGAAGCGGACCTGAGACAGCGCCTCAGATCTCGACGACGATGCGCCCGCGCACCTTGCCGGCGACGATCTCCGCCGCCGCCGCCCCGATCGCCTCGAAGCCGATCGTCGTGGTCAGCCGGGCCAGCGTCGCGCGGTCGAGTTCGGCGGCAAGGCGGGACCAGGCCGCCTCGCGCTTCGCCCGCGGCGCCATCACCGAATCGATCCCGGCGAGGGTAACCCCGCGCAGGATGAACGGCAGCACGGTCGCCGGCAGGTCGCTCCCCTGGGCGAGGCCGCAAGCGGCGACCACCCCGCCATAGCGCGTCTGCGCCAGCACATTGGCCAGCGTGTGGCTGCCGACGGAATCGATCGCCCCCGCCCAGCGCTCCTTGCCGAAGGGCCGCCCGGGCGCCGACAGCGTCGCCGCATCGATGATCTCGGCCGCCCCGAGCGAGGTCAGGTAATCGGCTTCTTGCTCCGCCCGGCGCGACGAGGCGAGCACGCGATACCCGGCATGGGCGAGCAGCGAAATCGCGATCGACCCCACGCCGCCCGCCGCACCGGTGACGAGAATATCCCCGTTCTCCTTGCTGATCCCCTGCGCCTCCAGCGCCATGACGGCGAGCATCGCCGTGTAGCCGGCGGTGCCGATGGCCATGGTCTCGGCGGCGCTGAGCCCGGCGGGGATATGGATCAGCCAGTCGCCGGGAACGCGGGCGCGCCCGGCATAGCCGCCGTGATGCGTCTCGCCGACGCCGAAACCGTTGAGCAGCACGGCGTCACCCGGCTTGAAGCGGGGATCGGCGCTGGCGGTGACGGTGCCGGCGAAGTCGATCCCCGGGATCAGCGGAAACCGCCGGGCGATCGGCGCGCTGCCGGTGATCGCCAGCCCGTCCTTGTAGTTCACCGTGGAATGGCTGACCGCGACGGTGACGCTGCCCTCCATCAGATCAGCATCGCGCAGGGTCTCGGCGCGGCAACTCTGGCCGGACTCGTCCTTGCGGATGACCAGGGCGCGGAATTCGTCGGACATGTTCGCTCCTCCTCACCGGTGATCGGCGTTCTACCCCCGGTTTAGCGGGCGGCGGCGCCGATGCACAGGGACGGCGGCGTCTCAGCCCTTCTTCGGCGCGGGCGGCAGCGCGATGGCGAGCGAGAGTTCCTTGAGCCGTGCGGCGGGGACCGGCGCCGGTGCGCCCATCAGCAGGTCCTGGCCCTGCTGGTTGAGCGGGAAGGCGATGACCTCGCGCAGATTGGGCTCGTCGGCCAGCAGCATCACCATGCGGTCCACCCCCGGCGCCGAGCCGCCATGAGGCGGCGCGCCGTAGCGGAAGGCGTTGAGCATGCCGCCGAACCGCGCCTCGACCTCCTCGGCGCCATAGCCGGCGATCTCGAAGGCGCGCAGCATGATGTCCGGCCGGTGGTTGCGGATCGCCCCCGACGACAGCTCGACGCCGTTGCACACGATGTCGTACTGGAACGCCTTGATCGTCAGCGGGTCCTGCCCGTTCAGCGCCTCCAGCCCGCCCTGCGGCATCGAGAACGGGTTGTGGCTGAACACGATCTGCCCGGTCTCCTCGTCGCGCTCGTACATCGGGAAATCGACGATCCAGCAGAACTCGAATTTTGCACCATCGATCAGGCCGAGATCGGTGCCGAGCTTCGTGCGCACCGTGCCGGCGAATTTCGCCGCCTCAAGCGGCTTGCCGGCGGCGAAGAAGACGGCGTCACCGACGCTGGCGCCCGTAGCCTCCCGGATGGCCTCGGCGCGAGCCGGTTCGAGGTTCTTCGCGATCGGCCCCTTGGCCCCGTCCGGAGCAAAGATGATGTAGCCGAGGCCGCCCGCCCCTTCCGACCGCGCCCAGTCGTTGAGCTTGTCGAAGAAGGAGCGCGGATTGCCCCCCGTGCCCGGCGCGGGAATGGCGCGGACCACGCCGCCGCCGGCGACGATCTTCGCGAACAGGCCGAAGCCCGAATCGCGGAACGCCTCGGTCACGTCGGTGATCAGCAGCGGGTTGCGCAGGTCCGGCTTGTCCGAGCCGTATTTCAGCAGCGCCTCGTCATAGGCGATGCGCGGGAACGGCCATTGCGTCACGCTGCGCCCGCCGCCGAATTCGCGGAACAGCCCGCCGAGCACCGGCTCGATGGTGGCGAACACGTCCTCCTGCGTCACGAAGCTCATCTCGAAATCGAGCTGGTAGAACTCGCCGGGCGCGCGGTCGGCGCGGCTCGCCTCGTCGCGGAAGCAGGGCGCGATCTGGAAATAGCGGTCGAAGCCGGCGACCATGAGCAGCTGCTTGAACTGCTGCGGCGCCTGCGGCAGCGCGTAGAACTGGCCCGGATGCACGCGCGAGGGCACGAGGAAGTCGCGCGCGCCCTCGGGGCTGGAGGCGGTCAGGATCGGCGTGGTGAACTCGGTGAAGCCGCGCGCCGTCATCTCCCGCCGCAGCCAGGCGATCACGTTGGCGCGGAGCATGATGTTGCGGTGCAGCTTCTCGCGGCGCAGGTCGAGGAAGCGGTAGCGCAGCCGCAGCTCCTCGGGGAACTGGGCCTCGCCGGCCACCTGGATCGGCAGCACGTCGGCGGTCGACTGCACCTCGACCGTCTCGGCCACCAGCTCGATCTCGCCGGTCGGCAGGCGGGGGTTCACCGTGTCGGCGTCGCGCTTCACCACCCGCCCGGTAACGGTGATGACGCTCTCCACCCGCAGCACCTCGGCCGCGGCGAACACCGGCGAGCCGGCGGGAAACACGCATTGGGTGATGCCGTAATGGTCGCGCAGGTCGATGAAGAGCAGCCCGCCATGGTCGCGCTTCACGTTCACCCAGCCCGAAAGGCGCGCGGTGATGCCGGCATCGGCAGCGCGCAGGGCGCCGCAATCATGGGTGCGATATTCGTGCATGGGGGGCCAGTCCTGACAGAAAACAGCGGCAAATGAGCGGCGCGGGTCTTTCCTGTCAAGACGTTGCGTGCCAGTTGATCGCACATGAAACCGAGCCCGAGCTTTCCCGAACCCGTGCTGATCGCGACAACCGAGGCCCTCGCCGCCCTTTGCGACCGTCTGGCGGCCGAGCCCTTCGTCACCGTCGATACCGAGTTCATGCGGGAAAAGACCTATTTTCCCGAGCTTTGCGTGGTCCAGCTCGGCGGTGCGAACGATGTCGCGGTGATCGACGCGCAGGCCGAGGGGCTCGACCTCGCCCCGCTCGGCGCGCTGTTCGCCAACCCGGCGGTGACCAAGGTATTCCACGCCTGCCGGCAGGACATCGAGATTTTCCTGCTGAAATTCGGCGCCGTCCCCACCCCGCTGTTCGACACCCAGGTCGCGGCGATGGTCGCCGGCTTCGGCGACCAGGTCGGGTATGACACGCTGGTCTCCTCGCTTGCCGGCGGCCGGATCGACAAGGCGCACCGCTTCTCCGACTGGTCGGCCCGGCCGCTCTCCCGCGCGCAGATCGCCTATGCCGCGGCGGATGTCACCTGGCTGCGCCCGGTCTATGAAGGCCTGCGCGCCCGGCTGACGCGGGAAGGCCGGCTCGACTGGGTGGCCGAGGAAGCGGCGGTGCTGGCCGATCCCGCGACCTACCGCACCGAGCCCGAGGATGCCTGGCGCCGGCTCAAGCTGCGCGGCGGCAATCGCCGGCAGCTCGCGCTGGTCAAGGCGATCGCCGCCTGGCGCGAGCGCGAGGCGATGCGGGTGAACGTGCCGCGCCAGCGCATCGTGCGCGACGAGCAGATCCCCGAACTCGCCGCCCTCGCCCCGGCGGATGCCGAGGGGCTGACGCGGGTGCGCGGCATTTCCAGCGGCTTCGCCGGCGGCAAGTCCGGCCGGGCGCTGCTGGAGGTGATCGCCTCGACGAAATCGATCCCCGATGCCGAACTGCCGGAGGCGCCGCGCGCCCCCGAAAGCGCCCGCCCGCCCGCCGGCCTCGTGGCCCTGCTCAAGGTCCTGCTCGCCGAGCGGGCCGGGGCGAACCACGTCGCCGCCCGGCTGATCGCCTCCGCCGAGGATATCGACCGCCTCGCCAGCGAGGACGCGCCGAACCTGCCCTGCCTGCAAGGCTGGCGCGCCGAACTGTTCGGCAACGACGCGCTGCGCCTCAAGGGCGGGCGCATCGCGCTCGCCGCGCGCGGCCGCCGGGTCGAGGTCGTCGACCTGCCCTGATCACAGCAGTGCCCGGCCCAGCGCGTAGCAGCCAGCGCCGCCGAGCCCGGCGAAACATCCGACTGGCCAGTTCGTGAGATAAGAGAGCGCGATGGCGCCGGCCATCAGCGCCAGCGCGATCGCCACCGAGGCGGCAAGCGCCACCCCCGGCCGCGCCGAAACCGCCCGCCCGCACGAGGCCGGGCCGACCATCAGCGCGAAGGTCAGCAGCGCGCCCACCACCGGCACGGCAACCGCCGCCGCCAGCGCGATGGCGGCGAGAAAGCCGAACTCCCATAGCGCCGGCCGCGCGCCGCGCGCCGCCGCGAGATCCGCCCCGATCGCGCCGAGCAGCAGCGGGCGGAAGCCGGCCAACACCGCCGCCACCGCACCCGCCCCGGCCAGCGCCATCCCGTCGAGTGCCGCCCGCGAAACGCCGAGTACTTGGCCGAACAGCAGCGCATAGACCTGGGCGGCATAGCGATCGGTCCAGGAAAGTAGCAACGCGCCGGTCGCGAGCAGCATCACCAAAGTCAGCGCCGTCGCCACCTCGGGCCGGCCGCGCCGGCCGAGCGCCCAGATCGCGACCACGCCGGCGAGCCCGAACCCCGCAACCCCGGCGGAGGGCGCGATGCCGAGCAGCACCGCCGCCGCCGCCCCCGGAAACGTGCCGAGCGGCAGCGCATGGGCGGCGAAGGAGGCGCCGCGCAGCACCACGAAAAACCCCACCACCCCCGCCGTGACCGCGACGATGAGGCCCGCCGCCCAGGCGTTGAGCATGAAGGCGGAAAACATCTCAGCGCCGCGCCCGCGCGACGAGCCCGGCCGCGGCGTAGGCAACGACGACCAGCGCCACCACGAAGAAACTCACCGGCCAGCCATGCCGCCCGCCCCAGCCGTAACTTTCATAGGCCAGCGCGATGCCGCCCCAGCTCGCGCCGACACCGATCGCCGCCGCCAGCGCCACCGCCCCCGCCAAGGTGCGCGCCGCCCGCAGCCCCGCCGAAGCCGGGCCGATCAGCAGCGCGGTCGCCAGCACCGCCCCCACACTCATCGCCGCGAGCCCGACCGCCAGCGCCAGCACGGCGAGATGCGCGAACCCGACCAGCTGCACCCGAACCCCCCGGCTCGCCGCGAGATCGGGGCCGATCGCGATCAGCGCCAGCGGCCGCGCCAGGGCGGCCATCGCCGCCAGCGCCGCCGCCGCGCAGAGGGCGGCCGGCAGCACCATCCCCGGCGGGATCGCGAACATCGAGCCGAACATCACAGTGCTCGCCGCACCGCCGGCGCCGCTCATCGTCGCGTCGAGATACAGGAACAGCGCCGCAAGCCCGAGTCCGGCGCCCAGCACAACGCCGCTCGCCAGATCCCGCTCGGCGATCCGCCGCCCGCCGGCCAGCGCCATCGCCGCCGCCCCGGCCAGCGCCATCGCCACGAAGCCGGCGAGCGGGCGGATGCCGAACAGCAGCGCCGCCGCCCCACCCGCGCCGGAAATATCGCCCAGCGCATGCCCGGCGAAGGCCTGCCCCCGCAGCACGGTAAACACGCCGACCACGGCGGACACCAGGGCGGCGGCAAAACTCACCGCCAGCGCCACGCCGACCGGCCCGAGCGCGAACCATCCCGCCCCGGTCATGACCCGCACTTAGGGAATGCGGACGACATGCATCGCATCCTCGCCATGCGCGTGATCATGGTCATGGTCGTGCGGCCCGCCGCCGGCGGCAACCACCAGCACCCTGCCATGCACGCGCAGCACGTCGATATGCGCGCCATACAGCGCGCTCAGCACCGCGCCGCGCACCACCTCCGCCACCGTGCCGGCCACCGCGCGCCCCTCGGCGACATAGACGATGCGGTCCATAGCCGGCAGCAGCGGGTTCATGTCATGCGCCGACATCAGCACCGCCACCTTCGCCTCGCGGGCGAGACGGGCGAGGAGTGACACCACCTCGGCGGTGCTGCGCAGATCGAGACTGGCCAGCGGCTCGTCGAGCAGCAGCACGTCGGGGCGGCGGATCAACGCATGGGCGATCATCACCCGCTGCTGCTGCCCGCCCGAGAGGTCGCCCACCCTGCGATCGGCGAAGCCGGTAGCACCCACCGCGTCGATCATCTCGTCCACCAGCGCGCGGCGGCGGCGCGAGGGCAGCGGAATGCCGAGCCGGTGCCCATCCAGCCCGAGCGCGATCACGTCGCGCGCGCGCACCGGCATGAACCGGTCGAGCGCGATGCTCTGCGGCACATAGCCCACCTGCCCGCGCCCGCCGATCGTCACGCGCCCGTCCAGCAGCGGCACGAGGCCGAGGATCGCGCGCAGCAGCGTCGTCTTGCCCGAGCCGTTCGGCCCGATCAGCCCGGCGAAACTCCCCGGCGCGAGGCTGAACCCCACGCCGGACAACACCGCCCGCCCGCCATGGCCGACCGCGACACCCTCCAGCGCGAGCGCGTCCCCGCTCACCTCGCCCCCCTCACCTCGCCAGCCACGAGCGCGCTGGTGGAGGTGCCATGCGCAACCGCCCCGGTCACCGCCGCGGTCTCCGCCAGCATCCAGCCGCCGAAATGGTACCCCGCCGGCATCGTCTCATACAGCGCGACCACCGGCACCTGAGCCGCCCGCGCGGCATCGAGCATCGCCCGCGTCAGCGGGCCGATCACCTGCCGGTTATAGCCGAGAAACGACACTTCCCGCCGGCGCAGCAGCTTCTCCTGCGCGGCGATGTCCTGCGGCGCGGGATCGGTGCCGTTCATCACCGCCGCCTGCAGGCTCCAGGGTGTGGCGACCGCGATGCCCATCGCCCGGAACAGGTCATTGCCCACCGGTTCGGTCACCGCCGCGCGGATGCCGGCATGCTGCGCCCGGAACGCGCCGATCGCCGCCCGCCACGGGGCGAGCGAGGCCTCGAACGCGGCGAGGTTCCGCCGATAGACGGCCGCCCCCGCCGGGTCGATCGCCGCCAGCGCCTGCGCGATCGCCGCCGCCACTTTCGGCATCGCCGCCGGATCGTACCAGATGTGCGGGTTGCGCGTCGCATCCGGCAGGCCGAGCACGTCCTGTGCGGCGATCACATGCCGCCCCCGCGCGCTGCCCGCCGTCGCGCGGATGATCCGCCGCGCCCAGGAATCGTAACCAAGCCCGTTGAGCACCACGAGCCGCGCTGCGGCGATTCGCCGCGCCACCGCCGGGCTCGCCTCGAAGCCGTGCGGATCGGCGTTCGGATTGGTCTCGATGGCGGCAACCTCGACCCGGTCGCCACCGATCGCGGCGATCACGTCGGCATACTGGCTCTCGATCCCCACCGCCGGGATGCGACCGGCGGCGCGGGCGATCCACGGCGCCGCCACCAGCCCGGCCAGAAGTCCCCGCCGTTTCGCCATGTCCCCCGGTCCTCCTGCGCCCCTTCGCCAGAAATGATATGTTATATCATTCCACCGGTCCACTCCCCCCTGCCCGCACCTGACGGGCTGGTGTAGGCTGATCGCCCGCCAGAGAAGGACCCGCGCCATGCCTCATGTCATTATCAAGCTCTATGCCGGCCGCAGCGAGGCGCAGAAGCACCAGATCGCCGAGGCGGTCGCGCAGGCGGTGATGGCCTCGGCGGGGAGCAGCGAGGCTGCGGTGTCGGTCAGTATCGAAGACGTCGATCCCGAGCACTGGAACGAGAAAGTTTTCGAGCCGGACATTCGCGCCAGGGCGGAGACGCTCTACAAGAAGCCTGGCTACGAGCCGAAATGAGAGCCGCCGCCGGACTCGCCCTGCCCTTGCTGGTGGCGGGCTGCGCGCGGCCGGCGGCGGTGACGGTCTGCTCCGGCGCGCGGATCGTGGCACGCACCGATTCCGAAGGCGGCGCGTTCGACGGCATGTCGCATTCCGGCACGCTAGTGGTGCTGCGCAATCCGGGGCCGGCGCCCTGCACCCTGCCCGGCCTGCCGCGCCTCGTCTTTCTCGATGCCGCGGATCACGAGCTTCCGGTCGTCCGCCGCCCGCCCGTCGGGATGCACCCCGGCCCCGTGGTGCTGCCGGTCCGCCTTGAGGCGGGCGCTGCGGCGACGACCGCGCTGCGCTGGGTGGCCGATCCGGTCTACACCCGCAATGCCTGCATGAAGGTGGCCGCATTGCGCATCGCCTGGCCAGGCGGCGAGACGACCCTCCCGCTCGCCGCGACGATCTGTGGCCCGAAAGGTGCGGCGGCGGGCATCGCCCAGAGCCCGCTCGCCCTCGCCGGAGAAAAAACACTCAGCGGATCAGGATCGCCCGGAAATCGTTGACATTGGTGCGGGTCGGCCCGGTCACCACGAGGTCGCCGAGCGGGGCGAACAGGCCGTAGCCGTCATTGTCGGCCAGACGTGCCGCGGGATCGAGGCCGATCGCCCGGGCGCGGGCCAGCGTGTCCGGCGCGAGCACGGCTCCGGCATTGTCCTCGGTGCCGTCGATCCCGTCGGTATCCCCGGCAATGGCGTGAATCCCCGGCGCCCCGCCGAGGGCGACCGCGAGACCGGCGAGGAACTCCAGATTCCGCCCGCCGCGCCCACCGCCGCGCACCGTCACCGTCGTCTCCCCGCCCGAAACCAGCACACAGGGCGGGGCGAGCGGCGCGCCATGCGCGGCACAGCTCCGCGCCATGCCGGCCATCACCGCCGCCACCTCGCGCGCCTCGCCCTCGATCGCATCGCCGAGGATCAGCGGCGTCACCCCGGCCGCCCGCGCGACCGCGGCCGCCGCCTCCAGCGAGGCGAAGGGGGTGGCGATCATGATTTCGCGGGCGCGGGCAAAGGCCGGATCGCCGGGCTTCGGCGTCTCCGCCTCCGGCCGCGCCAGCCACGCGGCAACCGGTTCCGGCACCGCGATCCCGGCGCGGCGCAGGATCGCCCGCGCATCCTCCGCCGTGGTCGCGTCCGGCACGGTCGGCCCCGAGCCGATCACCGAGGGATCGTCGCCCGGCACGTCGGAAATCATCAGGGTCACGATCGCCGCCGGCGCCGCCGCGGCGGCGAGCCGCCCGCCCTTGATCGCCGAGAGATGCTTGCGCACGCAGTTCATCGCCTGGATGTTCGCACCGCTCTTCAGCAGGGCGCGGTTCACCGCCTGCTTGTCGGCCAGCGAAATCCCCGGCGCCGGCAGCGCCAGCAGCGAAGAGGCGCCGCCGGACATCAGCACGAGAACCAGATCGTCCGCGGTCAGCCCCCGCACCATCGCGAGGATGCGCGCCGCCGCCGCCTGCCCGGCCGCGTCCGGCACCGGGTGCGATGCTTCGACCACCTCGATCCGCCCGAGCGGCTTTTTGCTCCCATGCCCGTAGCGGGTGACCACGAGGCCGGACATCGGCGCTTCGTCCGGCCAGTGCGCCTCGACCGCCTCGGCCATCGCCGCCGCCGCCTTGCCGGCGCCGATCACCACGGTCCGCCCCTTCGGCGGCGGCGGCAGATGCGGCGGCACGCAGCGCGAGGGCGCGGCAGCGTCTACCGCCGCCGCGAACATGCGCCGCAACAGGTCGAGATCGCCCTCACTCATGCCGCTTTTCCTTTCCGCTCGGCCCGCAGCCACGCCGCCCGTTCCGGGCAGCAGGCTCTATCCGTCTGACAACGCGGGCATTCCGGCCCCGCCGGCCGGGCCTTGCTCTAGCGCGGCGGGGCAACCCGGTCCAGCGCGGCGAGCAGGGCGGCACGGAACGGGGCGATGCCGCGATAGGCCGCCACAGTTTCGGGCAGCCCGCGCACAGCCTCGGCCAGCGCCGCCGCGGCGCCCGGCACCGCCATCACCTCGGCCAGCGCCGCCTGCCGGGTGCGGATGGTGAACAGCACAGCCCCGCTCTCCGGCAGCCGGCTCAGAGTCTGGCGTTCGACCCGCAGATGCAGCCGCGCCGGAGCGGTGCCGGCGGTGACCGCCGGGCCGGGGGCGATATGCGGCTCCGGCTGGAACAGGTCCGATCCGTCATGGATCGTCCAGTTGAAGCGCTCGACCAGCCGGCCTGGCGCCAGCGCGGCGATGAACCGCGCCACCGGGCGGTCCAGCCGCTCGGCATAGAGCGGTACCGGGGTATGGATGGCGGCAAGGTCGCGGCCCAGCTTGTCCGCCAGCCGCCAGCGCGAGGGAAAGCACAGCACCGCCGCCGTGAGCGTCGCCGTCGCCGGGTCGAGCAGGCAGAGATCCTCCTGCACCAGCCTTCCGGCGAGTTCGAGCGGGTCGCATTCCGGCGCCGCAAGGTTCCACCGCTCGCCGGTGAGGCGGTTTTCCAGCATCGCGCCGGCCTGGGCGAACCAGGGCGCACGATCGGCGAGCAGGTGGCCGGCCACCAGGAGCAATGTCTCGCGCCGCGCCGCCTCGCTGCCCGGCAGCGCGGCGAACACCTCGGCCCGGCGCAGGCCGAGCAGCGCCCGGCGCTCCGCCATCTGCGCCGGGTAGTCGGCGCCGAAGGCGGTCAGTTCCGCGGGCGGACGGGCGATCAGCCCCATCGCCGGCCGGTAGGGGCCGGGCGCGAAGGGCAGCCAGAGCGGCGAGGCAGGCAGCGCCGGCGGCGGGGCGGTCAGCAATCGTTGCCGCGCAAGGTGAAGGATTTCACCATGCCGCCCTCGAGCGCGAAGGTGACGGTGCATTGCCGCGTATAGGTATCGGGCTGGAAAAACGGGCCGTAATAGGGGCCGTAGAAGCCCGGATAGGGCGGCACGAAGCCCGGCTGGTAGGAATACGACCGCTCGACATAGGCGAAATAGGTCTTGCCATCGACCGTGATCTTGCGGTCCGGCACGCCGAGTGCGGCCACCAGCGCCGATTCCGGCCGCCCGACATAGGCCGACATCCGCTCGGCAAGGCTTGGCCCCACCGCGCAGCCGGCCAGAACCAGGGCCACGACCGGCGCAGCCAGAACAAGCTTCCTTCGCATCGCACGCTCCTCGTCTCCGGGCCTTGGCCCGTTGGTGATGTGGAATGTCTACAGTGGGTCCGTTTCCGGCTTATATCAGAGCCATAACACATCGGTGATGCGCGCGGCGCCGGCGGCGATCATCGCCAGGCGGTCGAACCCCAGGGCAATCCCCGCGCAATCCGGCATCCGCCCCACCGCCGCCACGAAATCTTCATCGAGCGGCCAGTCCTCGCGGCCATAGAGCGCGTGCCGCCGCGCCCGGTCGGCCTCGAAGCGGGCCCGCTGCTCGACCGGATCGGTCAGCTCGGCGAAGGCGTTGGCAAGCTCCATCCCGCACACATACAGCTCGAAGCGCTCGGCGACGCGCGGATCGTCCGCCCGCCGCCGCGCGAGGGCGGCGAGCGGCGCCGGCCAGTCGGTCAGGAAGGTCGGATTTTGGCGACCGAGATGCGGTTCGATCCGCCCGAGCATGAGGCGGAAGAACAGGTCCTCCCAGTCCTCGCCGTCGCGGCGCGCCACCCCGGCATCGGCGGCCAGCCGGTCGGCATCGCCGACGCTCGCCAGCACATCGACACCGCAATGGCGCGCGAAGGCCTCGGCGACGCTCAGCACCTCGATCGCGGCAAGATCGGTCGTCACCCCCCGGCACGTCACGACCGGCGGCAGCACGGCGCGGAGGAGCTGCGTCGTCTCCTCGATCATGGAGGAAAAATCGGCCCCCGGGCGATACCATTCGAGCATGGTGAATTCGGGCGCATGCGTGTCCGACCCCTCATGGTCGCGCCAGACCCGGGCGAGCTGGAACATCCGCCCGGCGCCGCCGGCGAGCAGCTTCTTCATCGCGAATTCGGGGCTGGTATGCAGCCATTTCCGCGCCGCCGCGCCATCCGGCGCATGCACAATGGTCGACAGGGCGGCGAGATGCACCTCCTCGCCCGGCGCGGGGACGAGGCAGGGCGTCTCCACCTCGATATATCCGCGGGCGGTGAAGAAGGCGCGCGTCGCCTGCGCGAGCAGCCCGCGCCGCCGCAGGAAGGGCAGCCGGGCGGCGAGGCGGTCGGGGTCCCATGCTTGTCTGGCCATGCGCCGCAGGATAGCACCGCCGCATGGCCACTCCCACGCTCCGCACCGCAGACCAGCTGATCGAGGCCGGGCTCGCCCCGCCCGCCGCCCGCGCGGGGCTCGAGGCCGTCGCCGCGCGCTACGCCACCGCGATCCCGGCACCGCTCGCCGCCCTGATCGGTGATCCGGCGGACCCGATCGGCCTTCAGTTCATCCCCGACCCCGCCGAGCTCGAAACCGCCCCCCACGAGCGCGCCGACCCGATCGGCGACGACGCGCTCTCCCCGGTGCCCGGCATCGTCCACCGCTACCCCGACCGCGCGCTGCTCAAGCCCACCCTTGCCTGCCCGGTCTATTGCCGGTTCTGCTTCCGCCGCGAGCATGTCGGCCCGGAGGGTGGCGTGCTGTCCGAAGCAGAGCTCGAGGCGGCGTTCCGCTGGCTCGCGGATCACGATGCGGTGAGCGAGGTAATCCTGACCGGCGGCGACCCGCTCATCCTCTCGCCCCGCCGCCTTGGCGCGATCTTCGCCCGGCTGCGCGCGATCCCGCATATAAGCCGGCTGCGGCTGCACACCCGCGTGCCGTTGGCCGATCCGGCGCGGATCACGCCGGCGCTGCTCGCGGCGCTCGATCTCGACCCGCCGCTCTTCCTCGTGCTGCACGCCAACCACGCGCGCGAATTCGGCGCCGAGGCCCGCGCCGGGCTGAGGGCGCTGCGCCGCGCCGGGATTCCGCTGCTCGGCCAGTCGGTGCTGCTGCGCGGCGTCAACGATTCGGCGGACACGCTGCGCGCCCTGTTCGAGACCATGCTCGAATGCGGCGTGAAACCATATTACCTGCACCAGCTCGACCCCGCCCCCGGCACCGCCCGCTTCCACGTGCCGATCACCGAGGGGCGGGCGCTGATCGCCGCCCTGCGCGGCACGATTTCCGGCCATGCCCTGCCGACCTATATCCTCGATTCGCCCGCCGGAAAGACCACGCTCGAACCCTCGCCGGTTTCCCTTTCCGCCGGCCTGTGATAGGCGCGCATCATGCCTGTACCGCTGATCGCCGTGCTGAACGGCCCGAACCTGAACATGCTGGGGCTGCGCGAGCCGGAAATCTACGGCATCCAGACCCTTGACGATCTCGAGGCGCTCTGCGCCGAGGCGGCCGAGGAGCTGGGCCTCGCCATCGATTTCCGCCAGACCAACGGCGAAGGCGAGCTGATCACCTGGGTGCAGGAATGCCGCGGCCGCGCCGCCGGCATCATCATCAACCCGGCGGGCTACTCGCACACCTCGATCGCGCTGATGGACGCGCTGCACGCGGTCGACCTGCCGGTCATCGAGGTGCATCTGTCCAACATCCATCAGCGCGAGGCGTTCCGCCATCATTCATACGTATCGCAGGCCGCGCGCGGCGTGATCTGCGGCCTTGGTTTCACCGGCTACCGGCTGGCGCTTCAGGCGATCGCCGAGATTGTGGAGCAGGAAGCATGAGTCTCTCCTTCGACCCCGAGGTGCTGCGCGCACTCGCCGCCCTTCTCAAGGACGGCGACCTGGCCGAGATCGAGCTTGAGGAAGGCGACCGGCGGCTGCGCCTGGCCCGCGCCAGCGCGCAGGCGGCACAGTTCGTCGCCGCGCCCGCCTATCCCGCGCCGCCCTACGCGATGCCGCAGGCCGCCCCGGCGCCAGTGCCGGCCGCCGCGGCGCCCGAGGCCGCCCCCGCCACCGCGGCGAGCCATCCGGGCACGGTGAAGTCGCCGATGGTCGGCGTCGCCTACCTCTCGCCGGAGCCGGGGGCGGCACCGTTCATCAGCGTCGGCTCGACGGTCGAGGCCGGGCAGACGCTGCTGCTGATCGAGGCGATGAAGACCTTCAACCAGATCAAGGCGCCGCGCGCCGGCACCGTGAAGTCCATCCTCGTCGCCTCCGGCCAGCCGGTCGAATACGACGAACCGCTCGTCATCGTCGAATAAACGGCCGGTGCCCGTGTTCTCGAAGATCCTGATCGCCAACCGGGGCGAAATCGCGCTCCGGGTCCAGCGCGCCTGCCGCGAGATGGGCATCGCCACCGTCGCGGTGCATTCCACCGCCGATGCCGATGCGATGCATGTGCGCCTGGCCGATGAAAGTGTCTGCATCGGCCCCCCCGCCGCGCGCGACTCCTACCTCAACATGCCGGCGCTGATCAGTGCCGCGCTGATCACCGGGGCGGAGGCGGTGCATCCCGGCTACGGCTTCCTCTCCGAGAACGCCGATTTCGCCGAGATGGTGGAAGCCCATGGCCTCGCCTTCATCGGCCCCTCGCCCACCCATATCCGCATGATGGGCGACAAGATCACCGCCAAGACGACGATGGCGGATCTCGGTGTGCCGCTCGTCCCCGGCTCGGACGGCGAGGTGCCGGATGTCGAGGCGGCGAAGCGCGTCGCCGCGGAAATCGGCTGCCCGGTGCTGATCAAGGCCGCGGCCGGCGGCGGCGGGCGCGGCATGAAGGTCGCCCGCACCCTTGAAGAGGTCGAGGAAGCCTTCCGCACCGCCCGCGCCGAAGCCGGTGCGGCCTTCGGCAACAACGCCGTCTATATCGAGAAATATCTCGACCGGCCGCGCCACGTCGAGCTTCAGGTGCTGGGCGACAATCACGGCAACGTGGTGCATTTCGGCGAGCGCGACTGCTCGCTGCAGCGCCGCCACCAGAAGCTGCTGGAAGAGGCGGGTTCGCCCGGCATCACCCGCGAGGAGCGCGACCGGCTCGGCGAGATCGCCACCGCGGCGCTGACGAAGTTTGGCTACCGCAACGCCGGCACGCTCGAATTCCTGTATCAGGACGGTCAGTTCGCCTTCATCGAGATGAACACGCGCCTGCAGGTCGAGCATCCGGTCACCGAAATGGTCACCGGCGTCGATCTCGTGCGCGAGCAGATCCGCATCGCCGCCGGCGAGACGCTCGGCTACGGCCAGGCCGACATCTCGTTCAACGGCCACGCCATCGAATGCCGCATCACCGCCGAGGATCCGGAAACCTTCGCCCCCTCGCCGGGCAAGGTCGAGGTGTTCCACGCCCCCGGCGGCCTCGGCGTGCGGCTCGATTCAGCGATCTATGCCGGCTATCGCGTGCCCTCCCATTACGACAGCCTGGTCGCCAAGCTGATCGTGCATGGGCGCAGCCGGGCCGAAGCCATCGCCCGGATGCGCCGCGCGCTCGAGGAATTCGCCCTTTCAGGCATCAGGACGACGATCCCGCTGCACCTGCGTATCCTCGACGACCCCGGTTTCCGCTCCGGTGAATACACGATCCACTGGCTCGAGAACTTCGTCGCCCGTCGCTGAGTACCGCCGCCTCAGGACGCGGCAACGGCCGGCATCGCCAGGGGTGCCGCACGCGCCGCCAAGGATTCGAGGGCAGAGAACACCGAAAGCCGCGCTGGTTCGCCCGCCATCAGCGCCTGATGCGTCGGGTCGCCGGCCGCCATCCCGGCCATGAACGGAACGGTATGCTGCGCCACGGCATACTGGTCTCTGAACAGCCCCATCAGCCCGGTCTGGAAGGTCAGTCCCGGATAGGGCCGCGGCCGCTCCAGCACGCGAAAACCGCAGCGGCGATACATCGGCATGTGATGCGCGCGCACCGCGTTCAGCACGGCATCGACGTCGTGATGCAACCCGATATAGCCCGCCGCGCGGAAGGCGGCGAACAGCACCTCGACATCGTTCGCCGCATCGGCCGCCCGCGCGAGCTTGCCAAGCTCGATCGCGCTGCCCGCGGTGCCGGGCCGGCGTTCGGCCGCGACGACCGCCCGGATCTCCGTCTCGAAGATCTCCATGGCCTGGGTCCGATGAAACACCGGATCAGGGTGGCCCGGATCGAACAGCGCGACGCGGATCGTCGCCGCCGGCGTTCCGTTGCGGAATACCAGGATCGTGGAGTAATTCGGCCTCGTATCATATTCGTCACTGAACAGGCCATCCGGCCGTTCGCCGACAAAGCCGTATTCACGGTAGGCGTCGTAGCGCATGCCGTAGGCCAGGCGCGCCTGCTGCGGCGACGTGACCAGCTGTGCCTCGATGATATTGCCGGTCTCGCGCAGCCGCTTCACGCCCGTGCGCGGCTCGACATCGGTATCCAAGGGGGAATACACCATTTTGGTCTCCACCGAAAGTTGTTCGCGTTTGCAATTTAACCGATCTGCTTTAAGATTTAACAAATCATTTCAACCTATAGTGGTTTGCAAGTTGTCGGAAGATGGATTTTGAATTTGATCATTTTCCATTCGCTGTCGCAAAGAAACTGAAATTGAGACAGTCAGGCCAGACTACCCTCGATCTGTTGCCGCAAACACGACGTCAGATCGACATATCGCTACTGGACATGAGAACCGCGCTGGTCCCCCGGATGGTGGTCACAGGCGGGCTCGTCTCGGGTGCGTTGTGCTGGAGCTTCTGGAACCGGCTGCATGGCGCGCCGTTGCTGACCGGGGGCTTCGCCGGCCTGTTCACCGGCTACGTCCTGCTCTCGATCTCCGCGATTCTCTGGGCCCGCCGACCGGCGGACGTGCGGCCCGTCGTTTTCAAGCTCGCCTTTTCCGGCCTGGCCCTCATGATCGGCATATTCTGGTCGTTCATCCTGATCGGCGGGCTGCACCATGCCGATCCGGTGCAGACGAGCATGCTCTACGCGGTCGCGATCGGGCTGATGTCGACCTCGGCCTTCTCGGGCCCAGCACTCTACGCCCTCGCCCTCTGGACACCGGTGACGATCGGCTCCGTCATCGCCATCATGGCGGACTCGGCAATCCCCCCGGCCGCGACGCTGATCGGTCTCGCGAGCTACGCCTTCCTCACCTTCTCGACCATCCTCTACGTCAACGCCAACACGATGGAGCGCGAGTTGCGCCGCCTCGAGGCCGAGCGCCAGAGCGAGGTGATCAACCTCCTCCTCCGCGATTTCGAGGAGGGGGCGAGCGACTTCCTCTGGGAGACCGATGCCTCGCTGACGCTGATCCGCCCCTCGCTGCGCTTCGCCGAGGTCGCGCGTTCGACGCCGGCGGAACTCGCCAGCATGTCGATCATCCGCTTTCTCGTCGAACACGGCCGAGCCGGGCCGGATCATTCGTGCAACGCCGCGGTCGGCAACCTGATCCACCGGATCGGGCGGCGGGAAACCTTCAATGAACCCCGGACCCCGCTGCATTTCAGCAACGAGGAGCGGTGCTGGTCGATTGCCGGCAAGCCGGTGTTCGACCGCGAAGGGGTCTTCATCGGCTATCGCGGCGTCGGGTCCGACGTCACCGCCCACCGCCTGGCCGAACGCAAGATCGCCCACATCGCCAGCCACGACAGCCTGACCGGCCTCGGCAACCGCATGAGTTTCGACGAGGCGCTGCAGGCGGCCTGCTCGGGGCCGGTCGGTGTCGGCACCGGGCTGATCTGTCTCGACCTCGACCATTTCAAGTCGGTGAACGACCGTTTCGGCCACAAGACCGGCGACGAACTGCTGCATGCGGTCGCCCGCCGCATCCTGTCATGCGTGCGCAGCCATGATCGCTGCTTCCGCCTCGGCGGCGACGAATTCGCGATCCTCCTGCCCGATGCGACGATCGCCGATGCCGAGGCGGTCACCGGCCGTATCATCGATCGGCTGGCCGATCCCTTTCGCCTCGCCGACGTCACGGTGGCGATCGGCTCCTGCGCCGGCATCGCGATGATCACCCGCCCCGGCATCCTGCCGGAGGATGCCCGCCACGCCGCCGACCTCGCGCTCTACCGCGCCAAGGCGAGCGGCCGCGGCTCCGCCCGCCTGTTCGATCCGGAAAACGACCGGCACACGACCCGCCTCCGCCAGATCGATGCCGCGCTGGTGAACGAATTCGAAAAGCAGGTTTTCTTCCTCGAATACCAGCCGATCGTCCGGCTCGACAGCGGCGCGGTGACCACCGTCGAGGCGCTGGTCCGCTGGAAGCATCCGGAATACGGCATTCTCCCGCCGGACCAGTTCATTCGGGCTTCGGAGCATAACGGCGCCATCATTCGCATCGGCGCCTTCGTCATCGAGGCCGCCTGCGCCTACGCCGCCACCCTGCCCGATCACATCGCGGTTGCGGTCAATCTCTCGCCTGTCCAGCTTCACGATCCGGCGCTGATCGAGCGGATCGGCGCCGCCCTCGTCCGCCACCGCCTCGGCCCGGGCCGGATCGAGTTCGAACTGACCGAAACCGCGATCCTCGACGTCTCGCCCGAGACCCGCCGCATCCTTGAGGCGATCACGGCACTCGGTTGCCGCCTCGCGCTCGACGATTTCGGCTCCGGCTATTCCTCGATTTCGACCCTGTACTATTTCCGCTTCGACCGGCTGAAGATCGACCGTTCCCTGATCAAGGACGCGATGGATGATCCCCGCCGGCGGACCATTCTCTTCCATATCGGCCGCATGGCGCGCGATGTCGCCCTCACCATCACCGCCGAGGGCATGGAAACCGATCATCACCGCGTCAGCCTGATCGAACTCGGTTTCGAGGAGGGACAGGGCAGCCTGTTCGCGATGCCGATGAGCGGCGAGGCCCTGCACGACTGGCTCCGACTCCGCCTCGTCCCCAGCTCGGGCCGCCTGTTCGGCTGAGGCCGACGCCATTGTTGCCGAGGCGGATCGTGTTCCGCCGCCGGTTGCATCGCCACCTCCGCCCTCCATGTGAATCGGGCCACGGAAGGAGGACAGGATGGCCAATCCCGACGATATCTTCGCCCCCTACGATGCTCCCGCCGGAGGCTGGGGCGCGCTCGCCGCCACCGCCCGCGCGCTGCGCCAGCAAAGTGCCGTCGCCCGCGGCAGCCGCGCCCTGCTCGCCACCAACCAGCCCGAAGGCTTCGACTGCCCCGGCTGCGCCTGGCCCGACCCGCGCCACACCTCCTCCTTCGAATTCTGCGAGAACGGCGCAAAAGCCGTCGCATGGGAAGTGACCGACCGCCGCGTCACCCGCGATTTCTTCGCGCAAAACACCCTCGCCGATCTCGCGAAGCAGTCCGACCACTGGCTGGAAAGCCAGGGCCGCCTGACCGAGCCGATGCGATACGACCCCGCGACCGACCGGTACGTCCCCATCGCCTGGGACGACGCCTTCGCCATGATTGCCCGTCACATCGCCGCGATGGACCACCCCGACCAGGCGGAGTTCTACGTCTCCGGCCGCACCTCGAACGAGGCCGCGTTCCTCTTCGCCCTGCTCGGCCGCCTGATCGGCACCAACAACTTCCCCGATTGCTCGAACATGTGCCACGAGCCCACCAGCCGCGGCCTGCCGCAGTCGATCGGCATCGGCAAGGGCACCTCGACCCTCGAGGATTTCGAACATGCCGACATGATCCTCTCGATCGGCCAGAACCCCGGCACCAATTCCCCGCGGGCGATGGGCACGCTGCGCGACGCGGCAAGGCGCGGCGCGCGCATCGTTGTGCTCAACCCGCTGCGCGAGCGCGCGCTCGAACGCTTTGCCGACCCGAAGGACGCGGGCGACATTCTCACCAATCGCGGCCAGCGCATCGCCCATCTGTATTGCCAGGTGAAAGTCGGCGGTGACGTTGCGGCGTTGAAAGGCGTGATGAAGCTGCTGGTCGAGGCCGACCGCGACGCTCGGGCGAACGGCCGCACCCCGGTTCTCGATCACGACTTCATTGCGGCCCACACCAGCGGATTCGACGCTTTCGTTGCCGATCTCGACGCCACGGCCTGGGACGCCATTCTCGAGACGTCCGGCCTCTCGCGGGAGACCCTGCAGCAGATCGCCGACATCTACGCGGCGTCAAGGAACGTCATCCTGATGTACGGCATGGGAATCACCCAGCACCGTCACGGCTCGCAGAACATCCAGCAATGCGTGAACCTGCTGCTGCTGCGCGGCAATATCGGCCGGCCGGGGACGGGCATCTCGCCGGTGCGTGGCCATTCCAACGTGCAGGGCGACCGCACCGTCGGCATCGACGACCAGCCCTCGGCGGCGTATCTCGACCGTCTCGGCAAGGTCTTCAACTTCGAGCCGCCGCGCGAACATGGCCATAATGTCGTCACCGCGCTCGAGGCCATGCTGCGCGGCGACGTTCGCGTCTTCATCGGCATGGGCGGCAATTTCGCCGCCGCCGTGCCGGACACGCCGCTGGCCGATGCCGCGATGCGCCGCATCGGCCTGACCGTCAGCGTGGCGACCAAGCTCAATCGCGGCCATGTCGTGCACGGGCAAGACGCGCTGATCCTGCCCTGCCTCGCCCGCTCCGAGCTCGACCCGCAGAACGGCGTCCTGCAATCGGTGACGATCGAGGACTCGATGAGCATGGTCCATGCCTCCGGCGGCCTGCTGGAGCCGGCGAGCCCGCAGCTGCGCTCGGAGGTCGCGATCGTCTGCGGCATGGCGAAGGCGATCCTCGCCGACCGGCCCCCCCGGATCGACTGGGATGGCTATGTCGCGGACTATGCCCGCATCCGCGACGATATCGAGGCGGTCTATCCCGATCTGTTCCATGATTTCAACGAACGCCTCCGCCAGCCCGGCGGCTTCCGCCTCTACAACCCGGCCAGCGAGCGGGTGTGGAAGACGGATACGGGCCGGGCGAATTTTCTCGTCTTCCGCGGCGTGGCGGAAGATCCGGCGCGGGAGCGGAATCCCGGCACGCTGCGCCTTGCCACGCTTCGCAGCCATGACCAGTACAACACCACGATCTACAGCCTGGACGACCGCTATCGCGGCGTGAAGGGCGACCGGATGGTGGCCTTCATGAACGAGCAGGACATGGCCGAACGCGGCATCGCCGCGGGCGACAGGATCCGGCTGCGAACCGTCTCGGAGGATGGCGTGGACCGGTCGGTCGGGAATCTCACCGCCCTGCCCTACAATATTCCGAAAGGGTCGATCGGTGCCTACTATCCCGAAGCCAACCCGCTGCTGCCGCTTTACCACCACGACGAGCTTGCGCTGACGCCGGCGGCGAAATCCATTCCCGTCATCGCCGAGGCGATGTGAAAAACCCGCCCGGAGGTTTGCTCCGGGCGGGCGCGATCACGCGAGCGTACGTGACTCTGACTGTTCCCGAAATTCACGCGAGAATTTCAGGAGCGGATAGCTGGCGGCATTTCTGCTCACATATGGAAAGCGGCCATGGCAAGCCCGGCCAGCGCCGCGCCGATCACCGGCCCGACGACCTACGGGATTCACGGATTTGACTGAGCTGCGATGAAGAAGCCTGTGGCCATAGAAGCGAAGCGTGCCCACCCTGCGCGCATGGTCTTTGGTCCTGGCGGCTTGTAGTAGCAATTCCAGCCGCCGAGGCGGGCGATGATCCAGGCGAGCCATGCGAGGGATCGGGGTGGATGGGGGTTTTTCTGTCGCGGCGTCTTGCCTTCGAGAGTGGGGGCAATGGCATCGGCGGCCGGGAGTAATCCGGGATCGATGACATCGGTTGCCGGCCGGTTGCTGCCGTCGCGGGCATCGACGAGTTGTACGGTGCGGGTCGCAGCGGCGAGGCCGATCAGGGCCAGCTTGAACAGCCGTCCGGCATCTTGCATCTGGGTTTCTTCAAGCCTGAGACCGTCACTTTTCAAAGACCGGAACACTTCCTCGATTCTCCATCTCAGCCGGTAGAGGCGTACGATTTCGGCGGCACCGTCTGCGTCGATGGTCTCGATCGTGGTCAGCAGGCGCCACAAGAGCGGGACGCTTTCGCCATTCCCGTCAACCTCGCGCGCCTCGACCATGGTCAGGGACAGATGCTCTGGCCCTTCCGTGTCGCTGGCATGGCGCGGCCTGCGGATCGTCACTGTTCCAGCCCGCAGCGCCACGGTTGCGATCCGTGCGGCGACGCCGGTGCGCGAGGGGGCGACACGAACCGAGGTCCGGGTCAGTTCGGGCCAGGCTGCCGGGGCGGTGAACAGGCGGCGACCGTCATCCAGAACACGATCCTGGGCGGCACGGACGATCAGGTCGACCGATGCCGGACGCCTGGCAAAGCCCGCATAGATGTCACTCTCGCGGTCGGCCACGACCACGACCGAGGCGGCACCGCTCAGACGCCCGGCGGCGCGCGCAGCACCGTCCAGCCACCGCATGCTCTCCTTGTCTTCCAGCGCCCGCTCGCGTGCAGGGGTCGCATCGAACTCATCCGAACGGGTCCAGATCTTCGCGTCCACCAGGCCGAGCACCGCCTCCGTCTCACTGTCGATGGCGATCACCGGATGCAGGAAAAATCCCGCCGATACCCCATCACCGGCCGGTCCAAGCCCACGGCGACGCGCCTCACGGCCGGAAAAATTGATCTCCGTCGTGTCCTGCGCGGCCACAATCCGACGCCCCCGGCAGGCAGCGGCCGTGCGATCCGCCAGCGTCTCCACCATCTCCGCACACGTGACCGACGGGGCTGACAGGAAGCGATGGATCGCAATCTCCCGCGCTCGTGTGCCACCAAGCTTGCGGATGACCAGAGACCCGGTCTCCACCACCCGTTCAACCAGCGTGCTGCCCATCGCCGCACGTCGCGCATCTCCGAAGTAACCCAAATCTCCAGCACGTAACGCCACCATCTTCTCCATCAGCCTCAAAATCATGGAGAATCAGGCGCAAGCTACCTGCGCAAGTAAAATCCGTGAATGCCGTAGCCCGACGACAGGGATTGCAGCATAGCCCCAATCCGACCCGCCCTTGCCCGGGATCGGCAATACCGCATGGGCGATGCGCGGCCCGAGATCACGCGCCGGGTTGATCGCATAACCGGTCGTGCCACCGAGGGACAAACCGATCCCCCAGACAAGCGCCGCGACCAGATAGGGGCCGATGCCATCCGCAATCCCGTGGGGCGAGGCCGCCTTCGAGAAGATCGCACCGATGATGAACGTCAGTGCGAAGGTGCCGATAATTTCGCTGATCAGGTTCGCGACCGTGTTCCGGATGGCCGGTGCAGTGCAGAACACCGCGAGCTTCAGACCCTGATCCGGCGTTTCCTTCCAGTGCGGCAGGTATTGCAGGAAGACGAGAATGCCGCCGAAGAATGCTCCCAGAAAATCCCCCGCAATGGCCTGCGGAATTCCGGTCCAGTTATTGTGATCCACCGCGATGCCGATCGCGAAGGCCGGATTGATATACGCAGCCGGACTACCGCAGGCCTTGGCGACGAACACACCCGCCAGCACCGCGAAGGCCCACCCCGTCGTTATGACGATCCAGCCCGAATTCTGGGCCTTGGAATGGTTAAGCAGCACACCGGCCACGACACCGTCACCGAACAAGATCAGTGTCGCGGTGCCA
Source organism: Acidiphilium multivorum AIU301 (assembly GCF_000202835.1). Classification (NCBI taxonomy): domain Bacteria; kingdom Pseudomonadati; phylum Pseudomonadota; class Alphaproteobacteria; order Acetobacterales; family Acidocellaceae; genus Acidiphilium; species Acidiphilium multivorum. The sequence goes on from NC_015186.1 coordinate 2,978,753, forward strand.
AGGAATTCACCCGTGAAAATGGACATTTCTTGATTTCTCTTGATGACTGGTTTGTTTTTCGTCAATCGACCCAGGCGAAGGAACGCTGCACGGCCTTCTTCCATGAGCGATAGTATTTTTCGCGCGTCTCGGCGGGCATTGACGGCTCCCAGGTCTTGTCCACGCCCCAGTTGGCGCGCAGATCCTCAAGATTCGCCCAGTAGCCGACGGCGAGGCCGGCGGCGTAGGCGGCACCCAGCGCGGTGGTCTCGGTCATTTTCGGGCGGACCACCGGGGCGTTCAGGATGTCGGCCTGGAACTGCATCAGCAATTCGTTGGCGACCATGCCGCCATCGGTCTTCAGCGCCGCGAGCCGGATGCCGGAATCCTCCTGCATCGCCTCGACGACGTCGCGCACCTGGTAGGCGGTGGATTCGAGGGCGGCGCGGGCGAGGTGGGCGCGGGTCGCATAGCGCGTCAGCCCGGCGATGACGCCGCGGGCGTCGTCCTTCCAGTAGGGCGCGTAGAGCCCGGAGAACGCGGGCACGATATACACATCGCCATTGTCCTCGACGCTGCGGGCGAGCGGCTCGATCTGCGGGGCGACGTCGAACAGTTTCAGGTTGTCGCGCAGCCACTGCACCAGCGCGCCGGTGATGGCGATCGCTCCCTCCAGCGCGTAGCGCGGCTTCTCGTCGCCGAGCTGGTAGGCGAGCGTGGTAAGCAGCCCGGCCTTGGACTGCACGGGCTCGGTGCCGGTGTTCATCAGCAGGAACGAGCCGGTGCCATAGGTGTTCTTCGCCTCGCCGGGGGCGAAGCAGGTCTGTCCGACCAGGGCGGCCTGCTGGTCGCCCAGCATGCCAGCGAGTTTCGTGCCTTGCAGCGGGGCGGTGCGGATTTCGCCATAGACGGCGGAGGACGGCACGATCTTCGGCAGGCAGGCGCGCGGAATGCCGAACGCGTTCAGCATGTCGTCATCCCAGGCGCAGGTCGCGAGGTCGATCAGCATGGTGCGGCTCGCGTTGGTCACGTCGGTCACGTGGTGGCCGCCATTCACGCCACCCGTCAGGTTCCAGGTCAGCCAGGAATCGACGGTGCCGAACAGCGCGTCGCCCGCCTCGGCCTTGGCCTTCGCACCTTCGACATTGTCGAGAATCCAGCGCAGCTTCAGCCCGGCGAAATAGGTGGCCAGCGGCAGGCCGGTCTTGGCGCGGAAGCGGTCCTGCCCGCCATCGCGGGTGAACTGCTGGACGAGCTGGTCGGTGCGGGTGTCCATCCAGACCAGCGCGTTGCAGAGCGGCTGGCCGGTCTTGCGGTCCCACACCACCGTGGTTTCGCGCTGGTTGGTGATGCCGACGGCGGTGAGGTCGGACGCGGTGAGGTTTGCCCGCGCGAGGGCGGCGCCGATGACCTCGTTGGTGTTGGAGAGAATCTCCATCGGGTCGTGCTCGACCCAGCCCGGCTTCGGATAGATCTGCCGGTGCTCCTTCTGGGCGACGGAAACGATGTTCCCGCCCTTGTCAAACACGATGAAGCGCGAGCTCGTCGTGCCCTGGTCTATGGCCCCTACATAGCGCGACATTTTATTCCTCCCTTTGCTGGCAACGATGTGAACTAACGTCCGGGTAGCAGTGCAGCCGGCTCCGGCGCGCCCCTGGCGCGGCGGGCGCCGGATTCCGCCGGACTCCGGAATTTCTGTTGCGCCTCGCGCATCATGCGTGGGCGTCCTGTGCGGCGAGGGTCTGCATGAACCGCTCGACAGCGGCGATCTCGGCATCGCTCAGCCGCAGGCCGAACTTGCTGCGGTGCCAGACCACGTCCTCCGCGGTCAGCGCGAATTCGTGGGCGTGCAGGTAACGCAGTTCCGCCTCGGTCAGGTCGGCGCCGAAGATGGCGCCGAGATCCTCCGCCCGCCGCGCATCGCCGAGCAGGACGCGCGCGCGGGTGCCATAGGCCCTGACCAGCCGCGCCGCGGTGGCCGGCGCGAGGAACGGATAGTCGCGCAACAGCGCCGCCACCTGGGCGTCGAACCCGTCGGTCGGGAAGTCGCCGCCGGGCAGGGGCTCGTCGCCGGTCCAGCCCTGCTTCCGCGCGGTGGCGGGCGGCAGGTGCGGCGCGAGCTTGCCGAGCACCGATTCGGCCAGGCGGCGGTAGGTCGTGATCTTGCCGCCAAAGACTGAGAGCAGGGCGGGGCCATCGGCCGGGGCGTCCATCTCCAGCACGTAGTCGCGCGTGGCGGCCTGGGCTTTCGAGGCGCCGTCGTCATAGAGCGGGCGGACGCCGGAATAGGCCCAGACGACATCTGCCGGCGTGACCGGCTTCGTGAAATAGGCGCTGGCGGATTCGCAGAGATAGGCGATCTCGTCAGCCGAGGCACGCACCTCGGCGGGGTCGCCCTGATAGTCGCGATCGGTGGTGCCGATCAGGGTGAAATCCCGCTCATAGGGGATGACGAAGAAGATGCGGCCATCGGCGTTCTGGAAGATGTAGCAATGATCCTCGGGGTAGAGCCGGGGAACGACGATGTGGCTGCCCTGGACGGCGCGCACCGAGGCCGGCGTGTTCGCCCGCAGCACCTTCTGCAGCACCTCGGCGACCCAGGGCCCGGCGGCGTTCACCAGGGCGCGGGCGCGCACCGTGCGGGTTTCGCCGCTGCGCTCGTCGCGCACGGTGAGGGTCCACAGCCCGCCCTCGCGCGCGCCGCTGATGCAGCGGGTGCGCGGCTCGATCACCGCGCCCCGATCCGCCGCATCGCGCGCGTTCAGCACGACGAGGCGCGAATCCTCCACCCAGCAATCCGAATATTCGTAGGCGCGGACAAAGCGCGGATCGAGCGGGCGGCCGGCGGGATCGCGCCGCAACCGCACCACGCGCGTCGGCGGCAGTTTCTTCCGCCCGCCGAGATGATCGTAGAGAAAGAGGCCGAGCCGCAGCATCCAGGCCGGGCGCAACCCCTTGTGGTGCGGCAGCACGAAGCGCAACGGCCAGATGATGTGCGGCGCGATGCCCCACAGCACCTCGCGCTCCATCAGCGCCTCGCGCACCAGCCGGAACTCGTAATATTCGAGATAGCGCAGGCCGCCATGGATCAATTTGGTCGAGGCCGCCGAGGTGGCGCCGCCGAGATCGCCCGCCTCGCAGAGAAAGACCGACCAGCCGCGCCCCGCCGCATCGCGCGCGATGCCGCAGCCATTGATGCCACCGCCGATGATCGCGATGTCGTGGACCACTGAAGTGTCCGTTGCGGACGCCATCAGGCAAACCTCCCGCGTTTGCGTTTCGTATTCGATCGCTTGTCGAAGCGAACGTTAATACGAACAAAAACCGGGCGTCAACACTCAAAACGAAATATGAAACGAATATCGACCGACTCAGTCGGCCGTGTCGGCGTCTTCCTCCCCCGCCGTTTCCACCACCTCGATGCCGAGACGTTCGCAGAGTTCGCGGCTTTCGGGCGTGCGCAGCCGGTCGGTCACCAGCACGTCGACATCCTTCAGATGCGCGATCCGCACCGGCGCGGAGCGGGTGAACTTGCTGCTGTCGGCCACCAGCATGACCCGCCTGGCGCATTCGATGATTGCGCGGGAGACCTGCACCTCGCGGCTGTCGAAATCGAGGAGCGTGCCGTCGCGGTCGATCGCCGAGGTGCCGATCACCGCGAAATCGGCGCGGAACTGGCGGATCTGCTCCACCGTCGTCGCGCCGACGATGCCGCCATCGGCCCGGCGCACCGTGCCGCCCGCCATGATGAGCTCGACGCCGGGCAGGCGATACAGCTCCGCCGCCACATGCAGGTTGTTGGTGATGACGAGCAGGCCGCTGTGTTGCGCGAGCGCGCGGGCGACCTCCTCGGTGGTGGTGCCGAGATTGATCAGCAGGGAGGAATTGTCCGGGATCAGCCGCGCCGCCGCCTCGCCGATCAGCTGCTTGACCGGCTGCGCCACGAGCTTGCGCGCGTCATAGGCGAGATTGGCGACGCTGGAGGCGATCATCGCGCCACCATGCACCCGGGTCAGGCGGTGGACCTCGCACAATTCGTTGAGATCGCGCCGGATCGTCTGCGGCGTCACGCCGAAGCGCGCCGCCAGATCCTCGACCGAGACCCGCCCGGCTTCCTGCAACAGGCTCATGATCTCGGCCTGTCGGCGGCTTCCCGCGCGGGGCGAGGCGCCGTCCATCACCGGCGCGCCCGCTGCAGGTCCGAATTGGTGCTCATCGTCATGGTCATCTGTGTCTCCCTTCCGCGGTAGCCTTTGTCGCGCAGCGGGCCGCCGAATGCCAGCCGCCCGAAACGAACATCCCGATCCTCGGCTTCAATGTTCGTTTTCCGGAATTCGAACATTCGCCTGCCGTGCAGATCAAGCCTGGTCGAATGCAGTATCTCAATAATCGAAATTAAAATTGTAACGTTAGGCGGCTCTTAATTATTCGAAAACATAGATATTTGCATTCAACAGAATGGGTCAACCACGATGAACACTTGCCGGGAAACGTTCGCGCAGCGACTGGAATTCATCGGGCTCGACGAACAGGTCAGGGGCCGTCTGCGGGACATGCAGCCGGTGCTTGCGCAGGCGGTGCCGGCCGCACTCGCGGATTTCTACGAGCGCATCCGCCGCAGCCCGGAAGCCCGTGCCTTCTTCGCCACCGACGCCTCGATCGGCACGGCCCGATCCCGCCAGGCCGGCCACTGGACCCGCATCGCCGAGGCGCGGTTCGACACCGACTATGTCGACGCCGTCACCCGCGTCGGCGAGGTGCACGCCAGGATCGGGCTCGAGCCGCGCTGGTATATCGCCGGTTACGCGCTCATCCTCGAACAGATCATCGCCGGCGTGCTCGATTCGCGGAAACCGAAACGGCGCCCCCTGTTCCGCCGCGACGCCGAAACCAGCCCGGCCGCCGATCTCGGCGCGCTGGTCAAGGCCACCTTCCTCGACATGGATCTCGCGATCGCCGTCTATCTCGAGGAACTCGACCGCCGGCGCCGCGAGGCCGAGGACAAGGCGGCCGCGACCAACCGCGTGGTAATGGATACGCTCGGCCGCGCCCTTACCGCGCTTGCCGAGGGCAACCTGTCCTACCGCATCACCGAAGGGCTGCCGGAGGACTATCATCGCCTGGCCGACGATTTCAACGGCGCCCTCAGCCGCCTGTCGGACAGTCTCTCGGGCGTCCGCAAGAGCACCGGCGAGATCAACAACGGCGTCGACGAGATCGCCCGCGCCGCCGAGGATCTCGCCCGCCGCACCGAGCAGCAGGCCGCCAGCCTCGAACAGACCAGTGCCGCGCTCAACGAGATCACCTCCGGCGTGCAGAGCACGGCGGAGAACGCCGCGCGCGCGAACACCGCGGCCCAGACGGCCAACGCCGCCGCCGACAGGTCACACAATATCGTCGCCAACGCCGTCGCCGCGATGCGGCAGATCGAAACCTCCTCGCGCGAGATCGACCAGATCATCGGCCTGATCGACGAGGTGGCGTTCCAGACCAACCTGCTCGCGCTCAATGCCGGGGTCGAGGCCGCGCGCGCCGGCGATGCCGGGCGGGGCTTCGCCGTCGTCGCCTCCGAGGTGCGCGCCCTCGCCCACCGCTCGGCCGAGGCCGCGAAATCGATCAAGGAACTCATCGCCCGGTCCTCGAAACAGGTGGGCGACGGGGTTCGCCTGGTCGGCGAGACCGGCGCCGCGCTGGAGACCATTGCGCAGAACGTGGTCGCGCTCGAACAGCTCATCACCGAGATTTCCGGCTCCGCCAACCGCCAGGCGCGCAGCCTTGCCGAGGTGAATGCCGCCGCCGGGCAGATGAACCAGGCCGTGCAGCAGAACGCCGCCATGGTCGAGCAGACCGCGGCCGCCACCGTGTCGCTGAAGGAGGAAACCGCGAAGCTCGCCGCGCAGGCGGCGGGCTTCCGCACGGCGCAGGACGCGCCGCCCACTGCGATCCGGCGCAGTGCCGCGCGGCCGCACCCGGTGCCCGTGCCCGCCTGATCGACCCCGCGCCAGGGGCCTGAAAAACGCGCCTCCTGGCCCCATCTCCCGTCGCGCGTGCCATCCGGCACAATCGGCGCAGCCCCGCCGGGCTGACGATTCCAGAATTTGAAACGTGGAGACAGACCATGACGAGCGAGACCGCCTACACACCCCCGAAAATCTGGACGTGGGAGCAGCCCAGCGGCGGACGTTTCGCCAGCATCAACCGCCCGATCGCCGGCCCCACCCATGAGAAGGAACTGCCGGTCGGCCGGCATCCGCTCCAGCTCTATTCGCTCGCGACGCCGAACGGGGTGAAGGTCACCGTCATGCTCGAGGAGCTGCTCGCCCGCGGCCATGCCGGCGCCGAATACGACGCCTGGCTGATCCGCATCGGCGAGGGCGACCAGTTCGGCAGCGGCTTCGTCGCCGCCAACCCGAACTCCAAGATTCCCGCCCTGGTCGACCATGGCGGCGGCAAGCCCCGCCGGGTGTTCGAGTCCGGCGCCATCCTGCTCTATCTCGCGGAGAAGTTCGGCGAATTCCTGCCGAAGGACCTCGACGCGCGAACCGAATGCCTCTCCTGGCTGTTCTGGCAGATGGGCAGCGCCCCCTATCTCGGCGGCGGCTTCGGCCATTTCTACGCCTATGCGCCGGAGAAGTTCGAATATCCGATCAACCGTTTCGCGATGGAAACCAAGCGCCAGCTCGACGTGCTCGACCGCCGGCTCGCCGAGGCGGAGTACCTCGCGGGCACGGAATACACGATCGCCGACATGGCCGTCTGGCCCTGGTATGGCGGGCTCGTGCTGGGCTGGCTCTACAACGCGGCCGAATTCCTGCAGGTGCATGAATACCGCAACGTCGTGCGCTGGGCCGAACAGATCCTGGCGCGTCCCGCCGTCCGCCGCGGCCGCATGGTCAACCGCACCTTCGGCGACCCCGCCGAGCAGTTGCACGAGCGGCACGACGCCTCGGATTTCGAAACCCGCACGCAGGACAAGCTCGTCCCGCAAGGCTGACGGGCCGGCCCGCCATTCTGCGCTCTGATGTCATTGCCGGGCCGCGCGGCGGCGTGGCAGACTGCGCGGGCGCAGAATGGAGTTCCCGCCGTGGCCGAGCATCCCCGGATTCACCGCATCCTCTCCCCCGCCGACGGCACCGAGGTCGCCGCCCGCGCCCTTGCCGGGCCGGCGGAGATCGAGCAGGCGCTGGAGCGGGCCGCCGCCGCGCAGAAGGCCTGGCGGCGCGTCGGCCTCGCCGAGCGGATGGCGATCTGCGAGCGCTTCGTCGCGCATTTCACCGCCAATGGTGCTGCGATCGCCGCCGAGATCAGCGCGCAGATGGGACGGCCGGTAAGCCAGACACCGGGAGAAATCCGCGGTGTTGCCGAACGCGCGCGGATGATGATCTCGCTTGCAGCGGAGTCGCTCGCGCCGGTCCGGCCCGCGCCGGTCGCCGGCTTCGAGCGGTTCATCACCCGCGAGCCGCTCGGCGTCGTCTTCGTCATCGGCGCCTGGAACTATCCCTATCTGATCACCGTCAACAGCGTCGTCCCCGCGCTGCTTGCCGGCAATGCGGTGGTGCTGAAACAGGCCTCGCAGACGCTGCTCTGCGCCGAGCGTTTCGCCGAGTCCTTCGCCGCCGCCGGCCTGCCCGAGCACGTCTTCCAGGTGCTCCACCTCGCCAATGCCGACGCCGAGGCGGTGATCCGCGATCCGCGCGTCGATTTCATCGCCTTCACCGGCTCGGTGGCGACAGGCCATCGCGTCGTCCGCGCCGCCGCCGACCGCTTCGCCGGCATCGGCCTCGAACTCGGCGGCAAGGACCCCGCCTATGTCCGCCGCGATGCCGACATCGTCCACGCCGCCGACAACCTGGTCGACGGCGCCTTCTTCAATTCCGGCCAGTCCTGCTGCGGGATCGAGCGCATCTATGTCGACGCCGCGGTGTATGACGACTTCATCGCCCGCTTCGTCGAGACCACCAACGCCTATCGCCTCGGCCATTCGCTCGACCCCGCAACCACGCTCGGCCCGATGGTCAACGCCGCCGGGGCCGATTTCGTGCGCGGGCAGATCGCCGAAGCCCTCGCCGCCGGCGCCACCGCGCTGATCGACGAGGCGCGGTTCCCCGAAAGCCGGCCCGGCACGCCCTATCTCGCGCCGCAGGTGCTGGTGAATGTCGATCACCGGATGGACGTGATGCGCAGCGAGAGCTTCGGCCCGGTCGTCGGCATCATGAAGGTCGGCTCGGACGCGGAGGCGATCGGCCTGATGAACGACAGCCCCTATGGCCTCACCGCCTCGGTCTGGACCCGCGACATCGAGGCCGCGACGCGCATCGGCGGCGCGATCGACACCGGCACCGTGTTCATGAACCGCTGCGACTATCTCGACCCGGCGCTGGCCTGGGTCGGGGTGAAGGATTCCGGCCGCGGCTGCACCCTGTCGCGGATCGGCTTCGAGCATCTCACCCGGCCGAAATCCTTCCACCTGAAAGAAGCACCCTGACGCATCGTCCGGCGCGGGCGGGATCAGTCCAGCCGGACCATGACATGGCGGACCACGGTATAGTCCTCCAGCGCATAGGCCGAGAGGTCCTTGCCGTAGCCCGACCGCTTCAGCCCGCCATGCGGCATTTCGTTGGCGAGCATGAAATGGCAGTTCACCCAGGTCGCGCCATAGCGCAGCCCGGCGGCCAGGCGCATCGCCCGCCCGACATCGCGGGTCCAGACCGACGAGGCGAGGCCGTAATCGGAATCGTTCGCCCAGACGATCGCCTGCTCCGGATCGGTGAAGCGCGTCACTGACACGACGGGGCCGAACACCTCGCGGCGCACGATCTCGTCGTCCTGCGCGGCACCGGCGACCACGGTGGGTTCGTAGTAGAAGCCGCTCCCCGCCGCATCGCGCCCGCCGGCGACGACCTCGACATGCGGCAGCGCCGCCGCGCGGGCGACGAAGCCGCCCACCCGCTCGCGCTGGCGCGCCGAGATCACCGGGCCGATATCGTTCTCCGAATCATCCGCCCGGTCGTAGCGGAGCTGCGTCACCGCCGAAGCGAGGTCGGCCACGAACCGGTCATAGACCTTCGCACCGGCATAGACCCGGCAGGCCGCCGTGCAGTCCTGCCCGGAATTGTAGTATCCGAAGTCCCGCACCGCGGCGACGGCGGCGTCGATATCGGCGTCGTCGAAGACGATCACCGGCGCCTTGCCGCCGAGTTCGAGATGGGTGCGCTTGATCGAGGCCGAGGCCGCCTGGATCACCCGCTCGCCGGTGCCGATCGAGCCGGTCAGCGAGATCATCGCAATCCCCGGCGCGTCGATCAGCGCCTGGCCGGTGCTCGGCCCGCGGCCCGAAATCACGTTGAGCACGCCCTCGGGCAGGATGCCGGCGGCGATCCGGGCGAGCTTCAGCGCGGTCAGCGGCGTCAGTTCCGAGGGCTTGAGCACGACCGTGTTGCCGGCGGCGAGTGCCGGGGCGATCTTCCACGCCGCCATCATCAGCGGATAGTTCCACGGGGCGATCTGCGCGACCGGGCCGACCGGATCGCGCCGGATCATCGAGGTATGACCGGCGAGATACTCGCCCGCCGCACTGCCCGACAGGCAGCGGGCGGCGCCGGCGAAGAAGCGGAAACAGTCGACGATGGCGGGCATCTCGTCGCGCAGCACGGCCGGGCGCGGCTTGCCGCAGTTCAGCGCCTCCAGCGCGGCGAAGTCCTCCGCCTCGGCCTCGATCGCATCGGCGAGGCGCAGCAGCATCGCCGCGCGCTCGGCCGGCGGCAGCGCCGCATAGGCCGGAAAGGCGCGCCCGGCGGCTTCCACCGCGCGGGCCACCTGGCCGGCATCCGCCTCGGCGATCTCGGCGATGACGGCGCCGGTCCGGGGATTGACCACCGGCACCGGCGCGCCCGCGCCCGCCTCGAACGCGCCGCCGATCAGCAGTTGCGTGGGCAGCGTTGCAGCCATCTCAGCCTCCCGTCCCTTCATGGACCGCGCGTTCCTCGGCCGCGATTTCCGCCGCCCGGCTGGCGATCGCCTCGCGGCTGATCGGCGGGCCGGGGAAGCGCACCCGCGCCACGCCGAACCAGAGCACCAGCATCAGCACGATCAGGCCGAGACCGTAGGTGATCAGGATATTGTTGGGCGGCTGGATGCCGATATAGATCAGCACGAACACGCCGATGATCGAGATGACCGCAAGCGGCTTCGAGAGCGCGCCGAGGCGGAACGGGCCGAACTCGGTCCAGGTCTTGCCCTCCGCCAGCAGCCCGGCCGCGACCGGCATGGCGTAGGAGATGTAGAGGAACATCGCGCAGCCCGCCGCCAGCGCCGCGAAGGCCGGCGAATACAGCGTGGCCGCGACGGAGAGCACCGCCGTCAGCCAGATCGCGCCGACCGGCGTGCGGTGCGTCGGGCTCACCCGCCGCCAGATCGCGTGGCCCGGCAGCCCGCCATCGCGGGCGAAGGCGAAGATCATCCGCGAGGTCGAGGTCACCCCTGCCAGCGCGCAGAGATAGTTGGCGACGACGATGCCGACATAGAGCAGGTATTTCACCGGCAGGATCACCGGCAGCCCGGCGAGCAGGTTGAAGAACACGTTGCCGCCCTGCGCCGCCGCCTTGCCGAGATCCGGCATCGCCAGCAGGATCGAGGCCTCCATCACCAGGCCGAACGCGAACGACCAGAACACCGAATTGATGATCCCGCGCGGCACGGTGCGCCTTGCGTTCACCGTCTCTTCCGAGGTGTGGGCCGCGCCGTCGAACCCGGTGATAGTATAGAGCGGCAGCAGCAGGCCGAGCATGAAGAGATAGAACAGGTTGCCGCTATGCGGCACCACCCCGCCGCCGGCCTTGCCGGAATAGTTGATGAAGGTGAACAGCCGCGAAAAATCGTAATGCTGCGCGCCCACCAGCATCGCGATGGTCAGCACGATGGCGATGAAGAAGATCAGGTAGCCGGAGAAATCGGTCAGCCGCGTGGTGGTGCGGATGCCCATGTGGTTGAACGCGCCCTGGCTCGCGGTGATCAGGATGACCGCGATGGTCTGCTGCCAGAACCCCCAGTGCGACGTGTCGATATGGAACATGTTGCCGAGGATCAGGCTGGTGAACAGGTCATAGGCGCCGACATTCACCGAGGCGACGACGAAGATCAGCCCGAGCAGGTTGACGAAGGCGGTCGCCCAGCCCCAGCCGCGCCCGCCCAGGATCGAGGACCAGTGATAGAGCGCGCCGGCCGTCGGATAGGCGGAGGCGATCTGCGCCATCGACAGCGCGATCACCATCGAGAAGATCGACCCCACGATCCAGCCGACGAACACGCCCCCCGGCCCGGCGGCGGAGAACGCCGCCTGGAACGAGGTGATTCCGCCCGCAAGGATGCAGATGATCGAAAAGGCGATGGCGAAGTTGGAAAATCCGTGCATGCGCCTGGAGAGTTCCTGCGCATAGCCCATCTTGTGCAGCGTTGCGGTATCCTCGGCGAGGATCCGCGCCTCATCCTGGTTGTTCGACATCTCCGTCTCCCATGTTGACCGTCAGGCCGTGTGTGCCGGGCTTGGCCGCCCGGTCGTGCTGTCAGGCATCGCGCGGGCGCCGAGCTTGCGGCGCACCGTCTCGGGCGAGGCGCCGTGCAACCGGCGGCAGGCCCGCGAGAAGGCGCTCACCTCGGAATAGCCGAGCAGTTCGGCGACCGCGGCGATCGAGAGATGCGGCTCGGCGAGGTACATCAGCGCCAGCCGCGCGCGCACCTGGTCGATGCATTCCGAATAGGTGATTCCGTGTTCGGCGAGCCGGCGCTGCAGCGTCCAGCGCGGCAGGCCGAGGCTTGCGGCCACCCGGTCGATCCCGGCCGGCCCCTCGGGCAGCAGCCGGCGGATCTCGCTCGTCACCGCGCCGAGCAGGTCGCGCGGCGCGCCGCCGCCGCCGATCCGGCGCAGCTCCTCCGCCAGTGCTGCGAAGCGGGCCGGGTCGCGCGCCGGCATCGGCCGCTCCAGCCCCGCCGCGCGAAAGCTGATCGCGTTCGCCGGGGCGGCGAAGAACACCGGCGCGCCGAACGCCGCCGCATGCGCCTGCGCCTGTTCCGGCGCCGGGTGCTCGAACCACACCTCCTCGATCTCCAGCGCGCCGCCCAGCGCGCGCCGCAGCAGGTTGGCGAACATCCCCATCGTCAGCTCGGCATCCTGCCGGCGCGACCAGATCCGCGGATCGACGATCCGGTATTCCAGCCGCAGCGAGCGGCCCTCCCGCGCGAGGCGGGTTTCGGTATTCTGCTGGTGCTGGATGAAATGCCGGGCGAAGGCGGCAAGCCCGGTGCCGACATCCGGCGCCGCCAGCGCAAGCTCGCCGATCAGCCCGAGCGCCTCCGGCTGGAACTGCTGGCCGAAGCGCAGGCCGAAATGCGAATCCCCGCTGCGCGCCGCCGCCCGTTCCATCATCGCGACATAGCGGGCGAGCGGCACGGTCGCGCGCGGGTCCTCGAGGTCGCGCGGATCGAACCCCGCCTCGCCGAGCACGAGGTCCGGATCTGCCCCGGCTCCGCGGATGAACGCCGTCACACCCGACGCCGCGGCGGCGAGCACATGGCAGGATGTCGATCCGGACGCGGCGGCAGGCAGACCCATGATCCCCTTCAAATCCGACGATGCCGCACCAGAATGCCGGGCGGCGCGGCGGTTGCGCAACGAAATTCGGCAGCGTGCCGACTGTGGCAAATTCCACCCCGGCCGGCTTTGACATTAGAACACAATCCCGCGCGCGGCCCCCGCTTGTCGCCGAATGTCAAGATCGTCACACTGCGGCCATGCGATGTTCCGCCGGGAGGTGCGATCATGAACAACGATCTTTCTGCACAAAACATCACCGCGTCCGGCGGCATGACGCTCGACGAGTTGCGCGCGGCGGTCGATGCCGGGGCGATCGACACGATCGTGATGGCGGCGCCGGACATGCAGGGACGGCTGCAGGGCAAGCGGGTGATGCCGCGTTTCTTCCTCGACAACGTCCTGGCCGACGCCTCCGAGGGCTGCAACTACCTGCTCGCCGTCGATGTCGAGATGACGCCGGTCTCCGGCTACGATTTCGCCTCATGGGACCGCGGCTATGGCGATTTCGTCTTCCGCCCCGATCTCTCGACCCTGCGCCGCGCCGCCTGGCAGGAAGGAGCCGCGATCGTGCTCTGCGACATCGCGTTGCATGACGGCTCCCCGGCGCCGGTCGCCCCGCGCAGCATCCTGCGCCGCCAGCTCGACCGCCTCGCCGCCGCCGGCCTCACCGCCCTCGCCGCGACCGAGCTCGAATTCATGCTCTTCCGCAACACCTATGAAGAGTGCATGCGGCGCGGCTATCGCGACCTCGATCCCGCCAATCTCTACAACGTCGACTATTCGATCCTCGGCACCGCCAAGGTGGAGAAGGTCATCCGCGCCATCCGCAACGCGCTGGAGGCGTCGGGCATCCGCGTCGAGAACTCCAAGGGCGAGTGCAATCTCGGCCAACACGAGATCAATTTCGCCTACGCCACGGCACTGGAAGCCGCCGATGGCCACGTGATCTACAAGGAGGCCGCGAAGGAAATCGCCCAGGCGCAGGACCACGCCATCACCTACATGGCGAAGTTCAACGAGCGCGAGGGCAATTCCTGCCACATCCATCTCAGCCTGCGCGACGCCGCGAACCGTCCGGTCTTCGCCGCAGGCGGGGGCCACGCGCCGGAATTCGGCCATTTCCTCGCCGGCCTCGCCGCCCACGCCGCCGAGCTTTCCGTCCTGTTCGCGCCCAACATCAACTCCTACAAGCGCTACGCCGTGGGCAGCTTCGCGCCGACCGGCCTGGTCTGGGGGCATGACAACCGCACCTGCGCCTTCCGCGTGCTCGGCCACGGGCGGTCGCTGCGCGTCGAGAACCGGCTGCCGGGCGGCGACGTGAACCCCTATCTCGCGCTCGCCGGCATGATCGCCGCCGGGCTCGACGGCATGGAACGCCGCCTGCCGGCGCAACCAGCCTTCACCGGCAACGCCTATCACGGCGACCTGCCGCGCGTGCCCCGCACGCTTTCCGACGCCCTCGCCCTCTGGCGCCACAGCGCCTTCGCGCGCGAGGCGTTCGGCGAGCAGGTGGTGGCGCATTACGCAAGGATGGCCGAGGTCGAGGTCGAGACCTTCGCCGCCGCGGTGACCGACTGGGAACGCACACGCTGCTTTGAAAGGATGTAACCCGCGATGACCATTCTGCAGGGAACCTGGCGCTTCCCCACCGAGGTGCTGGCCGGGCCGGGCCGCATCGGCGAACTCGCCGCCCGCGCGCGCGATCTCGGCGCCCGCCGCGCGCTGCTCGTCTCCGACGCGCAGGTGGCGAAACTGCCCTTCTTCGCGCCGCTGGAGGCCGGCTTCGCCGCCGCCGGCATCGCCACCGCGCGCTTTACCGGCACCCACCCCGACCCGCTGGCGAGCGACGTCGCCGCCGGCGTTGCCGCCTTCCGCGCGCACGAGGCGGACCTCGTCGTCGCGATCGGCGGCGGCAGCGCGCTCGATTGCGGCAAGACCATCGCCCTCGCCGCCGCGACCGACCGGCCGCTCTGGGATTTCGAGATCACCCTCGCCGCCCCCGCGCTCGACCGGGCGATGGTGCCCATTCTCGCGGTGCCGACCACCGCCGGCACCGGCTCGGAAGTCGGCCGCGCCTCGGTCATCACCGACGAGGAGGCCGCCCGCAAGGTGATCCTGCTGCACCCGCAGATGCTGCCGCGCCTCGTCGTGCTCGATCCCGAACTCACCATCGGCCTGCCCGCGACCCTCACCGCCTGGACCGGGATGGACGCGCTCGCCCACAATCTCGAAGCCTATTGCATCGACGCCTGGCACCCGATGGCGGACGGCGTCGCCGTCGAGGGGATGCGGCTGATCCATGGCAGCCTCGTCACCGCGACGACCGATGGCCGCAACCTCGCCGCCCGCGGCACCATGCTCGCCGCCGCCTCGATGGGCGCGACCGCCTTCCAGAAGGGCCTCGGCGCGATCCATTCGCTCAGCCACCCGATCGGCGCGCACTGCCACGCCCATCACGGCCTGACCAACGCCGTGCTGATGCCCTACGTGCTGGAATTCAACCGCCCGGCGATCGAGCCGAAAATCGTGCAGGTCGCGCGCTGCCTCGGCATCGGGGGCGGGTTCGAGGGCTTCCGCGACTGGGTGATCGACCTGCGGAAGGCGCTTGGCATCCCGCACACGGTGGAGGCGCTGGGCGTCACCGCGCCGATGCTCGACCAGCTTTCCGAGGAAGCCTTCCGCGATCCGAACACGCCGGACAATCCCCGCCCGGCCGACACCGCCGCCCTGCGCCGCATCCTCGCCGCCGCCCTCGAAGGCCGGCTCGACGGCCTGTCCCGCTGAACCGTGACCGTTTCCGTTCCATGCGCGGGACGGAAACGGCGCGTCTCAATATGCGACTATTTTCTTATTATTGTATAACAGCCAAGAATGACTTGTTGTCATCGCCGGATTTAACCGGGGCTTTACCTGTGGATGATAGCAATGACTCATGCAACAGGTGATCAACCGGTCTCCTCTTTCTGACAACGCGCCCGACGACGACAGCAATGTCGCGATCATCGGCGTCGCGCAGGCCGTCTGGGCCGAGATGGCGCTGCATGGCATCGTGCCGACGCCGCACGCCTATGAGATCTGTTTCGCCTATCGCAGGGGCGACAACCCGACCCTTTGCGACTTTATCGACCAGCACCACCCGAATCTTGCGAACCTCACGCCGGACGCGATCGAGTCGCTGCACGCGCGCTTCTTCAATGACTCGTCCGTCAGCGAGGACCTCGCGAGCAACGTGCTGGGTCTGCAGGAAGCCGCGGACACGCTTGTCGGCCATATCACCGGCAATCAGTCCGCGCTCAGGGACTATGGCGACACGCTCGCCGGCTGGGCGAAACGCCTCGACCATGAGCCGACCATCGCGAGTCTCGTTGCCGCGGTCGCGGCGCTGACGGCGGAAACCACCCGCGCCGCCGCGCGCAACCGTGCGCTCGAGGAAAAACTCGCGAACTCGGTCCAGCGGATCAACCGGCTAAGGCAGTCCCTCAGCGTCGCCCGGGCGGAAGCCACCACCGATTCCCTGACGGCCATCACCAACCGCCGCGCCTTCGACACCAAGGCACGGCGGTTCATCACCCAGACGCGCGGCGCGGCCCCGCTCGTCGCCTGCCTCGTCCTGTTCGATATCGACAACTTCAAATGGTTCAACGACGTCCATGGCCACCAGACCGGTGACCTGATCCTCCGCCTCGTCGCGCGCCTGCTGTCCGACAGCGTCAAGGGCCGCGACACCGTCGCCCGCTATGGCGGCGAGGAATTCGCGGTGCTGCTCGCCGGAGCGGATCTCAGATCGGCCATTTCCGTGGCACGGCAGATCTGCCAGTCGATGGCCGATCGCAAACTGGTCAAGCGTTCCTCGGGCCAGCAGCTGACCCAGGTTACCCTGTCCGCCGGCGTCGCCCAGTTCATCGGCGGCGAAAACCTCGCGAGCTGGGTCAGCCGCGCAGATGCGGCACTCTACCGGGCCAAGGAACTCGGCCGCAACCGCGTCTGCAGCGAACTCGACCTGGCCGGCTGACCGGCCCGGCCGGTTCGTGCTAGAGCGGCCTCATGCCGCACGCCGATTTCGTCCATCTCCGCGTCCACTCCGCCTATTCCCTCTCCGAAGGCGCCATCAAGCCGGACAAGATCGCCACCCTCGCGCGCGACAACGCGATGCCCGCCGTCGCCATCACCGACACCTCGAACCTGTTCGGCTCGATCGAGTTCTCCCAGGCCTGCATGGGCAAGGGCGTGCAGCCCATCGTCGGCTGCCAGATCGGCCTTGCCCGAACCGACCTGCCGCGGCTGCCGCCCGACCCGCTGGTGCTGCTCGCGAAGGACGCCACCGGCTTCGCCAATCTCTCGAAACTCTCCTCCCGCAGCTTTCTCGACACCGAACCCGGCCTCCGCCCGCAAATCAGCCTCGATACGCTGCGCGACCATCACGAGGGCCTGTTCCTCCTCACCGGCGGCCGCTTCGGCCCGGTCGGCCGCCTGCTCGGCGACGGCCAGCGCCCCGAGGCCGCGCGCCTGCTCGCCGCCCTCGCCGAAACCTTCCCCGACCGTCTCGCCGTCGAGCTGGAACGTCACGACCTGCCAACCGAGCGCGCGGTCGAGCCAGGGCTGATCACGCTGGCGGACGAAGCCGGCCTGCCGCTCGTCGCCACCAACGAATGCTTCTTCGCCACCGAGACGATGCACGAGGCGCATGACGCGCTGCTCTGCATCGCCGAAGGCCGGGTTCTCTCCGAGGCCGAGCGCCGCCGCGTAACACCGCATCACTGGTTCAAGCCGGCGGCGGAGATGCGCCGCCGCTTCGCCGACCTGCCCGATGCCTGCGACAACACGCTGGCCATCGCCCGGCGCTGCGCGATCGCCGCCCCCACCCGCAAGCCGCTGCTGCCGATCTGCCCCAAGGTGCGCGACGGCGCGACCGAGGCGGAAACCCTCCGCGCCATGGCCGAGGAAGGCCTCGCGCTCCGCCTCGCCGCGATGAACGCCGATGCGGCGACGGCGGCGAAATACCGCGAGCGCCTCGCCCTCGAACTCGGCATCATCGAGCAGATGGGCTTCCCCGGCTACTTCCTGATCGTGGCCGACTTCATCCAGTGGGCGAAATCCCAGGGCATCCCGGTCGGCCCCGGCCGCGGCTCGGGCGCCGGCTCGCTCGCCGCCTGGGCGCTGCTGATCACCGATATCGACCCGATCCCCTTCAACCTGCTGTTCGAGCGCTTCCTCAACCCCGAGCGCGTCTCGATGCCGGATTTCGACATCGATTTCTGCCAGGAGCGGCGCGACGAGGTGATCGCCTATGTCCGCCGCGAATACGGTGCAGACCGCGTCGCCCAGATCATCACCTTCGGCAAGCTCCAGGCCCGCGCCGCGGTGCGCGACGTCGGCCGCGTGCTCGGCCTGCCCTATGGCCAGGTCAACAAGGTCGCCGAGATCGTGCCCAACAACCCGGCCAAGCCGATCCCGCTGGCCGAGGCCGTGGATGCCGAACCCCGCCTGCGCGAGATGCGGGACTCCGATGAATCGGTGAAGCGCCTGATCGAGATCGCGATGCAGGTCGAGGGCCTCTACCGCCACGCCTCCACCCATGCCGCCGGCGTCGTCATCGGCGACCGCCCGCTGAACGAGCTTGTCCCGCTCTACAAGGACCCGCGCTCGGACATGCTCATCACCCAGTATTCGATGAAGCATGTCGAACAGGCCGGCCTCGTGAAGTTCGACTTCCTCGGCCTGACCACGCTGACCATCATCAGCCGCGCGCTGAACTTCCTCGACGGCCTCGGTACCCCGGTCGACATCGCGAAGATCCCGCTCGACGATGCGAAAACCTACGAAATGCTCTCCCGCGCCGAGGCCGGCGGCGTGTTCCAGTTCGAAACCCAGGGCTTCCGCGACGTGCTGCGCCAGATGCGCCCCGACCGGTTCGAGGACCTGATCGCCGCCGTCGCCCTCAACCGCCCGGGCCCGATGGCCAACATCCCCGCCTATTGCGCCCGCAAGCACGGCGAATCCTGGGAAAGCCCCGACCCGTCGATCCACGAGATCCTCTCCGAGACCTACGGCATCATGGTCTACCAGGAGCAGGTCATGCAGATCGCCCAGAAAATGGCGGGCTACAGCCTCGGCGCCGCCGACCTGCTGCGCCGCGCCATGGGCAAGAAGATCCGCGCCGAGATGGAGGCGCAGCGGAAAATCTTCGTCGAGGGCGCGGTCGCGCGCGGCACCGCCGAGGCCAAGGCCGTCGAGGTGTTCGACCTGATGGCGAAATTCGCCGATTACGGCTTCAACAAATCCCACGCCGCCGCCTACGCGCTGGTCTCCTACCAGACCGCCTGGCTGCGCGCGAACCACCCCGCCGCCTTCATCGCCGCCTCGATGAGCCTGTCCCAGGCCAACCACGAGAAACTCGCCGCCCTCAAACAGGACGCGGTGCGGATCGGCATTCCCGTCCTGCCGCCCGATATCAACGCCTCGGCGGCCGATTTCACCGTCGAACGCCAGGCGGACGGCACGCTCGCCATCCGCTACGCGCTCGCCGCGATCAAGCGCGTCGGCGCCGGCGCGATGCAGGACGTGGTGCGCGCCCGCGCCAACCGCCCCTTCGCCGACCTCGCCGATTTCGCCGCCCGCGTCGATCCCCGTGCGCTCAACAAGGCGCAGATCGAGCAGCTCGCCCGCGCCGGCGCCTTCGACCGGATCGACCCCAACCGCGCCCGCGTCGCCGCCGGCGCCGAGCTGCTGGTCCGCCGCGCCCAGGCCGAGGCCGAGTCCCGCGCCTCCGGCCAGATCAACCTGTTCGGCGACGCCGCCGCCCCCGAACCCCTGCCCCTGCCCGACGTGCCGGACTGGCCGGCCTTCGAGCGGCTGAGCTTCGAGGCCGAGGCGGTGGGCTATCACCTTACCGCCCACCCGCTCGATGCCTACGACACCGTGCTGCGCCGCCTCGGCGTCGTTCCCTCGAACCTGATCGAGGCACGGGCGAAGGCCGGCATCGGCCGGGTCAAGCTCGCCGGCGCCGTGGTCGGCCGCAAGGAGCGCACCACCCGCACCGGTAGCCGCATGGCCTGGGTCATGCTGTCCGACCAGGCCGGCGGCTTCGAGGTCACGCTGTTCTCCGAACTCCTCGCCACCGCGCGCGAGCTGCTCGCCGAGGGCGCGATGCTGCTCGTCACCGCCGATCTGCGGCTCGATGGCGAAAGCCTGCGCGTCACCGCGGTCGATGTCGAACCGCTCGACAAGGCGGCGGCCAATGCCGGCGCGGGGCTGCGCATCACCGTCGAGGGGCGCGAGGCGCTCGGCTCGATCCGCGCGCTGCTGGAGCGCGAGGGCCGCGGCAAGGGCCGCGTGCTGCTCGCCCCGCGGATCGACACCGCTGCCCGGCTCGACATCGCACTGCCCGGCGGCTTCAACGTCTCGCCCCGCCTCGCCCAGGCGATGAAGATGATCCGCGGCGTCGCCGAGGTGGCGGAGCTCTGATCCACCATCTTGCCCTCGGCGGCAGGCGCGTCCCATATTCGTGAAAACGCCGCGCGCTTGCGCGGCACCGCGAGGAGACCACCATGACCAGCACCGCCATCGCCGGCTGGGCGCACACGCGTTTCGGCAAATCCGACAGCCCCGATCTCGAGGATCTCCTGGCCGAGGCCGCCACCGGCGCCATCGCCCATGCCGGGATCGACCCGAACGAGATCGACGCCGTCTTCGTCGGCAATTTCAACAACGGCTTCACCAGGCAGGATTTCCCCTCCTCGCTGCCGATGCAGGCCGTCCCCGAACTCCGCTTCAAGCCGGCGACGCGTTACGAGAACGCCTGCGCCTCCGGCTCCGCCGCCATCCATGCGGCGCGGGATTTCATCGCCGCGGGCCGCGGCCGCATCGCGCTTGTTCTCGGCGGTGAGAAGATGACCGCCTGCCCCAAGGAACAGGTCGGCGAAAACCTCCTCGGCGCCTGCTACCGGCGCGAGGAGGGCGACATCCAGGCCGGGTTCGCCGGTGTGTTCGGCCGCATCGCCGAGAGCTATTTCCAGCGCTTCGGCGACCAGTCCGACGCGCTGGCCGCCATCGCCGCGAAGAACCACCGCAACGGGGTCGACAATCCCTACGCGCAGATGCGCCGCGATCTCGGCTTCGAGTTCTGCCGCCGTGAATCGGAAAAAAATCCTATCGTCGCCGGCCCGTTGAAGCGCACCGACTGCTCGCTGGTCAGCGACGGCGCCGCTTCCATCATTCTGACCGACGAGGACACCGCCCGCGCCTTGCCGCAGGCCGTGCGTTTCCGGGCCGCCGCCCATGTGAATGATTTCCTACCGCTCTCCCGCCGCGACCCGACAAGGTTCGAAGCCGGCGAACGCGCCTGGGCGCAGGCGCTCGCCGCCGCCGGCCTCACGCTGGACGACCTGTCCTTCGTCGAGACGCATGACTGCTTCACCATCGCCGAGCTGATCGAATACGAGGCGATGGGCCTCGTCCCGCGCGGCCAGGGCGCGCGCGCCGTGCTGGAGGGCATCACCGCGCCGGATGGAAGGCTGCCGGTCAACCGCTCCGGCGGGCTGAAATCCAAGGGCCACCCGGTCGGCGCCACCGGTGTCTCGATGCATGTGATGGCGGCGATGCAGCTCACCGGCACCGCCGGCGACATGCAGCTCCCCCGCGCCGACCTCGCCGGCATCTACAACATGGGCGGCGCCGGGGTCGCCAACTACGTCTCGATCCTCGACCGCCTGAACTGACGGTTTCCCGAACCCGCCGCACCCGACCCTCCTCGCGCCGGGCCGGGTGCGGGGGATGCAAACATCAGCCGCGGCCGACGAAGGGCATGTTGGTCGCCATCACGGTGACGAACAGCGCGTTCGCATCCGCGGGCAGCCCGGCCATGTAGACCAGCGTCCGCCCCACCGACTCGACATCCATCGTCGGCTCCGCCTTCATCGAGCCGTCCGCCTGTGGCACGCCGGTGGTCATCCGCCGCGTCATCGGGGTGGCGGCGTTGCCGATATCGATCTGACCGCAGGCGATATCATGCGCCCGCCCGTCCAGCGCGATGGTGCGCGTCAGCCCGGTGATCGCGTGCTTGCTGGCGGTATAGGCCGCCGAGCCGGGCCGCGGCACATGCGCCGAGATCGAGCCGTTGTTGATGATCCGCCCGCCGCGCGGCGCCTGGTCGCGCATCATCCGGAAGGCGGCGTTGGCGCAGAGAAACGCGCCATCGAGATTAACCGCGATGACGTGCCGCCACTGCGCCCAGGTCATGTCGCCGAAATTGGTGGTCGGCACGTTGTTGCCGGCGTTGTTGAACAGCAGGTCGAGCCGCCCGAACCGTGCGCGCACCGCCGCGAACAGCGCCTCCACCGCGTCAGGATCGGTAATATCCGCCGGAAACGCCTCGGCCTTGGCCCCCGCGCCCGCCTCGGCAATCGTCTCCTCCAGCGCCTCGCGCCGCCGCCCGACCAGCGCCACCGTCCAGCCATCGGCCAGCAGCGCGAGCGTCGCCGCCCGCCCCACGCCGCTGCCGGCCCCCGTCACCATCGCGATCCTGCTCATCATCCCGCTCCCGTCCCGTTGCGCCGTTAGAGCACGTTCCGATCCTGATCGATCGGATGTCGTGCTCTATCTCGTTGATACCTAGAGCATCTTCATCCGATCAGATGACTCCATCCGATCGGATGATGCTCTAGCCCGGCGGACTGCCGCCAAGCTCATCCTCGATATGCACGCGGATGATCTCGTCGAATGTCGTCTCCGCCGCGAAGCCCAGCGTCTTCGCCCGTGTCGCGGTGAAATTCTCCGGCCAGCCGGCGACGATCCGCGCGATGGTCGGGTCAGGCACGCGGCGGATCAGCTTCACCGCCCGCTCGCCGGCCACCCGCCGCAGCGCCTCGATCTGCTCGCCCACCGTGGCCGACAGGCCGGGCAGGTTCAGCGTCCGCCGGTTGCCGAGCGGGGCGAGATCCATCGACGCCGCGCGGACCAGGAAGCCCACCGCCGCGCGCGGGCTCGCATGCCAGTGCCGCACGCTCTCCTCCACCGGCAGCACCGCCTCCTGCCCCACCAGCGGCTCGCGCAGGATGTTCGAGAAGAAGCCCGAGGCCGCCGCGTTCGGCTTGCCGGGACGGATGCAGATCGTCGGCAGCCGGATCGCGATGCCGTCCATGAAGCCACGCCGCGTGTAGTCGTTGAGCAGCAGCTCGCCGATCGCCTTCTGCGCGCCATAGCTGGTCAGCGGCGCGCAGAAGAACTCGTCGTCGATCACCTCCGGGAAGGGCGCGCCGAACACCGCGATCGACGAGGTGAACACCACGCGCGGCCGGTAGGGCGCCTTCGCCGCCTCCGCCCGGATCGCCTCGAACAGCAGCCGGGTGCCGTCGAGATTGATGCGATATCCCTTGTCGAAATCCGCCTCCGCCTCGCCCGAGACGATGGCGGCGAGATGCACGATCACCTCCGGCCGTGCGGCGACCAGTGCGGCGGCAACGCCCGGCGCCGAAAGATCCGCCGCCTCGCAGGACGCCTTTCCCGCAAACCCCGCCGGCGCCTCCGGCGCGACCACGTCGATCAGGCTCAGCGCCTCGACCGGCTTGCCCTCCAGCGCCCCGTCGGCCGCGATCCGCGCCGCCAGCTTGCGGCCGAGCATGCCCCCGGCCCCGATGATCATCACCTGCATATCCGCTCCGTTCCTCCGCCGTTGATCGCGCCTGCGCGCATTCCCGTCTGTCTTGCCTCATGCCGCCGCCGGCCCGCGCCACTCAACACGGGTCAGGGCGACGTTTCTACCTTTTATATATATTCTCCAATCTCCCGCGGCCGCAACCGCGGAGACGCATTTCGGACGTCAGCGGCGATACTCGTCGTCCGTCACATGCTCGAGCCAGGTGACGGCCGAGCCATCGAGCCGCTCCTGGATCGCGTAATGGCTCATTCCCGTCGTCGGCGTGGCGCCATGCCAGTGCCGCTCGCCCGGCGCGAACCACACCACGTCACCCGGCCGGATCTCCTCGACCGGCCCGCCCTCGCGCTGCACCCAGCCGAGCCCCGACGTGACGATCAGCGTCTGCCCGAGCGGATGCGTGTGCCAGGCCGTCCGCGCCCCGGGCTCGAAGGTGACATGCGCCGCCGCGACCCGCGCCGGCTCCGGCGCCGTGTTGACCGGATCGATCCGCACCGATCCGGTAAAATACGCCTGGGGTCCAGGCGTTGAGTCCCGCGCGCCGCTTCGCCAGATTTCCATTGTCCTGCTCCTTTGTCCGTCCGTCGCCTTCCCGCCAGAAGAGCAAACCCGCCCGCCGGCGGCAATATCAGTTCCGCGGCTCCGGCAGCCGCCCGCCACGCGCAGCCTCCGCCGCGGTGGCCTTGCGCAGCACGACCTCGATCGCGCATTCGGACGCCGGCAGCATCGTCTGGTCCATGCGCTCCATGCGGTAGAGAAAGGTCGAATCCAGCAATTCGACCTTCAGCGGCATCACGCCGTCGAGCTGCGCAATCAGGGCCAGCACGTTCACCGAGCGGGGACTCCAGGTCGTCTTCTTGTACAGCGTGAAGGTACATTTGTGATCGGCGTTGAACGTCGAGGGGAAAACGCCCTGTTCGTACAGATCCTCATCGGGCACCAGAACCACCATGTGCCCGCCCGGCTTGAGCACCCGCAGCCAGTTGCGCAGCGCCACCAGCGGGTCGCGCATGTGTTCGAGGCAGTGCGAGGAGTGCACGAAATCGAAGCTCGCGTCCGGCACACCCTCGAGATACTGGGCATCGCCGTCCGCGAGATCCCAGCTCCGCACCTCGCGCATGAGCGGGAACAGCTCGGCATAGAAGGAAATCGGGTCCGGGCCCGAGCCGATATCGATCCCCTCGCCCACGAAATATCGCGTGGCGAATCGCGAATCGGTCAGGCGCCGCATGATCGACTTGCTCGCTTCCCGCACGTCCGTCTCTCCCCCGCCGCGGCGTCCGAGGCCCGGCGCGGCGGAGATTACCCGTTCCGGCCGATGCACGAAAGCGGCGGCAGACCGGCTTGACCAGGCGGCATCGCCGGGGCGTTATCGCATCCGACCCCAGCCAGAGGATGTTCGCCCGCGATGACCGAACCCTGCGACCTGCCAGCGACCGAAGCGCGCCGCCTGATCGGCAGCCGGAAGCTCTCCTCCGTCGAACTCACCGAAAGCTGCATCACCCGCATCGAGCGCGTCGATCACGCCGTCAATGCGATGGTCGCGCGCGATTTCGAGCGCGCCCGCGCCGCTGCCCATGCCGCCGAGGACGCGGTGATGGCGGGCAACCGCCTCGGCCGGCTGCATGGCCTGCCGCTCGGCATCAAGGACCTGGAGGATACCGAGGGGCTGCGCACGACCTATGGCAGCCTGATGTTCCGCGACAATGTGCCGAAGGCCGACCAGCACCTCGTCGCCACCATCCGGGCGGCGGGCGGCATCGTCCTCGGCAAGACCAACACGCCGGAATTCGGCGCCGGCGGCAATACCCGCAACCTCGTCTATGGCGCCACCGGCAACCCGTTCGATCCCACGAAATCCGCCGCCGGCTCCTCCGGCGGCTCGGCCGTCGCCCTCGCCACCGCCATGGTCCCGCTCGCCACCGGCTCGGACATGGGCGGCAGCCTGCGCAACCCGGCGTCGTTTTGCGGCATCGTCGGCATGCGCCCCTCGCCCGGCCTGTTCCCCTCGGAAAAGCGCCTGCTCGGCCCCTCCGGCCTCGGCGTGCTCGGCCCGATGGCGCGCTCCGCCGCCGACCTCGCCCTGATGTTCGACGCCACCGCCAGCCACGATCCGCGCGACATGCTCTCGGCGCCGCTCTCGACCGACGAGGCAGCTTCCCGGGCCGCCGCCGATCTCGGCACGCTGCGCGCCGCCTTCACCCCGGATTTCGGCTTCGCGCCCACCTCGCGTCAGACCCGCGCCCTCTTCGCCGACCGCGCCGCGCGCCTTGCCCCGCTCTTCGCCAGCGCCGAGGACGCAACCCCCGACTGCCGCCACGCGGACGAGACCTTCGCCATCCTCCGCGCCGTCAATTTCCTGGCCTCCTTCGGCGCCACCTACCACACCGACCCCGACCGGCTCGGCCCCAATGTCCGCGCCAATGTCGAGGAAGGGCTGCGCTACACCGCGGCCGACGTCGCCCGCGCCCTGCACGCGCAGACCACGCTCTACGGAGCCTGGCAGCGCTTCTTCGCGACGCATGACGTGCTGATCACACCGGCGGTGACCATCCAGCCCCGGCCATGGACCGAGCTGTTCCCCGCCGAAATCGACGGCGTGGCGACGAAATCCTATTACCACTGGCTGGCGCTGGCCTATGCCGTCACCCTGGCCGGCCATCCGTCGGTCTGCCTGCCGCTCGGCACCGATGCCGACGGCATGCCGTTCGGCGTGCAGATCATCGGGCGCCGCCACGGCGACCGCGCGGTGATCGAGACCGCGAAGGCGATCGAGGCGATGGGCGCGGCAATGGGACCGGAACTCTCCCGACCGGTGCCGGACATCGAATCGCTCGCCGCCGCGCGGCCGATCCGCGAGATGGCGGGCTTTCTCGACATGGGCTGATGCCGCCCGCCGCGGCGGCTTACTGGCCGCCGCGCAGCAGGGCGAGGATGCCGTCGAGCTGGTCGAGATCCTGATAGGCGAGCGACACCGACCCGCCCTTGCCATCGAATGTCACCCTGACCCGGAGGCCGAGCAACGCGGTGAGCTCGGTTTCGAGGCTGCGCGTCACGCTGTTCTCTGTCGCCTCGCGGCGGGACCGGCCCGGCTTCGGCACCAGCGCCGCCTGCACCATTGCCTCGGTCTGCCGCACCGTCAGCCGCTTCGCGACGATCGCCCGCGCCGCCGCTTCGGGATCGGGGTGCTGCAACAGGGCGCGGGCGTGGCCGGCGCTCAGGTCGCCGCCGCGCAACGCCTTCTGCACCGAGGTCGGCAGGTTGAGCAGCCGCATCATGTTGGCGACATGCGGGCGCGATTTCGCCACCACGCGCGCCAGTTCCTCCTGGATCAGGCCGAATTCCTCGACCAGGCGGCGATACCCTTCCGCCTCCTCGATCGGGTCGAGATCCTGGCGCTGCAGGTTCTCCACCAGCCCCGCGGCCATCGCGTCGCTGTCGGAAAGGGCGCGCACAAGCACCGGCACCTCGTGCAGCCCCGCCCGCTGTGCCGCCCGCCACCGGCGCTCTCCGGCGATGATCTGATACTGCCCGGCCTTGTCGGGCACCGCCCGCACCAGCAGCGGCTGCAATACACCCTGCGCCTTGAGCGAGGCGGCCAGCTCCTCGAGCGCCGTTTCGTCCATCGCCTGGCGCGGCTGGAACGGCCCGGGATGCAGCGCCGCGACCGGCACATGCCGCACGCCCTCGCCCATGGCCGCCTGCCCGGCCGCCGCGACGGTGCCCGGCCCGAGCAGCTCCGCCAGCCCCTTGCCGAGCCGGCGCGGCGTCTCCCGCGCGCTCATACGCCAGCCTCCACCGGCTTCTGCCGCTGCAGGAATTCAGCCGCGAGCGCCACATAGGCCTGCGCGCCGACCGAGCGGAAATCGTAGAGCAGCACCGGCTTGCCATGACTCGGCGATTCGGTGATGCGGATATTGCGCGGGATCACGGTGTCGAACACGCGGCCGCCGAAATAGGCGCGCACGTCGTCCGACACGGCCTGGGCGAGATTGTTGCGTCGGTCCAGCATGGTCAGCACCACCCCCTCCAGCGCCAGGCCCGGATTGAGCGAGTGGCGCACCAGATCGATCGTCCGCATCAGCTGGCTGATTCCCTCCAGCGCGAAGAACTCGCATTGCAGCGGGATCAGCACCGAGGAGGCGGCCACCAGCGCATTCAGCGTCAGCAGGCCGAGGCCGGGCGGACAGTCGATGAACACATAGCCGAACTGCCCGGCCAACCCTGGCTCGCCCAGCGCGCGCCGCACCAGATGTTCCCGCCCCTCGGCGCCGGCGAACTCGATATCGGCGCCGATCAGGTCCTCGGTCGCGGGAATGATCAGCAGGCCCGGCACCTCGGTCGGCAGCACGAGGCTGGCCGCCGGCGCCTCGCCGGTCATCAGCGCGTAGCTGCCGATCCCGCGCTCGTCGGTGCCAATGCCGAAACCGGTGCTGGCATTGCCCTGCGGGTCCAGATCGATCAGCAGCACGCGCTCACCCGTCGCGGCCAGCGCCGTCGCGAGATTGATCGCGGTGGTGGTCTTGCCCACCCCGCCTTTCTGGTTGGCGATCGCGATGATCTTAGGCTGCACGGCGTAACTCGCTGATCCGGAGAATCGCGGCGCCCGCATCCGTCTGGCTGGGGAACCGCTCCGCCCTCATCTGCCAGCCCTCGGCGGCCGCGGTCAATTCGGCATCGGCGCCACGCCCCTTGAGGAACAGGCAAACCCCGCCGGGGGCCAGCAGCGGCGCCGCATAGCCGAACAGCACGGGCAAAGCCGCCAGGGCACGCGCCGTCACCAGCGGCGAGGGCTCGAGCCGGGCCTGCTCGATTCGCACCGACAGCACGGTGGCGTTCAGTTTCAGCTCGGCGATCGCGGTTTGCAGGAATGCGGCCTTGCGCCGGTCGGATTCGATCAGGGTGAAACCGATCTCCGGCCGGGCGATCGCCAGCACCAGCCCGGGCAATCCGCCGCCTGAGCCGAGATCCGCGGCGCGGAAGGCGCCCTGCGGGACGAGCGGCAGCATCTGGAGCGAATCGAGAATGTGCCGGCTCCAGATTTCGGCAGGGGCGGCATCCTTGCGCGAGACCAGATTGATTCGCGCGGTCCAGCGAAGAATCAGCGCCGCGAAGGCTTCGAGCCGCGACAATGTTTCACGTGAAACAAGCGCCTCGATCCGCTCCCGTGTTTCACGTGAAACATCGCCCGCCGACGCGCCGCCCCCGCCGCTCATGCCGCGAGCGGCCGCGGCCGGCGGAGGGCGGCGAACAGCGCGCCCAGGGCCGCCGGCGTCATGCCCTCAAGCCGCCCGGCGACCCCCAGCGTCTCCGGGCGGACCCGTTCGAGCCGGGCGCGGATCTCCGCCGACAATCCGCCGACCACGGAAAAATCGAAATCCGGCGGAATCAGCACGGCGTCATCCTTGGCCCGCGCGCGGATCTCGCTTTCCTGCCGGGTCAGATATCCCTCGTAGAGCCGGTCCGCCGCGACGATCGCCGCCGCCTGTTCGCTCCCGGCTCCACCGTCGCGAACCGTGGCAACCGCTGCCGCCAGCGCCGCGAACGCCGCCTGCCGCGCCGGGCCCACACATCCCCAGTCCAGCCCGCGTGGCGTCAGCCGCAGATCGGCATTGTCCGCCCGCAGGCTCAACCGATGCTCCGCCCGCGAGGTGAACATCCGGTACGGCTCGCTGACCCCCCGCGTGACCAGATCATCCACCAGCACGCCGATATACCCCTCGTGCCGGCGCACCGTGACCATCGACCGTCCGGCCGCGACCAGCGCCGCGTTCACCCCGGCCAGCAGCCCCTGCGCGCCGGCTTCCTCATACCCGGTGGTGCCGTTGATCTGCCCGGCCAGGAACAGGCCCGGCACCTTCTTCAGCGCCAGCGCATGGGTGAGCTCGCGCGGGTCGACATAATCATATTCCACCGCATAGCCCGGCCGCAGCAGCACGGCGCGGGAAAGCCCCGGCATTGTGCGGATGAACGCTTCCTGCACCTCTTCCGGCAGACTGGTCGAAATCCCGTTCGGATAGACCGTTTCGTCCTCCAGCCCCTCCGGCTCCAGAAACACCTGATGCCGCGGCCGCTCGGCGAAGCGCACCACCTTGTCCTCGATCGAGGGACAATACCGCGGCCCCGCGCCGTCGATCCGCCCGCCATACACCGCCGAGCGGTGCAGGTTGGCGTTGATGATCGCATGGGTCTCCGGCGTCGTCTCGCTGATCCGGCAGGAGATCTGCGGGTTGGCGATCCGCCCGGTCAGCAGGCTGAACGGCGCGGGCTCCGCCTCGCCCCGGTCCTCCGGCAGCGCCTCCCAGTCGATCGAGCGCCGGTCCAGCCGCGCCGGCGTGCCGGTCTTGAGCCGGCCGAGCGCCAGGCCCAGCCCGCGCAGCCGCGCCGACAGCGCGTTCGACGCCGCATCGCCAACCCGCCCGCCTTCCTCCGTGCGCTCCCCAAAATGCAGCACGCCGCGCAGAAAGGTCCCGGTGGTCAGCACCGCCGCCCGGCAGGCGATGCGCGCGCCCGCACCGGTGATCACCGCCGCCAGGGCGCCATCCGCCGACAGTTCGAGGTCCGCCGCCTCGCCTTCGAGGATCGTCAGCCCATCCTGCGCGGCCAGCAGCGCCTGCACCGCCGCGCGATACAGGCCCCGGTCCGCCTGCGCGCGCGGCCCCCACACGGCCGGCCCCTTGCTGCGGTTGAGCATCTTGAAATGGATGCAGGCGGCATCAGCGGCGCGGCCCATGATGCCATCCAGCGCGTCGATCTCGCGCACCAGATGCCCCTTGCCGATCCCGCCGATCGCCGGATTGCACGACATCTCGCCGATCCGGTCCCGCCGGTGGGTCAGCAGCGCAGTCCGCGCTCCCATCCGCGCCGCCGCCGCCGCCGCCTCGGTGCCGGCATGGCCGCCCCCGATCACCACAACATCGAACATATCCCGCAAGCTCGTCATGCGCGGGCCTATAGCACCATTTGCCGGATGGAAGGCTATTTGCCGATGCAGAAGCTGGAAAATACCTGGTCGAGCACGTCCTCGACGCCGATCGTCCCGGTCAGCCGGGCCAGCGCCACCGCCGCCGCCTGCATCTCCTCGGCCCGCAATTCCGGCACGTCGATGGCAAGCGCCCGGTCCAGCGCCGCCGCCACGTCGCGCAGGCAGGCGATCTGCCGGGGCCGCGGCAGCGCCGGCCCGGCGCCGCGCTCGACCAGCGCCTCCACCCGCGCGCGCAACGCGGCCAGCAGATCCGCCAGCCCCGCGCCTGTCCGGGCACTCACCGCCAGCATCGCCGCCGGTACCGCGCCGCCCAGATCCGCCTTGGTGGCGATCCGCAGCGCGGGCACATCCGCAGGCGCGTCGGGAAACGCGAAATCGGGGGCAGCACCGCAAAGGATCAAAAGATCCGCCCGGCGCGCATGGGCCTCGGCGCGGCGCACGCCCTCCGCCTCAATCGCGTCGTCCGACCGCCGCAGCCCCGCCGTGTCCACCAGCCGGACCGGAACCCCGCCAAGGTCGAGCCGCACGCCGATCGCATCGCGCGTCGTCCCCGGAATGTCGGAGACGATCGCAACCTCCTCGCCGGCAAGCGCGTTGACCAGGGTGGACTTGCCGGCATTTGGCGCGCCGAGCACGACGATCTCCACCCCCTCGCGCAGCCGCTCGGCCGCAAGCCCGGCGCCGATGGCGGCAACGATTTCGTCGCGCAGCCGCGCCATCGAAGCCAGCATCGCGGCTTCCACCTCCGCCGGCAGGTCTTCATCCGCGAAGTCGATCAGCGCCGCGAGCTGCGCCATCAGCCCGATCAGCGCCTCCCGCCAGGCCGCGACCGCGCGGCTCATCGCCCCGCCCGCGAGGTCGAGCGCGAGTTGCCGTTGCGCCTCGGTCTCGGCGTCGATCAGGTCGGCGATGCCCTCGGCCTCCAGCAGGTCGAGCCGGCTGTTGAGAAAGGCGCGGCGGGAGAACTCGCCCGGTTCCGCCGGCCGCGCGCCGAGATCGAGCAGGGCGGCGGTGATCGCCGCGCGCACCGCCCGGCCGCCATGCAGGTGGAACTCGGCATAATCCTCGCCGGTCACGCTGGCCGGGCCGGGAAACCACAACAGCAGCCCGCGGTCGATGATTCCGCGCCGCCCATCGCGAAAACTGCGCAGGCTGGCGCGGCGTGGCGCCGGCAGGCTGCCGGCCAGCGCCCCGATCACCCGCGCCACCCCCGCCCCGCTGAGGCGGAGGAGCGAAATGGCGCCGCCGACGCCGCTCGCCGGCGCGAAGATCACGTCGGGCGGAGCGAGACTCATTTCGCCGGCGCGACCTCGCCCGGCAGCATCAGCTCGGCGACCGGGCGGCCGCCCTGCACATCCTCGGTCAGGATCCGGTCCACCGCGTCGCGGTCCGGCACGCGATACCAGCGCCCCGCCGGGTAGATCACCACGGTCGGCCCGTGCTCGCAGCGGTCGAGACAGCCGGCGGCGTTGATGCGCACGCCCTGCAGGCCGAGTTCCTTCGCGCGGGCCTTCATGTAGTCGCGCAGTTTCTCCGATCCCTTGCCGCCGCAGGAGCCGCGCGGATGTCCCTCCGGGCGGTGATTGCCGCAGACGAAGACGTGATGGGCGAAATACGGAGGCTGCGCCGGAACATCATTCATGTCGTTCAGCTTTCATATCAATCTCGGGAAGAGCCCTCGCGTTCGGGCGCCGGACTGCTATCTACCGGAGCAGAAACGCTTCAGAAAGTCCGCAGCTCCATGTCCAGCACGCTCGACCGCAACACCCTCGCCGACGCCACCTCGCCCTATCTGCTCCAGCACGCCGACAATCCGGTCCACTGGCAGATGTGGTCGGACGCGACGCTGGCGGCAGCACGGGCGGCGAACAGGCTGATCCTGCTCTCGATCGGCTATGCCGCCTGCCACTGGTGCCACGTGATGGCGCATGAGAGCTTCGAGGACCCGGCGACGGCGGCGCTGATGAACCGGCTCTACGTCAACATCAAGGTCGATCGCGAGGAACGGCCGGACATCGACGGCATCTACATGACCGCGGTGCAGGCGATGGGCGAGCAGGGCGGCTGGCCGCTCACCGTGATCATGACGCCGGATGGCGCGCCGATCTTCGGCGGCACCTATTTCCCGCCCGAGCCGCGCTGGGGCCGGCCCTCGTTCCGGCAGGTGCTGGAAATGGTCGCCGATGCCTGGAAAAAGGACGGCGAGAAATTCGCCCGCAGCGGCGCCTCGCTGCTCAGGCGCATCGCCGCCCATGCCGAGCTGAAGCCCGGCGCGCCGATCGCCCCCGGCGACCTCGCGGCGGTGACCGAGCGGTTCCTCGGCATGATGGACTGGGAGGAAGGCGGGCTGCGCGGCGCGCCGAAATTCCCCAACGCGCCGATCTTCCGCTTCCTCTGGGGCGAATATGCCCGCACCGGCCGGCACGAGGCGGGCGCGGTCGTCGCGCTGATGCTCGCGCGGATGGCCCAGGGCGGCATCTGCGACCATCTCGGCGGCGGCTTCGCCCGCTACGCCACCGATGAAAGCTGGCTGGTGCCGCATTTCGAGAAGATGCTCTACGACAACGCGCAGCTGCTCGACCTGCTCGCCCTCGCCCATGCCGCCGAGCCGGACCTGCTGCTGGCCGCCCGCGCCGCCGAACTGGTCGAGTGGCTGCGGCGGGACATGCGGGCGCGGCACGACCCCGCGCCGGACGGCACCCTCGCCTTCGCCGCCTCGGAAGACGCCGATTCCGAGGGCGAGGAAGGCAAGTTCTATGTCTGGACGCGCGACGAGATCGCATCCGTGCTCGGGGCGGAGATGGCGCTGTTCGAGGATCACTACCCCTGCCCCGCCGCCGGCAACTGGGAGGGCAAGCTGATCCTCACCCGTGCCACGCACCCCGAACACCCCGAGACAGAGGCGCGCCTCGCCGCCCTGCGCGCCCGCCTGTTCGCCGCCCGCGAAGGCAGGGTCCGCCCCGGCTGGGACGACAAGATCCTGGCCGACTGGAACGGCCTCGCCATCGCCGCCCTCGCGCGGGCGAGCGCGGTCTTCGCCCGGCCTGACTGGCTCGATCTCGCCATCGCGGCGCACGGTGCCGTCACCGCCCTGCTCGGCCGCGAGGACGGGCGGTTCGACCATGCGATCCGCCGGGGCAGGATCTCGGCCTCCGGCCTGCTCGACGACCAGGCGGCGATGCTGCGCGCCACCCTGGCCCTCTACCAGGCGACCGGGCGCGCCGCCTATCTCGACCACGCGGAACGGATCGCCGCGGCGACGCTGGCCGCCTTCGGCGACGGCCAGGGCGGGCTTCATCTCACCGCCGCGGACGCGGCCGACCTGCCCGGCGGCATTCGCCCGCGCGCCTCGTTCGACAACGCGACCCCCTCCGGCGCCGGCCTGTTCGCCGAGGGGCTGGCGATCCTGCATCACCTGACCGGCAGCGCCGCGCATCGCGACGCGGCGGCAGCGCTGATCGGCGCGCATACCGGCGAGCGGCGCGCCCTTTCCGCCTTCCCCACCCTGCTCGGCGCGGCGGCGCTACTGGAGGAGGGGGCGAGCGTCGTCATCGTCGGCGATGCCGCCGATCCGCGCTTCGCCGCACTGCACCGCGCCGCCCTCGCCCATTTCGACCCGGCGATGGTGGTGCTGCCGGTGGGCGATGCCACGTCGCTGCCGGACGACCACCCGGCGCATGGCAAGAGTGCCGCCGAACCCGCCGCCTTCGTCTGCCGCGCCCAGGTCTGCTCGCTGCCGGTGAGCGACCCGGCGCTGCTGCGCGGCCAGATTTCCCAACGCGCCGGCGTGGCGTAAACCCGACCACAGGCTGACCCAGAGGCTGACAAGGACAGATCATGGCTGCGATAGACGAAACTGCGGTGCGCGCGCGCATCGGCGCCTTCCGGACGGCGGAGGGCGCGGGCATTCCCGCCGGCATGGTGGACAGCGTCGCCACCCGCGAGGGGCTGGTGCAGGTGGCGCTGATGGTGGCGAAGGCGGATGCCGCGCGGCAGGAGCCGATGCGCCGGGCGCTGGAGGCCGATCTCGCCGCGATGCCGGGCGTGCGCAACGCGACGGTGATGTTCACCGCCCCGCGCGCCGCCACCCCGCAACCACAGGCCCAAGCGCAGGAGCCGGGCACGCTGCTCGGCCAGGTGGGCTCGATCGTCGCGGTGGCTTCCGGCAAGGGCGGGGTCGGGAAATCGACCGTCGCGGTCAATCTCGCGGTGGCGCTGGCGCGGCAGGGCAAGCGCGTCGGCCTGCTCGACGCCGACATCTACGGCCCCTCGCTGCCGCGCATGCTCGGCACGAAGGGCAAACCCGAGATGGCGGGCAACAAGCTCGTGCCGATCGAGGCCTGGGGGCTGAAGGCGATCTCGATCGGCCATGTCGTCGAGGAGGAAACCGCGATGGTCTGGCGCGGGCCGATGGTGCTCAACGCGCTGACCCAGCTGATGACGCAGGTGGCCTGGCCCGAGCTGGATGTCATGGTGCTCGACCTGCCGCCCGGCACCGGCGACGTGCAGCTCACCCTCGCCCAGCGGCTGAAACTCGCCGGCGCGGTGATCGTCTCCACCCCGCAGGACATCTCGCTGCTCGATGCGCGGCGCGGCATCTCGATGTTCCGCCAGGTGCGGGTGCCGATCCTCGGCGTGGTCGAGAACATGAGCTTCTTCTGCTGCCCGAATTGCGGCACGCGGACCGATATTTTCGGCCATGGCGGCGCCGAGGCCGAAGCGCAGCGGCTCGGCGTGCCCTTCCTCGGCGCGGTGCCGCTGCTGGCACCGATCCGCGAGACCTCGGATGCCGGCACGCCGATCGCCGCCAGCGCGCCGGAAAGCGAGGCCGGGCGCGCCTTCGCCGCGGTGGCCACGGCGGTGGCGGCGGGGCTCGACGGCGCCGGGCCGGCGCGCGGGCCGCGCATCGTCATCGAATGAGACGATGGCCCAGCTCGGCTTCTACCACCTGACGCGCACCGGGCTGGAGGCCGCCCTGCCCGCCCTGCTCGCCCGCACCCTCGCCGCCGGCGCGCGGGCGGTGGTGCGCGGCACCGATCCCGCCCGGATCGAGGCGCTGGACGCCGCCCTCTGGCTCGCGCCGGGGGTGGACTGGCTGCCGCACGGCACCGCCGCGATGGGTCATGGCCCCGACCAGCCGGTCTGGCTCACCACCGGCGACGACGTGCCGAACGACGCGCGGTTCCTGTTCCTGGTGGATGGCGCGACGGCGGATCTCGCCCGCTTCGAGCGGGTGTTCGACCTGTTCGACGGCAACGACCCCGATGCGGTGGCCGCCGCGCGCGCCCGCTGGAAGGCCGCGCGCGCCGCCGGCCACGCGCTGACCTACTGGCAGCAGGGCGAGACCGGCTGGATCAGGCAGGCGGAAGTCGCGCCGGAAACCTCGCGTTAAGGCTTTCATGCGAATCTCGCGGCGAAAGACCAAGAGGGTCCGCCGCCGATGGATTCACACGCCAGAGACATGTTCGACGAAGGCAACGCCGCCTTCAACGCCGGCCGGTACGACGATGCGGCGGCGGCCTTCGCGTCCTGCCTCGCGCGCGAGCCGGACCGGGTGGAGGCGCTGTACAATCGCGGCAACGCGTTGCAGAAGGCTGGCCGGCTGATCGAGTCGGTGGAGAGCTATCTGACCTGCGTGCGCATGGCCCCCGATTTCGCCCCCGTCTATTGCGCCCTGGCGGAAGCCCTGCGCGGCCTCCGCATGTTCGGCGACGCCA
This sequence comes from Acidiphilium multivorum AIU301, assembly GCF_000202835.1. Lineage (NCBI taxonomy): Bacteria > Pseudomonadati > Pseudomonadota > Alphaproteobacteria > Acetobacterales > Acidocellaceae > Acidiphilium > Acidiphilium multivorum. The sequence continues at coordinate 3,014,674 of NC_015186.1, forward strand.
AGGCCATGGCGCAGGAGGCCGCAGCGCGGATGCCCCGCGATGTCGACACGCTGATCTGCCTCGCCGGCAAGCATTTCGATCTCGGCGAATTCCCCGAGGCGGCGCGGTTCTATGGCGAGGCGCTGGCGCTCGATCCCCTGCATGCGGGCGTGCTCAACAATCTGGCGAACGCGCTGCACTGCGTCGGCCAGGTCGACGCCGCGCTGGTGATGCACGAGCGCTGCTACCGGCTGGAGCCCGACAACCCGACCTGGCGCTACAACCGCGCGCTCGCGATGCTGGCGGCGGGCGATTTCAAACGCGGCTGGGCCGAGCATGAATGGCGCCGGCGCGAGCCGGTGGCCCCGCAGGCCGGGCCGCTCTGGCGCGGCGAGGATCCCGCCGGCCGCCGCATCCTGCTGGTGGCCGAACAAGGGCTGGGCGACACGCTGCAATTCGTCCGCTACGCGCCGCTGGTCGCCGCGCGGGGCGCCACGGTCGTGCTCGAAGCCCAGCCGGGGCTGGAGCGGCTGCTGCGCTCGGTGCCCGGCGTTGCCGAGGTGGTTCCGCGCGGCGCCAGCGCGCCCACCGACATGCACTGCCTGCTGATGAGCCTGCCCTGGCTGTTCGGCACCACGGTACAGACCATCCCGGCGACCTTGCCCTATCTCGCCCCGCCGGACGCGCTGCGGACCGCCTGGGCGACCCGGGTCGGCGACGAGCCGCGCCTGCGCGTCGGGCTGGTCTGGGCCGGCGGAGCGCGCCCCGACGATATCGACTGCGAGGTCATCGACCGCAGGCGCTCGATCGGCAATCCCGCCCTGCTGTCGCGCCTCGCCGAGGTGCCGGGGGTGCGGTTCTACAACCTGCAAAAGGACCGCGCCGGGTTGCCCGCGGAGCTCGACGCGGTCGACCTGATGGGTGGGGTCGCGGATTTCGCGGATACCGCGGCGCTGGTCGCGCAGCTCGACCTGGTGATCGCGGTCGATACCTCCGTGGCCCATCTTGCCGGCGCGATGGGCAAGCCGGTCTGGATGCTGTCCCGCCGGGACGGCTGCTGGCGCTGGATGCAGGATCGCGAGGATACCCCCTGGTACCCGACGATGCGGATCTATCGCCAGCGCACGCAGGGCGACTGGACCGAGGTGCTCGGCCGGGTGGCGACGGATCTGCGGGCCCTCGCGGCAGCGCACCAGCCGCGCCGCGCGGCACCCGCCGCACCCGCAGATCCGGCAACCGCCCCGGCAACCGCCCCCGCAGCGCCGCGCACGGCCAAGATAACCGGCGCCGGCAACGGGCCGATCCTGCGGGGGCCCGCACGAATTCCGGCCTGATTGACCGTCAGGCGGCGCTGCCGGCGGCCCAGCCGCTCGCCCAGGCCCACTGGAAATTGTAACCGCCGAGCCAGCCGGTGACATCCACCGCCTCGCCGACCACGAAAAGGCCGGGCACGCCCGTCGCCGCCAGGGTCCGCTGCGACAGGCCGGCCGTGTCCACCCCGCCGGCGGTGACCTCGGCCTTCACATAGCCTTCCGTTCCCGCGGGAACGATCCGCCAGGACTTGAGCCGGGCGCCGAGGTCGAGCAGCGCGCGGTCGGCGATGGCCGCGACCGGGCCGGGAGGCAGCGCGGCGGGCATGAACGCATCCGCCATGCGCTGCGGCATCACCCCGCCGAGCAGCGTGCGCAGCGCGGATTTCGGCGCCTCGCGCTTGCGGCGGAGCAGAAAATCCGGGCCTTGGTCGGGCAGCAGATCGATCCCCACCGTCATCCCCTCGCGCCAGGCGGTCGAGACTTGCAGGATCGCGGGGCCGGACAGGCCGCGATGGGTGAACAGCATCGCCTCGCGGAAGCGGGCACGGCCGCAGGCGGCGACGACCGGTTGCGACACGCCGGCCAGCGGGGTGGCGCGGGCGCGTTCCTCCCCCTCCAGCACGAAGGGCACCAGCGCCGGGCGCGGGGCGACGATGCGAAGGCCGAAGCGGGCGGCGAGGTCGTGGGCGAAGCCGGTCGCGCCGAGTTTCGGGATCGACAGGCCGCCGGTCGCGAGGATCAGCGATCCGGCGGCGAACGGGCCGGCCGAGGTGTCGAGGCGGAAGTCGGGCCCGCCGCCGACCTCGGTGATGGTGCAGAGCGTGCGGATTTCCACGCCGGCGGCCGCGCATTCGGCGAGCAGCATGGCGACGATGGCGCGGGCCGGCCCATCGCAGAACAGCTGGCCGAGCGTCTTCTCGTGCCAGGCGATGCGGTGCGCCTCGACCATGGCGAGAAAGTCGCGCGGCGAAAACCCGGCGAGCGCCGAGGCGCAGAACCGCCGGTTCTCCGAGAAGAAGCGGTCCGGCGCGGTATGGATGTTCGTGAAGTTGCAGCGCCCGCCGCCCGAAATCAGGATCTTGCGGCCCGCTTCCGGCGCATGGTCGAGCACCAGCACGCGGCGGCCGCGCCGCCCGGCGGCGATGGCGGCCATCAGCCCGGCGGCCCCAGCGCCCAGAATGATCACGTCGAACTGCCGCATTCCCGCTCCCAGGGCACCAACCGAAGCGCCCGCCTTAAAGCAGGATGGCGAAAGAGCAAAAATTTGAAACGCTTAATTTGCCGGAGGAAAAATTAAGCGTTACTTTCATCGGATGATGAACATCACGCTTCGGCAGATGCGCGCCGTCGCCGCACTCGGCCGCCACGGTTCGGTGACGCGGGCGGCGGGCGACCTGCATGTGTCCCCGCCGGCGGTAACGCTGCAGATCAAGGCGATCGAGGACCAGCTCGGCGTGCCTCTGGTCGAGCGCTCGACCGGCGGCATGGCGCTGACCGCGGCGGGGCGGATCGTCGCCGAGTCGGCCGCGCGGATCGAGGCGGTGCTGCGCGAGACCGAGGCCGGCATCGCGGCGTTGAGCGGGGCGGAGCGCGGGGCCGTGCATGTCGGCATCATCAGCACGGCGAAATACTACGCGCCGCGCGCCCTCGCCGCCTTCGCCGCCGCGCATCCGGGGATCGAGCTCAAGCTGACGGTCGGCAATCGCGACGAGATCATCGCCGGCCTCGCGCAGCATGACGTCGATCTCGCGATCATGGGCCGGCCGCCGACCGACATGAAGGTGATCGCCGACCTGATCGGCGACCATCCGCACGTGGTGATCGCCCCACCGGGCCACCGCCTCGCGGGGCGGCGCGACATTCCGCCGGCGGAACTGAACGACGAGGTGCTGCTGGTGCGCGAGGCCGGCAGCGGCACGCGCCGGCTGATGGAGGATTACGCCGCCGCCGCCGGCATTTCGCCGCGCATCGGCATGCAGATCGGCAGCAACGAGACGATCAAGCAGGCCGTCATGGCCGGGCTCGGCATCGCGTTCCTCTCGGCGCACACCGTCGACGCCGAGCTGCGCGACGGCCGGCTGGCGCGGCTCGACATCCGGGGCACGCCGGTGGTGCGGCAGTGGTATGCGGTGCATCTCGCGGAACGGACGACGATGCCCGCCTCGGCCACGCTGCTCGGCTTCCTGCGGGAGAACGGCGCCGCGTTCATGCCCGGCACCGGGGCGGCCGCAAACAGCGGGTGAGCGGACGCAATTGATGCCGGCCCGAACTTCGGTCATGGTCCGCGCCGCATGAACACGGTTCCCTATTTCGCCCATCCGGGCATTGCGACACTCGCCCTGCCGCGCCATCTCGCGCTGTTCGCCGGCCTCGCGCTGTTTTCAGGCTTCGTCGTGCGGCTGATGATCGCCATCGGCGTTCCCGACCGGCCGGACGCCCGCAAGGCGCACACCAGGGTGATGCCGAAATCCGGCGGCGTCGGCATCGTCGGCGCCTTCATGCTCGGCATCCTGCTGCTGTACCGCTACGGCCATGTCTCGCGCCTCGCGGCTCCGGTGTTTCTCGGGGTGATCGCGGCGGCCGCGCTCATCGCGGCCGTTTCGCTGCTCGACGACCTGAAGGATTTTCCCTTCGCGGTGAAGCTGGGGGCGCAGTGCGTCGCCGCCGTGGTCGCGGTGGGATCGGGGATTTCGGCGGTGCGGTTCGACCTGCCGCTGATCGGTGGGGTGGCGCTTGGCGCGGCGGGGCCGGTGCTCTCGGTCGGCTGGATCCTGTTCGTCACCAATGCGATGAACTTCATCGACGGGCTGGACGGTCTCGCGGCCGGCACGACGCTGGTCACCTGCCTGTTCCTCGCCGGCATCGCCGGGCTGCATGGCGGCTTCTTCGTCTACACCACGGCCCTGCTGCTGGCCGGCGGCGTGGCCGGGTTCCTGCCGTTCAACTGGCCGCGCGCGCGGATTTTCATGGGCGATGTCGGCAGCCAGTTCTGCGGTTTCATGCTGGCGGTGCTGGGGCTCGCGGCGACGCATTACCAGCACGTCCCGCTCTCGTTCCTCGTGGTGCCGCTGCTGCTCTCGGGCGTGCTGCTGGATGTGAGCTTCACCCTCGCGCGGCGGGCCCTGGCCGGCAGGAACCTCGCGCGGGCGCATCGCGGGCATCTGTATCAGGTCGCCCACCGCGCCGGGGTCGATCCGCGGATCGTCGCGGTGGTCTACTGGGGGTTCGCGGCGTTCGGCGGCGTTGTGGTGATCGGGTTCCTCAACGCGGCGACGGCGTGGAAGCCGCTGGTGGTCTTCGCGCCGCTGCTCCCCTTCGCGCTCTGGGCCGGCTTCGTCATCCGCAGGGCGCGCGCGGTGAACCTCGGCGACTGGGGATAGGCGAAGGCGCGATCAGCCGGAGCTGCCGAGCTGCGTCACCAGGATGCCGGCCACGATCAGCAGCGCGCCGAGCCAGAAGATCGGGCGGATCGCATCGCCATAGACGGCGCGCGACGCCAGCGGAACCAGGACGACGCCCAGCGCGACATAGGGATAGGCCCGGCTGAGCGGCACGCGCGAGAGGATCCAGATCCAGATCAGCGTCGCGATGCCGTAAAGCGCGAGCGCCGCGTAGAGCGCCGGCGCGCGCAGCAGCACGGGCACGCCGCTGGCCAGGGAATGGCCGCGCAGGTCCAGCCCCACCTTGCGGAACAGGAGCTGGCCGCTCGCCATCAGCAGCGTGAACAGCAGCAGAATCAGGTTATCGATCACCTTCGTCCTCGCCTGCGGACAGAAACGGGTGGAGCGCGCGCCGCGGCACCGACAGAATGTCGTAATTGATGAAGGACAGGATCATCTGCAGTCCGGCGATGATGGGCAGCGCGCTCAGCATGACCGTGCCCGAACTGGTGATGATGCCGCGGGAGGCGTTGATGGCCCAGTTCCACGCGCCGAAGATCACGCCGAACACCAGGATCAGCGCACCGAATGCCAGTTCGAGCGTGGCGATCGAGAAGTCGCGCAGGACGTAGTTGTAGACGATCCGCTTGGCGAAGTTGCGCGCATGCCCGGCAAGGAAGGCGGGAATCACGCGGAATATCCGCAGATGGCTGCGCTCCTCGCCATAAACCGCCGTCATCGGGATATCGATCACCGCCGCCCTGATCGTGCCGAGCCGGAACAGCAGGTCGGATTCGAAGAAATAGCGCGGGGCGATGCGCTCCAGCGGAAGCTGCGCCAGCGTTCGCGCATGGACCGCGGTGTAGCCGTTGGTCGGGTCGAAGATGTTCCAGTAGCCGGACGAGAGCTTGGTCATGAACGACAGCACCGCATTGCCGGCGAGCCGCACCGCCGGCATCGACCGCACGTCCTCGGGATTGAAGAAGCGGTTGCCCTTCGCGTAGTCGGCGGTTCCATCGAGGATCGGCCGCACGAAGCGGGGCAGCAGGCGCGGGTCCATCTGGCCGTCGCCGTCGATCTTCACGAGAATGTCGCAGCCATCCGCCATGGCCTGACGGTAGCCGGTGATGGTCGCGAGGCCGACCCCGCCATTATCCTGGCGGCGGATGACCCTCACCCGCGCATCGGCGCAATGCGCCTGCACGAAATCCCCCGACCGGTCGGGGCAGCGGTCGTCGACGACATAGATCGCCGCAACCTCGGGGCCGATCCGCGCCAGCACGTCGAGGATATGCGCGGTCACGCGATAGCTCGGAATGACGACGGCGATCCGCGCCACCCGCGGCGGCGGCGGGCCCGGCGAGCGCGACCGGAGCGGCTCCTGCGGCCAGTTGTCCATCATGCCGGATCTCGTGGAGTGTGGGCCACGGGATGCCGCCTACCAGAACCTGTGCCGGATCACCGCCGGCAGCACGGCGATGTCGACGGCCGACAGGATCAGGACCGGGGCGACCAGGACGAACCCGAGCGCGGCCGAGAGCGGCGCCGGCAGGGCGGATGCCCGCCATCGCGGCGACGGGCGCGGAACCAGCAGCGGAACGAAGGGAACCAGCGGCAGGAAATACCGCCCCTGGACGCCCATGAGCATCGTCGCGCCGACCGGCGTCCATGACACATACAGCGACAGGCAGACCGCGATCACGCTGGCCAGCACGAGCGACAGGGTGAAGCCGCCATCGGGCAGCGTCCAGCGCCGCGCCCCGCGGCGCTGCATGAGCGGCACGGCGCAGCAGGCCAGCAGCAGGGCGACCAGCCAGGCCTCGCGCAGCCAGGATGGAATCGGAACGTTCAGCCAGCCGAGATCACCGATGAACTCGGCCACCAGCACATTGAAATAGGTCTCGACATAGCGGACCGGTATCGCCACGATCTGCGCCGGGTGGGCGAGCAGGACATGCAGGTTCGCCATCACGTCGATGCTGTCGAACATCTGGCCGGGACGGCCGGGCCAGAGCGGTCCGGCCGGGTAGGGCGTGACGTCGCGCGGCACGAAGCTCGTCCGCATCATCACGGCAAGCCAGATCGTGGCGGGAATCCCGCACAGCCCGGCCGCGACGAGCCGCCGCCACAGGCCGCGCTCCATCACCGGCATCGCGGCGCAGAACACCAGCAGGCCATAGGGCGGCTTCGAGCAGACCATGATCGCGAGCAGCCCCGCCGCCAGCCAGCGGAACGCCGGCCGCGTGGCCGGGTCGTGGGTGAGCAGGGCGCCGGCGAGCGCGCAGGTGGCGATGATCATGCCGTCCTGGTTGAAGGACGCCGCGAGCGAAACCGTCATCGGCAGGCTGAGCAGCGCGAACAGCAGCACCGCGCCGAACCGCGCGATGAACAGGGCGAGCGCGCCCAGCGTGAGATAACCCAGCAGCATGAAGACGCGGCCGAGATAAAGCGCGCCGAGCGGACGCAGCCCGATCAGCCGCCCCGCCGCGATCCCCAGCGCGCCGGGCATGTACAGCACCGGGAGATATTCGATGCTCCCGCTCGCCACGAAATAGACGGGCGGGCCGGAAGACCAGGGTATCGCCGCCGCCCTGGCGCGGTCCGCCGGGGTCAGGAGCCGATGCCGGAGCGGGCGGAATTCCGACAGGCTGGCGCGGAGGACCCCGTCATTCACGAAAAGACCCGAGACCTGCGTATGGCCGATGACCGCACGGTGACCAAGAATGTCGAAATCGAGCAGCCCGGCGGCCCGGGCGATATGCGACGGCTCGTCCGCCACCTCGCCCATCGGGGTCGCATAGACCAGGCGCAATCCGCACCAGCCGCTGAGAAACACGAATGTCGCGACAAGGAACAAACGGCGGGCGTCGGGCCGCGACGAACCGAAATCGATCCGCATGCGGAAGACATGGCCCGGCAACAGGTCCGGCATCTCGAACTCCAAATATCTTCGGGCCCGCCTGGCGCCGGCCGTCGTGAAATGGCGGAGTGGCTTTCCGCGGTAACGTTAATGCAAATGACAATACCAGCCGATTGGGCAGAATGGCAAACGGTCCGTCAGTAGCGCGGAAACCCCCGAATCGCGCCGCGTCTTGCCTGCGCGAACCGGATCGCCGAAAGGTGGGATCATTCGGAGAGACAGATTGATGCGACGGCTATACGTGCAGCGGTGAATCGCGGAGCGCGCGGCCTTTCTGGTCCTGGAGCATCATCCGATCGGATAAAGACACTCTGATGATCAACATCATGGAGCACGATCAGATCCGGAACGGTCGGATCGTGCTCCGGGGGCGCCGCTGCCGTTATCGTGCCGGACCGACGCCAACCGCGATCTACAGGACGATCACCTGCAAGCGCCCTTCGCGGCGCTGGACGGTCTTGCCGGCGCCACGACGCTGTCCGAAGCCGGCACGACCCATGACGACATCCCGAGCACCGGCCTCGCGCGGCTCGGCGCGGCGCGCTTCAGACGCCATTTCACGACCCGGTCCTCCCGCCGCGACCGAACGGACAATGGAGCGCCCGGCAGCACGCGTCCCGACCCGAAACAAGCCGGGTCATCACAGCGGCGGCAATTCGGGCAGGAAGCAAGGGGATCGCGCTGGAGCGGGTAGCGGGAATCGAACCCGCACGTTCAGCTTGGGAAGCTGACAGGCTACCATTACATCATACCCGCATGGCGCGAGCCGAGATTTAGTCCGCGCCGGGCGTCGGCGCAACTCCCATGGCGGCGAGGGCGCGGGGGAAAAAATCGGGGCCACCGAAATTGCCGGATTTGAGGGCGAAGAGACGCGGCTCGGGCTCGATGCTGCGCAGCAGCGGCACGCCGGGGGCGATTTCGGCGCCGATCTCGAAGGCGGGGATGCCGAGACGGTCGACGATCGCGCCCGAGGTTTCACCGCCGGCGACGATCAGGCGGCGCACACCGCGATCGGCGAGCCCCGCGGCGAGGGTGGCGAGGGCGGCTTCGATCCGCGCGCCGACCTCGGCGCCATGGGCGGATTTCAGCGCCGCGACCGCTTCCGGCGTCGCCGAGCTGGCGAGCAGGACGGGGCCGGAATCGAGCAGTTCACCGGCCCAGTCGAGGGCGGCGGACATGTCGCCCGCGAGCAGGGAGTCGGCGTCGAGATGGCAGATCGGTATCCGCCCCCTCACCGCCGCGATCTGGTCCAGCGTCGCCGCCGAGCAGCTGCCGGCGATGATTGCGGCCGGCCCTTCCGGCGCGGGGAAATCGGGGGCGGCGGCCGGTGCGGCGCCGCCGGCGATGGCGCGGGCGAGGCCGAGGCCGAGGCCGGACGCGCCGGTCGAGACCGGGCGGCGCAGCGCCGCCTCGCCCAGGGCGAGAAGATGCCGCTCGGCGATGGCATCGACGATGCAGGCCCCCCTGCCCTCGCCCAAAGCCGCATCGAGCGCCGCCGAAATCGCCGCCGCCCCGCGCTCGACGACCTCGAACGGCACGAGGCCGACCGGGCGGGATGACTGGCGGGCGAGCACGCGGAGGAGGTTGGAATCCCGCATCGGGTTGAGCGGATGGTCCTTGAGCGGGCTTTCGGCGAGCGGCACGGCGCCGACGAAGAGATGCCCCTGGTAGACGGTGCGGCCGGTTTCGGGAAAGGCCGGGCAGACCGGCACGGAGAGGCCGCCGGCACGGGCCGCCAGCGCCTCGGTCACCGGGCCGATATTGCCCGCGTCGGTCGAATCGAAGGTGGAGCAGATTTTATACATGACATGCCCGGCCCCCCGGGCCGTGCAATACTCGGCGGCGGCGAGGGCGGCGGCGGCGGCCTCCCGCGCCGGCACCGAGCGGATCTTGAAGGCGACGACGATGGCGTCGATCTCCGGCAGGGCAAGGCCATCGGCGGGGATGCCGATGGTCTGCACCGTGCGCAGGCCGTTGCGGCTGAGCGTGTTGGCAAGGTCGGAGGCGCCGGTATAGTCGTCGGCGATGCAGGCGAGGCGCAGGCTCATCGTCCGCGCCCCGCGAACCAGGCGAGGCCGTCCTCGGTGCGGCCGCGCGGGCGGTATTCGCAGCCGACGATGCCGGCATAGCCGAGCCGGTCCAGCTCGTCGAAGAGGAAGGGATAGTTCAGCTCCTCGCCATCCGGCTCGTGGCGCGAGGGGACCGAGGCGATCTGCACATGGCCGATCTGGCGGATCAGCCGGCGCAGCCGCATCGTCACGTCGCCGTGGATGATCTGGCAGTGATAGATGTCGAACTGGAGGCGGACATTGCCGATGCCGAGGCCCGCGATGAACGCGGCCGCCGCGTCGATATCGTTGAGGAAATAGCCCGGCATGTCGCGCCCGTTGATCGGCTCCAGCAGCAGGTCGATGCCGTGATGGGCCAGCGTCTCGGCGGTGCGGATGACGGCGTCGCGATAGCGCGCGCGGGCGGCGGGGTCGGCGGGGTCGGCGATTCCGGCCATCAGGTGCAGGCGGGTCACACCCGTCGCCGCCGCATAGTCGAGCGCGCGGGCGGTGCCGGCGGCAAGCTCCTCCTCGCGGCCGGGCAGTGCGGCGAGGCCGCGCTCGCCGCCCGCCCAGTCGCCCGGCGGGAGGTTGAACAGCGCCTGGGTCAGCCCGTGCTTCGCGAGGCGGGCGCCAATTTCCTCCGGCCGGTGTTCATAGGGAAAGAGGAACTCGACGGCATCGAACCCCGCATCCGCGGCGGCGGCGAAGCGGTCGAGGAACGGAACCTCGTTGAACATCATCGAGAGATTGGCGGCGAAGCGGGGCATGGGGCCCTCCGGATCAGGCAGATGGGGTCAGGACGGTTCGGGCAGCGAGATCGGCGCGATGCGGGCGAAGAGCCGGGCGACGGAGGCATCGTCGTCCCGCCCCATGCCGGCGGCGGCGGTCATCAGGAAGAGTTGCAGCGCTTCGGAGGCCATCGGCACCGGCATCCGGCCGCGCCGCGCCATGTCGAGCACGATGCCGAGATCCTTGGTGAAGATGTCCACCGCGCTGCGCGGGGCGTAGTCGGCATCGAGAATGTGGGGGACGCGGTTCTCGAACATCCAGCTGTTGCCGGCGGAACCGGTGATCACCTCGTAGACGCGGCGCAGGTCGAGGCCCATCGAGGCGGCGAAGGCGACGGCCTCGCAGGCGGCGGCGATGTGCACGCCGGCGAGGAGCTGGTTGACCATCTTGAAGCCGGCGCCGGTGCCCGGCTCGTCGCCCAGCTCGTGGATGGTGGCGGCCATCGCGTCGAGCGCGGGGCGGGCGGCGGCGAAGGCCGCTTTGCTCCCCGAGGCCATGATGGTGAGTTTTCCCTCCGCCGCGCGGGCGGTGCCGCCGCTGATCGGCGCGTCGAGATAGTGGATGCCCATCGCCTCCAGCCGGGCGGCCAGGGCGCGGACGGCCTCCGGCGCCATCGTCGCACAGGAGATGAAGACCGCGCCCGGCGCCATCGCCGCGGCACAGCCGGCCGCGCCGAACAGCACCGCCTCGGTCTGCTCGGCATTGACGACGACGCTGACGACGATCTCCGCACCGCGCGCGGCGGCCTCGGGGGATGCGGCCGGCGCACCGCCGGCGGCAGCGAGACGCTCGAGATTGGCGGGAACGACGTCGAAGCCGCGGACCGAGAATCCGGCGCGCAGCAGGGCGGCGGCCATGCCGCCCCCCATCGAGCCGAGGCCGATGACGGCGGCCGCCCTGCCCTCGCCCGCGCTCATTGCCGTCCGTCCGCTGAAGCGATGGTCATGCCGTTCTCCTGAATCTCATGTGCTGCCGCCCGCCTCGAGCGTGAAACCGACATCGAGGCGGCGGGTGGTCGGCTCCCGCCCGGCGATCCGGGCAAGGAGCATGGCGGCGGCCTCGCGGCCGATCTGCTTGCGGGGCGAGACGATGGTGGTCAGCGTCGGCGTCGTCAGCGCCGCGATCGGCAGGCCGTTGAAGCCGGCGATGGCGATGCGGCCGGGCACGTCGGTCCCGTCGCGCCGCGCCCGCAGCAGGGCGCCGACGGCCATTTCGTCATTGGCGAAGAACAGCGCGTCGAGCGCCGGGGTGATGGCGAGCAGGTCCGGCAGCGCGTCCCAGCCGACCTGCTGGCCGCCGCCCTGCCCGGCCCCGCCCTCGCGGTCGAACAGCACGACGGCCGCCTTCCCGGCGAGTTGGCGGCGCAACCCGTCATAGCGCTGGCGGGCGCGGTAATCGTCCTTCATGCGCAGGCCGACGAAGCCGATGCGCCGGTAGCCGCGCGCGAGCAGGTGCTCGGCCATCGCGGCACCGGCCCGAACATGCGAGAGGCCGACATTCATGTCGATCGGCGCGCGGCCGGTTTCCATGAATTCGACGATGGGGATGCCGGCGTTGCGCAGCAGCGTCGCGGTGCGCGTCTCGTGCCGCAGGCCGGCGACCATCATGCCCGGCGGCGCCCAGCCGAGCAGGGTGGCGGCCAGCGCCGCCTCGTGCCCGAGATCGTAGCCGGTGCTGCCGAGCAGCATCTGGTAGCCTTGCGCCTCGACCGCTTCCTGGATGCCCTCGATCACCTCGACGAAGACGACATTGGAGAGCGAGGGCACGATGACCGGGATGACGCGGGTGCGCGCCGAGGCGAGCGCGCCGGCCATGCGGTTCGGCACGTAGCCGAGCTGCTCGACCGCCTGCTCGATGCGGCTCCGCAGGGCCGGGGAGACGGAGGCCGGATTGTTGAGCGCGCGGGAGACGGCGATCGGCGCAACCCCCGCGCCCGCCGCGACCTCGTTCAGCGTCACGGCGGCGCGCCGGCGGCGGGTGCGGCGCGGCGCCGCGCAGGCCTCGCCCGTCGCCTGTTTCGCTTCATCGGCCGTGGCACCGCGTGCGCGGGTTCCTCTCATGCCGCGACTATCGCGGAGATCGGCGTCCCATGCAAGATGGTAGCGCTGTCAGAACCTGGTTGCGCTACCACCGCGCCGCTCCTATACAGGAGCGGTCGGATATCGGGAGAAACAGGAATGTCGGGCAGCGGATCAAAACCCTCCATCGGCTTCATCGGCGTCGGCTTCATGGGCCACGGCATGGCGAAGAACATCGTCGAGGCCGGCTACGCCCTCACGGTGATGGCGCACCGCAACCGCGCCCCGGTCGAGGACCTGATCGGCCGCGGCGCGAAGGAAGCGAAAACCCCGCGCGAAATCGCCGAGGCGAGCGACATCGTGTTCCTCTGCGTCACCGGCAGCCCGCAGGTGCGCGCCGTGACCGAGGGGGAAAACGGCCTCGCCGCCGCCGGCCGGACGCTCACCATCGTCGACTGCTCGACCTCCGATCCGTCGGTCACGGTGCCGCTCGCCGAGAGCCTCGCTGCGCGCAACATCACCCTGCTCGACGCCCCGCTCGGCCGCACGCCGAAGGACGCTTGGGAAGGCACGCTCGACGTGATGATCGGCGGCGCCGCCGAGGATGTCGCCCGCGTGCGCCCGGTGATCGACACCTTCGCCCAGCGCGTGATCCATACCGGGCAGACCGGCACCGGCCACACGATGAAGCTGCTGAACAACTTCCTCTCGATGGGCTATGGCGCGCTCTATGCCGAGGCGCTGATGCTCGGCGCCAAGGCCGGGCTTTCGGCCGAGACCTTCCACAGCGTGATCGCCGGCGGGCGGATGGATTGCGGCTTCTACCAGACCTTCATGCAATACGTGGTCGGGCGCGACCGCAACGCCCACAAGTTCACGCTGAACAACGCGCTGAAGGACACCGCCTATCTCAACGCCTTCGCGGTGGCGCAGGGCGCGGCCAACCCGCTCGCCGCCGCCGTGCGCAATTCCTATGCCCAGGCGGTGGGCGCCGGGCGGGGCGACGATTTCGTGCCGATGCTGGCCGATTTCATCGCCGAGGCCAACGGGGTGAAACGGGCGGAATGAGCGAGAGCGCGCTGCGCGAGGCGATCTGCCGCTTCGGCCGGTCGCTGTTCGAGCGGGGGCTGACGCCCGGTTCCTCGGGCAATATCAGCGTGCGGCTGGAGGATGGCGGCTGGCTCTGCACGCCGACCGACGCCTCGCTCGGCTTTCTCGACCCCGCGCGCATCGCCCGGCTCGACGCGAACCGCCGGCTGGTTTCCGGCGACAAGCCGACCAAGGAAATCCCGCTGCACGACGCGCTGTACGACACGCGGCCAGAGGCCGGCGCGGTGGTGCATCTGCATTCGACCCACGCCGTCGCCCTCTCGATGCTGCCGGAGATCGACCCGGCGGAGGCGCTGCCACCGCTGACGCCGTATGTGATGATGCGCGTCGGCAAGGTGGCGCTGGTGCCGTTCCACGTGCCGGGCGACCCGGCGGTGGGCGATGCCATTCGCGGGCTCGCCGGCAAGCACAGCGCCGTGCTGCTGGCCAATCACGGCCCGGTCGTCGCCGGCACGTCGCTCCAGGCGGCGGTGTTCGCGATGGAGGAGCTGGAGGAGACGGCGAAGCTGCACCTGCTCACCCGCGGGCTCAACCCGCGGCTGCTGACGACAGAACAGCAGGCGGCGGTGCGGGCGAAATTCGGGGTCTGATCCCCTTCCCCGCCGTCAGGCCCGGCCGGCTTCGTCGGGAAAATGCTGCGGCGCCTCGCGCCGGTCGGTCATGCCGTAGTCGCGGATGACGCGCACCAGCCGGTGCGACGCCCCCTCGCCCGCCCCGGCTCCCGTTCCGCTCCTGAGGAGCAAAACATCGCCCGGGGTGAGGACGGCCTCGAACACGTCCCAGCCGACGAGGCCAGGCACCGCGGGGTCGAGCCCGAGGTCGCGGGCCAGGGCCTCCGCCGTCATGCCCGCCGCCCCCTCGCGCCGCGCGGTGAGGAGCGAAACGCCTGCGGAGTCCGCCTCCGCCACCACCCCGACGCGCAGGCGATAATCCGCGAACAGCGCGCGCCGCGCCTCTTCCTGGGCGCGGTGATGCAGGGCGTGGCGGCGCCAGGCGATCAGCGCCGCCTCGTCCCGCCAGAGCGAGACCGAGAGCAGCCAGCCCGGCCGGGTCAGGCTGCGATAGCGGATGTTCTCGATGAACCCGTCGATCCCTTCGAGTTCGGGCCGCAGCAGCCGGGCATGGCCGAAATAGTCGTCCAGCCGGCCGTCCTTCGGCCTGACCTCGAAGATGACGGCGTGCATCGCTCTATTCGGCCGCCGCCTCGGCCTCGCGCCGGCGCTCTTCCGCCCGGGCGCGAACCTTGGCGACCAGCGGCCCCTGCTCGTTATAGGCGTGGCAGGAATTGAGCAGGGCGCTCGGGATGTCCCAGCGGTCCTCGGTGGTGCCGCCCTCGCGCGCCGATTTGTGGGCGCGGATCGAGAACATCGTCTGGATCGCGGTGGTGGCGACCTGCTGGAGCAGCTCGCGCAGATGGGTGCAGCCGGCCGTGCCGCCGACGCGCTCCATCGCCCCCTTGAGGAAGCCCTTGCCGATCGTCAGCCCCGCCAGCGCGGCGAAGTTCGGCGCCACCCCGGGGCAGATCGCGTGCGGCGTGTCGTCCATCGCCGCCTCGGCGCGGACGACGGTGAGCTTGTCGTCGATCGTCAGGCGCAGACCCATCCCGTGCAGCGCCTCGCCGGCGTTGATCCGCCCGCGGTCGTGATTGCCGAAACTGTAGGTCTTGGTGTCCTTCATGTGGGCTTCGATGTCCACGAGGCCGTCGGCGCGCAGATAGCCGCGGATCGCGATGTCGCGCAGGTGGAGCAGTTGCCGGGATTCGGCATGGCTGAGGGGCATGGAGCGAAAACTTTCCCTGATCTCGATGTTGACGAATAGGTTAAGCGCTGCCCGGACGGCTTGCAAATGCTCCGGCGCGATGCATGACAGGGTTGCTGCCCCTCGCGCGCGGTTGTCTGCCGCGCGAGACCGGCGCAATCTGTCGCGCCTCGTTTTCATCGCCCCTCCCGGCGCCACCCGAACGGACCCATGGAATACACGCACAGGCAACGGCTTCAGGTCATCTCCGGTATCATCCTGTGCATCCTGCTGGCGGCGATCGACCAGACGGTGGTGATCCCCGCGGTGCCGGCGATGGCGGCGGGGCTGCACGGCTTCTCCCATCTCTCCTGGGTGGTGACGGCCTATCTGCTGACCTCGACGGCGACGACCCCGCTTTACGGCCGGCTGTCCGACCAGTTCGGCCGGCGGCAGACCCTGATCCCCTCGATCGCGCTGTTCGTCCTCGCCTCCTGCGTCTGCGCCACGGCAGAAACCCTGCCCTGGCTGATCGCCGGGCGGGCCTTGCAGGGGGTGGGCGGCGGCGGGCTGATGGCGATCGCGCAGGCGGCGATCGCCGACGTGGTCAGCCCGCGCGAGCGCGGCAAGTACCAAGCCTACATGGCCGGGACCTGGGGCGTCGCCTCGACCGCGGGGCCGGTGGTCGGCGGCTGGGTGACCGATCATCTCTCGTGGCAGTGGATCTTCTGGTTCAACGTGCCGCTCGGCCTCGCCGCGCTGGTGCTGAGCCAGATCGGGTTGCGCCAGCTCAGGACGGTGGCACGCGGCGGGCGGATCGACTACGAGGGCGCGGCCCTGCTCACCTGCGCCGTCACCGCCTTCCTGATCGGCCTGTCCTGGGGCGGGCGGAACTATCCGTGGCTTTCGGCGCCGGTGATCGGCATCTTCGCGGCGGGCTTCGCGCTGATCGCCGCCCTCTGGCGGTGGGAGGCGCGCGCCGCCGTCCCGCTGCTGCCGATGCGGCTGTTCGGCAGCGCCTCCTTCGTGCGGCTGGTCGGGATCGGGTTCCTCACGGCGCTGGCGATGTTCTCGGCGATCTTCCTGCTGCCGCTGTTCTTCCAGCTGGTCTACCGCGCCAATGCCGCGCAGTCCGGCTGGGACATCATGCCGTTCATGATCGCGAGCACGATCGGCGCCTACGCCGCCGGCCAGGTGGCGCGGCGCACCGGGCGGACGCGCAAGCTGCTCATCGGCGGCCTCGTCGTCGGCACCGCCGGCTTCGTCCTGCTCGGCCTGCTGCCGCGCGCGACCCCGCTCGGCCTCGTCGTCTTCAACTGCTTCGTCATGGGGCTCGGAATCGGCTTCGTCCTGCCCTCGAACCTCGTCGCGGTGCAGAATGCGGCGACCCGACACGATGTCGGCGCCGCGACCGCGACGCTGCTGCTGCTGCGGGCGATGGGCGGCGCGTTCGGCGCGACCATCGCCGGCGCGGTGCTGCTGCTGCGCCTCGGCCGGCAGATCGACGCGCCGGGCGCCGCGGCCGAACGCGCGATGGCGGCGAACCCGGCGCTGCCGGCGGCATTCCACGCGGCGTTCCTGATCACCGCCGGCTTCGCCCTGCTCGGCCTCGTCGCGGCTATCCGGGTGGAGGACACGCCGCTGCGCGAAACCGTGGCATCCGACGGCACCGACACCGACGAGGCCGACGCCGAACCCGCCGCGATCGGCCACTGACGTTTTGCCCCCGCGCCGCGCGGCGCGGGCGAAATCACGTTTCCGTGATGATGCGGCGCGGCATCCGGGCCGCCTCGTCCCCCGCGCAATAAAATTTCGCGATCCACGCGGCGCGAGGGCAGCGGGATTGCCGCGCGGCACCGCCGCGCGCAGCGATCGGCAAGCCGTTACGATCCGGACAAAAACCTGATTTTGCTCGCAAATTTCGATCACGCGGCGCATAATTCGCAGCGGATAAAAAGCCCGGCGCAAAGGCCGGGCGGGGGAAATTCCGCATGAAGACCGCCGACACCATGCTCGACATCCGCTACCGCCCCGGCCCCGGACGGGTGATCCTGACCGGAACCCAGGCGCTGATCCGCCTGCTGCTGGCGCAGCGCCGGCGCGATGCGGCCTCGGGGCTGAACACGGCGGGGTTTCTCTCCGGCTATCGCGGCTCGCCGCTCGGCGCGGTCGACATCCAGGCCCATGCCGCCGCCGCGGTGCTGGCGGCGGAGGGCATCGTCTTCCGCCCCGGCGTGAACGAGGACCTGGCGATGACCGCAATCTGGGGCACCCAGATCGTCCCGCTCTTCCCCGGCGCCACACACCAGGGCGTGTTCGCCATGTGGTATGGCAAGGGGCCGGGCGTCGACCGCTCGGGCGATGCGCTCAAGCATGCCAATTACGCCGGCACCACCCGCCACGGCGGCGTGCTGGTGGTCGCGGGCGACGATCATGCGGCGAAATCCTCCACCGTCGCGCATCAGAGCGAGCCGGCGCTGATCGCCGCCGGCGTGCCGGTGCTGGCGCCGAGCTCGGTGGCGGACATTCTCGAACTCGGGCTTTATGGCTGGGCGGCCTCGCGCCATTCCGGCCTCTATGTCGGGTTCAAGACGGTCGAGGAAATCATCGACTGCACCGCCTCGGTCGAGACCGGCCTCGATGTCCCGATCATCCTGCCGGACATCGACCCCGACAGCGTCGCGATGCGGCTGCACGAGCCGGTGCTGGCGCAGGAGGCGCGGGTGCTCGGCCTGCGCCGGCCGGCGCTGATGGATTTCGTCGCCGCCAACCGGATCAACCGCATCGTCGAACCCGCCCCCGGCGCGCGGCTCGGCATCGTCACCGCCGGGAAATCCTTTCTCGATGTCGAGCAGGCGCGGGCCGATCTCGGGCTCGGCTTCGCCCGCGTGCTCAAGCTCGGCATGACCTGGCCTGTCGAGCCCGGGATCGTGCGGGAGTTCGCGCGCGGGCTGGAGGAGATCGTCGTCGTCGAGGAAAAGGCGCCGGTGATCGAGGACCAGCTGCGGGCGATCCTCTACGGCATGGCCGGCGCGCCACGCATCGTCGGCAAGCGCGACGAGACCGGGGCCACGCTGTTCCGCGCCGAGAGCGACCTCTCCGCCGCCGATGTGACGCTCGGGCTCGGCCGGCGGGCGCAGCGCCTCCTGCCGGACGAGGCGCGGGAGGCGGCGCTCGCGCACCTCGCCGCGACGATCAAGGCCGGCCACGCGCTCGATTTCGGCGCCCACCGGGTGCCGCATTTCTGCGCCGGCTGCCCGCACAACACCAGCACGAAAGTGCCGGAGGGCTCGCGGGCGATGGCGGGCATTGGCTGCCATTTCATGGCGACGTGGATGGACCGCGCGACCGATGTCTATTCCCACATGGGCGGCGAGGGCGCGGCCTGGATCGGCCAGGCGCCGTTCACCACCGAGCGGCACGTCTTCGCCAATATCGGCGACGGCACCTATCACCATTCCGGCCTGCTCGCGATCCGCGCCGCCATCGCCGCCGGGGTGAACATCACCTATCGCGTGCTGTTCAACGACGCGGTGGCGATGACCGGCGGCCAGCATGTCGACGGGCCGCTGAGCGTGCCGCAGATCACCCGCGAACTCGCCGCCGAAGGGGTGCGGCGGATCGAGGTGGTCACCGACGAGCCGGAGAAATACCGGGGTGTTGCCGATCTCGCGCCCGGCGTCACCGTATCCCATCGCCGCGAGCTGGACGCGATCCAGCGCGCCATCCGCGAGATCCCCGGTGTCACCGCGATCGTCTACGACCAGACCTGCGCGACCGAGAAGCGCCGCCGCCGCAAGCGCGGCACGATGGCCGACCCGGCGAAGCGCGCCTTCATCAACAAGCGCGTCTGCGAGGGCTGCGGGGACTGTTCGCTGGTGTCGAACTGCATCGCCGTGGTGCCGGTGGAAACCCCGTTCGGGCGCAAGCGGGCGATCGACCAATCCGCCTGCAACAAGGATTTCTCCTGCGTCGAGGGGTTCTGCCCGAGCTTCGTCACCGTGCATGGCGGCGGGCTGAAGCGGCCGGAGGCGACGCGCGCCGCCCCGCCCGATGACCTGCCCGAACCCGCGCTGCCGCCGCCGGAATGGGACATGGTGGTGGCCGGGATCGGCGGCACCGGCGTGGTGACGATCGGCGCGCTGCTCGGCGTGGCCGCGCATCTCGACGGCACGCCGGTTTCGGTGGTCGATGTGCTCGGCCTCGCGCAGAAGGGCGGCGCCGTGGTCTCGCATCTGCGCTTCGGGGCGGCGGCCGGGGTGGCGCAGGCGCTGCGGGTGCCGGCCGGCCGGGCCAACCTGCTGCTCGGCTGCGACGCGCTGGTCGCCGGCGAGCGGGAGACGCTCGACTGCCTCGGCGAACAGACCCGGGCGGTGGTCAACCTGCACGAGACGATCACCGGGGAGTTCACCCGCAACCCCGCCTTCTCGCTGCCGATGGCGCGGCTGCGGCAGACCCTCGCGCGCCGGGTGGGCGAGGCGCATCTCGACACGATCGAGGCCACCGCGATCGCCACCGCGCTGATGGGGGACGCGATCGCGACCAACCTGTTCCTGCTCGGCTATGCCTGGCAGCGCGGGCTCGTGCCGGTGAGCCGGGCGGCGATCGCGCAGGCGGTGGAGCTGAACGGGCAGGCGGTCGCCCTCAACCTCGCCGCCTTCGCCTGGGGCCGCGCCGCGGCGCATGACCGCAGCACCGTTGCGGCGGTGGCGGCACCGCCGGGGGCCGAGCCTTCCGGGTTCGACGCGCTGTTCGACATGCTGCGCGACGATCTCGCCGCCTACCAGAACCGCCGCTACGCCGCGCGCTTCGCCGAGACGGTCGCCGCCGTGCGCGAGGCCGAGCGGGCGGTGCGGCCAAACTCGACGGAACTCGCCGAAACCGTGGCGCGCACGCTGCACCGGCTGATGGCCTACAAGGACGAATACGAGGTCGCCCGGCTGTATTCCCGTCCCGCATTCCGCGCCGAGCTCGCGCGCACCTTCACCGACACGCGGGATATCCGCCTGCACCTCGCCCCGCCGCTGCTCGCCCGGCGCGACAAGGTGACCGGCCTGCCGCAAAAGCGCGAATACGGCCCCTGGATGCTGAAGGCGCTGGCCGCGCTGGCGCCGCTAAAGGTGCTGCGCGGCACGGTGCTCGACCCGTTCGGCCACAGCGCCGAGCGGCGGGGCGAGCGCGCGCTGATCGGCCGCTACGAGACCACGGCGCGGCGGATCGCGCTGATGCTGGCCGAGGACAACTTCGCCGCCGCCCTGGCGCTGGCCGCGATTCCCGCCGAGATCCGCGGCTTCGGCCATGTGAAGGCGCGCAACCTCGCCGCCGCCGGGGCACGCTGGGCGGAGCGCGAGGCCGCCTTCATCGCGCCGGCCCCGGCAGCCGCGCCGCGACTGCCGGCGGCGGCGGAATAGTCAGCCGCTCAAGCCGGCACGGCGGCGCAGCAGGCGGGCGAAGAGCGGCATGGTGAACATCACCAGCACCACCCGCAGCACATGCACGGCGAGCACGAAGGTCACGTCGGTCCGGGCGGCGATCGCCATCGCCAGCGCGGCATAGATGCCGCCGGGCAGCGTGGCGAGATAGCCGTCGAAATCCGAGGCGCCGGCGAGATGCGCGAGCAGAACGCCAAGCCCGGCGCAGATCACGTTCACCAGCAGGATGAGCGCCAGCGCCGTCGGCAGCGCGCGGCCGATCTCGGCGAGCCGGCCGCGGGTGAAGCGCACCCCGGCCTGCCAGCCGATCGCCGCATAGGCGAGATCGACGATCGGGAACGGCACGCTCGCGCCGCCGGTGCGGCCGGTGAGGGTGATCCCGGCGGCGACGATCAGCGGGGCGAGCAGCGGCCCGGCCGGCATGCGGGTGAGGCGCGCGAGCACCAGGCCGGCCGGCGCGGCGATGGCGACGAGGGCAAGCCCCGCCAGCCCGGCCGGCCGCGGCGCCGCCGCCGGATGCCCGGCGGCATGAAACACGAAGGCGGCGACCAGCGGCATCGTCGCGGTGACGAAGCCGACGCGCAGATATTGCACCACCGCGACCATGCGGATGTCGGCGCCGAGTTCGGCGGCCAGCGCCACGACGGCCGAGGCGCCGCCGGTGGTCAGCGCCAGCGCCCCCGTCGTCGCGTCCACATCGCGGCGCAGCCCCATCAGCAGCCCGGCGCCGATCGAGACCAGCAATGTGATGAAGGTGACGATCACCACCGGCACCGCATGGGCGGCGAGCGCGCGCAGCGTCGAGGCACGGACTAGCGCGCCGATGACGACGCCGAGCACTGCCTGCGCCGCGAGCGTCGCGCCGCGCGGCACGCCCTCGGGCGCCAGCCCGGCCAGGGCAAGCGCGGTGGCGACGAACAGCGCCGCGAACAGCGCCGCGGAAGGCACCCCCACCCGCGCCAGCAGAAGGGACAGCGCCACGGTCGCAAGCACGAGCAAGGCCCAGCGCGATGCCGCCGCCTGGCGCGGGACCCTCATGAACATGCCGGTAGAAACGTCAGGTCGGGTGCCATTCGCATGGCGGAAACTCTGGCACCGGGCGGAAGATCCCGCCAGTTCCCGCCGTGCGCCCCACCCATGAGGCCAGGACAATGGCCCGCCGCCCGCGCGCGGCGGGCGGCGGCGCGTTCAGCGGCGGCCGATCTCGGTGACGAGAAAGTCCCGGAAGACGGAGACGCGCTTCGAGTTCCGCAATTCCTCGGGATAGACGAAATACATGTCGATCTTCGGCGCCTTCACCTCCGGCAGGATGCGGACGAGGCCGGTGGTGTCTTCCGTCAGGTAGTCCGGCACCGCGCCGATGCCGATGCCGCTGCGGATGGCGACCAGCATGGCCTGCAGCGAGTTCACCTCCAGCGCGCCGGCGCGCTGGGCGGCGCCATCCGGCCGGCCGATGCTGGCGATCCAGTTGACGTCTGCCACCGGCGGCTTGCGGTCGCCGAACAGGATCAGGCGGTGATCGTCGAGATCCTCCGGCCGCTCGGGGGTCTTGCCCACCTCGCGCAGATAATCCTCCGAGGCGAAGATCTGCCAGCGAATCTCGCCCAGGCTGCGCTGCACCAGGTCGGGCTGGCGGGGCGGATGCATGCGGATCGCGACATCCGCCTCGCGCATCGCGAGGTCGAGATCGACATCGTCGAGCAGCAGCGAGATGCTGACGTCCGGATACTGCTTGAGGAAGGCGCGCAGGCGGGGGGCGAGCCAGACCACGCCGAAACTGTGCGTCGTCGTCACCTTCAGCCGCCCGGCCGGGCGTTCCTTGCTCTCGGCCAGCAGCGCCTCGGTCATGGCGAGCTTGGCGAAGACGTCGCGCACCGTGCGGTTGAGCTGCTCGCCCTGCTCGGTGAGGATCAGCCCGCGCGCGTGGCGGTGGAACAGCGGCACCGCCAGCGCCTCCTCCAGCGCCGAAATCTGCCGCGACACCGCGGATTGCGAGAGGTTGAGCACATCGCCCGCATGGGTGAAGCTGCCCGCCTCGGCGACCGCGTGAAACACGCGCAACTTGTCCCAGTCCATGTGATTGCCTGTCACGGTGAGCTTCCCTTTCCCGGCCGCGTTCGGGGCCGTCTTTTATATCGTCTCATGCAGCCTGTTGTTCGATTTGCGCGTGGTGCGCAAGAAATTTCTCCGCCTCCAGCGCGGCCATGCAGCCGGTGCCGGCGGCGGTGACCGCCTGGCGGTAGACGCGGTCCTGCACGTCGCCGGCGGCGAAGACGCCGGGCACCGAGGTCTGCGCCGTGCCCGGCACGGTGCGGATATAGCCTTCCTCGTCCATGTCGAGCTTGCCGCGGAACAGCGCCGTCGCCGGATCGTGGCCGATGGCGACGAACACGCCCTCCACCGCGATCGTGCGCTCCGCGCCGGTCTTCACGTCGCGCAGCCGCGCCCCGGTGACGACGGCCGGCGTGCCCGCGCCGATGATCTCCTCCACCGTATGGTCCCAGATCACCTCGATCTTCGGATGGGCGAACAGCCGGTCCTGCAGGATCTTTTCGGCGCGCAGCGCGTCGCGGCGGTGGATCAGCGTGACCTTGGTGGCGTGGTTGGTGAGGTAGAGCGCCTCCTCGACCGCGGTGTTGCCGCCGCCGACCACGGCGACCTCGCGGCCGCGATAGAAGAACCCGTCGCACGTCGCGCAGGCCGAGACGCCGGCGCCCTGGTATTGCCGCTCGGACGGCAGGCCGAGCCAGCGGGCCTGCGCGCCGGTCGCGATCACGACCGCGTCGGCGCGGTAGAGCGTGCCGGAATCGCCGCGCGCGGTGAACGGGCGGGCGGAGAGATCGATCTCGGTGATGATGTCGTATTCGATCCGGGTGCCGACATGCTCGGCCTGGGCGCGCATCTGCTCCATCAGCCAGGGGCCCTGGATGACGTCGGCGAAGCCGGGATAGTTCTCGACATCGGTGGTGATGGTGAGCTGCCCGCCCGGCTGCAGCCCGGCCACGATCACCGGGGCGAGGTTCGCCCGCGCGGCGTAGATCCCCGCCGTGTAGCCGGCCGGCCCCGCGCCGATGATCAGCAGTTTCGTCTCGATCGTAGCCTGATCCGCCATTTCATGCACCTCTGATGCGGAGTTAAGGGCGCGATGGCGGGAATTCCACCTTTCGTCGCACCGCATTCACACTCCGAAGCAATGCAATTATATTACCCTTTTATCTCTGTCACGCGATCAACTCTTTCCACCGGTGAAATCCATGCCGCATGCCCCGGCCAGCCAGCCCCTGCCGCGTTCCGCCGCCGAGGCCCCTCCCCTCGACGACATCGACCGCCGCATCATCGCCGAGCTGCAGACCGACGGGCGGATGACCAACGTGGAGCTGGCGAGCCGCGCCGGCATCTCGCCGCCGCCCTGCCTGCGCCGGGTGCGCCGGCTGGAGGAGGCCGGGCTGATCCGCGGCTATCACGCCGAGACCGACGCGCTGAAACTCGGCTGGCAGATCCAGCTCTTCGCCATCGTCGGGCTCGACAGCCAGCGCCAGGCGGTGCTCGACGCGTTCGAGGCGCTGGTCGGCGGCTGGGAGGAAGTGCGCGAGTGCCACATGATCCGCGGCGGCGGCGACTTTCTGCTGCGCATGGTCGCGCGCGACGCCGCGCACGAGAACCAGCTCACCGAACGGCTGACCGCCGCCCCCAACGTCACCCGCGTGCAGACCCTGCAGACCATCCGCACCAGCAAGGTGCTTGCCGGGGTGCCGATCTGAGACCATACCCGGCGCATGAACACGACCCGGCATGAATTCGACCGCACCGACGCGCGCGGGCTGATCGCCATCGCCGTGCTCGGCGCCGCCCTCGATCTCGCGGAGCGGATGGTGCCCGCCGGCCTGCCCTATCTCGCGCCCTACATCTTCAACGCCCCGATCTTCGCCGGAACGCTGCTCGCCGCCTTCTGGTACGGCCGCGGCCTCGCCCGGTGCGAAACGCGGCCGGCGCGCTGGCGCATCCTCGCCTTCTATGCCGGGGTGGCGGCGATCTACTTCGTCGGGCAGACGCGGTTCGAATACGCGGCACAGCACATGTTCTTCCTCAACCGCGTGCAGCAGACGACGTTCGGCGTGTTCGCGCCGTTCCTGATCGCCTTCTCCTGGCCGCGCGACGTGCTCGCCGCCGGCGTGCCGGCCGGGCTGATCCGCCTCTGCGAGCGGCCGGCCGCGCGGGCGGCGCTGCGGGCGCTGCGCTTTCCGCCCGTCGCCATCGTGATCATGCTGGTGACGACGGATGTCTGGCTGATCCCCGGGGTGAACTTCGCCTCGATGATCAATCCGCCGCTCTACGCCTTCATGAACATCGCGATGATCCTCTCCGGCCTGCTGTTCTGGCTGGTGGTGCTCGACCCGCGGCCCCGGGCCGAGGCCGGCTATTCCTACCTCACGCGGATGGCGGCCGGCTTCCTGCCGATGTTCCCGCAGATCGCCGCCTCGTCCTACATCGCGCTGACCTCGACCAATCTCTACAATTTCTACGATCTCTGCGGCCGGCTCTACCCCTCGGTCTCGCCGATGAAGGACCAGATGCTGGGCGGCATCATCCAGTGGATTCCGCCGGGAATGCTGAACACCGCCGTGCTCTTCGTGCTGCTGCACGCCGTCCGCAAGAGCGAGGAAAGGCAGGTGGCGGACATGCCGATTCCGCCCGGCGCGCGCGTCATCGAGGCGCGATGGACCGGACGCTAGCCCGGCGCTGCCCTTGCGGCGCGGAGCGGTTGCGGCTAGGCCGCTTGTCTGTGCGGATGCGGGAGAGGCCCGCGTCCGGTTGGTGACTTCGTGTGATGGGGAGACAGTCCTTGCGGCGACTGCGGTTGGCTCTGATGACCACGGCGTGCCTCGCTCCGGTGTTCCTGGCTCCGGTCGCCCCGGCCGCGACCCTGCCGCACAGCGCGGCGGCGGCGACGGGCGGGCGCATCGCCGCCATCGAGGTGCGCGGCAACCAGCGCATCGATGCGAGCACCATCCTTTCCTACATCCTGCTCCGCCCCGGCGACCGCTTCAGCCAGCGGCGGATGGACCTGAGCCTGAAGACGCTCTACGCCACCGGCCTGTTCCACACCGTCTCGCTCACCCGCCAGGGCAACGACCTGGTGGTGGACGTGCAGGAGAACCCGGTGGTCAACCAGGTGTTCTTCCGCGGCAACTCGGTGCTGACCGACGCCAACCTGAAAAAGGTGGTCTCGCTCAAGCCCGGCTCGGTGTTCACCCCGGCGGCGGCGGCGGCCGACACGCGGACGATCCTCGACCAGTACGCCAAGCAGGGCCATTACAGCGCGACCGTTACCCCCGAAATCGTGAAGCTGCCGGAAAACCGGGTGAACGTGGTGTTCCGCTGCCATGACGGGCCGGAGACGCTGATCAGCCGGATCGACTTCATCGGCAACCGCCACTACGGCCAGACCCGCCTGCGCGAGGTGATCTCGAGCCGCGAGAACGCCTGGTTCCGCTTCCTCTCCAGCAGCGACGAATACAACCCCGAACGGGTGAAATACGACGAGGCGCTGCTCAGCCGCTTCTACTTCCACCACGGCTATGCCGACTTCAAGGTGAAGAGCGCCACCGCCCAGCTCGCGCCGGACCGCAAGTCCTTCTTCCTCACCTTCGTCGTCGACGAGGGGCCGCGCTACCACATCGCCTCGGTGAAGGTGGAAAGCAGCGTGACGAACCTTTCGGCGAAGTCGCTGCGCGCGCTGGTGCCGATCGAGAAGGGCGACATCTTCGACGGCGACGCGATCCAGACCGCGGTGAAGAACATCTCGAAGGCCGCGCAGAACCGTGGCTTCGCCTTCGCCCAGGTGGTGCCGGACGTGCACGAGAACCACGCGAACCACACGATCGACCTCACCTTCCGCGTGGTCGAGGGGCCGAAGGTCTACGTCAACGACGTGGTGATCCGCGGCAACACCCGCACCGAGGACCAGGTGATCCGCCGCCAGGTCGAACTCGCCCCCGGCGATGCCTACAACCAGGACGCGGTCGACCAGTCGAAGCAGAACCTCGAGAATCTCGGCTATTTCAAGAAGCAGGACGGGGTGAAGATCGCCACCTCGCCGACCAGCACGCCCGACCGCGTCAACCTCGATGTCGATGTCGCCGAGCAGGCGACCGGCCAGTTCTCGCTGGGCGGCGGCTATTCGACCGATCTCGGCGCGCTGGCGAATATCGGGCTGAGCCAGAACAACTTCCTCGGCACAGGCATCAGCGCCTCGATCTCGGCGCTGCTGGCGCAGAAGGGCACGCAGTTCAATCTCGGCGTGACCAACCCGTATTTCCTCGGCCGCAACCTGATCGCCGGCTTCGACCTCTTCCGCACCGACACCTACAACTCCACCGCCTACGTGTTCAGCGAGCGCTCGATCGGCGGCGACCTGCGGCTCGGCTTCCGCTACAACGACCATGTCAGCCAGGCCTTCACCTACACGCTGAGCACGCGCGACATCTACAACATCGCCAGCTCGGCGAGCCTCTACATCCTGAGCGAGGAGGGCAAGACCACGCTCTCGCAGCTCGGCACCACCCTCACCTTCGACTACCGCAACAACCGCATCGATCCCTCGAGCGGCGAGATCCTCGCGCTGTCCGGCGACTTCGCCGGCCTCGGCGGCACCGCGAAATACATCCGCCTCGAGGCGCGCGGCGCCTACTACATCCCGCTCGAGCGCTATTTCGGCGACAAGGCCTGGGTGCTGGAGTTCGACGGCCATGTCGGCAAGATCTTCGGCATCGAGGGCTACCGCACCACCCTGGCCGACCGCTTCTTCCTCGGCGGCGACAGCATGCTCGGCTTCCAGACCGGCGGCGCCGGCCCGCACGACACGCAATATGGCGACAGCATCGGCGGCAACTTCATCTGGACGCAGGACACGGTGCTGCACTTCCCGCTGCCCGTCAGCCCCGATCTCGGCGTCTCCGGCTTCGCCTTCACCGATATCGGCAGCCTGACCGGCGTCTCGCCGATCACGGTGAACGGCCAGACGCTCGGGGTCTACGACAATGCGGCCCCGCGCATCTCCGCCGGCGTCGGCGTGGCCTGGAACACCCCGTTCGGGCTCATCGACCTGTCCTATGCCCAGCCGATCAAGAAATACAAATACGACCAGGTCGAGCAATTCCGCGTTTCCTTCGGTACGAGGTTCTGATCACGTGACACGCATCGCGAAAATCCGCGCCGGTCTGGCGCTTCCGGCCCTGATCATGGCGTTCGGCGCCGGCCTCGGCGTCGGCCACGCCCAGTCGGAGAACGGCAAGGGCTACTTCATCCCGAAGCCGAAGGCCGAGGCGCCGCACACCGCCCCGATCCACGCGCCGCTGCCCAAGCCGCAGCCCGCGCCCGTCGGCCAGCCCGGCGTGCAGCAGATTCCGCCCGAGAAGCTCCCGCCCATCCCGCAGCTCGCCCCGCTGCCCAAGGAAAAGTCGCCGCCCGCCGCCGTGATGGGCGTGCTCTCGGTGCCCGACGTCATGCAGAATTCGACCGCCGCCCAGGGTGTCGAGAAGATCATCAACGCCCGACGCAAGAAGCTGGCCGAGGAAGCCCAGGCCGACCAGAAGCGCTGGGAGCAGGAGCAGCACACCATCACCGCCGAGAAGGGCAAGCTCTCCAAGGCCACGCTCGCCGCGCGCGAGCAGCACCTGCAGGCCGAGATCGAGCAGGCGCAGGTCGACTTCCACAACCGCAACGTCGCCATCGAGCTCTCGGCGCGCAAGGCGCTCGGCAAGATCGAAAGCTCGCTGATCGCGGTGATCCGCCAGGTGTCGCAGGCGCACGGAATGAACCTGGTGCTGCACCGCTCGCAGGTCGCGCTGAACGTGAACGCCTTCGACATCACCAAGGAAGTCACCGAGCAGCTGAACAAGATCCTGCCTTCGGTCGCGGTGCCGCCCTCCGTGGTGCCGAACCTGTCGAAGGGCGAGAAGAAGAAGTAGGCCGGATGAGCGGCACGGCGGACCCGCGGCCGGGCGACCCCCGCTTCTTCGCCCGTCGCGGCCCCTTCACGGTGGCGGAGCTTGCCGCCGCGACCGGGGCCGAGCCGGCCGGCGACGCCGCGCGCGAGCTCACCGGCGTCGCCCCGCTGCAAACCGCCGGCCCCGCGGATGTCAGCTTTCTCGACAACCGCAAATATCTGCCCCTCCTCGCGGCGACGAAGGCCGGCGCGGTCATCCTGCGCGGCGACATGGCGGCCGCTTCCCCCGCCGGCGCCGCCACGCTGGCCACCGACGCGCCCTACGAGGCCTGGGCCAGGGCCTGCGCCCTGTTCCACCCCGCGCCCGAGGCGGTGCCCGGCATCCACCCGAGCGCGGTGATCGCCGACGCCGCGAAGATCCACCCCTCGGCCGAGATCGGCCCCTTTGCGGTGATCGGCGCAGGCAGCCGCATCGGCGCCGGCAGCCGCATCGGCCCGCACGCCGTCATCGGCCCCGGCGTCGAGATCGGCGCGGGAACCAGCGTCGGCGCGGGTGCCAGCATCGGCTTCGCCCTGATCGGCGACCGGGTGACGATCCACCCCGGCGTGCGCATCGGCCAGGACGGGTTCGGCTTCGCGACCACGAAACAGGGGTTTCTCTCCGTCCCGCAGCTCGGCCGGGTCATCATCGAGCACGACGTCGATATCGGCGCGAACACCACGATCGACCGCGGCTCGGCGCAGGACACCGTGATCGGCGCCGGCACGCGGATCGATAACCTCGTGCAGATCGCCCACAACGTGCGCATCGGCCGCTGCTGCGTGATCGTCGCGCAGGTCGGCATATCGGGCTCGACCACGCTGGAGGATTTCGTGGTCCTCGCCGGCCAGGCCGGAATCTCCGGCCACGTCACGCTCGGCAAGGGCGCGCGCATCGGCCCGCAGGCCGGCGTGATGTCGGACGTGAAGCCGGGGATCGACATGCTCGGCAGCCCGGCCCAGCCGGCGAAGGACTTCATGCGCGAGGTCGCGGCGGTCCGGCGCTTTGCACGGCGCGGCGGTTTGAGGCATTCTCCGGCCCAACCGGAGCCGGAGCGGGATGCGGAATCCTGACCGGATCATTCACAACAGGAACGGGACGCGGACGCTCTGACATGGACGGAACCTCGACGGACACCAGCGCGCAACAGGCGGAAGGACGGACGGTCGACATCGCCGGCATCATGCGCGCGATCCCGCACCGCTACCCGTTCCTGCTGATCGACCGCGTGGTCGAGCTGGTGCCGAACGTCTCGGCCATCGGGGTGAAGAACGTCTCCGTCAACGAGAGCTTCTTCCAGGGCCATTTCCCCGGCCACCCGGTCATGCCCGGCGTGCTCATCATCGAGAGCATGGCGCAGACCGCCGCCGTGCTGGTGGTGGAAACCCTCGGCCCCGAGGAAGCCGGCAAGGTGGTCTATTTCATGTCGGTCGAGGGCGCGAAATTCCGCCGCCCGGTGGTGCCGGGCGACGTGCTGCGCATCCATGTCGCGAAGGAGCGCAACCGCGGCAATGTGTGGAAGTTCAACGCCGTCGCGCGGGTCGATGGCGTCGCCGTCGCCGAGGCGACCTATGCCGCGATGATCATGGACAAGAAAGCCGGCGAGGGATGATCCACCCCACAGCGTCAGTCGATCCGCGGGCCTCGCTCGGCGCGGGGGTCAATGTCGGCCCGTTCTGCGTCGTCGGCCCGGACGTCGTCCTCGAAGACGGCGTCGAACTGGTCTCCCACGTGGTGGCGGACGGCCACACGCGGATCGGCGCGGGAACGAAGGTGTTCCCCTTCGCCACGATCGGCCTCGCGCCGCAGGATCTGAAATACCGGGGCGAGCCGACTGAAACGGTGATCGGCCCGGGCTGCACCATCCGCGAGCATTGCACGATCCATCGCGGCACCGTCACCGGGCACGGCATCACCCGCGTGGGCGCCGGCTGCCTGCTGATGGCGGTGGTCCATGTCGCGCATGACTGCGCGCTCGGCGACAACATCGTCATCGCCAACAACGTGGTGATGGGCGGCCATGTCGAGATCGCCGACCGCGCCATCATCGGCGGCGCCACCGCGATCCACCAGTTCGTGCGGATCGGCACCGGCGCGATGGTCGGCGGCGCCTCCGGCGTCGAGGCGGACGTGATCCCCTATGGCTCGGTGATCGGCAACCGCGCGCGGCTGCACGGGCTCAACATCGTCGGCCTGCGCCGGCGCGGGCTCGACAAGGAGGGCCAGCACCGGCTGCGCAACGCCTACCGCCTGCTGTTCCAGGGCGCCGGCACCTTCGCCGCGCGGGTCGAGATGCTGCGCCGCGAGGCCGGCGACGATCCCTATCTCGCCGAGATCCTCACCTTCATCGACGCGCCGAGCAAGCGCGGCCTGATCCGCAGCACCACCCGCCACGACGCCGACGCCGAGGCCTGACCGCCCGATGACGGCAGCGCGCGCATGAGCGGATCGGCGGCGGGCCCGCTCGGCATCGTCGCCGGCGGCGGCAGGCTGCCCGGCCAGGTGGCCGCCGCCGCCCGCGCCGCGGGGCGCGGCGTGTTCATCGTCGCCCTCGACGCCCATGCCGATCCCGAGGTCGTCGCCCCGTTCCCGCACGAGACGATCCGCCTCGGCGCCGTCGGTGCGGCGATCGACGCGCTGAAACGCGCCGGCTGCCGCGAGATCGTCCTCGCCGGCCCGGTCAGGCGCCCCTCGCTGTTCGACCTGCGGCCGGATGCGGTGGGCGCCAGGCTGCTCGCGCGCATCGGCCGCGCCGCCTTCGCCGGCGATGACGGCTTCCTCGCCGCGATCGTGCGGGTGCTCGGCGAGGAAGGCTTCACCGTGCTCGGCGCGCATGAGGTGATCAGCGAGGTTTTCGCGCCCGAGGGGCTGCTGTCCGGCGCCGCGCCGGATGCGGCGGCGCTGGCCGACATCGCCCGGGGCATCGCCGTGGTGCGCGCGCTGGGGGCGGTGGATGTCGGCCAGGGCGCGGTCGTGCAGCAGGGCATCGTGCTCGCGGTCGAGGCGGCGGAAGGCACTGATGCCATGCTCGCCCGCGCCGCCACGCTGCGCCGGCCGGGGCCCGGCGGCGTGCTGGTCAAGCTGGTCAAGCCCGGCCAGGAGCGCCGCGCCGATCTGCCGACGCTCGGGGTCCGAACCGTGCGGGGCGCGGTGGAGGCTGGGTTGCGCGGCATCGCATTCGAGGCCGAGGGCGCCATATTGATGGATCGCGAGGTAATGGTGCGCGAGGCCGAGGCGGCGGGGCTGTTCCTGCTCGGCATCGACCCCGGCGCCGCAAGATGGGACGAAGGAAAACGGGAATGAGCGATTTTCAGTATCTGCACACGATGATCCGGGTGAGGAACCTGGACGAGAGCGTGAAATTCTATACCGAACTGCTCGGCATGAAGGAACTCCGCCGCAACGACGTGCCGGACGGCAAGTATACGCTCGCCTTCGTCGGCTATGGCGACGAGGCCTCGCACACGGTGCTCGAGCTGACCTACAATTACGGCGTCGACAGCTATGACCAGGGGACGGCTTTCGGACATCTGGCCCTCGGCGTGCCGGACATATACGGTGCGGTGGAGAAGCTCCGCGCCGCCGGCGTGAAGATCACGCGGGAGCCGGGGCCGGTGAAGTTCGGCAAGACGGTGATCGCCTTCATCGAGGACCCGAACGGCTACAAGATCGAGCTGATCGAACGGAAGTGAGCTGAGCATGCCGCGCGACCCGGTACCCGAACCGCCCGTGAAACGACCCGGCAAGAGCCTGCGCTTCCGGCTGCTCTCGGCCGGGTTCGGCGCGGCGGAGGCGGTGCTGCCGCGCGGCATTCCGGCAATCGACGCAAGCGCGATCGAGGCCGCCGGCGGCAGCACGCTGCCGGATTTCGCGCGCGAGGGGCTCGAGCGGCTGACCGCCTCGATCGCGGCGGAGACCAGCCTGTCGCTGTTTGGCCGGGTCTCGGTCCGCTACGACCTCACGCGGCTGGTCCGCAACGCCGAGACGATCCGGCGGATGCATGCCGCCACCCCGGGCATCGGCCGCGAGCCGGTGCGGGCGCCGGTGTTCATCATGGGGTTGCCGCGGTCGGGGACCACGTTCCTGCACACGCTGTTCGGCTTCGACCCCGACGTGCTGGTGCCGCGCGTGTGGCAGACGCTGTATCCGGCGCCGCGGCCGCGCGGGTTCGATCCGCGCGCGAGCGCCGTGGCGCGCAAGACCGACCGGCAGCTCGACATGTTCGCCGGCATGGCGCCGGAGTTTCCGGCGATTCACCCGATCGACGCCGACAGTCCGCAGGAATGCAGCGAGATCACCGCGCATGTGTTCCACTCGCTGCGGTTCGACACGACGTTCCGGGTGCCGAGCTACACCGCCTGGATCGACAGCCAGGACGATGCGCCGGCCTTCGCGTTTCACCGGCAGTGGCTGCAGGCGATGCAGCACGGCACCGGGGGAAGATTCTGGGCGCTGAAATGCCCGGAGCACACGTTTTCGGTGAAGGCGATCCTGCAGACCTATCCGGATGCGCGGTTCGTCGTCGTGCATCGGGACCCGGTGCATGTGTTCGCCTCGGTCGCGCACATGACCGAGGTGCTGCGGCGGCCGTTCCTGCGCGGGATCGACCCGGCGGAGATCGGCCGGCAGGTGACGGAGCGGTGGATCGACGGGGCGCGGCGTCTGGTGGAGTTCGACCGCAGCGGGGCGGTGCCGGCGGAGCGGCTGGTGAACATTCAGTACGAGACGCTGACGGCGGACCCGATCAAGGCGGTGTCGGGCATCTACGCGCATTTCGGCGAGACGTTCTCGCCCGCGGCGGAGGCGGCGATGCGGGCGCATCTCGATGCCGCGCCGCGCGGCGGCTATGGGCGGAACCGCTACCGGCTCGCGGATTTCGGGATCAACGTGGAGCGGCTGCGGCCGCGGTTCGCGCCGTATATCGAGTATTTCGGCGTGCGGGCGCGCCCGTCGGACGGCACGCAGGCGGCCTGACGGGTTTTTTTCTCCGGGAAAAGCGAGGGGTCAGGCCGGGCGCGGGGGCGCGCGGACGGGGCGTTGCGCGCGCGGGCGGATTCGGGGCGCGGGCGGGGCGGCGTGTGTCGGGATTTCGGGGATAAATTCGGGGTCGGGAGCCGGTTTGGGGCGCCTGGGCGCGGGCGGTGGCTCGCGGGGGGCGATGCTGGCGGGCGGGCGGATGCCGAGGTGGCGGCAGAGCGGGCGGAGGATGCGGCCGAAGCGGGGTTCGGCTTCGAGGAGGGCGGCGCAGGCCGGGTCCGCCATCAGGTGGCGGAGCTGGGAGGCGGCGGCGGTGGCCTCGGGGATGGGGCGGAGCAGCCAGGCGAAGCGGCGCGGCAGGGTTTTGCTCCGGCGGGCGGGGCGGTTGCGCCGGCGATCCGGCTTCGGTGCGGGGAGGGCGCCGCCGGCGGCATCGAGCCGGGCGGCGAGGCTGTCGATCCGCTTTGAGGCGCGGTTGAGGCGGAGCCAGAGCAGGATGACGACCGGGGCCGCGAGCGCGCCGCGGGCGCCGCGCGCGGCCACGGCCCGGCAGAGGGCGTGGACGATGGCGGCGAAGCGGAGGGCCAGCGCGGCGTGCATGAACGGAACATGAACACGACCGGGCGGGGGTGGGCAAGGGCGATGTTTCGCGCTCAGGCGAAGAGGCGCTGGTGGGCGGGGCGGAGGGCTTCGGAGAAGCGGAGGGTGGCGAGGTGGTCGCGGCCGGAGCAGATGGCTTCGGCGGAGAGGCCGAGGGTGGCGCGGGGCGGCTTGCCGGCGAGGGTTTCGATGGCGGCGAAGGCGCGGCGGAAGGACGAGCCGCCGGCGGTGGCGAAGATGGCGTATTCGGGCAGGTTGCGGGCCTCGCGGCGGAGCCAGAGGCGGACGGGGGCGGCGGCGGACCAGGCCCAGACGGGGGTGCCGACGAGGACGAGATCGTAGGTGGCGGGGTCGTAGGCGGCGGAGGAGATCGGCGGTTCGATGAGGCCGAGGGCGATCAGGATGGTGCGGAGCAGGCCGCGCCCGCCGGGGCCGCAGCCGGGGCAGCGGATGCGCTCCATGTCGGCGCCGAACTCGGCGGCGAGCATGCGGGCGATGCGTTCGGTGGTGCCGGTGCGGGAATAATAGACGACGAGGGTGCGCATGGCCTTCGTTCCATACTGGTATCGAGCGTGCATGTATTCCACGACGCCGGCGCGCGCGCCTTGATCCTGCTCAATTCGTGAAACGGCATATACAGCACTTTCCGATCCCTTCGGATCGGATGTAGTGCTCTATCATATTGATAAACAGAGCATCTTTATCCGATCAGATGACTCCATCTGATCGGATGATGCTCTAAAAAATTCTGGAACGCAGTGGCGGCCGGACGAACGCTCCGCCGCCGAGCAAGCAAGGGCCAGAGCGCCTTCCGATCCAAACGGCTCGTAAGGCGCTCCATCTTCCTCATCAATCGAGTTTCGTTGTCCGCTCCGATCGGGATACGAGGAAAAACAACAGTATAGTGGCCTGATTGTCCCTGAAATTCACACACGAGTTTCAGGGGCGGGACATTAGTTGAAGAATTTCCTGGCGAATTGGCCTTTCAGGGAGAGGGGGCGGGGCTTGGGAGAGAACTCTTTGCGGCCGGTTTTGGCACGGCCGAGATTGCCCAGACCCGCGGGGCCACGACGGTATTTGTGCAGGACAGGATCGGGCGGGTTGGCGCCCTTGTCGAAGCTGGCGGGGAAGGAGTCGATGGCGTCGGCATAGCCGAAGAACTTGCAGAACTTGTAACCGCGGGCGAACATTTCATCGGCGATGAGTTGGGCGAAGGGGGGATGGTAGTTGCCGTAATCATCAACCCGGCCTTCAGCCGAGTGGCAGTTGAAGCACTTGATATCGCCGAAGAATTCGCGTTTCAGGCCGGTGGTGATGAGGCGCTGGACGACTTCCGTGTAATGGATCTTTTCACCGTTGCGGGCGACCTCGATCGTCGGGGAGCCGGGCATGCCGTGGCCGCGAATGTAGATTTGCGCGGTGTTGAAGCTGCTGAAATAGGGGTCCGACCCGCCATCGTACCGAACGACGATGGACGAGCGGCCCTTCAGGAGATCGTCATCGACGACGAGCTGGGCCTTGTTGATGCCGGGCTGGCCGCCGAAGGCCTGGTTGCCGTATTCGTGGTGGGCCATGGTGATGAAGACACTTTTCGGGTCCGCGGGGATGAACATTACCTTGGTCATGGACGAGTTCCATGGGGCGTCTTGCCCCGGTGATGGGCGGTGAAGCGACCGGTTGCGCCGGGGTTCGGGGCGCGAGCAAGGATATGATTACGATCCGGCAGCGATCGTCAATCGCAGCGCGGGGCCGAGCCGGTTTGGTTGTGACAGCGGTCACAGGGCTGGGCGCGCTTATGCAAGCGGTGTGGCGCGCCGGTTAACCGCCGCCTGGATCGAGTGGAGGAGGTCGGCCAGTTCATCGTCCCAGCCCTCGACTTCGCGGACAGCGAGGAGGCCCAGAATGATCTCCGCGAGCCGTTCCGGCCCGGCGGTTCCGGCGCAGACTTGCTGAAGATAGATCAGCTGGTTGCGGATGGAGACGAGGGGCGGCAAGCCCGGACGCCCGGCGAGCAGAGACTCGCACCGTTGCAGCGCGTCGGCGAGGTCGGGTTCCAAGTCGTCCATAGTCATATCCTTGCGCCTTCAGCGTCCATCCGGGGTCTTGCGCCGCGCAGGCAACAACGGCGTTGGCCTCAGGATTGATCTTGCTGTTTTTCGATTATGATGTTTTACTGATTGAAAATATTCAGGCACCACAACCATAAAATCGATATCAAAGTGCAAGACAACTTTTTTGAAAAACGTAGTGCGTTAGTAGTTCGCTTACAATGAATCGATGCCGTCTCTTCATCGATGAGGTAGGAAACGACGATCTTAAGCCGTCGTCGCACGACGAGAATCAGAGGTATCTGAGTCTGACGTCTCTCCTTACGAGGATCGACCTTTATGAAAGCCGATTTATTCCTCGTTTAGCCGATTTTAAAACAAGCATTTTTGGTAATGGATCGGACGCTATAGTACTACATCGTCGCGAAATTTTACGCCGCGAAAAGGACTTCATTATTCTAAATGACGATGCATTGCGAAACCGCTTTGATGCTGAAATGCTCATTTTACTTCGTCAGCTTCCATATCTTATATCAACTGTAGTTATAGATAAATTCGAATATGTGAAAACGCGCGGTGAATGGCTATTTCATCCATATCATTATTGCTTAAAGACTCTTGTTGAGCGGTATGTTCTTTGGATGAGGCGTAATGAGCATGTCGGGGATGTTGTTATTGAGCAAAGGTATCCGAAAGCAGACAAGCAAGTAAAAGTTGCTTTTCAAAATATATACGAACAAGGCACGGAGCACATACCAGCCAAAATTGTGCAAAAACACCTTACTTCAAAAGAAATTAAATTCGTTTCAAAAAAAGAGAATTGTCCAGCGATGCAAATCGTAGATTTAATCGCCTATCCTAGCTTTAAAGCTTTGAAATATGAGCAAAAAGGCGATCAATTACCAAATGATTATGGAAAAAAGATCGTCGATATTTTAGAGGGATGGAAATATGCCCGTCATCCGACGACTTTCAACAAGGAAGGATGGGGCAAAAAATGGCTTCCGTAAAAGCAACGGGGGCCTAAAGCCCCCGCCGATCGCGTTCACGATCTCCCTCCAACCGAAATTGGATTATTCCTCTTATACCTCATTCAAACGAATCGATCAACCTTTTTTCCAACTCAGATTTTTAGAAATTTGTCAATATTCTCTTGATCAATAGCCGAAACACGTCATCTAACTCGCACTCTCATACACCAGCATCTGCACGCCGTTGCGGAGAAAAGAATCGGATTCGGTCATGCCGATGGCGCCGAGGACGGTGCGGGAGGCGAAATTGTCGGCGCGGGCGACGGCGATGATGCGGGGCAGATGGGCGCGGTCGTGGCCGTAGCGGAGGGCGGCGCTGGCGGCTTCGCGGGCGAGGCCGGCACCGCGGACTTCGGGCCATAGGGCGAAGCGGAGGGCAATGCCGCGGCCGTCCGGGCGGTCGGCGAGGCCGGTGATGCCGAGGAAGGCGTTGGTGGACTGGCCGCGGATGGTCCAGATTCCGAAGCCTTGCGCGCCCCAGGCGGCGATGTCTTCCGCCAGTTCCGCCGTGGCCTGCTCGGCGGTGCGGACGCCGCCGAGCATCATGGCGAAGGCGCGGGGGTCGGTTTTCAGGGCGACCAGGTCGTCGCGGTCCGCCCAGTTCACCGGCTCCAGTCGCAGCCGCGCCGTGGTGACGCGCCAGGCGGGGTTGGCGGTCATGGAGATGGCGGGGCCTTGCCCCGGACCCCATCAGGGGCGCCGCCCCTGAACCCCGCCAAAGGCGGAGCCTTTGGAATCCATTCGTTTTGGTTTTGGGGAGGGCATCCGGGCAATTGCCTTGGTAAAGGCAGGGACACGCCCTCCCCAAAACCAAAACGCGAGCGCGGTTCCAAGGGCTCAGCCCTTGGCGGGGGTGCAGGGGGTGGAACCCCCTGCGTGGGCCCGGAACCAAGACCCTGCATCCGCTGGCTACCGGGTGAGGGGGCGGTATTTGATGCGGTGGGGTTCGGTGGCGTCGGCGCCGAGGCGGCGTCGTTTGTCTTCCTCGTAGTCCTGGAAGTTGCCCTGGAACCATTCGACGTGACTGTCGCCCTCGAAGGCGAGGATGTGGGTGGCGAGGCGGTCGAGGAACCAGCGGTCGTGCGAGATGATGACGGCGCAGCCGGCGAATTCGGCGAGGGCTTCTTCCAGGGCGCGGAGGGTGTCGACGTCAAGATCATTTGTTGGCTCGTCCAACAAGATGACGTTGTGTTCGCCCTTGAGCATTTTGGCGAGGTGGACGCGGTTGCGTTCGCCGCCGGAGAGGATGCCGACCTTCTTCTGCTGGTCGGAGCCCTTGAAGTTGAAGGCGCCGACATAGGCGCGGGAGGCGACGGTGCGCTTGCCGAGGTGGATGACGTCGGTGCCGCCGGAGATTTCCTCCCAGACGGTCTTGTTGTCGTCGAGGCTGTCGCGCGACTGGTCGACATAGCCGAGTTTCACGGTGTCGCCGACGGTGAAGGTGCCGGCGTCGGGTTTTTCGACGCCGGTGATCATCTTGAAGAGGGTGGACTTGCCGGCGCCGTTGGGGCCGATGACGCCGACGATGCCGCCGGGGGGGAGCTTGAAGGAGAGGCCGTCGATCAGGAGGTTGTCGCCGAAGCCCTTGCGGAGGTCCTGGGCCTCGATGACGGTGCCGCCGAGGCGCGGGCCGGGGGGGATGACGATTTCGGCGACGCCGGAGACCTGCTCGGTCGATTTGGCGAGCATTTCCTCGTAGCGGCTGATGCGGGCCTGGTTTTTCGCCTGGCGGGCCTTGGGGGAGGCGCCGATCCATTCGCGCTCTTCCTTGAGGGCGCGCTGGCGGGCGGATTCCTCCTTTTCCTCCTGGGCGAGGCGCTTCTGCTTTTGCTCCAGCCAGGAGGTGTAGTTGCCCTCGAACGGGTAGCCGCGGCCGCGTTCGAGTTCGAGGATCCAGTTGGTGACGTTTTCGAGGAAGTAGCGGTCGTGGGTGACGAGGATGACGGTGCCGGCGTAGGCGCGCAGGGTCTTTTCGAGCCAGGCGACGGATTCGGCGTCGAGATGGTTGGTGGGTTCGTCGAGGAGCAGGAGGTCGGGCTTCTCGAGGAGGAGGCGGCAGAGGGCGACGCGGCGGCGCTCGCCGCCGGAGAGGTTGGTGACGGGGCTGTCGGCCGGGGGGCAGCGGAGGGCGTCGAGCGCGATGTCGATCTGGCGGTCGAGCTCCCAGCCGTCGCCGGCGTCGATCTTCTCCTGGAGGGTGGCCTGTTCGGCGAGAAGGGCGTTCATCTTCTCGTCGTCCATCGGCTCCATGAAGGCTTCGGAGATCTCGTTGAAGCGGGCGAGGGCGGCGCGCATGTCGGCGAAGGCGAGGGCGACGTTCTCGCCGACGGTGAGGGTCGGGTCGAGATGCGGTTCCTGCGGGAGGTAGCCGACGCGCACGCCCTCGGCGGCCCAGGCCTCGCCGCCGAATTCCTTCTCGATGCCGGCCATGATCTTGAGCAGGGTGGATTTGCCGGCGCCGTTGACGCCGAGGACGCCGATCTTGACGCCGGGGAGGAAGGAGAGGGTGATGCCCTTGAAGACCTCGCGGCCGCCGGGGAAGGCCTTGGTGAGGTCTTTCATCACGTAGACGTACTGGTAGCTGGCCATCGGGAGTTCCTGTGCGCGTGCGGAGTTTGCAGCCCGTATAGGTGGGGGGCGGCGCGCGGGCAACCGAGGGCGGGTTTTTGGGGCGTGGAATGAGGAACGGCCGGAGCAAAAACTCCGGAGCGGAATGAAGAACGGCCGGAGCAGAACTCCGGCCGTGTGCTCAGGCGTTGGGCGTGCGGGTCAGATGTAGACGTGCCAGCCGAGCGAGAGGTTCAGCACGATGCCGTAGGTGAGATACATCAGCAGCAGGCCGGTGAGGATGTGCACGAGGCCGAGGGCCTTGCGGCTGAGCGGCATGAACAGGTCGAAGCAGTAGAAGAATTCGAAGAAATACACCGCCATCAGGCCGGCGAAGAGCAGCGTCACCGGGCCGTCGCCGGCGGTCTTGAAGACGATGAGGCCGAGCAGGGCGACGAGGAAGAAGGCGACGCTCATGAAGCCGTTCGGCACGATCGAGCCGCCGCGCATGCGGCTGAGGCCCATCGCCAGCCAGTGGATGCCGAAGACGGTGGTTTCGATGCCGGCGGCGTAGAGCGGGGTGGATTTCGCGCCGACGCCGAAGACGTTGAACCAGGTCAGGCCGACCAGGATGTAGGTGCCGCAGAGGAATTGCAGCATGCCGGGCATCCAGAAGCCCCACCAGCCGTTGGTGAGTTCGCTGGACTCGGATTTCGCCGGGAAGCCGAAGAGTTCCTGCGGGCCGAAGATGAGGTAGCCGGTGCCGAGGCCGAAGAAGGCGAGGCCGAGGGGCACGTAAGCGGATTGCGTGAGCGCGAATGATGTTGGGGTCACTGGGCGTCTCTCTATTGTTTGATTGAGCCCGCGCCGGCGGTGGGCGCGACGCGGGCGGGTCCGACGACTGTTCGGCGCCGAAGGTTTAATATTCGAGACGGATTACCAGATCGCCACTTCGTGCGTTCACTTATGCGTAATTCACGCGAGCGTGATCAGACGCCCGCGATTCTGGCACGCTGGCGCACGAGGGCGAGGACCGAGGCGGAGATCGGCGCCGGGATATCGACCCAGCCGGCCATCTCGACCACGGCGCCGAGCAGCGCCTCGATCTCGATCGGGCGGCCGCGCTCGAGGTCCTGGAGCATGGAGGTCTTGTGCGCGCCGACCTCGGCCGCGCCGTCGATCCGCTTTTCGACATCGATGGCGAAGCGGACGCCGAGCGCCTCGGCGATGGCCGCGCCTTCCAGCATCATCGACCGGGCGAGGGCGCGGGTGCCGGGATCGGAGGTGATGACGTCGAGTGTCGCACCGGTCAGCGCGCTGATAGGGTTGAAGGCCATGTTGCCCCAGAGCTTCACCCAGATGTCGTCGCGGATGCGGGGACGGACGGGCGCCTTGAGGCCGGCGTCGATCATGAGGCGGCTGATCAGGGCGGCGCGCTCGGTGCGGGCGCCGTCCGGCTCGCCGAGGATGAAGCGGTCGCCATAGGTGTGGTTGACCACGCCGGGCTCGACGATCTCGGCGGCGGGATAGACGATGCAGCCGAGCGTCTGCGCCGGCGGCAGCGCGGCCCAGACCGCGCCCTCGGGATCGACCGCCTTGATGCGCCGGTCGGTGAAGGGGGCGGGCAGGCCGTAGGTGTACCACCAGGGGATCCCGTTGATCGCGGCGATGATGGTGGTCCGCGGGCCGATCAGGTGGCGGAGCTGCGGCAAGGCGGGCTCGATGCCCTGGGCCTTGAGGGTGACGAGAACGTAATCCTGCGGGCCGAGCTCGGCGGCATCGGCCACGCGGGGGCGGGTGAGGATTCTTTCTCCGCCGGAGAGGAGCAGAAGCCCGTTGGCCTCGATGGCGGCGCGGTGCGGGCCGCGGGCGACGATCGAGACATCGGTGCCGGCGGCTTGCAGGCGGGCGGCGACGAGGCCGCCGATGGCCCCGGCGCCGAAGACGCAGACGCTGGTCATGCCTCGATCCCGAGGCGGGACGCGAGGCCGACGCGCTGGACCTTGCCGGTCGGGCCCTTGGGGATCGCCTCCATGATCAGGATGCGGCGGGGCACCTTGAAGGCGGCAAGGCGGCCGGCGGCGAAATCGCGGATCGCCTGCGGGTCGGGCGCGGTGCCGGCGCGGGGGACGACGATGGCGCCCACCTCCTCGCCCAGCTTGTCGTGCGGGATGGCGAAGGTGCAGACCTCGGCGATGTCCGGATGGTCGAGCAGGGCGACATCGACCTCCAGCGGGCTGATCTTCTCGCCGCCGCGGTTGATCTGCTCCTTGAGCCGGCCGGTGAGGAAGAGATAGCCCTCTGCGTCGAGCATGCCCTGGTCGCCGGTGCGGAACCAGCCATTGGTGAAGGCCTTGGCGTTGGCCTCGGGGTTGGCGGCGTAGCCGGCGGTGACGTTGGGGCCGCGGATGACGACCTCGCCGGTTTCGCCCTGCGGCAGCAGCGTGCCGTCATCGTCCATGATGGCGATTTCGGGGCCGGCGGCGATGCCGACCGAGCCGGCCTTGCGGGCGCGCGGCGGCAGCGGGTTGGAGGCCATCTGGTGCGCCGCCTCGGTCATGCCGTAGGCCTCGATCACCGGGGCGCCGAATTTCTGCTCCAGCGCCGCCATCACCTGCGGCGGCAGCGAGGCGGAGGAGGAGCGGATGAAGCGCAGATTGGCGAGCGCCCTGACCGCGTCGTCCTCGGGGGCGCGGAGCAGGATCGCCTGGTGCATGGTCGGCACCGCCGTGTACCAGGTGGGGTTTTCCTCCTCGAGCCAGGAGAAGAAGCGGAAGGCGTTGAAGCCCGGCGTGCAGCAGACGGCGCCGCCGGCGCGCAGCGAGGCGAGGGTGGCCGCGATCAGCCCGTGGATGTGGAACAGCGGCATCACGTTGAGGCAGAGATCGTCCGGCGCGAGCGCCAGGCTGGCGGCGATGTGCCGCGCCGAGGCGGCGAGGTTCTTGCTCCGCAGCGGGACGATCTTGGGCCGCGCGGTGGTGCCGGAGGTGTGCAGGACCAGCGCCTCGTCCTCGGGCTCGGCCGGGCCGGGGTTGGCGGCGGGGGTTTCGGGCAGGGCGGAGACGTCGAGCGTGAAGGCGCCGGCCGGAGCGGACTCGTCCTCGGCGAGGTCGAGCAGGGGGATGCCGAGTTTGGCGGCGACGCCGCGCACCGGGCTGTCGGCGCCGGCGGCGACGATGACGGCGCGGGGCTTCAGGTCGTCGAGATAGAATTCGAATTCCTGGTCCTTGTAGGCGGGGTTGAGCGGGGCGGCGCAGCACATCGCGGCGATGGCGGCGAAGGCGGTGGCGGCGGCGGGGCCGTTGGGCAGGACGATGGCCACACGGTCGCCGCGGCCGATGCCGCGGGCGTTCAGGGCGGCGCGCACCTCCTCCGCCAGCGCGGCGAGGGCGGGGCCGGACAGCGGCGCGCGGCCGGGCGCGGCGATGGCGCGGGCGCCTGCATGGGCGCGCAGGATGTCGTGAACCGTTTCGCTCATGTCTGGCTTTCCGCCTCCTTGCGATGTTCCTGGACCGCGACGTCTCTGGCGCGGATCGGGCGGCGGAGCAAGGGGCGGAATGGCGGGCGGGGGCGCGGAAAGCCGGTCAGGGCGTGGAAAAGCGGGCGATGAAGCGGCGGTCGATCCGGTCCTTCCAGCGGCGGACCCAGGCGCCGGAAAAGACGATGCCGTTGCGGGTGCCGATCGCGTGGTCCGGCCCGGTGGCGAGCAGGTAGAGGGCGGCGCGCTGCGGGCGGAACGGGCGGAGCGGCCGGCCATCGACATGGCGGCGGAGATTCTCCGCCAGGACCGGGCCCTGGCGGACCGCGTAAAGCCCGGATTTCGGCACCTTCATGCCGCCGAACCCGGCGATGTCGCCGGCGGCGAAGACATTCTCGTGCGAGATGGAGCGCAGCGTGGGGGCGACGGCGACGAAGCCCTTCGCGTCGGTGGCGAGGCCGCCGCCGCGCAGCCAGGACGGGGCGGCGGCGCCGCTGGCCCAGAGCGAGACGTCGGCTTCGATCCGGGAGCCGTCATCGAGCGGGATCGCGCCGTCCTTCGGCGCGCCGGCGAGGCCGGACGGGCCGACCTCGATGCCGCGGGCGGCGAACAGGGCGCGGACCTGGCGGGCGACGCCGGCGGGCAGGGTCGGCAGCAGGCCGAACGGGCCGGGCAGCAGGACGAAGGACAGCGTCGCCGGGTCGGCGCCGGCTTCGGCGCGGCGGGCGCGCAGCCGGGTTTCGAGCGCGAAGACCAGTTCCACCCCCGCCGCGCCGCCGCCGACCACGGCGA
Source organism: Acidiphilium multivorum AIU301 (assembly GCF_000202835.1). NCBI lineage: Bacteria > Pseudomonadati > Pseudomonadota > Alphaproteobacteria > Acetobacterales > Acidocellaceae > Acidiphilium > Acidiphilium multivorum. The sequence goes on from NC_015186.1 coordinate 3,058,864, forward strand.
TGCGGAACGGCGCGGGGCGCGCGGCCGCCTCGTCGAGCGGGGCGAGGCGGGCGAGCAGCTCGTCCGCCGGGCGGACGGGCAGCGCCTGCGGCGCGTCGGGCGTGGCCGGCGGGGCGCCGACATCGAGCACCAGCAGGTCGTAATCGACCGGATCGCCGCCATCGCGGAAGACGCGGCGGCGGCCGGCATCGACGAAGCTCGCGCGGTCGACGCAGAGGGCGGCGCCGGCGGCGCGGGCGAGGCCGGCCGTGTCGATCGTCCCCGCCGCCGGATCGGCATGGCCGGCGACGATGCCGGGCAGCATTCCCGAATACCGGAGCGCGGGCGAAGGCGTGAGCACGGTCAGCCGCAGGCCGGCCACCGGCGCCAGCGCGAAGCTGCGCAGCACCTCGATGCTGGCATGGCCGGCGCCGACGAGAAGAAGGTGACGGACGGGCAAGCGCCGGGCTCCGGGTTCAGGGTGACGATGTCACCTTGTAGCCCTCTTCCTCGATCGCGGCGACAAGGGCGGGCTGCTCCTGCGCCGCGGCGGCGGGAATCCGCACCTTGCCGGTTTCGAGATCGACCGCGACCTCGGCGCCGGGATGGACGGTGCGCACCGCCTCGGTGACGGCGCGGACGCAATGCTGGCAGGTCATGCCCTCTACATTGAGCTCGATCATGGTTCGCTCCTTTTCATGCGATGCATGATGCAAATGGCGATTGCCCACGGGGAAAGGTCAAGGCCGGCGGATGGGGGCAGGGATGCGCGGCGCGGGGGGCGCGGGTTTGACCTTCCCACGATGGCAAACCCATATGCTGCGGCGAAGGAGCTTGCCATGGACCAGATCAGCGGCGCGGCGACGCGCCAGGACAGCGCGGCGGACACGGTGATCGACCTTTCGGTCGGCGGGATGACCTGCGCCTCGTGCGTGGCGCGGGTGGAGCGGGCGGCGCGGAAGGTGCCGGGGGTGGCGGCGGCGTCGGTCAACCTCGCCAACGAGCGGGCGCGGATCTCCGGCCACGGGTTCGACGCGGCGGCGGTGATCGCGGCGATCGGCAAGGCGGGATACGAGGCGCGCGCGGTGGCGGACGCGCCGGAGGCGGCCGCCGGCGAGGAGGCGCGGCGGGCGGCGGAAGGCCAGCGGGAGCTGCGGCACGTGACCGTCGCCGCCGCGCTGACCGTGCCACTGGTCGGCGCCATGGCGCTGCACATGGCGGGATCGCGCTTCATGTTGCCGGGATGGGCCGAGCTGCTGCTGGCCACACCGGTGCAGTTCTGGCTGGGCGCGCGGTTCTATCGGGCGGGATGGGCGGCGGCGCGGGCGTTCTCGGGGAACATGGACCTGCTGGTCGCCCTCGGCACCAGCGCCGCCTACGGGCTGAGCGCGGTGCTGCTGGCCGAGGCCTGGGTGACGGGGCGGGGCGCGCCGCCGCTGTATTTCGATTCGGCGGCGACGGTGACGACGCTGATCCTGTTCGGCAAGTGGCTGGAGGCGCGGGCGCGGCGGCAGACCGGGGCGGCGCTGAAGGCGCTGGAGGCGCTGCGGCCGACCACGGCGCTGGTGCGCGGGGCGGATGGCGCCGAGCGGGAGGTGCCGATCGGCCAGGTGCGGACGGGCGACCTCGTGGTGGTGCGGCCGGGCGGGCGGATTCCGGTGGACGGGACGATCGAGGCGGGGGAGTCCGCCGTCGATCTCTCGATGCTGACGGGGGAAAGCCTGCCGGTGCCGAAGGCGGCGGGCGGGCGCGTGCCGGGCGGGGCGATCAACGGCGAGGGGGTTCTGCTCGTCCGCACCGAGGCGGTGGGGGCGGAAACCACGCTCGCGAAGATCATCCGCCTGGTCGAGACCGCGCAGGCGGAGAAGGCGCCGATCCAACGGCTGGTGGACCGGGTGGCCGCGGTGTTCGTGCCGGCGGTGGTGGCGGTGGCGGCGGTGACGCTGGCGGGATGGCTGCTGGCGGGGGCGACGGTTTCGGCGGCGATCCTGAACGCGGTGGCGGTGCTGGTGATCGCCTGCCCCTGCGCGCTGGGCCTGGCGACGCCGACCGCGGTGATGGCGGGAACCGGTGTCGCGGCGCGGCACGGCATCCTGGTGAAGGACGCCGAGGCGCTGGAGGCGGCGGAGCGGGTCGATACCGTGGTGTTCGACAAGACGGGGACGCTGACGGAGGGGAAACCCTCGGTCGTGGCGGTGGCGCCGGCCGAGGGGGTTTCGGAGGCGGAACTGCTCGCGGTGATGGCAGGGGTGCAGGCGGGCAGCGAGCATCCGCTGGCGCGCGCGGTGTGCGCGCGGGCGGCGGCGGACGGGGTCGCGGCGCGGCCGGCGAGCGGGGTGACGGCGCTGCCCGGGCGGGGCGTGAGCGGAACCGTCGGGGGGATCGGAATCCTGATCGGCAGTTCGCGGTTGCTGGAGGAGCAGGGCGCTGCGCCGGGGGCGCTGGCGGAGCGGGCGACGGCGCTGGAGGAAGAGGGGCGCAGCGTGTCCTGGGTGATCGGCGAGGGGCGGGTGCTCGGGCTGGTCGCGTTCGGGGATGCGCCGAAGCGTGGCGCGCGCGAGGCGGTGGCGGCGCTGCGGGCACAGGGGCGGCGCGTGGTGCTGCTGACCGGCGACAATGCGGGCAGTGCGGCGGCGGCGGCGAGGGCCGTCGGCATCGACGAGGTGATCGCCGGGCAGTTGCCGGAGGGCAAGGCCGCGACGGTGGCGGCGCTGCGGCGGGAGGGCCGCGTGGTCGCCATGGTCGGCGACGGGGTGAACGACGCGCCCTCGCTCGCCGCGGCGGACATCGGCATGGCGATGGCGAGCGGATCGGATGTCGCGATGCACACCGCGGGGATCACGCTGATGCGCGGCGACCCGGCGCTGGTGGCGGCGGCGCTGGATGTGGCGCGGGCGACGATGCGCAAGATCCGCCAGGGGCTGTTCTGGGCCTTCGCCTATAACGTGATCGGGATTCCGCTGGCCGCGATCGGGTTCCTGAGCCCGATGGTGGCGGGGGCGGCGATGGCGGCATCGAGCGTGAGCGTGGTGACGAACGCGCTGCTGCTGCGGCGCTGGACGCCGCCGGTGAAATAACGGCGCGTCAGTAGGTGGCGCGGCCGCCGGAGATGTCGAACACCGCGCCGGTGCTGAAGGAGGCTTCGTCGGAGGCGAGGAAGCAGATGAGGGCTGCGATTTCGTCGACCGTGCCGAAGCGGTTCATCGGGATTTTCGAGAGCATGTAGTCGATGTGCTGCTGGCTCATCTGCTCGAAGATCGCGGTGCGGACGGCGGCGGGGGTGATGCAGTTCACCGTGATCGGCGTGGTGGCGAGTTCCTTGCCGAGCGACTTGGTGAGGCCGATGACGCCGGCCTTCGACGCGCTGTAGGCCGAGGCGTTGGGGTTGCCTTCCTTGCCGGCGACGGAGGCGATGTTCACGATGCGCCCGGCGTTGCGCGCGCGCATGTGCGGCACCACCGCCTTGCAGGAGAGAAAGATGCCGGTGAGGTTGACCTCGATCACCTGCCGCCAGGCATCGACCGGATAGTCCCAGGTGGTGGTGTTGGGGCCGGTGATGCCGGCGCCGGCGATGAGGATGTCGATCGCGCCATGGTCGCGCACCGCCTCGGCGGCGGCGTGTTCGAGCGCGGCGAAATCGGTGACGTCGAGCGCCTCGCCGGAGCAGGCGGGGCCGAGTTCGCGGGCCGCGGCGACGATCGCGTCACGGCTGCGATCCCACAATACCGCGTTGCCGCCCTCGGCGATGATTCGCGTGGCAGCGGCGAGGCCGATGCCGGCGGCGCCGCCGGTGATGACCGCCGTCTTGCCTTCGAAACGGTTTTTCACTTGCGGTGTCCTTCAGAAATGGGCGCGGGGATCGTGCTTCGCGAGGCGGCGGAGCAGAAAATCGATTTCGGCGCGGGCGGTTTCGGTGAGCTTGCCGGCGGGGGCGCGCTGGGCATCGTGCGCGATGGCGCCGCGCTTCTGCAGCACGTATTTCCGCGTGGCGAGGCCGACGCCCTGCTGCTGTTCGTAGCGGATCAGCGGGAGATGGGCGTCGAACAGGTCGTGCGCCTCGTCGCGCTTGCCGTCGTTCGAGAGGCGGACGACATCGGCCAGCATGTCGGGGAAGCAGTAGCCGGTCATCGCGCCGTCGGCGCCGCGCTCCATTTCGAAATCGAGAAAGAGCCCGCCATTGCCTGTGAGAATCGAAAGCGGGCGCAGGCTGCCCTCGCGCTGGAAGGCGCGCAGCGCGGAGATCTTTTCAAGCCCCGGCCAGTCCTCGTGCTTGAGCATGACGCAGGAGGGCAGGTCCATGACGATGCGGCGGATGACGGCGGGCGTCATGATCACCGAGAGGGTGAGCGGGTAGTCCTGGATCACGAACGGGATTTCGCCGCCGATCGCCTCGATCGCGTTGTGGTAATACGTCACGATCTGGTCGTCGGTGCGCAGTGAGGGCGGTGGGGCGATCATGACGCCGGCGGCGCCCGCATCCATCACCGCACGGGCGAGGTTGCGCATGGCGGCGAAACCGGGGGCGGAGACGCCGACGATGACGGGAATTTCGCACCGCCCGATGACCTGGCGGGAGATGGCTAACGCCTCGTCAGCGTCGAGCTTGGGGGCCTCGCCCATGATGCCGAGAATGGTCAGGCCGGTGGCGCCGGCGGAAAAATAGAAATCGCACATCGTGTCGATCGACTTCGTGTCGACCGCGCCGTCGGGCAGGAAGGGTGTGGGGGCGATGGGAAAGACGCCGCGTGCGGTATGATCGAGCTTCATTGTTTTGATATCGAACTATCTGTTTGTGGCGCGCGGCGCCCGGGCGCCGGTGTCTCGGCGACAGGCGTGATCGGCCCCTCGCCGCCGAACCACGCACGGACATTGCGGATCAGCAGATCCGCCATCAGGCCGCGCGTGTGATGCGTGGCGGTGCCGACATGGGGGACCAGCACGGCGTTGTCGCAGGCGAGAAGGGCTGCCGGCACGCGTGGCTCGTCCTCGAAAACATCGAGGCCGGCGGCGAGGATTTTCCGGCTGCCGAGTGCGTCGATCAACGCGGCTTCGTCGACGACCGTGCCGCGCGCGACGTTGATCAGGACGCCGTCAGGACCAAGCGCCGCGAGCACCTCGGCGTTCACCGCATGGCGCGTCGCCGGGCCGCCGGGGAGCACGACGATGAGCACGTCGACATTGGCGGCAAGTTCGACGAGCGAGGGAAAATGCGGATAGTCGAGATGGGAAACCTTGTTGCGGGAGTGATATGAAATCGACAGGTCGAAGCCGGAGAGGCGACGGGCGATGACCTGGCCGATGCGGCCCATGCCGGCGATGCCGATGCGCCGGCCGCGCAGGCTGTTGCCGAGGGGGAAGGCGTCGTGCAGCCATTTTCCCGCGCGCAGGAAACGCTCGGCCGCGGGCAGGGTGCGGATGGTGGCGAGCAGCAGGCCGACGGTGAAATCGCCCATCTCGTCGTTCAGCACGTCCGGCGTGTTGGTGACGATAACGCCGTGTTTGGCGGCGGCCACGGCATCGACCGTGTCGTAGCCGACGCCGAAATTGGCGATCAGTTCGAGGGCGGGCAGCCGGGCGATCAGCGCGGCGTCGGTCGGGCGGCGGCCGCGCGTGACGATGCCGCGGATTTCGGCGCCGTGACGCTCGATCAGCGCGTCGAGATTGGTGCCGTCGTCACGGAGGATTTCGAAGCCGGCTTCGAGGGAGTTCTCGATGACCGGCATCAGGCTGCCGAGGAACAGAAGTTTCGGGCGGTCGCTCATTCTTGTGGGCCTCCCTGCAGGAAATCGAAATCGCAGCCTTCGTCGGCCTGCAACACGGTGGTTTCGAAAAGGCGGGCGTAGCCGCGCGCAGGCGGCGGGCGCCTTGGCGTCGCGGCATGTTCGGCGGCGCGGCGCTGCCATTCGGCATCGTCGATCAGCAGGTCGAGCGTTCGCGCCGCGACGTCGAGCCGGATCGGATCGCCGGTGCGGACCAGGGCGAGCGGGCCGCCGGCCGCCGATTCCGGGGCGATGTGCAGCACGATGGTGCCGAAGGCGGTGCCGCTCATCCGCGCATCCGAGATCCGCACCATGTCCTTCACGCCGGCGCGGGCGAGCTTGCGCGGGATGGGCAGGTAGCCGGCCTCCGGCATGCCGGGCGCGCCGATGGGACCGGTATTGCGCAGGACGAGGACGGTCTCGGGTGTGACGTCCAGCTCGTCGGAATCGATTCTCGCCGCCATGTCCTCGACATTTTCAAACACGAGGGCAGGGCCGGTGTGGCTCAGCAGATGCGGCGAGGCGGCGGATTGCTTGATGACGGCGCCGCGCGGGCAGAGATTGCCGCGCAGCACGGCGAGGGCGCCGGTGGATTTCAGCGGCTTGTCCGCGCCGCGGATGACGGTCTGGCCGGGGACGATCTCGGCGGCTTCGGCGATCTCGCCGATGGTCCGGCCGCTGACGGTGGGGGACGCAGGATCGAGATGGCGCGAAAGTTCGCGCAGCAGGCGGGGGACGCCGCCGGCATGGTGGAAATGCTCCATGTAGTGATCGCCGGAGGGTTTCAGGTCGACCAGGACGGGGACGTTGCGGCCGATCTCGTCCACCGTTTCGAGTTCGATTCTTGTTCCGGCGCGGCCGGCCATGGCGGTGAGATGGATGATGCCGTTGGTCGAGCCGCCGATGGCTTGCAGGACGGTGAGGGCGTTGCGCAAGGCGGAGGGCGTGATGAGGTCGCGCGGGCGGGGCGCGCCGGCTTTCGCCAGGTCGACGATGCGCTTGCCGCTGGCCTCGGCGATGCGGCGGCGCTCGGCATGGACGGCGGGGATTGTGGCACTCATGGGGAGCGAGAAACCGAGCGCCTCGATCACGCAGGCCATGGTGCTGGCGGTACCCATCACCATGCAGGTGCCGACCGAGGGGGCGAGGCGGCCGCTGATGGTCTCGATTTCGGCGGCGTCGATCTGCCCGGCGCGGTGCATTCCCCAGAGGCGGCGGCAATCGGTGCAGGCGCCGAGCACCTCGCCCTTGTGGTGGCCGACGACCATCGGGCCGGTGGGGACGACGATGGTGGGCAGGTTGGTGCTGATCGCGCCCATGAGCTGGGCGGGGAGCGTCTTGTCGCAGCCGCCGATGACGATGACGGCGTCCATCGGCTGGGCGCGGATCATTTCCTCGGTGTCCATCGCCATCAGGTTGCGCAGGAACATCGAGGTGGGGTGCGCGAAGCTCTCGCCGATGGAGATGGTGGGGAAGACCATCGGCAGGCCGCCGGCGAGCATGACGCCGCGCTTGGCGGCCTCGATCAGGTCGGGGCTGTTGCCGTGGCAGGGGTTGTAGTCGCTGCCGGTGTTGGTGATGCCGATGATGGGGCGGTCCAGCGCATCGTCGGAATAGCCCATCGCCTTGATGAAGGCCTTGCGGAGAAAAAGCGAGAAGCCGGCATCGCCGTAGCTGGTCAGGCCCTTGCGCAAGCCCGACACGGTCAGGCCTTCCGGCTGGCGCGGAAGGCTTCGTAGCGGGCTTTGGTTTCGGCGTTGGCGGGGTAGAGGCCGGGGAGCGGCACGCCGCGGTCGATCTCGGTCATGATCCAGGCTTCCAGCGCCTCCTGCTCGATCGCCTCGGGCACCACCTCGTCGAGCAGGGCCTGGGGGATGACCACGGCGCCGTCGTCATCGACCACGATCACGTCGTTCGGGAAGACGGCGACGCCGCCGCAGGCGATGGGCTGCTGCCAGGCGACGAAGGTGAGGCCGGCGACCGAGGGCGGGGCGGCGGCGCCGCGGCACCAGACCGGCAGGCCGGTGCCGAGCACGCCGGCGAGATCGCGCATCACCCCGTCGGTGACGAGGCCGGCGACGCCGCGCTTGCCCATGCGGGCGCAGAGAATGTCGCCGAAAATGCCGGCATCGGTGATGCCCATCGCATCCGCGACGGCGATGCAGCCTTCGGGCATCGCCTCGATCGCGGCGCGGGTGGAGATGGGCGAGGCCCAGGAGGCGGGGGTGGCGAGATCCTCGCGGGCGGGGACGAAGCGCAGCGTGAAGGCGCGGCCGACCTTGCGGCCCTGGCCGGGGGCGAGCGGCGCCGTGCCGCGCAGCCAGACATTGCGCAGGCCCTTCTTGAGCAGGACGGTCGTCAGCGTCGCGGTCGAGACCGAAAGCAGGGCCGTGCGGATTGCCTCGTCGAGCGGTGCGCTTTCGGTCATCGTTATCCCCCTTTTGTCGTGTTCCGACGGCGCCCTGGGGCGCCATCCGGTCGGTTGTATATGAGGGACACGACGGGCCGCAAGGCGGCCACCTTGCGGCAGGCGGGATGCCTGCCATGATCAGGCCCGGGACGGGCTCAGTTCATCAGCGGTCGTCGTCGTCGTGATGCCAGCCGCCGTGATAGTAGCCGCCGCCGTAATAGCCGGGGCCGCCATAGGGGTAGTAGACGCAGCCGGCGAGCGCGGTGGCGAGACCGGTCAGCGCGAGGGCCAGAACGACGGCCCTGAGGGCGGATTGTTTCATGTCTCTTCCTCCATCCTTGCGGATCGGGGAGATATGACGCGCGAAAACCGGTGTTTCGATGACCGGAATGTGGCGGTGATGTGGAACCTGCGCCGGCTCAGGGCTTCACGAAGACCATGATGACGATCACGATCATCAGGATGGTCGGGACTTCGTTGGCGATGCGGTAGAAACGCTCGGGCTTCGTGTTGGCGTCGTTGAGGAAGTTCTTCCGCCATTTGGAGAGCGCGCCGTGGAAGCCGCTCATCAGGATGACGGAGATGAATTTCGTCCACCACCAGCCGGCCGACCAGGAGATGGCGCCGGGGGTGAGGATGAGCAGGATGCCGAAGGTCCAGGACGAGATCATCGCCGGGGTGGCGATCTGCTTGAGCAGGCGGCGTTCCATCACCTTGAAGCGGGCGGATTCGGCCGAGCCGGGGGCGAGCTGGCAGTGATAGACATAGAGGCGCGGCAGGTAGAACAGCGCCGCCATCCAGGCGATGACCGACATCACGTGGAAGGCGAGTTCCCAGCGGTAGAACGGCGCGAGGGCGGCGATGGTCATGCTTTTGCTCCGATCGCGGCGGCGAGGGCGACGAGGTCGCGCAGTTCGTGGTGGCCGCTTATGACCCGTTCGGCGCCGGCGGCGAGAAGAGGCTCGCCGTTGCCGTGCGGAGCAAAACCGTAGCAGGTCATGCCGGCGGCGATGGCGCCGGCGATGCCGGTGACGCTGTCCTCGATCACGAGGCAGGTTTCGGGGGCGGCGGGCAGCGAACGCGCGGCGGCGAGGAAGACGTCCGGCGCGGGTTTCGGGCGGCCGCCCTCGGGGAACAGGCGCGGGGCGGAAAAGGTGCGGCCGGCGACGAGGTCGAGCCAGCCGGTGCGGCCGAATTTCGCGTCCATCTCCACATCGGCCGAGTTGGAGGCGATGCGCCAGGGCTGGCCGACGGCATCGAAATGCTCGAGGATCTCGCGCGCGCCGGGAATGGGTTCGGCGTGACGCTCCATCGCGGCGACGATGCGGGCGACCAGCATCGCGTTCCAGTCAGGCGGCAGGGGACGGCCGAGATCGTCCTCGATCATCGGGCGCATGGCGCGCAGCGAGACGCCGACGAAGCGGGCCATCGCCGCTTCCGGCGTGACCGGCAGGCCGAGCTCGGTCATCGATTCGGCGATGACCGCGGCGGAGACGCGCTCGCTGTCGATCAGGACGCCGTCGCAGTCGAAGATGACGAGGCCGAAAGTGCGTTTCATGCAGCCACGACTGCCCGATAGCGGGCCCAGGGGCAATCCCGGTTGCGGGCATCGCAGGCCCGCCCGCCGCGATGCGAGCAGAGGCCCGGGCCGTGGGCGACGGCGCGGCGGGCGATGCCGGCCAGGGCGGCGATGAAGGCGGGGTCGTCGTTCTGCGCCGGGGCCCGGTAATAGCCGGGCAGTTTCAGGTGGTCGGCCACCTCGCGGTATTCGACGTCGAGCTCGACCAGCGTCTCGATATGCTCGGAGACGAAGGCGATGGGGATGACGACGACGGCGGTATTGTCGCGCGCGGCCTGTTCGATCGCCTGCTCGGTCGAGGGTTCGAGCCATTTCTGCGGGGTGGCGCGGGACTGGTAGCAGACCTGATGGTCCGGGCGGTGGCCGAGGCGGCGCTCGATCGCCGCCATCACCGCCTCGGTGCAGGCCTCGACCTCCTCCTGGTAGGGGTCGCCGGCCTTGACGATGGATTCCGGCAGGCCGTGGGCGGAGAAGAGCAGGCGGATTTTCGCGCCGGCCCCGAGTTCGGCGCGGGCCGTTTCGTAGGTGCGGATGACCGGCTCGGCGGTGGCGGCGGCGAAGGCGGGATCGTCATACCAGCAGCAGAGCGTGGTGGTCGGCGCGACGAGGCCGGCGCGGGCGGCGGAATCGTGCCAGTCCGCGAGCGAGCTGCCGGTCGTGGTGGTGGAAAATTGCGGGTAGAGCGGGAGCAGAAGGATGCGCTCGGGGTTCCAGGCCTTCACCTCGCGGGCGACGTCGCGCGCGAAAGGGTGCCAGTAGCGCATCGCGATGAAGCATTTCGCGCCGGGCAGGGCGGATTCCAGCGCGTCCGCCTGCTGGCGGGTGAGGTCGAGCAGGGGGGATTTGCCGCCCATCAGCGCATAGCCCTCCTCGGCCTTTTTCTGGGCGGAGCGGGCGATCAGCCGGGCCAGCCAGAAGCGGACGAAGACCGGGGCGCGGATGATCGCCGGGTCCGAGAAGAGGTTGACGCGGAAGGGCTTGATCGAGTCCGGACCGTCCGGACCGCCGAGGTTGAACAGGACGATGGCGGTGCGGACGGGCAGGACGGGTTCGGAATCGTTCATGGCGCTCAGGTGGCGGCGAGGGCGGATTCCTCAAGCTCGCCGGGTTCCAGCGAGCGGAGGCGTTCGATCACCGCGGCGACGTGCTCGGGCGGGGTGTCCGGCACGATGCCGTGGCCGAGATTGAAGATATGCGGATGGCCTGCGAGCCCGCGGGCGATCCGCTCCACCGCCTGGCCGAGCGAGATGCCGCCGGCGCGCAGCAGCAGCGGGTCGAGATTGCCCTGGAAGGCGACGCGGCGTGGGGCGAGCCGGGCGAGGGCGACGGGATCGACCGAAGTGTCCATCCCGACGGCGTCGACGCCGGTATCGGCGATGTAGGGCAGCGTCATCAGCCCGCCGAGGCGCGGGAAGCCGATGACCTTCACGCCCGGATGGCGGACGCGCAGCTGTTCGACGATGCGCGCCGTGGGGTGGATGACATGGGCGCGGAACAGATCGGGCGGCAGCAGCCCGGCCCAGGAATCGAACAGCATCACGCAGTCGGCCCCGGCTTCGATCTGCCAGGAGAGGTAGTCGATCGTCGCGGTGGTGACGGTTTCGATCACCGCGGCGAGCAGGGCGGGATCGGCGTAGGCGACCTCGCGGGTCAGCGGGAAATCGCCGCCGCGGCCGTCGATCATGTAGCAGGCGACGGTGAAGGGGCTGCCGGCGAAGCCGATCAGCGTCGTCTCCGGCGGCAGTTCGGCGCGGACGCGGGAGACGGTTTCCATCACCGGCTCGGTGCCCTGGCGCAGGGCGGCGGGATCGAGCGCCTCGAGGCCGGCGAGACCGTCGATCCGTTCGAGGCGGGGGCCCTCGCCCTCGGCGAAGCGGAGTTTCTGGCCCAGCGCCCAGGGCAGGATCAGGATGTCGCTGAACAGGATCGCCGCGTCCATGCCGAAGCGGCGGACGGGTTGCAGCGTCACCTCCGTCGCGAGCGGGGGGGTGGTGCACAGGGCGATGAAGTTGCCCGCCTTTTCCCTGAGCTTGCGATACTCGGGCAGGTAGCGGCCCGCCTGGCGCATCAGCCAGACCGGCGGCGGCCAGACCGCCTCTCCCCCGAGCACCCTGAGAACCGGTTTTTCAGCGCGTTGTCCCGTCATGCGACCTGCCTAGCTTCAATTCGTCTTATAGGAAAGGACGGGGGGAGTAGTGTTAGCTGTGAACTCTGGGGAACCCCGCAATCCGGTTTTTTCTGCACAGAGTTTTCCACAGCAAAACTCGGCCTGCAATCTGCTGATTCTGCATCAAACCCCCGGTTTTTCCACATATGCGGGGGATGCCCGGGAAATTCATCCACCGCTCGCCTCGGTGTGAAATTCATCCACGCTTTCCACCGCGGGCGGTTTCGCGGCCCGAGTTATCCACGCTATGAGACCATGCATGGACGGCAAGCGGCTCAATCTCCACCTGGTTTCCGACGCCACCGGCGACACGCTGAACGCGGTGGCGCGGGCGGCCTCGGTGCAGTTCGAGGGTTCGGACATCCATCTGCACCGCTGGAGCCTGATCCGCTCGCGGCTGCAGCTGCACCGGGTGCTGGAGGGGATCGAGGCGGAGCGCGGCCCGGTGCTGTGCAGCCTGCTCGACCAGGCGCTGCGCCACGAGCTGGACGAGGCCTGCCAGCGGCTGGGCCTGCGCATCCTGCACGTGCTCGACCCGGTGTTCGACCTGCTGGCCGAGGAGCTGGGGACGCCGACGCGGCCGACCCCGGGGCGGCAATACGTGCTGGATGCCGATTATTTCCGCCGGATCGACGCGATGCATTTCGTGCTCTCGCACGATGACGGCCAGGCGCTGCGCGGGCTGGCGGAGGCGGATGTGATCCTGGTCGGCGTCTCGCGCTCGTCGAAGACGCCGACCTCGTTCTACCTCGCCAATCGCGGCATCAAGGCGGCGAACGTGCCGATGGTGCCGGGGATCGAGCTGCCGGGCGTGCTGGACGATCCGCCCTGCCCGGTGGTCGGCCTGTTCATCGACGCCGAGCCGCTGATCGAGATCCGCCGGCACCGGCTCACCCTGCTCGGCCAGGGCGGCGGGGCGGCGGGGGCGTTCCGGCCGGACAGCGGCGACTATGTCGACGAGGAGGCGGTGAAGGCGGAGCTGCTCTGGGCGCGGCGGACCTGTAGCGCGCGCGGCTGGCCGACGGTGAACGTCACCCGCCGCTCGATCGAGGAGACGGCGGCGGCGGTGCTCAAGCTGATGGACGCCTGGCACGAGCGGCGCCGGCGGACGGCGACGTCCGCCTGACCTGATCGCGGACGGCGACGTCCGCCTGAAGCGGTCGCGGACGGCGGGCGATCACGTCGGCTTGACTTCCGGAAGCGAGGCTCTAGCCTGAACCGAGGAAAGTCCAGTGCCCTCATTATCAATGCAGCATCCGGTTTTCGGCGGTTTCGTCCTGCATGAGCGGGCGGGGGCGATCGTGTCGATCGACTTCGGCGGCGACGGCGGGGCGGCGGACGAGGCGACGCCGCTGCTGCGCCGCGCGGCGGATGCGCTCGCGCGCTATTTCGACGGCGGCCCGCTGGCCGAGGATCTGGCGCTGGCGCCGGCGGGCACCGAGTATCAGCGCCGCGTGTGGGCGTATCTGCGCACGATCCCGCGCGGCGAGACGCGGACCTATGGCGAGGTGGCGCGCGATGTCGGCGGCAGCGCCCGCGCGGTCGGCGGCGCCAACCGCGCCAATCCGATACCGATCCTGATCCCCTGCCACCGCGTGCGCGCGGCGGACGGGCTGGGCGGGTATTGCGGCAGCAGCGAGGAAGGCTGGGGACTGGCGATGAAGCGCCGGCTGCTCGCCCTCGAAGGCGCCGCTTTCAGTGACGGCGCGCGCCGCCGCGCCTGACATTCCGGGAGAAACAGAGATGACGACAAAGGCCATCCGTATTCATGCCCATGGCGGGCCCGAAGTGTTGCGCTGGGAGGACGTGCCCACGCCCGAGCCCGGCCGCGGCGAGGCGCTGGTGCGTCACGAGGCGGTGGGGCTGAACTACATCGACGTGTATTTCCGCACCGGCCTCTACAAGGTGCCGCATCTGCCGGCGACCATCGGCATGGAGGGGGCGGGCGTCGTCGTCGCGGTGGGCGAGGGGGTGACCGAGGTGGCGGCGGGCGACCGCGTCGCCTATGCCGGCGGGCCGGTCGGCGCCTATGCCACCGAGCGGGTGATCGCCGCCGACCGGCTGGTGAAGCTGCCGGCCGGGATCGACTTCCAGACCGGGGCGGCGATGATGCTCCAGGGCATGACCGCGCAATACCTGCTGCGGCGGACCTACCGGGTGCAGGCGGGGGAGACCATTCTCGTGCACGCCGCGGCCGGGGGCGTCGGCCTCATTCTCTGCCAGTGGGCGCGGCATCTCGGCGCCACGGTGATCGGCGTCGTCTCGACCGAGGCGAAGGCGGATATCGCCCGCGCGCACGGGGCGCATCACGTCATCGTCGGGCACGAGCATCTCGCCGCCGAGGTGAAGCGGCTGACCGATGGCGCGATGGTGCCGGTGGTCTATGATTCGGTGGGCAAGGACACGTTCGGGCCGAGCCTTGATTCGCTCGCGCCGCTCGGCCTGATGGTGAGCTACGGCAATGCCTCGGGCCCGGTGCCGCCGGTCGATGTCGGCATTCTCGCGGCCAAGGGCAGCCTGTTCCTGACCCGGCCGACGCTGGCGACCTATACGGCGAAGCGCTCCGACCTCGTCGCGGTGGCGAACGACCTGTTCGGGGTGGTCGAGGCCGGGGCGGTGAAGATCCGCGTCAACCAGACCTTCCCGCTCGCCGAGGCGGCGGCGGCGCACGAGGCGCTGGAGGCGCGGCGGACCACCGGCAGCACCGTGCTGCTGCCCTGACGGGCGGCGGCGGCGCGGGATCACGATCTCGTGCGTGCCGGATTCATGCCATGTTTGGCAATCTAGAGTGGACGGGCCCGGATGGCGCTTGCCAATCCGGGCTTCGTTCCCATTCTCGTTCCGTGTTGTCCACGGGACATGCCAGGCAGGAGAAGAAACAATGTCCGAATTGACCAGACCGAACGGCCGGCGCGCGCTGCTGAAGACGGCGGCGGGGATTTCCGCCGGGATCGCGGTGGCCGGGATCGCGGCGACCCAGACGGCGGAGGCGGCCGGCATGGCCAAGTCCGCGGTGAAGTATCAGGACAAGCCGAAGGACGGGCACCAGTGCGACGGCTGCGCGCTGTATATTCCGGCCTCCAGTTCCGGCAAGGACGGGCGCTGCAAGGCGGTGGCCGGCGCCATCTCGCCGAAGGGCTGGTGCGAGCTGTGGAGCCCGAAATCGTAACGCCGCGGCCCTGAGACCCGCCCGCGGCTTCGGGGGCGGCAGAGCGGACTGACGGCCGGGACCCGGCGCGATGCCGGCCCGGCCGGGACATCCCCCTGGCGCGAGGGGCTGCATCGCGCCGCGACGACATCAAGGAGACGGATGTGAAGGTGAACAGGCGAGGCGTGACCGCGATGATGCTCGCCGCCGGGCTGGCCGGCGGGATCGGGATCGCGCAGGCGAAGACCGTGCGGCTTTCCGCGACGCTGCACCCGGTGGCGGGGACGATGTCCCACGGCAGCGGCATGATGCACGGCACGTTCAACACGGTGACCCGCCGGGTGACGTGGGACGTGACCTACAGCCACCTCAGCAGCAAGGTGATCATGGCGCATTTCCACGGGCCGATCAGCAAGCCCGGGCAGAACGGGCCGGTGCAGGTGTGGCTGACGAAGGCGCCGCCGCATCCGATGGCGGCCGGGCCGATCAGGGGCTCGGCGGTGCTCACGCCGATGCAGGCGAAGGAGCTGATGGGCGGGCACTGGTATGTCATGATCCATACCGTGATGCACAAGCCCGGCGAGCTGCGCGGACGCGTGCACGCCGGCTGAGCCGTTCGCGGTCGCCGGCGACGCGGGATCGTCTCTTGCGTTCGCCGGCGGGGCGGCGCATGGGCGGGGGATGAACGAAAGCCATTTTCCCGCTCCGCCCGCCACCGCAGCGCCGGCGCTGCGGCGGATGTTCGTGCGGGACATGGTGCTGGACGCCCATATCGGCGTCCATGCCCATGAATTCGGCCGCACGCAGCGGGTGCGGATCAATCTCGATCTCGCGGTGCGCGAGGAGGCCGGCCCGCAGGGGGCGCTGATGTCGCGCCCCGGCGTGGGGCGGGACGATCTCGCCCGGGTGGTGGATTACGAGCGGATCGTGCTCGGCGCGCGGGCGGCGGTCGCGGCCGGGCATGTCCAGCTCGTCGAGACGCTGGCCGAGCGGCTGGCGGAGCTGTGCCTCGAGGACTCGCGGGTCGCGCATGTGCGCGTGCGGGTGGAGAAGCTCGACGTGTTTCCGGACATGCAGTCCGTCGGCGTGGAGATCGAGCGGCGGAATTCCTGATCCGGCTCAGACCAGCAGCATCGCCAGGGTGCAGGCGCCCATCAGCGCGGCGGTGAGCCAGCCCATGACCCGCAGCGCGCGGGGCAGGACGTGGCCGTCCATCACCGCGGGGCGGCTGGCGAGGGCGACCATCGCGGCGATGATCGGCGCGGCGGCGACGCCGTTGATCACCGCCGCCCAGAACAGCGCGCGGATCGGGGTGAGCGGGGAGAAGACGATGCCGACGCCGGCGAGCGTCGCCACCGCGAGCACGCCGTAGAAGGCCCGGGCCTCGAGCGCGCGGCGGGAGAGGCCGACCGTCCAGTGCAGGGCCTCGCCGATCGCGTAGGCGGTGCTGCCGGCGAGGACGGGGACGGCGAGCAGGCCGGTGCCGAAGATGCCGAGGGCGAAGACGAGCTGCGCGAAACGGCCGGCGATGGGGGCGAGGGCGCTCGCCGCGTCCGCCGCCGAGGTGATGTCGGTAATGCCGTGGACGTGCAGCGTCGCCGCCGTGCCGATGATGATCGAGAGCGAGACGGCGTTCGAATAGGTCATGCCGGTCCAGGTGTCGAAGCGGATGCGGGCGAGCTCGCCGGCCACCGCCGGGCCGACGGTGGGGATGCGCCCGGCATCCTCGGCTTCCTCGGCCGCCTGCCAGAAGAAGAGATAGGGGCTGATCGTGGTGCCGAAGACCGCGATGAGCGCGAGCAGGGCCGGGCGGTCGAGCGTGAGGCGGGGGATCAGCGCGCCGGCGAGGATCTCGCGCGCGGGCAGGCGCAGGACGAAGAGCAGGGCGACATAGGCGAGCAGCGCCGTGGTGAGGAATTTCAGCACGGCGACGTAGCGGCGGTACGGGATGCGGATTTCGGCGACGACGCAGAACACCGCGATCGCCACGGTGTAGAGCCGCTCGGGACCGCCGGCGAGCATGTGCGCGGTCTGCGCCATCGCGCCGAGATCGGCGCCGAGATTGAAGACATTGGCGATGGCGAGCAGCAGGATCAGGCCAAGGGCGAGCGGGCGGGGCAGGTGGGCTTCCATCGCGGCGCCGAGGCCGCGGCCGGTGATGCGGCCGATCCGCGCGCTGATCTCCTGCACCGCGACCATGAAGGGCAGGGCGAGCACCACCGTCCAGCCGAGGGTGTAGCCGAACTGGGCGCCGACCTGGGAATAGGTGGCGATGCCGCTCGGGTCGTCGTCGGCGGCGCCGGTGATGAGGCCGGGGCCGAGGCGGGCGAACAGGGCGCGGGGGACGCGGCGCCAGGCGTTCGGCGCGTCGCTCAAGGGCGGCGGTCCTGGCGGGCGTGGGCGGCGAGGGCCGCCTCGATCAGCGCCGGGATCGCGGGCGAGGGGGATGCGGCCGGGGCGTGGGCGAGGTTGCGGGCCATGGCGGCCTCGTCGACCGTGAGGCCGGCGAGCAGCTCGGCGAGGGCGGCGAGCGCGCCGGAGGCGAGGCGCATGAGCTCGGGCCAGACCGATTGCTCGGCCTGCCAGGCGCCGGCGGCGCGCTCGTGCTCCTGCGGCAGGGCGGCGAGCAGGGTGGCGGCGAGCGGCGGGGCGCGCAGCGCGGCGGCGCGGATGGCGACGGCGAGGGTGGGGTTGCGCTTGTGCGCCATCGCCGAGGAGCCGCCGCGGCCGGGGGCGGCGGGTTCGGCGGCCTCGGCGCATTCGGCCTGCATCATCAGGGCGGTGTCGGTCGCGATCTTGCCGGCGGTGCCGAGGGCGGCGGCGAGGGTGGCGGCGAGGCGGGCGAGCGGGGCGCGGCTGGTGTGCCAGGGCAGGGGCGCGGGATCGAGGCCGAGGGCGGCGGCGAAGGCGGTGGCCGCCGCGTCCGCCCGGGTGCCGAAACCATCCAGCGTGCCGGCGGCGCCGCCGAGCTGCGGGCGGAGGGCCTGGCGCGCGGCATCGCGCAGGGCGGCGCGGGCATCGTCGAGGGCGGCGAGCCATTGCGCGGCCTTGAGGCCGAACGTGGCCGGCAGCGCCGGTTGCAGCAGGGTGCGGGCGATCATCGGGGTGGCGGCATGGGCGCGGGCGAGGCGGGCGGCCGCCGCCGCCGCCGCGTCGAGATCGGCCTCGAGGAGGAGAAACCCGTCGCGGAGCTGGAGGATGAGGCCAGTGTCGACGATGTCCTGCGTGGTGCCGCCGCGATGGATGGCGGCGGCGTGCGCCGGCACCGCGGCGCGCAGCCAGGCGACGAGGGGGATGACGATGGTGCCGGCCCGCGCGCCGGCTTCGGCGAGGGCGGCGGGATCGGGCTTTTCTCCGGCGCAGGCGGTCTCGATGGCGGTGGCGGCTTCGGCGGCGATGAGGCCGGCGGCGGCGCCCGCGCGGGCGAGGGCGGCCTCGGCGCGGAGCATCGCCGCGATGCCGGCGCGGGCGGAGAAGAGGCGGCGCATCGAGGCGGTGGCGGCCATGATCTCCGCGGGCGCGAGGGTCGGCTCGTCCTCTGGCGGTCCGCTCACGGCGCGGCTCCGGCGGCGGGCATGGTGGCGCGGCGCGCGCCGGCGGGTCGGGTCATCGCGTCTCCAGGGCGGGCGGGCCGCCGGGCAACCGGTGGGCGGGCCCATATGGCGCGGATTCGGCGCGCCGCGCCAGTGGAAAAGTGCCGCGCGGCGGCGTGGGAGCGGTCCCATGGCGCGAAACAGGGCTGGACAAATTGTATAGACAATTGTTTGCTGGCGGCGACCACAAGAACATCGCAAGGGGGAGCAAGACGTGACCAGCGAGACCGTTCCGGGCGCCATCGAGCGCCGCGCCATCGACCCGATACCCGAATCAGAGCGGCATGGCCGGCCGGCCGCGCTGTTCACGCTGTGGTTCTCGGCGAACATGCAGATGACCACGGTGGCGACCGGGCTGGTGGCGACCGCGCTGGGGCTCGGCCTCGGCTCGGGGCTGCTGGCGATCGTGCTCGGCAATGTCGTCGGCGGGCTGTTCATGGCCTATCACGCCGCACAGGGGCCGAAGCTCGGCATTCCGCAGATGATCCAGTCGCGCGCGCAGTTCGGCGTGGCCGGGGCGAACCTGCCGGTGGCGCTGGTGATCGTGCTCTATGTCGGGTTCTTCACCCTCAGCGCGATCCTCGGCGGCGAGGCGGCGGCGGCGCTGTTCGGCGTGTCGAAGGCGGCGGGGGTGGTGATCGTCGACGCGCTGGCCTTCGTGCTGCTGGCGTTCGGCTACGACCAGATCCACCGCTACGAGCGCTATGTCGCGCTGGTGTTCCTGCTCGTGTTCGGCGCCGTCACCATCGCGCTGCTCTCGCGCTACCACGCGATGCCGGCGGCGCCGGCGAAGGCGGCCTCGCCGGCGATGGTGGTGCTGGGGATCTCGATCTTCGCGACCTGGCAGATCACCTACGCGCCCTATGTCGCCGACTATTCGCGCTACCTGCCGGCCGATACCTCGTTCCTGCGCAGTTCGGCGCATACCTATCTCGGCTCGGTGCTGGCCTCGATCTGGATGATGAGCCTCGGGCTGCTGGCCGGGCTGGTGGCGAACAAGGCGGCGAACGCCGACACCACGCTGTTCTTCGCCGGGCTGCTCGGGCCGGGGCTGCGCTGGCTGATGCTCGTGGTCATCATGCTCGGGATCGTCGGCGCCAATGTGCTGAACCTGTACGGCGCCGCGATGTCCACCGGCACGATCCTGACCGCCGGCGGCGACACGACGCTGGCGCGGGCGGTGCTGGCCCGGGGCAGCGCGCTGCGGATCGGCGTCGGCGCCGCGATCGCGGTGATCGGCACGGCGCTCGCGGTTCTCGCGAGCGGCAGCTTCGTCGACGGGATGACCAATTTCCTGCTTCTGCTGCTCTACGTTTTCGTGCCGTGGACGGCGATCAACCTGACGGATTTCTACCTGGTGCGGCAGGGAAGCTACGATATCGGCGCGATCTATGACCCCGCCGGCATCTACCGGCGGATCAACTGGTCGACCATGGCGATCTATGCCGTCGGCATTCTCGTCGAGATCCCGTTCATGAATGCCGAGCTCTACGAGGGGCCGATCGCCCGCGCGCTGGGCGGCGCCGATATCAGCTGGCTGGTCGGGCTGGCGGTGTCCGGCGCGCTGTATTTCGCGGTGAACCGGGCGGGGCGGGGTGCGGCGGCGTGAGCGGGGCCGGGAGGTTGCGCATACAAGCCGGGAGGCGCTCCGGAAGGGCTGGAATATCCTTCCGTATAGGGGATCAAAATCACGTAAAAACGAATATCGACAGGTCAGTTCGTCTCACGTAACAGGAGGTCGTCTCGCACCTCTGGACAAGGTGCGGGGCATCTCGCGCGTCGGCCCCGGAGAGATCCGGGGTCGCTTGCTTTGGAGCCGGTGCCCGGATGGGCAGCACCGCCCTCACCTGCCGGCACCGACCGCCTGGGCGCGGCGGCGGACCCGGCCGGGTCCGATGATGCTTCAGAGGAGGAAGGGTGCCGAGACGGCCAGCGCGGCGATGACGATCACCGCCGCGGCGCGCAACGGGTGATCGTAAAGCGCGACGCTCTTGGCGCACACGCACTCGAACCAGTTGCCAGGACGCGACCGCGGGGACGCCATTGCCGTTGCTGCCTTTCGTTTGGGGACTGCCCAGGGTGTGACGCCGTGGGAGTCGGACGCCATACGCGTATGGCCATATCGGTTTCGCGGGCACCCCGGGAGAACGCATGGCCGGTATCGAATTTGTAATCCCGCCGTCGGGATTTCGACATCTGCTCAAAGGGGTGATCGCCTTCGGTCGAAGGCGGCTTGCGGCGTGAAACGTCGTGACAAGAGTCCGCAACATTGCGGCGATCCGGGCGCGCTATGCCACGGGCGGTCGCGTCGTTGCGGTATTCGGGGCGCTTCGCCCCCGGACGCGGCAAGGCGCCGCGAGGGGGCGTGCGAGGGATGCGAAAGGCGGGTTCAGGGGTTCTGCGGCGGGCGGGGCTGCGACCGCAGATAGGCTTCCAGCGCGGCGAGGTTCTGCCGCGCGGTTTCGTTGCCCTGCGCGGCGGCCTGGCGATAGAGCTCGATCGCGCGCCGCGTGTCCTGCGGGACGCCCTGGCCGGTCTGGTACATCATGGCGAGGTTGTTCTGGGCGACGGGATCGCCGCGCCGTGCCGCGAAGGCGAACCAGTGGGCGGCCATCGCATCGTCCCGCGGGACGCCCTGGCCGTTTTCGTAGAGCGAGCCGAGATAGGTCGCTGCGGCGACATTGCCGTTCCGCGCCGCCTGTTCGAGCTGGCTGACCGGCTGCGCCTGGGCGGCCTGCCAGGCGCCAAGCGTTGCGACAAACACGATCGCCGCGGCGGCGCCGCGTATCCGGTGTGCTGTCATCGTTCTCTCCTCCGCGAGCTGGTTGCACGTGAGCCCAGCGGATATCGGTCCGGCGGGCGGCCGGTTCAACAACGGGTGCGGCGGGACGAAGGCGACCCCTTGGCGAGGCGGGGGATTCGGCGGTATCCCGATGGCAAGAAAGCGATCGCTTGATCCGAGCGGCACATGGATATGGGAAACATCTTCATCCGGCTGAATTCGCTCCTGTTTCACCCCTGGATGCTGGGATTCTTGCTGCTCGGGTTCACCGGCCTGTCGGTCTGGTGTCTCGACTGGCTCATTTTCAGGCGGCGGCTGCAGGCGCGCCTCTCCGATCGCGACGACGAGGCCGGGCCCTGACCCGGACGGGGCGGATCACCACCCGGCGGCCTTGGCCATCCGGTCGAGCTCGTCCAGCCGGCTGGTGGTGATCAGGGCGGCGCATTGCGTGTCGGGCGCGGAGGCGGCCTTGAGGCGCGTCACGATCTGGGTGTCGGTGAACATGGAGAGTTCGGTGCCCTGCCGGCCGCTGTCCTCGGGCCAGAGGGTGCGGGCCGCATCGGCGGCGTCATAGGCGATCTGCTCTTCAACCAGAGATTGCCAGCGGACGGAGCGGAGATGGCAGCGGACAGCGACGACCGCCCACCACTCCATGTCGAGGAGCGGGGTGGTCTCGGTGAGGAACGTCGTCTCGCGGCGATGCGAAACGACGGGAATCGGCGGCAGGCGGGAGGCTGGCTTGATCATCGGCCCCGGTAAGGAAAGCGCGAATGCCCCCGCCACGAGAAGCGCTCGAACGCTCATGTGCCCATCCAGATAATACGAAGAGAGGCGTCTTTTTTGACTAAGGTTAATTATTTATACATTTTATGATAACGTAATATACTGAAGAAATCAATTGCTCCATAGGATGAAACTATTAATCAAAAGCAATATCGCGAACGGACGTCATGCGCGATGACTTGCGGCCGCCGGGAAAAAAGTGGCAGCCGGGCTTTGGAGGAGAACCGGCTGCCAACGGAAAGTGGGAGCATAAGCACGTGTGTCGTGCCGAGCGCCTTGTGCGTGCGGGCCGGGAGAGGGTCAACCGGGGGTGGGCGCCGGGAGCGCCCACGTTGCGGTGAGCGTGTTCACAAGATCGAAAGACGCGGCCAGGCGGGCGGCGAGCCGGAGGCCCGGCCGAGACATTATGAAACGTGGGCGTTACGCGCGAGCGACGAAGATCGGCCATGATGCGAGGCATGCATTTGGACCTCCTTGCGCACCGGCCCCGGAGCCCTCATCCGGGGCCGTTTTTCGGCCGGGGCGCGGTTCACCATCCGCCCGCCTTGGCGATGTGATCGAGCTCCCCGAGCTTGCCGGTGGACACGAGGGCGGCGCATTGAAGCCGCGAGGCGAATTCGGCCTCGCGGCGAGCCTCGGCCTGCGCGGCGGTGAAGATCGACAGCGCCTGTTCCTGGCGCTTCCCGTCGCCCGGCCACAGGAGTTTTGCCGCGTCCGCGGATTCATGGGCGATGCGTTCCTCGATGGCGGCCTGCCATCGCGCGGTGCGGAACCGGCAGCGCAGCGCCTCGACCGCCCACCATTCGAGGTCCAGAAGCGGCTGCGTTCCCTTCAGGAACGCGATCTCGCGGCGGTTGGGGCGGGCGACGATCATGGGCGGTGGATGGCAGGCCTGCCCCGTGCCGCCCAGCAGTCCCGGCATGGCGGCCAGCGCCGCGCCCGCCACGAAGACGGCCCGATGCAGCATGCGCCCCTCCCAGAATTATGAAACCAGCTGCTTTTTTGCCTTCAGGTAATTATTTTGAAAGCGAACGATAATCTCGTTGGATCAAAGATCAACTATTCAAAAAGCTTATATTCTTAAGGTTTCATTCTACCCTTGCGGGAATCCCGCCGCGCCCGCGGGCGTCGCCCCGGGCGAATGAGCGGGCAGGGTCGTTGCGGGGTGGGCGGACCAGGGGAGGATCGAGGCCGCTGGTGCGCCGGGCCGGCAAGCCGGGTAGGGACGCGACGTTGCGCGAGGCCTGCTCTACGTGGCCCGGCACCTCGCCACTGGCCGGGCTTCGCCCGCGTTGTGGGTGCGGCACTTCTACGCCAAGACGCGGTTCTACGTGATGTGCTGGCGGGCGGGCTATAGGGTGGTCACGGTTCGGCGGTTGGCGCGGGAGGCCGCCGCACAAAACTGAGACAATAGGAAAAGCCTCCGTTACACGGGGCCGCTTAAAAGCCAGTGCCGGACTTTCCTTTCAATGTCCGCTTTGAACTCCAGTTGCAGTTGGCCCCGGAGACATCCGGGGCCTTTTTGTAATCAGGCACGCCGGCGCTTGCGGCGCGCGACGAGGCCGAGGCCGAGAAGGCCGGTGCCCAAGAGGACGAGCGAGCCGGGCTCTGGAACGGTCGCCGTTATGGTCGAGAGCAACACGTTGTTCTTCGTTGCAACCACATCGAGATAGTCCCACGTGCCGATCACGTTGGTTAACGCGCCCGTATAGGTGCCGCCGGCACTCAGAAGTGTTGCGCCGATCATATTCCCGTAAGTGTTTGTGCCATAGACCGCCCATTGATCGCCACCCGGCAAGCTGCCCATCGAGAAGCCGAGATTGAGCGAATTCAGGGGTGGGCTTGAAAGGCGGGAAATATCGACCTGCACGAAGCTATTGATCACGTTAGCACTGATCTCGCCCTGACCCGTTGGATCGTTAGTCAGGCCGATACCCTGCTCACCGGGCTGAAGTCCGGTGGTCGTCGGATACTGGCCGTTCTTTTGATACAGATGCAGTGTTGGTCCCGACTTTGAATTCGTGGGACCAAACGGCGTCAGTGTAACAGTCTGTGCCGGATTTAGGGCAGGCGTGCTGCTGAAGGTGACAGACTGGGTGCCTGATGTGCCATCGATTATGGTCCCACCTGGGCCGCCAGTGATGACACTGTTTTTGCCACTATGGTTGTAGAAGACCCAGCTCACGACGTCGGCCTGCGCCGCGCCTGTTCCGGCGAGGCTGACGGCACTGAGCGCAGCGGCGCCGAAAATGGCCGATCTTAGATAATGTGGTCTCATGAATTCCCCCTGTATGTGCCGGATTATGCCGGCTAAGGCATCCTGGAGGCTCAATTCGTTGGGAATATCACCATCCAAACTAAGTGCAGCAAAAATGATGCCAAAATAAAAAATTTAATCTTATCAGGACGATAAGCATTAATTTTTCAAAATGATGTAAAAAATCCTGACAATTCTTGGGGCGTTTATTCTCGAACGAGACATTCAAAAAGCCAGCCGAACAATCGCAAGGGAGGCTAGCGACACAGCATTTTGGCCAAGTGCCGGCGCGCTGGTGGGCGTCCGCCACGAACTGGCGATGCTGTGCGAACCGGGACGCAGGCGACAGCGGTAGCCTGACATTTTCGTAAAATTTTGCGGCGTGGAAGCACGCGGTATGTTGCCCCGAAAATCGAGATAGGTCCGAAACCGGTTCTAAAATCCATATAAAATATTGATTTCATTGGTGCGCCGGGCAGGACTCGAACCCGCAACCAAACCGTTATGAGCGGTCCGCTCTAACCGTTGAGCTACCGGCGCACGCCGCCTGTATGGGGCCGGGGCGCGGCGATTGGCAATATCCGCCCATGCCGCTAGAAGGCGCGCGACATCATTCAGGAGGTTCCGCCATGGACGTTTCCAAGATCCCGGCCGGCAAGGCGCCGCCGTCCGACATTCATGTGGTGATCGAGATTCCGCAGGGCTCGGCGGTGAAATACGAGGTCGACAAGGAGAGCGGGGCGGTGATGGTGGACCGCTTCCTGTTCACCCCGATGGCCTATCCGGCGGCCTACGGGTTCATTCCCAACACCCTCGCCGACGATGGCGACCCGGCGGACGCGCTGGTGCTGGTGCCGGCGGCGGTGGTGCCGGGGGCGGTGATCCGGGCGCGGCCGATCGGCGTGCTGCGGATGGAAGACGAGGCGGGGCAGGACGAGAAGATCGTCTGCGTGCCGCATGACAAGATCCACCCGCAATTCTCCGGCGTGACCGAGGTCGACCAGCTGCCGGCGATCACGCGCGACGCGATCGAGCATTTCTTCACCCATTACAAGGACCTGGAGAAGGGCAAGTGGGTGAAGGTGACCGGCTGGGAAGGCCGCGAATCCGCCGAGGCGGCGATCAGCCAGAGCCTCGCCCGCGCCGCGAAGTAGTTTTGCTCCGGCTCCGGCCCGGTGAGGGCCGGAGCGGCTTTGGAGGCCGTCAGGCCCCGGTTTCCGCCGCGAGGATGGCTTCGAGCCCCTCGCGGTAGGAGGGAAAACGCCAAGGGCGGCGCAGCGCCGCCCTGGTGCCCTCGCTCCGCACGATGCGGTTTTCCGACCAGAAGGACAGCGCCATCGGCGACATTCCGCGCCGCGCCTCGTCGAAGGGGATCAGCGGCGGCGGGGCGATGCCGAGCAGGGATGCGGCATGGGCGATGACATCGGCGCTCGGGGCGGGTTCGTCATCGGCGAAGTTGAGGATGCGCACGCCGCCGGTGGCCGTGGCGATGGACGCGAGCGTGCCGCCGGCGATGTCGTCCACATGGATGCGGCTGAATTTTTGCCCCGGCCGGTCGATCCGGCGGGCGGTGCCGGCGCGCAGGTCGTCGATGGCGGAGCGGCCGGGGCCGTAGATGCCGGCGAGGCGGATGATGTCGACGGCGCGGTGGTCGTTCGCCATCGCCGCCCAGTTCTGCTCCGCCTCGACGCGCCGGAGGGTGCGCGGCGAGCCGGGGGCGGGCGGCGTGGTTTCGTCGACGCTGCCGCCCTGGCGGTCGCCATAGACGCCGGTGGTGGAGAAATAGCCGATCCAGCGCAGCGCCGGGGCGGCGGCGATGGCATCGGCGCAGAGGGCGAGGAGCGGATCGCCGGCCTCGCCGGGGGCGGCGGTGACCAGCAGATGGGTCGCGTCCGGCAGCGCGGCGGCGGCCTCGGCGAAGGGGACGAGCGCCACACCCTCGGGCGCGGATCTGCCCGCCGGGTCGCGCGCGGTGGCGAGGACGGCGAAGCCCGCATCGCGGGCGGCGGTGGCGACGGCGCGGCCGGTATAGCCGAGCCCGGCGATCAGCAATGTTGCGGTCATCTCTTGTGCGGAAGCTGGTCGGGGAGGGTGGCGCGGGCGGCGGCGGCGCGTTCGAGCCGCTCGCCGTGGCGGCGGGCGAGGACCACCATCGCCACGCCGACGGCGACGATGACGACCGCCGCGGCGGCGCCGAGCGGGCCGGCGAAGCGGTTGATCTGCTTGCCGAAGATGTAGGCGACGCCGCCATAGATGCCGGCCCAGATGAGGCAGGCGAGGGTCTGGAAGGCGATGAAGCGGCGCCACTCCATCACCGTGACGCCGGCGAGCAGCGCGGCGAGGGCGCGCATCACCGCGAAGAAACGGCCGAAGACGACGATCTTGCCGCCATGGTTCTCGAACAGCCAGTGGCCGGCGCGCAGCCGGCGCTCGGTCAGGCCGATATGGCGGCCATGGCGGAGCAGCACCGGGTAGCCGGCGTTGCGGCCGATCCAGTAGCCGGCGGCGCCGCCGACGATGGCACCCGCCGCGGCGGCGAGGATGAGGACCGAAATGTCGATCCGGTGGGTGGTGCCGGCATAGATCGCCGCGGAGACCAGGGCGGTTTCGCCGGGCAGCGGCAGGCCGAGGCTTTCCAGCATGATCAGCGCGGCCACCGCCAGGCTGCCATAGGCGGCGATCCAGGGAGCCAGGGCGTGGTTGAAGGCGGTGATCATCGGTCGGCTCGGGTTTCCAGCGCGGCTGCGGGTTAAGCGGCTTTCATTGTAACGCAAAATCCGCGATAAGCATCGCATGGCGGAGCAGGAAACCGAAATTCAGGCGATCGAGCGGCTCGAAGCGGCGCTGGCGCGCATCGCCGCCCATGCGGCGCGGCCGGCCCCGCCGGGCGGAAGCGACGGGCGGGCCGAGGTCGCCGCGGCGCTCGACCGGATGATCGAGCAACTGCGGGCGGCGCTCGACGAGGCCGACCGGGTGGAGCAGGGCTGACATGGCGAACGTGAACATCCGCATCAACGGCTTCTCCTATTCGGTGAGCTGCGAGGACGGGCAGGAGCGGCACTTGCAGGCGATGGCCGCCGAGATCGACCGCCGGGTGAGCAGCATCAAGGCGATCGGCGAGCAGACCGGCGAGGCGCGGCTGCTGGTGCTGGCGGCACTTCTGCTGGCCGACGAGCTGCACGACCTGCGGGCCACCCACGAGGCGTTGCGGGTGGCGAAGCCCACCGGCGTTTCCCCCGAGCATGTCGCAAGGCTGCGGCGCGTCGCCGCGCGCGCGGAGGAGATTGCGGCGGACCTCGCGGAGTCCTAAGTTGCGGGGGCGAGGCTGCCCGGTGCGTCAGGCAAGCACATCCCCGGGGCCAGTAAGTATCTCCCAGGGAGCTGGCTCTGTCGGAACCGTGGTTCCGGTATTTCCGGCGCCCACCTGCTCACGCAGGCTCTGGGAGGATGTCAACGCCAACGGCCAGGGCGGCTTCGCACTTTTGCTCCTCTCCCCGACAGCATGACCGAGCTCGATCTCATCGCCCGCAAGGCGGCGGCGCGGCAGGCCGCCCTCGACCGGCGCGACGGGCTCGACCCGGCACTCGGCGCGCGCCTGGCCGCCGTGGTGCTGGAGCAGTGCCCGCCGCCCGCCGGCGCGGTGGTTTCGGGGTTCTGGCCGATCGGGGCGGAAATCGACATCCGGCCGCTGCTGGCCGAGCTGGAGGCGCGGGGGCATGCGATCGGCCTGCCGGTGACGCCGAGGCGCGGCCTGCCGCTCACCTTCCGGCGCTGGCGGCGCGGCGCGGCGCTGGTGCCGGGGCGGTTCGGCACCTCGCACCCCGAGGGCGAGGAGATCGTGCCCGATTTCGTGCTGGTGCCGCTGCTGGCCTTCGACCGGCGGGGCAACCGGCTTGGCTATGGCGCGGGGTATTACGACCGCACGCTGGCCGGCCTGCCCGATGCGTTCCGGCTGGGGTGCGCCTATGCATCGCAGGAGGTGGACGAGGTGCCGGTGGGACCGCAGGATGCGCGCCTTCATGCGGTGGCGACCGAACGCGGCGTGGTGCGCGCGGGCTGACGCCGCCTTTCAGGGTGGTCAATGGATATCATTCGGATTCCGCGATCGAAGATCGGCGATATCGGGCGGCTGGCCTTTGCCGACCCGGCGGTGGACAACCTGGCGTTCGGCGAGTCCGACCGGGCGCCGCCGGACGCGGCGCGGGCGGCGCTGATCCGCGCCGTCGAGGCCGGGGACACGCATTACGTGGACAGCCGGGGGCGGCTGTCGCTCCGCCTCGCGCTGGCGGATTATCTGAGCCGGGTGCACGCGAAACCGGTGGCGGAGACGCGGATCGCGGTGACCGCCTCGGGCATGGCGGCGATCGGCGTCGCCTTCACCGCGATCTTGCGGCAGGGCGACAAGGTGGTGATCCACGAGCCGGAATGGCCGAACCTCGCCGGGGCGGCGCTGGCGCGGCGGGCCGAGGTGGTGCGGCTGCCGCTGGACGAGGACGGGGCGGGCGGATTCCGCCTCGATCTCGACCGGCTGGACGCGGCCCTCGACGGCGCGCGGGTGTTCTGCCTCAATTCGCCGAACAACCCGACCGGGTGGATGGCGAGCGACGCGGAGATCGTCGCCATCCTGGAGATCTGCCGGCGGCGGGGCGTGTGGCTGCTGTCGGACGAGGTGTATTCGCGGCTGAGTTTCGACGGGCGGGCGGCGGCGCCCTCGGCGCTGGACCATGCGGGGCCGGAGGATCGGGTGATCGTCGCCAATTCGGTGTCGAAGACCTGGGCGATGACGGGATTCCGCGTCGGCTGGCTGGTGCTGCCGGA
Source organism: Acidiphilium multivorum AIU301 (assembly GCF_000202835.1). Lineage (NCBI taxonomy): Bacteria > Pseudomonadati > Pseudomonadota > Alphaproteobacteria > Acetobacterales > Acidocellaceae > Acidiphilium > Acidiphilium multivorum. The sequence goes on from NC_015186.1 coordinate 3,088,139, forward strand.
GGGCGAGCGGGACGCGGTGGGCGAGCTGATCGAGGCGACGCATTCCGGCGTGGCGCCCTTCGCGCAGGAGGCGGCGCGGGCGGCGCTGGAGTGCGAGGACTATGTCGCCGGGTTCCGGGCGTTCTGCGCCGAGGGGCGGGCGATCGTCGGCGCCGGGCTCGCCGGGCTCAACCGCGTGCGCTACAGCGCGGCGCCGGCCGGGCTCTATGCCTTCGCGCGGATCGAGGGGGTGGCGGACAGCCTGGAACTGGCGCGGCACCTCGCCATCGCGCACAAGGTGGCGGTGGCGCCGGGGATCGCGTTCGGCGCGGCGGGCGAGGGGCATTTGCGGATCTGCTTCGCCCAGAGCCCGGAAAAGCTGGAGCGGGCGATGACGAAATTGCGCGCGGGGCTGGCGGCGTTAACCTGATGTTTACATGTTCACGTTATGTTCCAGAGATGATTTCGAACAGGAGATGGATCGGTCTGGTCGCGGCGGCCTGGATGCTGGCCGGCGGGGTGGCGGCGGCGCGGGGGGCTTCGGCGCTGCCCGATCCGGCGCTGACGCCGGGGGCGATCAACCCCGCGGTGCGCGAGGCGACGATCGGTGCCACGATCTGCCGGCGCGGCTGGACGCGGACGGTGCGGCCGCCGGTGTCCTATACCGAGCCGCTGAAGAAGGCGCAGATCCGGCGCTATGGCTATGCCGATGCGCAGCCCTGGAAATACGAGGAGGATCACCTGATCCCGCTCGCGCTCGGCGGCTCGCCAACCAGCCCGGCGAATCTCTGGCCGGAGCCGCATCTCGGGCGGGGGCAGTGGGGCTCCTATGCGAAGGACCGGCTGGAGGCGCGGATGGCGCGGCTGGTCTGCGCGCATCGGCTGGGGCTGGACGAGGCGCGGCGGATGATCGCGCGGGACTGGATTTCTGCTTATCGGCGCTTCATCGGATCGCGGCCGGACAATGCGCCGTTGCATGGGCGCGGCGCGGGATATGACGGCGGATACCGGCCGTATCACCACTGGCATCACTGGTATCGGCGCGACTGGTGAGGCGCAGCTGGTGAGGCGGGACTGGTAAGGCGGGGCGGCGCGAGCCGTCACGCTACGGCAGGTCGCCTTTTGGTGTCTGCAAATCGCCGCTGACATTCAGCAATGCGCGGATCGTCGGGTTTCCGGATGATCCGGGACGGCGCAAGATTTCAGGCGGGGCGGTCGGCATCGGCGCCGGTCAGCGCGCGGGCGAATTCGGTGGCGTCGAACGGGCGGAGATCGGCCGCCTGTTCGCCGACGCCCACGGCATGGATCGGCAGGGCGGCGGTTTCGGCCAGGGCGACGACGACGCCGGCGCGGGCCGAGCCGTCGAGCTTGGTGACGATCAGCCCGGTGAGATCGACCATCTCCTTGAAGGTGGCGACCTGGGCGATGGCGTTCTGGCCGGTGGTGGCGTCGAGCGTCAGCAGCACGGCGTGGGGGGCGGTTTCATCCTGCTTGCGGATGACGCGGATGATCTTGCGCAGCTCCTCCATCAGCGCGGCCTTGTTGTGCAGGCGGCCGGCGGTGTCGATCAGCACGATGTCGTGCCCGTCGCGCCGGGCGCGGGCGATGGCGTCGAAGGCGAGGCCGGCGGGGTCGGCGTTGGCGGGGCCGGTCATCACCGGCGCGCCGGTCCGCTCGCCCCAGACCTGGAGCTGTTCGACCGCGGCGGCGCGGAACGTGTCGCCGGCGACGAGCAGGGGTCTGGCGCCGGCCTCGGCATAGGACTGGGCGAGCTTGCCGATCGTGGTGGTCTTGCCGGTGCCGTTGACGCCGACCATCAGGATCACGAACGGGTTTTTGCTCCGGTCGATCGCGAGCGGCTGCGCGACGGGGGCGAGGATTTTCGCCACCTCCTCGGCCAGCGACGCGCGGATTTCGGGAGCGGAAACGTCCTGGCCGAAGCGGGTGCGGCGGAAGGCGCGGATGACGCGGGCGGCGGCGGCGGGGCCGAGATCGGCGGTGATGAGCAGGTCTTCGAGCTCTTCCAGCGCCGCGTCGTCGAGCTTGCGCTTGGTGAAGGTGTCGGTGATGCCGGCGGCGAGCTTCTGGGTGCTGCGGGTGAGGCCGGATTTGAGGCGCGAGAGAAAGCCGAGCGCCATCATTCTGCTCCTGCGGTCACGCCGGTGGCATCCGCGCCGGTGATCCTCGCCGTGACGAGCGCGCCCGGGGTGACGGGTGCGGAAAAGCGGATCGGCGCGAAGGTTTCGGTGTGGCCGGCGGTTTCGGTCTCGGCCAGGGCGGTGACGGTGGTGCCGGTCATGGCGCGGAAGCGGGCTTCGGCGCGGCGGGCGCCGGCCTCGCGCAGGCGGGCGGCGCGGGCGCGGCGTTCGGCCATCGGCAAAGCGGGGATGCGCGCGGCGGGCGTGCCCTTGCGGGCGGAGAAGGGGAAGACGTGGAGATAGTCGAGCCCGGCGTCGTCGACCAGCGCGAGGGTTTCGGCGAAATGCGCCTCGGTTTCGGTGGGGAAACCGGCGATGAGGTCGGCGCCGAGGGCGATGTCGGGGCGGAGCGCGCGGGCGCGGACGGCGGCCTCGATGACGTGGTGGCGGAGATGGCGGCGCTTCATGCGCTTGAGGATGAGGTCGGATCCGGCCTGCACCGAGAGATGCAGATGCGGCATCAGCCGGGGCTCGGATTCGAGCAGGCGCCAGAGATCGTCGTCGATCTCGGCGGGGTCGATCGAGGAGAGGCGCAGGCGCGGCAGGTCCGGCACGGCGGCGAGCAGGCGGCGGCAGAGCTGGCCGAGTTTCGGCGCGCCGGGCAGGTCGGCGCCGTAGGAGGTGAGGTCGACGCCGGTGAGCACCACCTCGTTGTAGCCATTGGCGACGAGGGTGCGGACCTGCTCGACCACGGCGCCGAGCGGGATCGAGCGCGAGGGGCCGCGGCCATAGGGGATGATGCAGAAGGTGCAGCGGTGATCGCAGCCCTGCTGCACCTCGATGAAGGCGCGCGCGCGGGTGCCGAAGCCCTCGATCAGGTGGGCGGCGGTCTGGCGGAGCTGCATGATGTCGGCGACGAGGACCGGCGCTTCCGACCGCCAGGCCTCGGGCGTGAGCTTCTCGGCGTTGCCGAGGACGCGGGCGACACCCTCGATGCTCGACCAGGCGGCCGGGTCGATCTGGGCGGCGCAGCCGGTGACGATGATTTTCGCGCCGGGGTCGGCGCGGTGGGCGCGGCGTATGGCCTGGCGGGCCTGGCGCTCGGCCTCGGCGGTGACGGCGCAGGTGTTGACGATGACGGCGTCGCCGAGCCCGGCGGCCTCGGCATGGCCGCGCATCACCTCGCTCTCGAAGGCGTTGAGGCGGCAGCCGAAGGTGAGGATGTCGAGGCTCATGGCGCGAGCATGGCCGCGTCCAGCTCGCCCTCGAAGACCAGGGCGACGGGGCCTTCCATCAGCACGTGGCCGTCGTCGCGCCAGGTGAGGGTGAGGGTGCCGCCGTCCATCTCGATCTCGGCGCGGCGGGCGGCGAGGCCGCGGCGATGGGCGTTGACCAGGGCGGCGCAGGCGCCGGAACCGCAGGCGAGGGTGAGGCCGGCGCCGCGTTCCCAGACGCGCAGGCGGATGCGGTCCGGCGCGTCGATCCGGGCGAAGCCGATATTGGCGCGCTCGGGGAAGAGGCGGGCGTGTTCGAGCTTGGGGCCGATCGTCTCGATCTGCAGGTGGGTCAGGTCGTCGACGAAGAAGGTGGCGTGGGGGTTGCCCATCGAGCAGGCGGCGGGGTTCTGCACCGGGCCGAGGGCGAGGCGGAGCGAGAGCGTGTCCGCCGGTTCGGCCAGGGGAATGTCTTCCCAGCCGAGTTTCGGCGCGCCCATGTCGACCTCGACCAGGGTGGGGCCCTTGATTTCGGCGGGCAGCAGGCCGGCATTGGTGCGGATGGCGAGGCGGCGGGCGCCGGTTTCGCCGGCGAGCAGGGCGGCGACGCAGCGCGTGGCGTTGCCGCAGGCGCCGGATTCCGAGCCATCGGCGTTGAGGATGCGCATGAAGGCGGCGGCGCCGTCGTCCGGCTCGATCAGGATGATCTGGTCGCAGCCGACGCCGCGGTGACGGTCGGCGATGCGGGCGGCGGCGGCGGGGGCGAGGTCAAGCGGGTGCGCGCGGGCATCGAGAACGACGAAATCGTTCCCGGCGCCGTGCATTTTCAGAAAGGGTCGGGCCGCTGCCATGCGGTTCGTATATGGCGTCGCGGCGCGGCGCGGAAGGGGGCGCTATTCGAGGGGGAGCGTTGCGGTGACGGCGGCGAGGCCGGGGGCGACGCGGCGGGCGCGGAGATAGAGCGCCGTGCCGATCAGCGCCATCACCGCGCCCTGGAACAGCGGCTGGACGTAGAAGGGCGCGTGGGGCAGCACCAGCACCGAGCGGATCAGCGCGATGGTGACGACGATGGAGAGCAGGGCGACGGGCACGACCATGACGCCGCGGCGGAAGGGCTCGGACCAGCCATGGCTGGCATGGCGCGGGTTGTAGCGCAGGTTGAGCGCGGCGCAGGCGACGGCGAGCCAGACCAGCAGGATGGTGACCGAGCGGGCGACGATGCCGAAGGCCCAGCCGATATAGGTCGCCTGCACGAGGAAGAGCGAGGCGAGCACGACGGTGAGGGTGAGGGCGGCGACCGGGGCGCGGCGGCGCGAGGTTTCGGCGAAGCGGGCGGGGATCAGCCCGTCCTCGGCCCAGGCGAAGAGCATGCGCGAGGTGACGACCATCTGCGGCGCGAGCGTCTTGCCGACGATGAGCGCGATCACGAGGTCGAGCGCCGCGGCGAGCGGGCGCGGGGCGGCGAGGCCGATGATGCCGGGGGCGGTGACGAGGGAGGCGTGCTTGTGGCGGATGAGGTCCAGCGCCGCCCACCAGGGCACGGCGTGCAGCAGCGCCGCGGCGACCAGCGAGAACAGCACGACCGAGGTGAGCCAGGCGATGACGATGCCGCGCGGCATCACGGTTTCGGCGTGTTCGGTCTCGCCCGACAGGGCGGGCGCGCCGGACAGCCCGCCATAGGCGAAGATGAACAGGGTGCAGACGGCGAGGAAGGCGTGCGCGTCGAAGGGCGGGGCGGCGGCGGGGCGGGCGAAGGCGATGCCGGTGCGCGCCGCGGCGGTGTGCAGCAGGGCGGCGGGGTCGGCGGCGAAGCCGATGACGCCGACGGCGAGGGCGGTGACCACGACGAGCGCGAGCAGGATGACGACGAGGCGGCCGTAATCGCGGATGCCGGCGACATGGATGCCGTAGATGATCCAGAGTGCGGCGAGGCCGAGGACGAGATGGCCGGGCTTCGAGAGCAGCAGGTGGCCGGCGGCGAAGCCGGCATTGACCATCGCGTTGCCGAGGAAATTGCCGAAGGCGAAGGCGATGAAGCCCATCGCCGCGGTGATGCTGGCCCACCAGACGAAATGCAGGATGAAGCCGAGCGGCAGGTTGAGGGCGCGCACCGTCCAGACATAGGACGAGCCGGCGCGCGGCATGGCGCGGGAGAACCGGGCGTAGAGGAAGACCTTCAGGAAGATGACGAGGCCTGTCGCGAACATCGCCAGCGGCACCAGCGCGCCGATGCCGGGATAGACGCCGAGGCTCTGGGGGACGACGAAGTTGATTCCGGCGCCGTATTCCTGGGTGACGGCCGAGGCGACGACGGCGGCGAGGCCGAGGGTCTTCGCGAGGCGGAAGCCGGAGGACGCGCTCATGCCCGGCGGCCCCTCGCGGGTGCCGCGGGTTTGGGGGTGAAGACGCACCATTGCGCGCCGGGGCAGCGCCAGCATTCGGGCTGGCGGGCCTTGCAGACATAGCGCCCGTGCAGGATCAGCCAGTGATGGGCGCGGCGCAGCAGGTCGGGCGGGATGCGCCTGACCAGGCCGTCCTCCACCTCGCGCACGGTCTTGCCGGGGGCGAGGCCGGTGCGGTTGGCGAGGCGGAAGATGTGGGTGTCCACCGCCATGGTGGGCTGGCCGAAGATTTCGTTGAGCACGACATTCGCGGTCTTGCGGCCGACGCCGGGCAGGGCCTCGAGCGCCTCGCGCTCGGCGGGGACCGCGCCGCCATGCCGCTCGACGAGGAGCTCGGCGAGGGCGGCGACGTTCCTCGCCTTGGACTGCCAGAGGCCGATCGAGCGGATATGCGGGCCGATGCCCTCGGCGCCGAGGGCCGCCATCGCCGCCGGGGTGGGGGCGGCGGCGAACAGGCCGGGGGTCGCCTTGTTCACCGCGGCGTCCGTCGTCTGCGCGGAAAGGACGACGGCGACGAGCAGCGAGAACGGGTCGGCGTAGTGGAGCTCGGTGCGCGGCTCGGGGTTGCCGGCCGAGATGGCTTCGAGGAAGGGGCGGATATCCGCCGTTTTCATCCTGCGCACGCGGGCCTGCGGGACGGTGGGGCGGCGCTTGGGGGGCGGTTCGGTGGCGGTCGGCATCCGCGATTTGTGCGGGGCGGGGGGGATTTTGGCAAGCATCCATGCTTGCGGAATGCGCATTCGATGCGAAGATAACGTCATGGCGGAAGCGTTGGGTATGGCCGGACAGGGACGGCCGATTTTCCAGGCGGTGCTGACGCCGCACCGGAGCATGAGCCGGCGCGGCATGTTCGTCGTGTTCGGGGTGATGGCGACCGGCTCGTTGCTGGTGACCAGCCTGATGTGGCGGCTGGGCGCGATGCCGGTGATTGGGTTCAACGGGGCCGATCTCATCCTCGCCGTCACGCTCTACGGGATGAACATGCGCGGGGCGAAGGCGTCCGAGGTGATCGTGCTGACCGACGAGGCGCTGACCATCACCCGCACCACGCCGGGCGGGCGCAGGAGCGAGGTGCGGCTGGAGGCGGGGTGGCTGCGCGTCGATGTCGAGGAACAGGCGGGGACCAATCCGATCGTCTCGGTGGCGAACCGGGAGGCGCGGCAGATCGTCGGCATGGCGCTGGGGGATGCGGAGCGGCGGGATTTCGCCGATGCGCTGAAGGCGGCGATCCACCGGATGCGCTCGCCGCGCTTCGACAATCCGCAGACACGGGGCTGAGTTCCGCCGGCGGGCGTTGCCGCCGGCGCCGGCGGCGTGTTCATTGCCGTTCTCTTTTCGCGGAATTCCGGCATGAAACTTCCCCTGCTCGCGCTCATCGTCGCGAGCTTCGCCATCGGCACGAGCGAGTTCGTCATCGTCGGGCTGGTGCCCGATCTCGCGCGCGATTTCTCGGTCTCGATCCCGCGCGCGGGATTTCTGGTCAGCGCCTATGCGCTGGGGGTGAGCTTCGGCTCGCCGTTCCTCGCGGTGCTGGTCGGGCGGTGGCCGCGCAGGGCGGCGCTGCTCGGGCTGATGGGCGTGTTCGTGCTGGGCAACGCGCTCTGCGCGCTGGCGCCGGGCTATGACACGATGCTGGCGGCGCGGGTGGTCACCTCGCTGTCGCACGGGGCGTTCTTCGGGATCGGCTCGGTCGTCGCGGCGGAGCTGGCGCCGCGGGAGAAGCGGGCGCGGGCGGTGGCGCTGGTGTTTCTCGGCCTCACGCTCGCCAATGTGCTCGGCGTGCCGGCGGGCACCATCCTCGGCCAGGCGGCGGGATGGCGGGCGACCTTCTGGGTGGTGGCGGCGATCGGCCTTGTCGCGATGGCGGCGATCGCGCTGCTGCTGCCGCGCGACCTGCGGGCGGGATCGGCCAGGCTGCTCAACGAGGTGCGGATTCTCGGACGGTCGCAGGTGCTGCTCGCCATGCTGATGGCGGTGCTGAGCTCGGCGAGCCTGTTCAGCGTGTTCACCTATATCGCGCCGATGCTCGAACGGGTGGGCGGGCTGTCGCCGCACTGGGTCAGCGTGGCGCTGCTGGTGTTCGGCGCCGGGCTGACGGCGGGCGGGCTGCTCGGCGGGCGGCTCGCGGACCGGCATGCGGCGCGCACGATCGTCGCGACGCTGTCGGCGATCGCCGTGCTGCTGGTGGCGCTGCGGGCGGCGCTGCCGTTCGGCCTGGTGGCCGTGCTGGTGATGGCGGGCTGGGGGATGGCGGTGTTCACCCTGGTCTCGCCGTTGCAGACGCGGGTGATCGACCATGCGCGGGATGCGCCGAACCTTGCCTCGACGATCAACCAGGGGGCGTTCAATCTCGGCAATGCCGGCGGGGCGTGGCTGGGCGGGGCGGCGCTGGGCGCCGGGATCGGCTATCGGAGCCTGCCGCTGCTGGGCGCTGCGCTCGCGCTGGCGGGGCTGGCGGTGGCGGCCTGGGCGTTCGGGCTGGAGCGGCGGCGGGGCTGAACGGCGGCGCGGCGCAAAAAGGCGGGGCTCAAGAGAAAAGCCGTGGGGTTGCCCCCACGGCTTTCCGGTATCCGGGCCTGAGCCTGGAGCGGCGGATCAGAAATCCATGCCGCCCATGCCGCCCATGCCGCCCATTCCGGCGTCGCCACCGGCGGGGGCCTTCTTTTCCGGACGCTCGGCGACCATCGCTTCGGTCGTGATGAGCAGACCGGCGACCGAGGCGGCGTCCTGCAGCGCGGTGCGGACGACCTTGGTCGGGTCGATGATGCCGGCCTTGACCATGTCCTTGAACTCGCCGGACTGGGCATCGAAGCCGAAGCTGTAGTCGTCGTTGTCGAGCACCTTGCCGGAGATCACGGCGCCGTCTTCGCCGGCGTTCTCGGCGATCTGGCGCATCGGCGCGAGCACCGCCTTGCGGATGATGTCGATGCCGAAGCGCTGGTCGTCGTTATCGGCCTTGAGCTTGTTGATCGCGAGCGAGGCGCGGGCGAGGGCCACGCCGCCACCCGGGACGATGCCTTCCTCGACGGCGGCGCGGGTCGCGTGCAGCGCGTCGTCCACGCGGTCCTTGCGCTCCTTCACCTCGGTCTCCGAGGCGCCGCCGACGCGGATGACGGCAACGCCGCCGGCCAGCTTCGCCAGGCGCTCCTGCAGCTTCTCGCGGTCGTAGTCCGAGGTGGTCTCCTCGATCTGCGCGCGGATCTGGTTGCAGCGGCCGGTGATGTCGGCCTTCTTGCCGGCACCTTCGACGATCGTGGTGTTTTCCTTCTCGATCAGCACCTTCTTCGCGCGGCCGAGCATGTTCAGCGTCACGGTCTCGAGCTTGATGCCGAGATCTTCGCTGATGACCTGGCCGCCGGTGAGGATCGCGATGTCTTCCAGCATGGCCTTGCGGCGGTCACCGAAGCCGGGCGCCTTGACGGCGGCGATCTTGAGGCCGCCACGCAGCTTGTTGACGACCAGGGTGGCCAGCGCCTCGCCCTCGACGTCCTCGGCGATGATCAGCAGCGGCTTGCCGGACTGGACGATGCTTTCGAGCAGCGGCAGCATCGGCTGCAGGCCGGAGAGCTTCTTCTCGTGGATCAGGATGTACGGATTGTCGAGATCCGCGACCATCTTCTCCGGGTTGGTGATGAAGTAGGGCGAGACGTAGCCGCGGTCGAACTGCATGCCCTCGACGACGTCGAGCTCGGTCTGGATGCCCTTGGCTTCCTCGACCGTGATGACGCCCTCGTTGCCGACCTTCTGCATCGCCTCGGAGATCATCTTGCCGATCTCGGCCTCGCCGTTGGCGGAGATGGTGCCGACCTGGGCGGTCTCGCTCGGGGTCGTGATCTTCTTGGTGCGCTTCTTCAGCTCGTCGACGATGGCGTTCACCGCCTTGTCGATGCCGCGCTTCAGGTCCATCGGGTTCATGCCGGCGGCAACCGCCTTCGCACCCTCGCGGACGATCGCCTGGGCAAGGACGGTCGCGGTGGTGGTGCCGTCACCGGCGAGGTCGTTGGTCTTCGAGGCCACTTCGCGCACCATCTGCGCGCCCATGTTCTCGAACTTGTCGGCGAGTTCGATTTCCTTCGCGACCGTCACACCGTCTTTGGTGATGCGGGGCGAACCGAAGCTCTTCTCGATGACGACGTTGCGGCCCTTGGGGCCGAGGGTGACCTTCACCGCGTTGGCGAGCAGGTCGACACCGCGGATGAGGCGTTCGCGGGCGTCGGCCGAGAAGCGGACGTCTTTAGCAGCCATGTGTAACTTCCTTTATGCGATATCGGAGGGGAAACCGGGGGTGATCAGGCGGCCTTCTTCTTCGAAGCCGTACCCTCGATGATGCCCATGATGTCGGATTCCTTCATGATCAGCAGCTCTTCGCCGTCGATCTTGACCTCGGTGCCCGACCACTTGCCGAACAGGATGCGGTCGCCGGCCTTGACGTCGAGCGCGACGACGGCGCCGGCCTCGTTGCGGGCACCCGGGCCAACGGCGATGACCTCGCCTTCCATCGGCTTTTCCTTGGCGGTGTCGGGGATGATGATGCCGCCGGCGGTCTTCTCCTCGGCGTTCAGCCGGCGAACGACCACGCGGTCGTGCAGGGGACGGAATTTCATGTGGCTCGCTCCTGACTTCAGAAGTCTGTTGCAACAGTGACGGGCTCAGCAGCGCCGGCCCTCTCGATAGGCACCGGATGCTTGCTAGCACTCTCACCGGGAGAGTGCCAAAGGGATAGTGTTGTGGGCAACCGATGTCAAGTCCGGCAGCAATTGCCCGAGGTGAGTGCTAAAGTGTTGATAAGAAAGATTTTTCTTGCCAACCCCCGGGGGTGTCATGGCATCGTCATGGTCAGGAGGAGCGGACTCGCACGGCCCGCCGATGACAGTGCGACGGAGACAGATCATGACACTGAGCCGACAGCTCGAGGGATACCGGCTGACGACCGCCGAGATTCTCTACCATCTGCCCGACCATCCGGGCGTTCTGCAGAGTTTCGTGTGGCAGGACCTCGATATCGCGCCGCGCTACCCGGTGCTGTACCGGTTCCTCGATTTCTGGAGCCGGCAGATCGAGGGCAAGCTGCATTCGGTGCGGGTGGGCACGGCCGCGCTGATCACGCCAGGGGAGATGCGCAGCCCGCATATGTTCCAGCTTCACTGACCCGCGCGGCCATGGCGTGGCGGATGGGTGACATGTGTGGAATTCGCGCCGGCATCTCAAAGTTAAGCAGACGTTCAGGTTTTCTTGCGATAAATTGTGTTACGCAAGATTGATCTGGAATGGCGGCTGTGACGAGGAATATCCTTTGTGCGCTCGGACTGGCTCTCGCGCTGGCGCGGCTCGCGCCGTGCGCGCGGGCGCAGGGCGTGAACCCGGCGATTGCCGCGGCCGAGACCCGGGTTTCGCTCGGCATCACGGCGACGGGGTACAGCTATCACGAAGGGTTCGACAACACCTCCGACCAGGAGAGCGGCGTGCTGCCGGGGTTCAGCCTCGGCGCCTCGCGGCTCGGCCCGGCCTTGGGCCTGCCGGACGTCTATACCGGCGTGGTCTACGATTTCTCGGGCGGCGCGCTGGGATATCAGGGCTACCTGCAGGGAACGTCGCAGGGGCTCGTGCCATACGACCAGTCCGAAGCGGCGCGGTTCAACCATGTCGAGGTCCAGCTCGGCGTTGCCGTGCCGCTGAGCCACGCGGTCAGCGTGCTGCCCTTCATTGCCGCCGGCTATCAGAGCTGGTCGCGCAATATCGGCGGTAGCGGCGGCTATGGCAGTTTCTATCACGCGGCGCTGGCCGGGTTCGGCGCGAAGCTCGATTATGCGGCGACGGGGCGGCTCGTCCTCTCCGCCTCGGCGGAGGGACTGGCAGTGGTGGGCGGCGGCGTTTCGGCGCCGGCGCTCGGATTCTCCGGCAGCTTCGGCACCAGCGGCGAGGAGGCCGTGCGGCTCGGCGCCGACTGGCGGCTCGACAATGTCTGGCACGTCTTCGCCGGGCTGGAGATGCGGCATTTCAACTATGCCGGATCGAAACCGTCCAACGGATTCTATGAGCCGACGAGCAGCACTTTCGCCGCGCGCGGCGAGATGGGTGTCGCGTTCGGCTTCCCCTGAGCCGAGGGTGGAGCCTTCGGGGGAAAGAAAAAATCTAACATAGCGTTTTTTCTGCTTTCCCACCCGCCCCGTTTTGGGCTATCCCTCCGGTCATGATGAGGTTCTGTGCGCGGCGCGGTGCATGATGTGCTGCGACGGAGCCAGAGGGGGGGCGGTTCGGCCCCGCGATTTCCGCCGGTTCGCCGCCGCGGTGCTGGAGGCGCAGGGCTTGCGGCCGGCGCGGCACCAGCTCGCGATGATCGACGCGCTGGAGCGCGTGGCGGCCGGCCAGGTCGACCGGCTGATGGTGCAGATGCCGCCGGGGGCGGCGAAATCGACCTATGCCTCGGTGCTGTTTCCGGCGTTCTGGTTCACCCGCCATCCGGCGGGCGAGGTGATCGCGGCGAGCCATACGGCCTCGCTCGCCGAATATTTCGGCCGCCGGTTGCGCGCGCTGATCGCCGAGGCGGGCGAGGATTTCGGCCTGCTTCTCGACGCCGGCAACCGGGCGGCGGGGCGGTTTTCGTTGCAGGGGGGTGGCCAGTATTTCGCCGCCGGGGTGCGCGGGCCGATCACCGGACGGCGGGCGGATCTGATCCTGATCGACGATCCGGTGAAATCCTGGGCCGAGGCGGACAGCCGGGCGGCGCGGGACGCGCTGCATGACTGGTATCGCGCCGAACTGCTCTCGCGGCTGAAGCCGGGCGGGCGCGTCGTGCTGGTGATGACGCGCTGGCATGAGGACGATCTCGCCGGGCGGCTGATGGCCCGGGAGAGCGGCTGGACGGTGCTGCGGCTGCCGGCACTCGCCGAGGCGGACGACCCGCTCGGACGGGCGCCGGGCGAGGCGCTCTGGCCGGAATGGGAGGATGCGCGGGCGATCGCCCGGCGGCGGGCGACGGTGGGCGAGCGCGTGTTCGCCGCGCTCTACCAGCAGCGGCCGATGCGCGATGGCGGGACGCTGTTCGAACTCGACAGGCTCGGCTTCGTCGACGCGCCGCCGGCGGTGGTGCGCACCGTGCGCGCCTGGGACCTGGCGGCGACGGCGGCATCGGCCGGGCGGAATCCGGACTGGACCGTGGGGTTGAAGCTCGGGCTGACCGCCGATGGCACGCATGTCGTGCTCGACGTGGTGCGGGTGCGGGCGGGGCCGGCGGCGGTCGAGGCCTTGCTGCGGGCGACCGCCGAGGCGGACGGGCGGGGCACCGCGATCGCGCTGCCGCAGGACCCGGGACAGGCCGGCGTCGCGCAGGTCGCGCATCTGCGGCGGGTGCTGGACGGGTTCACGGTGATCGCCAGTCCGGAATCGGGATCGAAACAGACGCGGGCGATGCCGGCCGCGGCGCGGATCGGCGCCGGCGGGACGCGCGTGGTGCGCGCCGGCTGGACCGACGCGTTTCTCGCCGAGCTGCGGGCCTTTCCCGATGGCGAGAAGGACGACCAGGTCGACGCGCTGGCGCGCGCCGAGGCGACGCTCGGCCAGGCGCCGGTGGCGGCGCGGATGGTGAATTTTTCTCTGATGGGGCGCTGAATTCATGTTCGACACGATCTGCCAGACGATCCCGGCCGATCCGCACCTCGCGCCACGGGCGCGGCGGCTGGAGATCTATCGCCGGGTGCTGGACGGGACGATCTATGACGCGCTGCCCTATGCGTTCCAGGAGGAGCGCAACGGGGCGGGCGAATATGTGCCGCTGCGGGCGCGGCGGCCTTCGGTGCGCTACGGGCTGTGCCGGATCGTGGTGGAGGATTCGGTTTCGCTGCTGTTCAGCGCGGGGCATTTCCCCGCCGTCGAATGCGCGGAGCCGGAGATCGAGACGCTGCTGGCCGACCTCCTCGGCGAATGCCGGCTCAACGAGGTGATGATCGACGCGGCGCTGCGCGGATCGGTCGGCTCGGTGGCGATCCTGCTCCGGGTGCTGAAGGGGCGGTTCTTCTGTTCGGTGATGGAGACGCAATACCTGACGCCGCGCTGGCGGGAGGATGCGCCGGACACGCTGGAGCAGGTGACCGAGCTCTACAAGGTGCGGGGCGCGGAACTGATCGGCCAGGGCTATCAGGGGATCGATCCCGGCCAGACCTACTGGTTCCAGCGGCGCTGGGATGCGCAGGCGGAGACCTGGTTCGAGCCGGTGCCGGTGGGCGAAGGGCTGCCCGCCGCGCCGGATCGGGCGCGGAGCGTGCGGCATGACCTCGGCTTCGTGCCGATCGTGTGGATCCGCAACCTGCCGGGCGGCGAGGGCGCCGATGGCGCCTGTACCTTTCGCGCGGCGATCGAGACATCGATCGAGATCGATTACCAGCTGTCGCAGGTGGGGCGCGGGCTGAAATATGCCTCCGATCCGACGCTGTTGATCAAGGAGCCGGCGACGACCGACCGCGAGATGGTCAAGGGCGCGGGGAATGCGCTGATCGTCTCGGAAAAGGGCGATGCCAAGCTGCTGGAGATTGGCGGCACCGCCTCGGCCGCGGTGATCGACTACGTGCGGACGCTGCGCGAGTTCGCGCTGGAGAGCGTGCATGGCAACCGCGCCAGCGCCGACCGGCTGGCGGCGCCGCAATCGGGCCGGGCGCTGGAGCTGATGAACCAGGGGTTGATCTGGCTCGCCGACAATCTGCGGATTGCCTATGGCGAGGGCGGGTTGCTGCCGCTGCTGCGGATGGCGCTGCGGGCGGCGGCGCGGTTCGACGTGAAGGTGATGGGCCGGACGGTGCCGCGGGTCGATCCCGACCTGCGGCTGAGCCTGCGCTGGCCGCGCTGGTATGCCGCCTCGGCCGATGACCGGCTGAAGGAGGCGCAGGCGATCGCGACGCTGGTCAATGCGGGCCAGCTCTCGCGCGAGACGGCGGTGAAGAGTCTCGCCGCCAGTCATGTGATCGGGGATGCGGCGGCGGAACTCGCGCGCATCGCCGATGAGGGGGACCAACTGGAACGGAACGGGGCATGAGCGACGAATTCGCGGAGCACGAGGGGCTGCCGGACGAGCCGCAGGCGGCGCCTGAGGACTGGCAGGCCAGGGCGATGGCGGCCGAGCAGGCGATGGAGGCGCTGCGGCGCGAACACGCCGAGCGGCTGCGGCGGGCCGAACTCAGGATCGAGGCGGTCAGGGCCGGCATGATCGATCTTGACGGGCTGAGACTGATCGACCCGGCGGCGATGACGCCGGCCGAGGACGGCACGGCGCCGGACGCGGCGGCGCTGATGGCGCAGCTGAAGCGGGACAAGCCCTGGCTGTTCGGCGCGCCGTCATCGTCATCCACGGCGTCGGTGCCGCGGGCGGAGCCGCCGCGCGCCCGCCATGCGACCGAGCTGAGCGAGGCCGAGTGGCGCGCGGCGCGTGCCGAACTGCTTCGGCGCGCCGGGGGCTGAGCCGGCCGCCGGCCGCTTTCAACAAATTAACGCGTTGTCAGACAACCGTGCCCCGCGCGACGGGGTGCGGCGAATTGCGTCATCCAGAAGGAACACGACATGGGTATTTCGAATTTTCCCGCCTCGCTGCAGCCGATCATCCAGCAGGGCTTCCTCGAGCGCGAATTCGAGCAGGCGCTGCGCTCGCGGCTCGGCTACCGGATGGTGGCGGATCGCGAGAGCTTCGCCGTCGGCATCGGCGAGACGCTGACCAAGACCCGCGCCGGGCTGAAGCCCTCGGTCACCACGCCGCTGGCCGCCGCGACCAACACCAATCTCGATAACGGGCTGACGCCGCAGGGCTGGGGTGTCGAGCAGTATACCGTGACGCTGAATTTCTACGCGGCGACGCAGGACCTGAACATGGTGACCAGCCGCGTCGGCATCGCCTCGCAGTTCCTGCAGAATGCCGCGACCAATGGCGAGCAGGCGGCGCGCAGCCTTGACGAGCTGGCGCGCAACGCGCTGTTCGCCCCCTATTTCGGCGGCAACACACGCGTGAGCGCCACGCTGGCGAGCGCGGCGCCGAGCATCGAGGTCGATGATATTCGCGGTTTCACCACCGTTTTCGTCAACGGCGTGCAGACGGCGGTTTCGGCCAGCTATCCGCTGACGGTAACGGTTGGTTCGAATACGTATCTGCTCATTGGCGTGACGCCGGATGTCAACAACGCATCGTCGGCGCCGGGCGGGATTTCGGGAACCCTGACCTTTTCCAACGACGTCAGCGTATCTGACGGCACCGCCGGCAATGCGGTGCGCGCCGCGACGGCGAGTGCCATCGTCCGGCCGCAGGGGGCCGGGACGACCAGCGCGCTGCAGGCGACCGACACGCTGACCATGTCCGCCCTGCTCGATGCGGTGGCGACGCTGCGGCAGAACGCGGTGCCGGAAATCGACGGTGTCTACAACTGCTATCTCGATCCGGTCTCGGCCCGGCAGCTCTTCGCCGATCCGGATTTCCGGCAGCTGTTCCAGGGCGCGACGTCGAGCAACGCGGTGTTCCGCCAGGGCATGGTCAACGACTTCCTCGGCCTGCGCTTCATCACCACGACCGAGGCCTATGTGCAGTCGCATCCCACACTGGCGGGGCTGTACATCCGCCGGCCGATCGTCTGCGGCAAGGGCGCGCTGATCGAGGCGGATTTCGCCGGCATCGGCGCGGACGACGTCGCGCCGAAGGATGCGCTGGTGCACATCATCGACGGTGTCGCCATGGTCACGCGCGAGCCGATCGACCGGCTGCAGCAGATCATCGCCCAGTCCTGGTACTGGATCGGCGGGTTCTGCGCGCCGTCCGACACCACGACGACGCCGAACACCATCCCGACCGCGACCAATTCCAACTTCAAGCGCGCGGTGATGATCGAGCATATCGGCTGAGGAGGGGGCGAACATGTCAATCGGGTCCTCGCTTCCCTTCAGGCCATCGGGCACCGCGTCCGTCGCCGCCTCGACCAGCGCGGCCTCGACCGCGCTTTCCGGCGGCGGGTCGAGCCTGCTCGTCTACAACGCCGCGGCGTCCGTCGCGTTCGTGCGGCTGGGCACCGCGGGGATGAGCCCGGCGAGTGCGGCGGATACGCCGGTGCCGCCGGGCGGGCGCATGCTGATCGATTCCGGGCGGCTCGTGAGCGAGGCGAGCGCCGTGCTCGCCTCGGGCGCCGGCACGGTCTATTTCACCCGCGGCGACGGCTCGGTCTACTGACATGTCGGGCAGTGTTTCGAGCGCGCCCGGCACGCTGAGCGAGGCGCAGAAGGTCGATGTGCGGCGGTTCTGCGGCTATCCGGCCTATGGCGCCGGGGCGGCGGGATTCCAGTCCTGGCGGTTCTTCCAGGCCTACGGCACGCTTGAATACCGGATGAACAACCTGGCGGCGGAAGAGGTGGCGGTGGTGGTGAACTACCTTGCCACCCTCGCCGCGCTGGAGGTCGCGATTCCGGAGGCGAGCGGCAATCTCGATACCGAGGCGGCGGCCGGCTGGCAGCACAACGCCAACGAGGTGCGCGACCGTGCCGCCCTGTTCGACCAGTGGCGGCGGCGACTGTGCGGGTTTCTCGGCCTGCCGCCGGGGCCGGCGCTCGGCCCCTCGGATGGCATCACCCTGATCGTTTGAGGTCTTCATGGATGGAACGCGGCTGGCGGACCGGATCGCCTTCGGCGGCGGCATGGCCGCGCGCAAGGCGGGCGTGATCTGCGACGCCTACCGGCCGCGCGACGGGGCGTGCCCGATCGTCGCGGCGAACCGGCTGGTGCGGCTGGGCGTGCTGGTGTTGCCGGTCTCGGGCTCGGTGCGCGGGCCGGCGCCGCTCGGCCTGCCCTATCGGCAACTCGTGCTGGACCAAGCCTATGTGCGCGCCGGGGATTATGTCGCAGGGCCGGCGGGGACGTTTCTCGTGGTGAACAACGAGCCGCCGGCGCCGGTGCTGGGGGCGCGCTGCAACGAGACGCTGTCGATCTGGCGGCCGGCGGCGCAGGCGGTGCCGGGGATCAATCCCTATGGGGCGATTCTCGGCGCCGGGGCGCGCGGCGTGCTGGCCGGATTTCCGGCGGCGCTGCTGCCGGCGCGGGGCGGGACCCATGCCGAGGCCGGGCTGCCGGACGACACGCGCGCGCCGGGCTACATCGCCGCGGTGGCGGCGGTGGAGGGGCTGGCGCCGGACGTGGCGGATGTGGTGCGCGATGCGCGCGGGCGGCAGTTCGTGATCGACCAGGCGGAGCTGTTCGGCGGGATCTGGCGGCTCGCGCTTTCGGCGAGCATCGTCTGATGGCGGGGCAGCAGGATGTCGAGAACGCGATCGTCTCGCTGATCGCGACGGCTTCCTATCCGGCGGGAACGGCGGCGGCATCGGCGATCGCCGGGCCGGACGGGATGGTGACGTGCCGGGTCTATCGCGGCATGCCGAACGCGCCGGCGCTGGAGGCGGATCTCGCGCGGGGCGTGATGCACGCCACCGTGTTCGCCGAGCCGGGCGGTGTGCGCAACGTGACGCGCTATCCGCGCGAATGGATCGAGATGGCACCGGTGCCGGCGACGCTGTCGGTCAGCGTCGCGGGAATGGCGGCGACGTTCACGGGGCAATGCGCGGCCGGGCAGCTCGCCGGCATCGCCGTCGATGGCGCGATCTTTCCCTATGCGGTGCAGGCGCGCGACACGCCGGCGAGTGTGGCGAGCAATCTCGCCGCTCTGCTGCGCGCGGCGGGGTGGCTGGTGAATTACGCGGGGACGACGCTGAGCGTGCCGGCGGCGCACGGGCTGATCGCCCGCGTCGTGGCTGGGGGTGTCGCGCTGCGGGAGATCAAGCGCCAGGTGCAGCCGTTCCGGATTTCGCTGTGGTGCCCGGACCCGCTGACGCGGGACGCGGCGACGGCGGTGATCGACCCCGCGCTGGCGGCGCCGCAGTTCATCGGCCTCGCCGATGGCGCGGCGGCGCGGCTGCGCTTTGTGGGCACCGAGACCACGGACAGGTCGATCGATGCCGGGCTGTACCGGCGGGACCTCATTTACGACGCGGAATATCCGACGACCGAGGCGATGACGACGCCGGCCATGCTGTTCGGGGTCGGCGGGATCGCGGCGGGCGGCGCGTTCATCGCCGGCATGACCGGCTGAAGGAGAGACGATGAAGATCAAACTGGTGGTGGTGAAGCCGTTCGAGGGCTTCAGGCGGGGCGACACGATTACCGACGCGGCGAAGATCGACGCCGTGCTGGCGTCCGCCCAGGCCGGGTCGGTCGTGCGGGTTGTGGCGGAGGGCTGAGGCATGCCGATATCGCAGGCAGGCGCGCTGAACACGACGGCGCTGATCGTTCCCGACCTCTATGTGCAGATCGTGCCGCCGCAGACGCTGCTGCTCAACGGCGTGCCGACCGATGTGCTCGGCGTGGTCGGCTCGGCATCGTGGGGGCCGGTGGGCGAGCCGATGATCGTCGGCTCGATGGGCGACTATGCCGCATCCTTCGGGCCGGTGATGGCGCGGCAATACGACATGGGCACGGCGGTGGCCGTGGCGGTGCAGCAGGGGGCGTCGAATTTCCGCTGCGTGCGGGTGAGCGACGGCACCGATGCCGCGGCCTCGGTTTCCATTCTCGGCGCGCTGACGCTGACGGCGCTCCATACCGGATCGCTCGGCAACGCGATCACGGTGACGGTTTCGGCCGGGTCGGCGGCGAACAGCTGGCGGCTGACCGTGGCGCTGCCGGGGCGCACGCCGGAGGTGTTCGACAACATCGCCGGCACCGGAGCCGCGTTCTGGCAGGCGGCGGCGAATGCGGTGAATGCCGGGACGGGGCCGCTGCGCGGCGCCTCCGAGCTGGTGGTGGCGAGTGCCGGCACGTTGTCGACCCCGCCGGTGACGGGGGTCTATCCGTTCGCGGCCGGCACGCCGGGCAGCGACGGCGCCGGCGGGCTGACCGCCGCCTCGCTCGTGGGCCAAGACACGCTGCCGCGGAGCGGGATGTATGCGCTGCGCGGGCAGGGCTGCGGGATCGCGGTGCTGGCCGATCTCGACGATCCGACGCAGTGGAGCCCGACCGTCGCCTTCGGCCTCGAGGAAGGCTGCTACATGATCCTGGCCGGGCCGCCGGGCGACACGATCGCCAATGCGGTGTCGGCGAAGCGGACGGCGGGGATCGATTCCTATGCTGCCAAGGTGATGTTCGGCGACTGGATCTGGTGGTACGACCAGGCGAACGGGATGACCCGGCTGGTGTCGCCGCAGGGTTTCGTGGCCGGGCGGCTCGCCAATCTCTCGCCGGAACAGAGCTCGCTGAACAAGCCGCTCTATGGCGTCGTCGGCAGCCAGAAATCGGGGCGCGCCGCATCCGGCACCACCAGCACCTATTCGTCGGCCGATCTGTCGGCGCTGATGTCGGCCGGGATCGACGTGATCGCCAATCCGCAGCCGGGCGGGGCGTTCTGGGGCGTGCGCGGCGGGTTCAACGCTTCGTCCGACAGTGCGACCAACGGGGACAACTACACCCGCATGACCAACTACATCGCCGCCACCCTGTCGGCGGGGATGGGGCAGTATGTCGGCCAGCTGGTGAACGAGACGCTGTTCCGCCGCATCCGCGGCACGCTGCTGGCCTTCCTGAACACGATGCTCGGCCAGGGCATGCTCGGCACCACCAACGGGGCTTTGCCCTTCGCGGTGGTGTGCGATGCCTCGAACAATCCGCCTTCGCGCACCGGGCTTGGCTATGTGCAGGCCGATGTGCAGGTGCAGTACCAGGCGATCAACGAGCGGTTCATCGTCAATGTCGAGGGCGGGCAGACCGTGCAGGTCAGCCAGCAGACCCTGCCCCAGGGCACGGTGTGAGGTAGCAGATGCCATACAACACGTTTACCGTTGGCAATGATTGCCAGCTCGTCGTCATGGGGCCGTTCGGCCGGGTCGATCTTGCCCATGTGACCGGATTCGAGGTGAGCCAGGTGACGCAGAGCGTGCGCGTCGACCGGCTCGACGGGGTGCAGCTCGGCGCCGAACTGCCGAGGGGATGGCAGGGAAGTTTCCTGCTCGACCGCGGCACCTCGGCGGCCGACGATTTCATGGCGCAGATCGAGCAGGCCTATCTGTCGGGGCAGGCGATCCCGCCGGGAACGCTCTATCAATATGTGAATGAAACTGACGGATCGACCTCGACCTACCAGTTCGATGGGGTCGTGTTCAAGCTCAGCTCGGCGGGCGTGTATCGCGGCGACATGCCGGTGGCGCAGAAGCTCGACTTCTTCGCCTCGACGCGCAGGCGCGTATGAGCGGCGGCGCGGTGGAGGACGCGCGCGGGCGGGTGCTCGCGTTGCGGCCGCTGACGATGCTCGACCGGCTGCGCCTGTTCAAGGCGCTCGGGCCGGAGCTGTCGATGAACGAGGCGTATCTCGGCGTCGCCTCGCTGGCGGCGTCGGTCAGCGCGATCGATGGCGTGCCGCTGCCGTTTCCGGCGAGCGAGGCGGCGGTGGAAAACGCCGTCGAGCGGCTCGGCGAGGCGGGCATCGAGGCGGCGGCGGCGGCGTTGCAGCCGGAGGATGCCGATACGGTGAAGGCGCTCGCGGGAAACTGAGCCGGCACCCCGCGCTGATCGACTGTCTCTACCTGGTCGGGCGCGGGGTGCCGTTCGAGGTGGCCTTCACGCTCGGCGAGGCGGAGCGGATCGCGTTCGTCGTCGCGTGCGGGGAGCTGGACGGGCTGACATTCGACTGGAAGGCGATGGCGTGGGTGCAGGTGTGAGATGGCGCGACGGTGCGGGGGCGCGGTTCGCCGGGCTGGCGCGGGGCGGGTTCGGGCGGATCGCGCCCCGCCGGCTGCGCTCGGTGGCGCGGAGAATGCGGCGGGCGGTGACGTCCGCCATGCAGGCGGCGCCTGGGGCGTTTCCGACAAGTCGTCCTCGGGACGGTGCGGCCGTGATGTTGCGGGGTGGATGGCATCATGCCGTGCGGCTTTCAACGGAACGGATGCGGCACGCATGGCACGTGCGGCATCATCCGTCGCCGCGCGCCAGCCTGCGGGTTGCGGCTGTGACGGGGCGGCGCGTGGCGCACGGCTTCGGGCCGGAGATCCGGCTGGCGGGCGCGCATTTGCCGGCGCGGCGGACCCCGATGGAACGGTCGAGGCGGGTGGTGGCGCGGGACGTGCCGCTGATCCACACCGCCCTGCGCGCCGGGGCTCCGGCGATGGCGGCTTCGCGCCGCGTGGTGGCCCCGCATGTGGCGTCAGGTCGCTCCGGGCCGCATGCCTGGAATGGGGCTCATGTTTCGTCCGCAGCGTCGGCGCGACCGGTGGCGCCGGTCGTGCCGGGGCGGGCGGTCGGTGCGGAGGCAACGGGGCTGGCGGCGGCGGCGGTGCGGCCGGAGACGCGGTTCGCGGCGCCGGAGCGGATGGATCTCGGCCGCTGGCTCGGCGGGTTGTTCGGCGACGAGGCGCGGCGGCCGCCTTCGGGCGTGACCGGATACGACACGCGCATGTCGCCGGTGTTCCCGGGCCGCAAGCCGGGATTCTGAAAGCGGGAGGCGGAAGATGGCGGCGATCATGGTGACGCTGGGCGGCGTTGCCTTCCGGGATTTCGAGGTGCCGCAGGCGATCGAGTTCGGCGGCTGCCAGCGGCTGGCGGTGCATGAGTTGCCGGGCGGCGGCCGCGTGATCGACACGCTCGGCGCGGCGGCGGGGATCATCCGTTTCGCGGGCACTTTCTCCGGCCCCGATGCCGAGGCGCGGGCGCAACTGCTCGATGTGGCGCGGGCGGCGGGGGCGACCCTGCCGCTGGCCTGGAGCGGCTTCGCCTTTGAGGTGGTGATCGCGGATTTCGTCGCGGTTTACGAGAAACCCTGGTGGATTCCGTTCTCGATCGAGCTGGTCGAGGCGCAGAACCTGGTGACGGCGGTGCCGGACGCGCTGGCGCAGGCGGGGCTCGATCTCGTCAGCGCCGGTGGCCTGGCCGGGCTGGCGGGACTTTCGCTCGGCTCCGTAACGGTGACGGCGCCCGGGAGCATTGCCGCGGCGCAGGGGGTTGTGGGCGGCGCGCTGAGCGCGGCGGAGAACGGGCTGGCGGCGGCGCAGGGCGCGTTCGGCGCGAGCGCCGGCGCCTCGGCGGCGACGCGGGCGCTGCAGGCGATGGGCACGGCGAGCCTGTCGCTCGCGGCGCTTGGCGGGGCCGCCGCCTATCTCGGCCGCGCCGCCGGCAACGCTTCATTGGGGGCGGCATGAGCGGGACGACGACGATCACGGTCGCGGGCGGCAATCTCTACGAGATCGCCGCGCGGCATCTGGGCGATGCGACGCAGTGGATTCGCATCGCGCAGCTCAACGGGCTGTCCGACCCTGTGCTGGTCGGGCTGGTGACGCTGGTGCTGCCGCCGGTGGACCCGAATGCGGGTGGCGGGGTGCCGCGTGTCTGAGGCGGTGACGGTGCGGGCGATCGCTCCGTTCGCGACGCTCGACGGAGCGCCGCTGCCGGGGCTGGAGCGGCTGGAAATCCGCCAGCCGGGCGCGTTCGAGGCGGCGTGCTTCGTCCTCGAATTCGCGATCGGCGCGGTGCCGGGCGGCGCGGCCTGGTTCGCGGGATTGCAGGGCGGGGTGGTGACGGCGGGCATCGGGACCGGGCCGGCGCTGGTCGTGGGCCAGGTCGACAATGTCGCGATCCGGTTCGATCTCGGTGCCGCGATCCTGAGCGGGCGGGATCTCGCCGCGCGGCTGATCGATGCCGAGGTGGACCAGACCTTCTCGAACCTCACGGCGAGTGAGGTGGCGACGGGATTTGCCGGCGAGGCCGGGCTTGCCGCGAATGTGGACGCGACGAGGACGCGGATCGGCCAGTATTACGAGCTGGCGCATGCGCAGACCGGGCTCGGTCTGCATTCGCGGCACGCGACGCGGTGGGACCTGCTGGCCGCGCTCGCGGTGCGTGAGCGGTTCAGCCTTTCGGTGACCGGGACGACGCTGAATTTCACGGCGCCGCCGGCCGGCGCGCCGATGCTGCTGACCTATGGGCGGGATCTGATGACGCTGGGCTGCGACCGCGCGGTGGCGCTGGCAAGCCCGAAGGTGACGGTGCGGAGCTGGAACCCGAAGAGCAAGGCGGCGTTCAGTTCGAGCGCCGGCAGTTCCGGCGGGACGACGCTGATCCGCCCGAACCTGACCCAGGGCGAGGCAGAGCGCGTTGCGGCGGCGGCGCAGGCGGCGCTGGCCGCGCAGGCGGTGCGGCTGCAGGCGAGCATGCCGGGCGAGACGTCGATGATGCCGGGAACCCCGATTTTGCTCCAGGGCACGCAGACCGCGCTCGATGGCGCGTATGTGGTGCGGAGCGTGGAGCGGGTGATCGGCGGGCGGATCGGGTTCCTGCAGCATTTCGAGGCGATGCGGGCGGCATGATGGAGCATTTCTGGAACGCGGTGAAAGGCCGGGCGGCGGCGCTCGACGGGCTTTCGGCGCAGGCGCGGTTCGCCGTGGTCGCGAGTTTCGATCCGGCCGCCTACGCGGCGCGGGTGACGTTGCAGCCGGAGGGCGTGCTCTCGGGCTGGCTGCCGGTGCTGGCCGGATGGGTCGGCGCAGGCTGGGGCATGGCGGCGCCGTTGTCACCGGGCGACCAGGTTCTGGTGCTCGGGCAGGAGGGCGACGCCGAACAGGCGGTGGTCCTCGGCCGGCTGTGGTCGGACCGCGATCCGGCGCCGCAGGCGGCGGTGGGCGAGTTGTGGCTCGTGCATCAGAGCGGATCGTTCCTGCGGCTGCGCAATGACGGGACGATCGCGATGAAAGCCGGGACGGTTTCGATCGAGGGGGATCTGATGGTGAGCGGAGAGATTTCGGACCTGAGCGGGACGCATGGCAGTCTCGATACGCTGCGGCGGGCCCATGACGGGCACACCCATCCCGATCCGCAGGGCGGTTCGACCGGCACGCCCTCGACGGTGGTGTGATGGCGGATCTCGCATTGACCTTCGGCGGCGACCTTGCCTTCGGCAATGGCGGCGACCTTGCTCTGGCCGAGGCGGCGGCGCTGACCGAGCAGCGGGTGCTGCGGCGGCTGCTGACCAATCCCGGCGGGTATGTCTGGCAGCTTTCCTATGGCGCCGGGCTCGGCCAGTTCGTCGGCGCGGCGGGGCCTGCCGCTGCTGCCGGCGCGCTGGCGCGGGCGCAAATGCGCGGCGAGGCGCGGGTGGCGAGCGCGCCGCCGCCGCAGATCACGGTCAGCCAGGGCAATCCGGGCGGGCTGGCGATGACCATCGCCTATCAGGACGCCGCGACGGGACGGGCGCGGGTGCTCGCGCTGCCGGGTTCCGTCTGATCAGCACAGGGAATTCCGATGCAATTATCGCTGCAGAGCTTCACCGCCATGGTGGAGCAGATGGCCGCTGCCCTGCAGGGGGCGGCGAGCCAGGCGCTGGACCTGACCGTCGGGTCGGTCCTGCGGGCGCTGCTCGAGGCGAACGCCTCGCTCGGCCTCTGGCTGCAATGGATGATCGTGCAGGTGCTGCTGACCACGCGGCTTGCCACCAGCACCGGGGCCGACTGCGACAGTTTCGGCGCGGATTTCGGCTTCGCCCGGCTGCCGGCGGTGGCGGCCGGCGGCACGGTGACCTTCGCGCGGTTCGCTCCCGTGCTGTCGGCCTTCGTGCCGGTCGGCGCGACGGCGATGACCGCCGATGGCAGCCAGAGTTTCGCGGTGACGGCCGACCCGGCGAACCCGGATTTTTCGGCGGCGCAGGGCGGATACACGCTGGCGGCGGGTGTTGCCTCGATCGACCTGCCGGTGAGCGCGGTGGTGCCGGGGGCGGCCGGCAACGTGATGGCGGGGGCGATTTCGCTGCTGACCACGGCGATCGCCGGGATCGACACCGTGAGCAACGCGGCGCCGATGGGCGGCGGCGTGGACGCGGAGAGCGATGCCGCGTTCAAGGCGCGGTTCGGCAACTATCTCGCCAGCCTGTCGCGCGCGACGACCGGCGCCATCGAGGAAGCGGTGGCCGGTGTGCAGCAGGGGCTGTCGGTGACGATCAGCGAGAATGTCGACCAGACCGGGGCCGTCAGCATGGGCAATTTCATCGTCACGGTGGATGACGGAACCGGCCATCCGCCGGCCTCGCTGCTGGCGACGCTGGGCCGGGCGGTGGACGCGGTGCGGCCGGTGGGCACGCGTTTCGCGGTGCAGGGACCGACGGTGGTGACGGCGGACGTGTCGATGACGCTGGTGCTGGCGACAGGGACGGTGCCGCAGGCCGCCATCTCCGCGGTGACAGCGGCGATCGCGGCCTATATCGGCGGGCTGCCGGTGGGCGCGACGCTGCCTTACTCGAAGCTGCTGCAGATTGCCTATGACGCGTCCGACGCCGTGGTGAACGTGACCGACGCCCTGCTGAACGGTGGCACGGCCGATCTGGCGCCGCCCGCGTTCGGGGTGGTGCGGGCCGGCACGATCGGCGTGAGCTGAGCCATGAGCGGTTCGAATCCCCCCGGCAGCGCGGCCGACATGGCGGCGCGGCTGAAAATGGTCCTGCCGGCCGGCTGGTTCGCCGATGCGACGCCGGTGCTGGACCAGGTTCTCGGCGGGCTCGGCGCGCTCTGGGCCGGGCTTTACGCGCTGATCGGCGCGGTGCGGCGGCAGACGCGGATCGCGACGGCCTCGGGGCCGATGCTGGACATTGCCGCGCGCGACTATCTGGGCGGGCGCATCGTCCGGCGGGCGGGCGAGGCGGATGCCGCGTTCAGCATGCGGATCCGCGCCAATCTGCTGGCACCGAAGGCAACGCGGGCGGCGCTGGCGGCGGCGATCACCGCCGAGACCGGGCGGGCGCCGGCGATCTTCGAGCCCGCCAACACGGGCGATACCGGCGGCTATGGCGCCAACACGCTGGGGTATGGCGCGCGCGGCGGCTATGGCAGCCTTGCCCTGCCCTATCAGTGTTTCGTGACGGCCTATCGCCCGCTCGTGGCCGGCAGCGGCGCGTCCGGCGGGTTCGGGTACGGGCCGGGCGGGTATTCGACCTCGCCGCTGGCCTGGAGCGATCTCGCCC
Source organism: Acidiphilium multivorum AIU301 (assembly GCF_000202835.1). NCBI lineage: Bacteria > Pseudomonadati > Pseudomonadota > Alphaproteobacteria > Acetobacterales > Acidocellaceae > Acidiphilium > Acidiphilium multivorum. The sequence continues at coordinate 3,114,859 of NC_015186.1, forward strand.
AGGATGTGGGGCTGGCCACCGATGCCGACATCTACGCAACCATCGCCGGCGTGCTGCCGGTCAATGCCATCGCCTGGACGCGGTTGCTGAACTGACGGGCGATCCCGCGCCGTTTTCATCCCTGCCGGCCGGCCGCCGCCCTGATGCGGCGGGTGCCGTCGCACGGCCTCATGACAAGGACATCTTCATGGACAGGACCATCGTCTATCCGGGGGCGATCCCGCTGGATACCGACATTCTGAACCTCAACCGCAACGTGATGGTCGCGATCGGCGCGCTCAATGAAGCGGTGCTCGGCGGCGGCATGGTCGCGGACGGGCTGGCCTGCACGCCGACCGTGCCGGCCTCGCTGACGGTGACGGTGGCGCCGGGATCGATCACCCAGCTCGGGCCGGTCGATGCCAACAGCTATGGCAGCCTGCCGCAGGATACCGCGCAGCAGACGGTGCGGATGGGCATCAATCTCGATCCGGTCACGTTCACCCTCGCGGCGCCGGCCAGTTCCGGCCAGTCGGTGAATTACCTGATCGAGGCGACGTTTTCGGAGGCCGACGCCGATCCGGTCGTGCTGCCCTACGTGAACGCCGCCGATCCTTCGGTGCCGTATTCCGGGCCGGGCAATTCGGGCGGGGCGCAGAACACGCAGCGGCTGCAGCGGGTTCAGCTGCAGGTCAAGCCGGGTGCGGCGGCGGCGGCGGGAACCCAGGTGACGCCGCCGGTGGATGCGGGGTGGGTGGGGCTTTACGTCGTCACCGTCAATTACGGGCAGAGCGCGATTACCGCGGCCGATATCGTCACGCTGCCGCAGGCGCCGTTCCTGCCCTTCAAGCTGCCGCAGCTGCGGCCGGGCTTCTCGCAGATGCAGGTGTTCGAGAGCTCGGGCAGTTTCGTCGTGCCGCCCGGGGTGACGCAGGCGAAGGTGACGGTGGTCGGCGGCGGCGGTGCGGCGGGATACCACGTCTCGATGCCCGGCGCCGGCGGTGGCGCCGGTGGGACGGCGATCGACATCGTCACCGGCCTCGTGCCGGGGCAGGTGGTTGCGGTGACGGTGGGCGCGGGGGGCGTGGCGCCCACCTCGCCGGCCAGTGGCGGCAATGGCGGCACGTCGAGCTTCGGCAGCTACATGTCGGCCACCGGCGGCACCGGCGGCGAAGGCGGCTCCGGCTCGCTGTTCGCAACGGCGGGCGGTGCCGGCGGTATCGGTTCCGGGGCGCGGATCATCCAGGGCGGGGCGATGGGCGGTGACGGCATCGTCGTCGCCTCGCGCGGCGGCGATGGCGGCGGGCCGGGCCATGGGCGCGGGGCGAGCGGGCCGCTGGCCGGCCTGTCGGCCACCGGCTTCGGCGGCGGCGGCGGCGGCGGCGGCGCCTCGACCGGCGCCGCGCCCGTCGGCAGCCCCGGCGGGGCGGGCGCGCCTGGCATCGTCATCGTCGAATACTGAGCGGAGCCATCCAGATGAGCGCAACCACGACACCGGCCAGCCGGATCTGGCAGGCCGCCTCGGCACGGCTGATCGAGATCGAGGGGTTCATTCCGACCCCGCGCGGGATCGCGCTGCTGCCGCCGCGGCCGCTGGCCTGGCCGGAAAAGGATCCGGGCGATACGCTTGACTACACCTTCGACGTGGCACCCGCCCTCGCGGGCAGCCCGGGCGATGCGATCGCCACCGTTTCGGCCACGGTGAGCCCGGACAATCCGGGCGATGTCACCATCGCCTCGACGGCGATCGATGGCACCCGCGCCGTGCTGTGGCTCGCCGGCGGGCAGCCGGGCACGATCTATACGGTCACGGTTTCCATCACCACGCTGGCCGGACGGAATCTCGCGCGGAGCATCGCCCTGCCGGTCGTTTCGCTGGCGTCGGTGCCGGCGCCGGCGAGCGCGATCACGACACCGGGCGGCGCGCCGATCACCAGCCCGTTCGGCCAGCCCATCACCGCGAACTGAGGAGGCGGCATGCCAACCATCGGACAATTGCCGGCGGCGAATTCGGTTTCGGATAGCGACGAACTGCCGCTCTACCAGGCCGGACAGACCGTGGCGGCGACGCGCGCGCAGTTTCTGGCCGGCATGCAGCAGCAGCTTGCCCTGCCGCAGGGCACGCTGCTCGGCGGTGTCGGGCCCGGAACGGCGGCGCCGGTGCCGATCACCATCGGCGCCAATCTCTCGCTCAGCGGCACGACGCTGGCCGCCGCCGCGGCGCCCTTCGAAATTGCGGCATTGCCCGCAGGGGCGGCGCCCGCCGCCGGCGACGCCGTGCCGCTCGGGCAGGGCGGGGCGAATGTCGCGCTCGCCTATGGCGCGTTCATGAGCGGGATCTCGACCCTGCCCGGCGTGCAGGCGGGCGGGTTCGAGGCGGTCGCGGCCGGGGCGAGCGCGGTGCGCTCGATTGCCGAGCTGGCGGCCAATGCCGTCGCGATCGAGGATTTCGGCGCGAGGGGCGATGGCGTGACCGACGACGCGCCGGCGCTGCGCGCGGCCCTTGCCGCCGGCAGTCCGGTCAGGTTCGGGCCGAAGACCTACCGGATCGACGGCGAATGCGACATCAGCGGCACCGCCGCGACGCTGATCGGCGTGCCGGGGCAGACGGTGCTGACGCGCGGCGCGCAGAGCGTGGCCGGGACATCGAGCCAGGCGGCGTGGATCAGCGTGAGTGCTGCGACATTCAATGCCGATGGCATCATCTTCGATGCCAATGCCGCGATCACCGCACAGACCTGGGGGGTGGTGATCCAGGCGGGCTGCACGGCCTCGAACATCACGCGCTCGCTGTTCCGCAACGCCAAGGGATCGATCTATGGCTGGGGTCTCGCGATCGCGCCGAGCGATCCGACGGTGACCAGGCATCATGTGCATGATTGCGAGTTCACCGCGAACGCGGTGGACGGGCTCTGGGTCGCGGCGACGGATGCCGTGGCGGTGACAAGCTGCCGGGCGCACGACAACGCGCGCAACGGCATCTATGTCGACAACCAGGATCCGACGCTGACGCTGAAGATCCGCGATGTGCAGGTGGTCGGCAACACGTGCTGGAACAACCAGACCGGCATCGTGATCGGCAATTTCAACCAGACGAACCGCGAGCCGCCCACCTATGGCAATGCCAATCCGGACGTGCTGGGCGCGCTGGTCGCGCAGAACTGCGCCTTTTCCAACAGCGGCTACGGCATTTCGATTTCGGGGCGGAACATCCTGGTGACCGGGAACCTGCTGGTCGATAACGGGCCGGCCGGCGGCGGGATGCTGGTGAACACCGGGTATTGCCGCGTCGCCAACAACATGATCATCAATTCCGGCGGGTTCGGCATCGATGCCGGCGGGTCGATCCATGTCGAGCTGAGCGGCAATTACTGCGACGGGCAGACGATCGGCATCGGCATCGGCGGCAGCCAGAACTGCACGGTGCGCGGCAATTTCATCCAGGACTGCACCACGGGCATCATGGCGCTCAACGTCGAATCCGACGGGCGGGGCACGAATTTCGGCATTTCCTGCAACAATCTCGAGATTGCCGGGAACAGGATCAATTACGGCGCCGGCGGCTATGGCATCGTCCTGCAGGATGCGCCGCAGCTCGTCGTGGTGCGGGACAACATCGTCTCGTCCGGCACGTCGGGCGACCCGCTGAACGCGCTGGTTCCCTATACGGATTCGGTGGTGCTGCGGAATAACATCGTGAATTTCGACGACACCTTCGCGGTGAATCCGGTGGCCGCGAACGGGGTGAACACGCTGGTCTATCCCGATCTGCTCGACCGCGTGACGGTGTCGCAGAGCACGGGGGCGGTGCAGTCGATCATCAGCGCGACGGCGCAGCGCACCGAGGGCATGATCACCTACATCAAGGTGACCAATGGCGGGTCGAACTACGCCAATGCCACGGTGTCGATCAGCGGGACGGGCAGTGGCGCGGCGGCGAGCGCGTGGATCGCCAACGGCGCGGTCATCGGCGTCTACATCACCGCGCGCGGCAGCGGGTACGGACCCGGCACCCAGGTGAGCATCACCGGGGATGGCACCGGCGCGACCGCGACCGTGCAGGTCGGCCTGCCGGTGCTGGAGGGGCGGCGGCTGGAAATCGACTGTCTGGCGCCGGTGAGCTTCGCTTCTGCCGGCAGCGCGCCGGCGCAGGAGAACTGGACCGGCGCGCCGCTGACCGTGCCGGCCGGCGCGACGATCGAGTGGCGGGGCCATGCCGGGGCCTGGCAGGCGGCGCGGTTCATCCAGTCGGACTATCTTGTGCCGGCCGCGGACGGCAGCGTCACGCTCGGCAGCCAGGCGGGCGATGTGCGGCTCGGGCCCGCCGCGGGTGGCGCGGTGCGGCTGATATCGCCGACCGAGCCGACCGGGTGCGTGGTGCTGATCGGGCGGGGTTCGCCGCTCGGCGTGGTGAGCGCGCCGCCCGGATCGAGCTATCGCAACCTCGACGGCGGCGCCGGGGCAACCTTCTGGATCAAGCAGACCGCGACCGACGCGACCGGCTGGGTCGCGATCGCCTGAGGCAGCGCGAGAGGACATTCCCGAACCATGACGACGATACCGCAACTGCCCACCGCCGCGAGCGTGGGGCCGACCGACCTGTTGCCGCTGTCGCAGAACGGCGTGCTCTATGCCGCGAGCGTGCAGCAGGTGACCGCCGGGCTGCAGCAGGAGATCAGCCTGCCGACCGGTGACCTGCTCGGGCGCAACAGCGCCGGGGCGGGAACGCCCGAAGCGGTGGCACCCGGCACCGGCCTTGCGCTTGGCGGCGGCACGCTTTCGGCGACCGGCACCGATCATCTCGGCTTTCCGGTGCTTGGCACGTTGTCGACCGCCGACGAGGTGGTGGTGAACGCGCAAGGGGCACCGGGACGGCTGCCGGTGACGGAGCTGCGGGGGCTGTTCTCCGCGGGTGCCGGCCTTGCGATCGACGCCAACGGCACGCTCAGCGTGACGGCCAGCGCGATCGCGGGGCCGACCGGACCGGCTGGGCCGGCCGGAGTGACCGGGCCCGCGGGTCCGGCGGGTCCGGCGGGTCCGACGGGGCAGGGACTCGCCGCGCCGGGAGCCACGAATTCGGCCAGCACCATCGGCACGGGCGACTTCGTCGCGATCTGGCAGAATGGCGCCAATGCCTGGGTGTCCTATGAAAAGCTGGTGGGCGGGCAGACGATCGACCAGCTGCCGGCGGCGGGACCGGCGGCGGATTCCGACCTGATGCTGGTCGCGCAGGGCGGCAACGCGCTGGCCAGCCAGAGCTTCGCGGCGATCTGGACCTATGTGGCGCAGAAGATTCCCACCATGCGGCGGCAGGTCGTCGAGCTGAACAGCAACACGGTGCTCGACGCGACGACGCACAACCAGCGGATTCTGGTGGTCAGCCAGCCGATTACCCTGACCGCCAATTTCACCAATATGGGCAGCGGCTTCACCTGCCGGGTGATCAACCTCGCCTCGGGGCCGGTGAAGATGGGCACCGGCATCACCTCGGGCACCGGGGTCGGCGCGTTGCCGCCGGGCACCGCGGCGGAACTGACGGCGCTGACCTATTCCGGCGGGTCGCTGGTGTGGTGGGATGGCATCGCGATGCCGACGCCGACGATCACGGTGAACGCCCCGGGTACTCCGCTCGCGAATGCCGCGTTCACGGTGAGCGGTGACCTGTTCGACGAGACGCCCACGGCGCTCGATTATTCGACCGACGGGACGACCTGGACGGCCGCGGCTGCGCCGACGATCGGCGCGGGATCCTACTCGTTCCAGATGCCGGGACTGCCGGCGGGCACCTACACGATCGCGGTGCGCGACCATAATGCGACCGGCGTGGTCGGCCGAAGCGCGCCGTTCAGCGTGGTCGCCGCGGCGGTTTCGCTCGGGATCGTGCCGGCCAGCGCCACGGCTGGCGGCAATATCGCGGTGAGCGGCGCCGTGGCCCCGGCGGGGGCGGCGGTGCAGGTGGGGCTTTCGGCGAGCGCGACCACGCCCCCGGCAAGCTTCGTTGCCGCGACGGTGAGTGGCGGCACCTGGTCGGCCACGCTGCCGGCGGGCAGTGCGGCTGGAACCGCCTATCTCTGGGCCGAACAGACGGCGGATACGGCGGTGACGGCGGTTTCGGGCGCGATCGCGGTGACGGCCGCGACGCCCTCGGTGACCTATACGGTCAACCAGCCGGCGACCACCTCGGTCGCCGCCGGGTCGGGCACGCTGGCGCTGAACGGCGGCATCAGCCCGGCGCAGGCGATCGCGACTCAGGTGGCGTTCTCGACCTCGGGCACCACGCCGCCATCCAGCGGCTGGCAGGCGGCCTCGATCATCGACAACAATGGGCTCTGGGCGGTCTACGCCACAATTCCGGCAACGGCGGGGGCCTATTACGTGTGGGTCGAGACCGCGACGGGGCAGGCGGCGGTGGTGTCCGGCTTCACGATCACGGTGACCTGAGCATGAACCTGTTTTCGGTACGCCCGGCCGCGCCGCTGCGGAACGGAACGGGGCGGCTGTTCGCGCGCGCCCAGACGGCGGATTCGGTGCCGGCGGGGAGCGCCTTCGCCGGCCCGACGCCGGCCTCGGTCAGCGGGCTGGCCGGCTGGTGGGATGCCGGCGCGCTTGGCGCCGTGCTGGATGCCAATGGCAATCCGCTCGTCGCGTGGAATGCGCCGGCGGCGGCGCTGGCCGACAAGTCCGGCAACGGGGCGACGCTCCTGCCGTTTCACATCGCGGCGGATACCGCGCCGGCGACGATGATGGCTGTGCCGCGGGTCAACGGGTTTCTCGGCGCGGCAGGCAGTCCGGACCCGGCCATCGCGCAGTACGGGCCGACGCTCGATCCGGACTGGGGATTGTCGCTCGCGCGGTTCGACCTCGGCAGCGGGGCGGCGTGGACGCTCTATCTCGTCTGGACCCGGCCGAACTGGCGGCAGGGCACGATCGAGGTCGACAATGCGCCGATCCCGCTGATCCATGCGATGGCGACGGGAACCACCATCATCGAGGCCGGCGGGCCGGGTGGCGGCGGGCTGACGCTGTTTCCCGGCACGGCGGCGAGCCGCGGCATCACCGCGACGATCGAACGGCGGCACACCCATGCGCTGATCCTGCGCAACACGCCGGGGACGGGCGTGGATGTGTGGCTGGACGGCGCGCAGGTGGCGAGCGGTGTCGCAAATCCGTTGCCGGCGTCGGCGGCGGGCAATGTGCTGCTGTTCCACGACAATACGGTGCAGGGCTCGGCGCAGTGCTGGTTTCACGAGGCGGCGTGCTGGACCCGGGCGCTGGATGCCGTGGAGGTCACGACCCTGGTGGCCGCACAGGGGCGGTGGGTGCTGGGGGCGCGGCGGGGCGTCAACCTTCTGGTGATGGGCCAGTCGAACGCCGAGTGGTTCGTGCAGGCGGGCGGGGCGCTGGCGCTGGCGCAGGGCGTGGCGTGGTATCTGGGCGCGGCCGCCTGGGCGGCGACGTCGCTGCCGGCGGGGAATGTCGTCAGCCCGGCGCGGTATTCCATGATTGCGGGGCATCCGGTGTCCAACTCCTCGCCGCCGCTGTTCCCGCCCGGGGCGGCGAACGGCACGTTCCTGACCAATCCTGGCGACGGGTCTTCACCCGCGACCTGGGCGCTGGGGCCCGACGGGCAGGCGCTTTCGGCCTATCTGACCGGCTCGCAGGCATTGGTCCCGGCGGTGGACGAGGCCGATATCGCCTTCCTCCTCTGGCCGTGGAGCGAGCAGGACAGCACGATGCCCTATGCGAACAAGACGCTTTACAAGGAGAGTGTCAGCCGGCTTGCGGCGCTGACGCGGCAGATGCTGGGGCGAAGCGCCGCCTCGCTGCCGCTGCTGCTCTGGAGCGCCATTCCCTACGAGACCGATCAGGGTGTGCAGATGGTGCGCGAGAGCGTGCTCGACCTGTCGCTCGACCCGGCCGGGAACGCCGTGATCTTCGTGGCGCAGACGGCGGATTCCAATCCGCTGAACGCGACCTGGGACCCGGCAACCGGCCTGTTTTCCGGTGGCGATCCGCAGCATCGGGACCAGCCGGACCTGCTGCGTTATGGCCGGATCGGCGCCCATGCGGCGGCGCGGGCGGCGCTGGCGATGGGGCTTTCGGACTCCATTCCGGCGGCGGCCGTGCCGGCAAGCGGCCTGCCGGTCGCGGGCGGGCCGTCGATCACGCATGCGTATCAGGCGGCGCCAGACCAGGTGGTCGTGACCATCCGGCACGACGCCGGCACCGATCTGCGGGTGAACCTGCAGGCGGCAAACGGGGCGGGGTTCGCGGTGATGGACGGTGGCACGGTGGCGAACCCGGGGCCGATGATTCCGGCCACCGCCGCCTCGCGCGTCGATGCGACGCATGTGGCGGTGACGCTGCAGCGCGCGCCGGTAAGCCCGGCGGCGTCGTGCCTGCTCTACTATCCCTATGGCAGCACACAGATCGGCCGGCGCGATGCGGTGACGGACAATCTCTCGAGCCTCGCGCCGCCGGCCGGATGGTCGATGGCGGCGGATCTGGGAGCGGCTTTTGCAATCGACATGCCGCTGCAGGCGACCGCCTACGGCGTCCCGCTTTCGACGACGCCGGGGTAAGCGCCATGGGAGAGGATACGGTCACGTTCCTGCGGGACGCTCTGGGCGACCTGCGCTCGGAGGTTGGCCTGTTGCAGGCGGAGATCGCCTCGGCGCGGCGCGATATTGCCGCGATCGAGGCAAGGCACCTCGCGCTGGAGGCCTGGCGCAACCGCTTCGAGTTGCAGGTGGCGGGCACGCAGGAGCGGTTCATCGACAAGTCCGACGAACTCGTCGACGCGTTCGCGCGGTTCCGCTCGGAGCTGGCGCAGTTCCGTGGCGAACAGTCGGGCAGTCATCGGGTGATCATGGTGGTGATCGGCGTGATTTCGGCGGTGATCGGCAGCGTTGCCGATCACTGGCTGCGTTTCGTCGGATGACAATGGAGGGGATCTGATGCGTCGCTTTCTCCACGAGATAGTCACCCGTGAAAAATCGAACTTTGCTGATCTGGGGGCGATGTTTTGGTGGCTGGCAATATTGGGATTTGCAGGGTCTGGGCGAGCTGAGGGGAAAAACCTTGCAAAACCGTTGGAGCGTTGCGCGGTGGTCGCGATCGTGATTCTCTCCCTTTGATGTCGAACATCATGCGTTTGGCGTGGAGGAAAGAATGCCGCCGAAGCTGAATGCCTCGCAGGATGATCTCGAACTGTTCCGCTCGCGGCTGGAGAACATCATCGACCAGCGGCATCCCCTGGTGCGGCTGGCCCGGCTGATCGACTGGCGGGTTTTCGAGGAACGCTTCGGCTCACTCTACGCCGAGGCGGCGGGACGTCCGGCACTGCCGACCCGCCTGATGGTGGCGCTGCATCTTCTCAAGCACATGGATGGGCTGTCCGACGAAGCGATCTGCGCGCGCTATCTCGACAGTCCGTATGTCCAGGCATTCTGCGGCGAGACGCATTTCCAGCACACGCTGCCGCTTGACCGATCCTCGATGACGCGCTGGCGCAAACGGATCGGGCCCGAGCGGATGGAGGCCCTGCTCGCCGAGACGCTGGCGGCCGCCGAGCGGGGTGGGGCCGTGGCGGAGAAGCACTACAAGCGGGTCACCATCGATACCACGGTCCAGCCAAAGGCCGTGACGCATCCGACCGACAGCAAGCTCCTGCACAGCGGCATCGAGACACTGGCGCGGATGGCACGCAAGCACGGTATCACGCTACGCCAGTCGTATCGCCGGGTCGCGCGCTACGCCAGGCAGGAGGCGGCGCGCCTGCACCATGGTGGCAAACGCCGCGAGGCCGAGGCTCGCGTGCGCAAGCTGCGAACCTGGCTGGGCCGGCTGGCTCGTGACATCACCCGCAAGATCGCAGGCAACGCTGAAGCGAAGGCCACTTTCGCCGAAACGCTGGGCCTGATCAATCGCCTGCTTCGCCAGAAGCGCTCCGACCGCGGTGCCGACAAGCTCTATTCCCTGCACGCGCCTGAGGTGGAGTGCATCGGCAAGGGCAAGGCCAGGACGCGATTCGAATTCGGCGTGAAGGTCTCCATCGCCACCACCAACGCCGCCGCACCCGGCGGTCAGTTCGTTCTCGGCATGCAGAGCCAGCCGGGAAATCCCTATGACGGCCACACCCTGGCCGGCCAGATCGAGCAGGTCGAGCGGATCACCGGCGTTGCCGTCGCCCGCGCCTATGTCGACCGCGGCTATCGCGGCCACGGCGTCGAAGCCGAGGGCAGAAGGATCTTCATCTCCCGCCAGAAACGCGGCATCACCCCCACCATCCGCCGCGAGTTGCGCCGACGCACAGCCATCGAACCCGTCATCGGCCACATGAAGACCGATGGCCATCTGGGGCGAAACTTCCTGCTCGGCTTCGACGGTGATGCCATCAACGCCATCCTTGCCGGCGCCGGCCACAACCTCCGGCTGCTCCGCAGATGGCTGATCAGGCTTCTTTGCGCCATCTTCACATGGCTCTCGGCCGCAAGACCCTCTCCAGACCTTCGCCTACCGAACTACCACATCGCTTAATTCACAGACGACGAGATAGTCTCGGATGCCGCCGGGCGGTCGGACGGGATGGCCCTGCTCTCGGTGCTGGGCGTGCTCAGCTACATCTGCCTCGGCGTCTTCGCCGTGGTGGTGCGTGGCCAGCTCTTTGCGCCCGAGGCCTATGGGATGGGGCTTGGCTCCGCGATCGCCGCGGGGGCGTTTGGCATGGGTCTGAAGGCCCGGTTCGGGGGCAATGCGCGATGCCAGCCGTGATCCTTCCGCTGCTGAGCCGGTTCGCGCCATGGATCCTGGGTGTGGTGCTGCTCGCCGGCCTGCTGCTCTATGGCTGGCACCTCGAGGCTGCGCTGCGGGCGGCGCGGGCCGAGGTGCGGGGCGGGCAGGGGACGATCGCGCGGCTGATGGCGACGAATTCCGAGAACCGCGCCGAACTCGCGCGGCTGACCGCCGATGAGACGGCCTGGCAAACGGCGCTGACCACCGCTGCGGCGGCGGATGCGCGCGGCGTTGCGCTCTCGCAGCGGATTCTGACGGCTGTGGCGGCAGCGCCGCCGACACAGGATGGCGCGGTGGCTCCGGTGCTGGCCGGCGCACTCTCGCAGCTTGCGGCGGCGCAGGACGGGAGGGTGAAGCCATGACCGCGCGGGGTCTCATGCTGGCGGTGGTGCTGCTTGCGGGATGCGCGGCGCCGCCCCCGCAGGTCGTCACCCGGATCCGGGTCGTCGAGCCGCGGATTCCGCCATCGCTGCTTGCATGCCCGCCGGCCCCGGCCGTGCCGCTTGTGCAACGGCAATCGCAGGTGGCGACCTATGTCGCGGAATTATGGGAGGCGGGCGAGATCTGCCGGAACCATCTGGCGGCGGTGGCCGGCGCGTTGCGACCACATCCCGTGCCGCCGGTTGTCACCCATCAATCGTTGGTCAGGAAGGTCTTGCGATAGCGGATCTGGTCGCGTTGCTGCTGGGTGAGCGGGCCGCGCAGCGCCGAGCCGCGACCCGACAGGGACGGATTGGTCATGAAATATTCATGCGCCGAAACGGGCGGATCGCCCGGCAGGACCCTCGTCCAGACGCCATCGGGTCCGAGCGTCCAGGAGTCGACATCGTCGCGCAGGTCGACGGCCATGATCTGGTCGAGCACCTGGGCGTGGACGGTGGGGTTGTGGATCGGCACGAAGGTTTCCACCCGCCAGTCCATGTTGCGGGCCATCCAGTCCGCGCTGGAGATGAAGACCTTGTTCTCGCGGTCGGGCATCCGCGCGCCGTTGGCGAAGACGGCGATCCGCGCATGCTCGAGGAAGCGGCCGATGATCGACTTGACGCGGATGTTTTCGGAAAGGCCGGGCACGCCGGGGCGAAGGCAGCAGATGCCGCGCACCACGCAGGAAACCGGGACGCCGGCGGCCGAGGCGCGGTAGAGATGGTCGATCAGCCGCTCGTCGACCAGCGAATTCAGCTTGAGCCAGATGCCCGACGGGCGGCCGGCGCGCGCCGCCTCGATCTCGGCGTCGATCAGCGCGGCGATGACGCGGCGGGTCGTGATCGGGCTGTAGACGAGCTGGTCCATCTGCTCGGGCCGGGCATAGCCGGTCATGTAGTTGAACAGGCGGGCGGCGTCGCGCGTCAGCTGCTGGTCGCAGGTGAAGAAGGACAGGTCGGTATAGATGCGCGCGGTGATCGGGTGGTAGTTGCCGGTGCCGAAATGCGCGTAGGCGCGCATGGCGCTGCCCTCGCGCCGGACCACGAGCGAGAGCTTGGCGTGCGTCTTCAGTCCGAGAAAGCCATAGACGACCTGCACGCCGGCAGCCTCGAGCGCACGGGCGAGGCGGATATTGGCCTCCTCGTCGAATCGGGCGCGCAGCTCCACCATGGCGGTGACGCTCTTGCCCGATTCCGCGGCTTCGATCAGCGCGCCGACGATGGGAGAGTCGCGGCTGGTGCGGTAGAGCGTCTGCTTGATCGCGACCACGTTGGGGTCGGAGGCGGCCTGGCGGAGGAACTGGACCACCACGTCGAAGCTCTCGAACGGGTGGTGGACGATGATGTCCTTGTTGCGGATGGCGGCGAAACAGTCGCCGCCGAAGTCCCGGATGCGTTCGGGAAAACGCGGCGTATAGGCAGGGAAGAGCAGTTCCGGACGGTCGTCGACGATCATCTCCTTCAGATCGACGAGGCCGAGCATGCCGGGTTCGACAAAGAGCTGGTCCTCGGGCGCCTCGACCTCGTCGATGACGAGGGTGCGCAGGTCGTCCGGCAGGTCGGCGGCAAGGGTGAGTTCGATCGCGGCGCCCCGGCGGCGGCGCTTCAGCGCGGTTTCGTAGGACTGGACGAGATCTTCAGCCTCTTCCTCGAACTCCACATCGGTATCGCGGCAGACGCGGAACAGGCCGGAGCCGGCGAGGCGGAAGCCGTGGAACAGCCGGTCGAGGAAGAGGATCACCAGATCCTCGAGCTTGACGAACCGGATCGTCGCCGGTGACGGATCGGGCAGGCGGATGAAGCGCCGGATCTGCGCGGGCAGCGGGATGAGCGCCCGCATCACGCCGGAATCCTCCTGGCGGATCAGCTTGAGCGCGAGCACGAGGCCCATGTTCTGGACGAAGGGGAACGGGTGCGCGGGGTCGATCGCGAGCGGGGTGAGGACGGGGAAGACCCGCTCCATGAAATGCTGGTCGAGAAAGGCGCGGTCGGCCTCGTTCAGCTCGTGCGGCGCGATGATGGTGAGGCCGGCGCCGGCCAGTTCGGCGAGCACGGTGCCGAGCACACGCTGCTGGGTCTCCATCAGGGCGCGGGCGCAGCGGTTGATTTCGCCGAGTTGCTGGGTGGGCGTCAGACCATCCGACGAACGGAGGGCGAGGCCGGCGCGCGCCTGGCCGATCAGCCCGGCAACGCGGACGGAATAGAATTCGTCGAGATTGGAGCCGCTGATCGAGATGAATCGCAGCCGTTCCAGCAGCGGATAGCGGGGATTTTCGGCGGCGGCGACGACGCGCGAATTGAATGCCAGCCAGGATAGCTCGCGGTTGATGAAGCGGTCGGAATCGCCGGCCGGCATCGGCTCGGTGGCTGTTCGGGGCAGGGTTTCCTGGTCCATGCCGGCAGTCTGCCACGAAAGGCCGGCCGACTAAAGCAGAGACATGATCGCGGCGGGCGGCGCCTCGGCGGGCGGAGGGGGTTCGAGGTCGTTTTCCTCCGGGTCGGCGAGCTCGTCGAGCAGCCGTTCGGCGAGGCGGCGCGACGGCGCGGTGCCAAGGGCGAGGGCGTAGCGGTCGAGCCGGGCGATGGCTTCGCGCAGCACCGCGGGGCGGCGCGGCAGCCTGGTCAGCAGGAACTGGTGCAGCGCCGGCGGCAGGCTCATCTGCCGCGCGGCGGCGAGGCGGTGCAGCAGGGCGTCGAGCAGTTCAGGTTCGGCCGGCTCGATCCGGATGGTCAGGCTGGCGCGCAACCGGCTGGCGAGATCCGGCGGTTCGACGGGCAGCCGCGCCGGCGGTGTGCGGCAGGTCATCAGCACCGGCACGGCGGCCTGGGTGGCGCGTTCAAGGGTTGCGAACAGGGCGAGTGGGGCTGCTGCGGCATCGATATCCTCGATGAGCAGCGGCGCCCCCCCGGGGCTTGCCGGTGTGCGCAGGCGGGCGGCGTCAAGCCGCGTCGCGCAGGTTCGGGCGGCCCAGATCCAGGCGAGGTGCGATTTGCCGCTGCCCGCCTCACCCCAGAGGACCAGGCGGCGATTCACCCAGTCGCCCGGTGCGGCGAGCGCCGCGCGGGCGGCGGCATTCGACGCCGCTTCGATGAAATCGGCCAGCGCGAAGCGTTCGGGCTCGTCGAACGGCAGGGCCATCTGCCGCGGCTCGTATCCGGCGCTACGCACTGTGCCGCGGCGGGTCGAGATAGAGCGGGCTCTGCAGGTAGTGGCGCAGCCAGAACCGCGCGAGCACGCCGAGCGTCGCGGTGACCGGCACGGCCAGCAGGACACCGAGGAAGCCGAACGTCTCCGCCCCGGCGAACAGCGCGAAAATCACCCAGACGGAGGACAGGCCGAGCCTGTCGCCGAGAAAGCGCGGTGCGACCACATAGTCGTTCAGCAACTGGCCGATGACGAAGATGCCGCCGACGACCAGCACGTGGTCGAGGCCGCCGAACTGGCCGAGGGCGAGCACGATCGAGGAGACCGCGCCGACGATGGTGCCGACATAGGGAATGAAGGACAGCAGCCCGGCGGTGAGACCGACCACGAGGCCGAGGTTGAGACCCGCGAGCGTCAACGTGGCCGCGTAGAAGACGCCGAGAAACAGGCAGCATATCGCCTGGCCACGCAGCCAGGCATTCAGGATCCGGCTGATCTCGCGCGCGAGGTTGCGGATCACGCTTTCATATGAGCGAGGCAGCCATGAATCGAGCCGTCCCATGACCAGCGGCCAGTCGCGCAGGAAGTAGAACGCGACGATCGGCGTGATCACCAGAAGGGTGAGGATGTTGAACAGCGCAAAGCCGGTTCCCAGCACCTGGCGCGCCGCCGAGCCCGCGAAATTCACGATCGCTCCCGCCTCGTTGCTGACGAGGGACTGGAGCTTGTTCGAGACGAAGCCGGAGCCGAATCGTGCCTGGATGAGGCTGATCTGATGGGCGGTAAATTTCTGCAACCCGGCGATCATGCCCGGCAACTGCTGGGCGAGCAGGCTGATCTGTGCCGAAATCAGCGGATAGAGCAGCAGCGCGCAGAGGCCGACGCCGGCGATCATCGCGAGCAGCATGATGATTGCCCCGAGGGATCGGGGCAGGCCCAGCCGGTGCAGGGCGGAGACCGCAGGGTCGAGGAAATAGGCGATGCCCGCCGCCGCAACAAAGGGCAGCAGGATCGCCGAGAACAGGCGCAGGAACAGCACGAGCAGCAGCAGTCCTGCCGCGATCCAGCCGAAGCGCTGCCAGCGGAAGCCGGTTCCGGTCATGTCGCTCATGGGCGGGGTCGGCCGTCCGAGTTGCCTTGCAGGTCGCGCTGTGGTGATAACCGCGCCATCGCGATGGCCGGGGTTGGCCCGGGGGGCGGCCTGGTGCCGCTGTGCAGGGTGGCCGAAGCATCCATGAACCGAGACTAGCGCATCGGAGGCGGGCATGACCAGCAAGGACGACGGCAAGAGGCAAACCTATCGTGCCGCCGGCGTGGATATCGAGGCGGGCGACGCCCTGGTCGAGGCCATCAAGCCGCTGGCGAAGGCGACGACCCGGGCCGGCGTGGTCGGTGGCATCGGCGGTTTCGGCGCGCTGTTCGACCCCCGGGCGGCGGGGTTCACCGATCCCGTCCTGGTCGCGACGACCGACGGCGTGGGCACCAAGCTGCGGCTGGCGATCGATACCGGGATTCACGATACGGTCGGCATCGACCTTGTTGCCATGTGCGTCAACGATCTGGTCGTGCAGGGGGCGGAACCGCTGTTCTTCCTCGATTATTTCGCGACCGGGCGGCTCGACCCCGCGATTGCGGCGCGGGTCATCGCCGGTATCGCCGAGGGGTGCCGGCAGGTCGGCTGCGCGCTGACCGGCGGCGAGACGGCGGAAATGCCGGGCATGTATGGCGCGGGGGATTACGACCTTGCCGGCTTCGCGGTCGGCGCCGCCGAGCGCGGTCGCCTGCTGCCCGAGGGTGTCGCGCCTGGCGACATCCTGCTCGGCCTGCCCAGCACCGGCGTGCATTCCAACGGGTTTTCCCTGGTCCGCCGGATCATCGAAACCGCCGGGCTTGGGCTTGACGCCCCGGCGCCCTTCGCGCCTGGGCAGACGCTCGGCGCCGCGCTGATGGCGCCGACGGCGCTTTACGTCCGCCCGGTGCTGGCGCTGGCGCGGGCGGGGCTGCTGCGCGCCGCCGCGCACATCACCGGCGGCGGCCTGCCCGGCAATCTGCCGCGGGTGCTGCCCGAGGGCACCTCGGCGGTGATCGACCAGCCTTGGCCGGTGCCGCCGGTCTTTTCGTGGTTGGCGCGGGCCGGCGATGTCGCGGCGGCGGAGATGTTGCGCGTGTTCAACTGCGGGATCGGCATGGTGCTGGTGGTCCGTCCTGCGGACGAACCGGCCGCGCGGGCACTGCTGGCGGAAACCGGGATCGAGTCACACCGCCTTGGCCGTATCGCCAGCGCGTCCGGAACGCCGGAGGTGACGATCGAGCGGGCGGACGCACTCTTCGCATGAAGAGCCGCGTCGGCATCCTGATTTCGGGGCGCGGCTCGAACATGGAGGCTCTGGTTGCCGCGGCGGCGGCGGAGGACTTTCCGGCCGAGATCGCGATCGTGCTGTCGAACCGGGCTGCGGCGCCGGGGCTCGAGACGGCCCGCCGCGCCGGCATTCCGGCGAGGGCTATTCCGGCGCGGGATTTTGGCGTGGACCGTGCGGCGCATGAGGCGGCGATCGATGCGGCGCTGCGCGAGGCGGGATGCGAACTCGTCTGCCTCGCCGGTTACATGCGGTTGCTGACGCCATTTCTGGTCGGCCGCTGGGCCGGGCGGATGCTGAATATCCACCCCTCGCTGTTGCCGGCGTTTCCGGGGCTCGACACCCATGCCCGCGCGCTCGCCGCCGGTGTGAGGCTGCATGGCTGCACCGTTCATCTCGTGACGGAAGTGATGGACGAGGGGCCGATACTCGCGCAGGCGGCGGTTCCCGTGCTGCCCGGCGATACCGAGGCGAGCCTGGCAGCCCGTGTGCTCGTCCAGGAGCACAGGATCTATCCGCAGGCGTTGCGCAACCTCATCTGCGGCGAACAGGTGCCCGCCGACCCACGGGCCAGTCTACTCAACCCTTGCGTTTGACTGCGGGACGCAATATCAACCGGAGAAGTCACAAGGATGTGTTTCGCCGTTGCGGGGGCGCGGCCATGTCCGGCGTGGCTGCGAGAGAACACAACGGTCACGCAAGGTGACGGCGGCAAGAAAGGTTCAAGGCACGTATGATGGCTGACACGGAAGGCCCCAAGAAGTTCCCGATCGGTCTGGAACAGCTTGAACAGTCCAGTCAGACGGGCTGGAATAGCTTCTCGCGCTTCATCACGGTCACCACGATCTGCGTGATCGTCACCATCCTGCTGATCGCCGCCTTTACCGTCTGGAGCTGACGCCGGACCGTCTCCGCCGCTTCGTCCTGGCACGCCCGGCCGTGCCGCCACGTGTCAGACAAGGTCGGTCGTGAGCGAGTCGCAAGTTCTAAGTCCGCGCCATGCATTGCTCGCTCTGGCCGTCGTGGCCGTGTGGGGCACTAATTTCGTCGTCATTCGCCTGGCTCTCGACCAGTTTCCACCGTTTCTCCTTGCCGGACTGCGCTTCACCCTGGCAGCCGTGCCGGGTGTTTTCTTTCTGCCTCGGCCGCGGGTGAAGTGGTCCAATCTTGCCGCCTACGGCCTGCTGATCGGCGCCGGCCAGTTCGGCCTGCTGTTCTTCGCGATGGACGGGCGGATTTCCCCCGGCCTCGCCTCGCTGGTGATCCAGACACAGGTCTTCTTCACGATCTTTCTCTCGATGGCGCGCATCGGCGAGCGTCTGCGCGTCTTTCAGATCGTCGCCTGTCTGCTCGCCGTCGCGGGCATCGGTGTGATCATGCGGCATGTGAGCGGCGGGACAACCCTGTTCGGCCTGCTGCTGGTGCTGCTGGCCGCCTCGTCCTGGGCGATCGGCAATATCGTTGCGCGGGAGAGCGGGGCGCGCAACGCGCTCGCCTATGTCGTCTGGTCGAGCCTGTTCGCCGCTCCGCCGCTTCTTCTCGTTGCGCTGCTGCGCGAAGGGCCGGCGGCGATCCTCCATTCGGTGACATATGCCACGCCCGCCGGCTGGCTAGCGGTGGTTTGGCAATCGGTCGGCAATAGCTGGTTCGGCTATGGCAGCTGGGCGTTCCTGCTGGCGCGCTACCCTTCGGCAACCGTCAGCCCGATGGCGTTGCTGGTGCCGGTGTTCGGAATGGCCGCCTCAGTGTTCTGGCTCGGCGAACCGATGCCGGCCTGGAAGCTGGGCGCGGCCGGGCTGGTGTTTGCCGGGCTCGCGATCAGCGTGTTCTATCCGCGCTGGCGGGCGGCGCAGCGGCTGCGGACGGCCTGAACCGGATCACGCCGCGCCGAGTGCCCAGGCCAGGATACCTTGCTGGGCGAAGAGCCGGTTTTCCGCCTCGTCGAACACGACCGATTGCGGACCGTCGATGACGCCGGCGCTGACCTCCTCGCCGCGATGGGCCGGCAGGCAGTGCATGAAGATCGCATCCGGCGCCGCTCGTGCCATCAACGCCTCGTCCACCCGGTATGGGGCGAGAATGTTGTGCCGGCTCTCGACGTCCTCGTCACTCATGCTGACCCAGGTGTCGGTGGTGACGCAGCGCGCGCCTTCAACGGCTTCGGCCGGGCTGGTGGTGAGCTGGATGTCGGCGCCCTGCGCGCGCGCCCAGGCGAGTGCCTCGGCGTCGGGTAGCAGCTCTTCCGGACACGCGAGGCGGAGCTGGAAGCCGAACCGGGCCGAAGCCTCGATCCAGCTCTTGGCCATGTTGTTGCCGTCGCCGATCCAGGCGATGCGCTGGCCGGCGATCGGGCCGCGCTGTTCCTCGAAGGTCATCACATCCGCCATCACCTGGCAGGGGTGGGAGCGCTCGGTGAGTCCATTGATCACCGGCACGGTGGCGTGTGCTGCGAGTTCGCGCAGCTTTTCCTCACGGTCGGTGCGCAGCATGATTCCGTCGACATAGCGGGAGAGCACGCGGGCGGTGTCCGCCACCGTCTCGCCGCGGCCGATCTGCATTTCACGCGAGGAAAGCATGATCACCTCGCCGCCGAGCCGGCGCATGCCGATCTCGAAGCTGACGCGGGTGCGGGTGGAGGGCTTCTCGAAGATCAGCGCCAGCGCCCGCCCCGCGAGCGGATGGCCGAGGGCGCGGCCGGCGCGCTTGAAGCGCGTCGCCGTGTCCAGCATGTGGCGCAGCGTCGGCGTGTCGAGCAGCGACAGATCGAGGAAATGGCGCGGCGCCGCGGGGGGGCGCCCGGTATCGATGGCGGCGCTCATTGCGCGGCGTCCCGGGCGGTGGCCGGTTTGCAGCGCCGGGCCGCGGCGTCAAGCCGGGCCAGGGCCTCGTCCACCTCGGCATCGCGCACGATCAGCGGCGGCACCAGGCGCACGACGTTGTCGCCGGCGGCGACAATGAGCAGCCCTTCGGCGAAGCAGGCGTTCTGCACCTCGCCGTTCGGCACCGTGCAGACCAGCCCCTGCATCAGCCCCTGGCCGCGCACACCGGAAAACACATCTGGATGGCGGGCGGCGAGTGTCTCCAGTCCGGCGCGCAGGCGCCGGCCGGTGCGCTCGACCGCATCGAGGAAGCCGGGGGCGAGAACCGTGTCGAGCACGGCATTGCCGGCGGCGCAGGCAAGGGGACCGCCGCCATAGGTCGTGCCGTGGCTGCCGGGCACGAGGCTGGCCGCGACCCGTTCGCCCGCGAGCAGGGCGCCGAGCGGAAACCCGCCGGCGATGCCCTTGGCGGTGCTGACCGCATCCGGCACGACACCCGCCCATTCATGGGCGAAGAGCTTCCCGGTACGGCCCATGCCGCACTGCACCTCGTCGAAGCCGAGCAGAAGGCCGAACTCGTCGGCCGCGGCACGCAGCCCGCGCAGATATTCCATTGTCGCCGGGCGGATGCCGCCTTCGCCCTGGATCGGTTCGACCAGGATACCAGCGGTCTCGGGCGTTATGGCGTCACGCAGCGCGTTGAGATTGTTGAACGGCACATGGTCGAAACCGTCGACCGGCGGGCCGAAGCCTTCGAGATATTTGGGGTTGCCGGTCGCGCTGATCATCGCCAGCGTGCGGCCGTGGAACGCGCCTTGCGCGCAGATGACGCGGTAGCGCTCGGGCTTGCCCTCGCGCGCCATGGTCTTGCGGAAGGCCTTGACCAGAGCTTCGTTCGCCTCGGCGCCCGAATTGCAGAAAAAGACGCTATCGGCGAAGCTCGCCGCGACGAGGCGGGCGGCGAGGCGTTCGGCCTGCGGCACGCGATAGAGATTCGAGACGTGGATCACCTTCGCCGCCTGATCGGCAATCGCCCGGGTCAGGCCGGGATGGCCGTGGCCGAGCGAGGAGGTCGCGATCCCGGCGCCGAAATCGAGGAATCGTCGGCCGTCGGCGGCCGTCAGCCAGGCGCCTTCGCCGTGGCTGAACTCGACGTCGATCCGGTTGTAGTTCGGCATGAGGGAAGGGATCATGTCGTGGTCACTTTCTTTCGCAACCACGCTATTGTGCGGAGCCGGGCCGCCAAGTCAAACGCGAAGGGGCGCTCAGGGGTGGCAAATGCCTTCCGGCGCGGCTGGGTTGCGAATAGCGGCGGTCTGCGTCACGGGCCACACCCCCCCCTACCGTCCGTACTCCGGCTGCGCTACGCAGACGACATGACGCGCATGCTTCACGAACCGGCGCCCGGCGCTTTGCGCCGCCGCGCCGTCGTCGATCTCGGGTCGAATTCGGTCCGTCTCGTGGTTTTTCAGGGCGAGTCCCGAAACCCGATGCAGATCTTCAACGAAAAGGCGGTGCTGCGCCTCGCGCGCGGACTGATCCGCACCGGCCGCCTCGATGAGGCGGCGATGGACGAGACGGTGACGGTGATGCGTCGCTACGGGGCCATCGCCCGCGCCATGGGGGCCGCCCCCTTCGAGGCGCTGGCGACCTCGGCCGTGCGCGATGCCGAGAACGGGCCGGATTTTGTCGCCCGTCTCGAGGCCGAGATTCCCGGCCTGAAGGTCATCATCCTGAGTGGCGAGCAAGAGGCGAGGCTGTCCGCCGAGGGCGTGTTGTGCGGCATTCCGGGAGCGGACGGCATTCTCGCCGACCTCGGCGGCGGTTCGCTCGAACTCGTGCGCCTGTCCGAAGGGCGGATCGGCCCGGCGGCGACGGTGCCGATCGGCGTGATCCGACTGGCCGAGCGCGCCCAGGAAGATCGCGCCCGGGCCCGCGCGATCGTGTCCGACGAGCTGGCGGGCGTGCCCTTTCTCGGCGATGGCGAGGGGGGGGATCTGTTCGTGTCGGGCGGGGCCTTCCGTGCGCTGGCGCGCATCCATATCGCCCAGACCGGCTATCCGCTGGCGATGGTGCATCACTACACGGTCGGCCGGGACGAGGCGCGCGACCTGTCCGCGGTGGTTGGCGATGCCAGCCGCAAGCTCATCGAACGAATGCCGGGGGTGGCGCGCAAGCGGATCGACGATCTGCCCTTTGCCGCCATCATCCTGCGCCGCCTGCTGCGCGCGACGGGGGCCAGCCGTGTGGTGTTCAGCGCCAACGGCCTGCGCGAGGGCTGGTTCCTGCGCCAGTTGCCCGAGGCGATGCGCACCCAGGATCCGCTGATCGCGGCCGGCCGGGACCTCACGGTGGGGCTGCTGCGCGACCCTGCTTTGCCCGGCGCGCTGATTGCCTGGACAGCGACGCTGTTCCCCGACGAATCCGCCTCGCACCGCAGGCTGCGTGAAGGGGCGTGCTGGTTCTCCGATATCGGCAATCACGAACATCCGGAATATCGCGCCGAGCAGGCCTTCCTGCGGGTGCTGCGGCAGACCGGTGTCGGGCTCGACCATCACGCCCGCGCCTTTCTCGCTCTCACTCTCGCGCTGCGTTACGAGGCGCCGGTGGAAAGCGCGTTTCTGGCGCCGGCCCGGGCGCTGCTCGACATGGCGACGGCGCGGCGCGCCGAAACGCTGGGGGCGGCGTTGCGCCTCGCCTACACCCTGTCGGCCGGCACGCCGGCGCTGCTTGCGGCGACGAGACTGCTACGCGACGACAGCCGGCTCGTTCTGTTTCTCGATGCGCGGAGTGGGGTCTTCGCCGGCGATCCGATCGAGCGGCGCCTGGCGAGGCTGGGCTCGCTGGTCGGGCTCGAGGCCGAAATCCGCGCGGCGGGGTAATCACTCCCGCGCGCGGCCGCCATTCCGCCCGGCGGCGGCGATCTGGGTCTGATCGATCCGGCAGGAGTCCGGCACCTGTCCGTCGTAGCGCATCCAGTGCCGCGTCTCACCAAAGATCGGCAGGCCGATATAGCCGCGCAGCGCCAGCTGGCCCGCGCGGTCGACGCGGAATTGGGCGTGGTAACGGTTGCCATTGCGCGGATTGACGATGCGGCCCCGCCAGAGCTCTCCGTTGCGCCGAACGGATGGACGGATCAGCTCGAACCCGCATTGGGGCCGGCCTTGCCAGTCAACTGGCATACGCGCGCCGCTATCGAGCATGATGCCGACGATGCGTCCACACAAAGCCTTCCCATCATGACAGCGCGCAATGCGGACCACGGCGCCCCCCTCGCCGGTCAGCCAGTCGCCAACAGGCGAGGCCGCGCGCGCCAATACGGGTGTTGCGAGCACCACGGCCAGAAGGGCCAGCATCAGCACGATACGGCGCAGGGCTGCCCGGCCAATTCGTTCGGTATGAGACCTGATCACGAGGGTTATCATTTGACTGTGAAATGGTTGTTCATCCGGCGGTGAAAATCGCAAGTCTTCACATGTGTCTTATGCGCATCCCGATGTCTTTTCGGCGGCAGCTGTGTCCCGCATTCAACACTTGACTTGCAATCGTTCCACCGGGAACGATTTCTCCTTCGAACATTTTTCCATCCTTCGGGCTGCCCTTGCGGCCCGATCATCCAAGCAGGACGCTCCAGATGAACCGAATCCTGGCCGCTCTCGCCACGTCCGTCTCCATGCTTGCGCTGATTCCCGCGCCGGCCCGTGCGGGGGGAACGTTCCCAAGCGGCATCTGGACGCTGCAGGACGAGAACGCGTCGATCAGCACGCAAAGCCTGACCGATCGCTTTTATGTGAATGGATTTCATCTCGGCTGGACGTCGAATCCAGGGGCGGTGCCGCAGGGCTTGGCGGCGTGGGGGCATGCGGTGCTCGGCCAGGGGCGCCAGCGCGTCAGCATCAGCCTCACCCAGAAGATCTTCACGCCGGCGGCGACCACGCTGATCAACCCGCCGGTCAATGACGAACCCTATGCCGGTTCGCTGCTGGCAAGTTTCAGCCTCATCCAGGACACGCACCGGACGCGAACGATCATGGGGTTCGACACCGGCGTGTTCGGGCGCGATGCCGGGGCCGAGATCGTCCAGAACACGACGCATGCGATCATTGGCCAGGGGCGGACGCATGGCTGGGCCTATCAGTTGCCGAGCGAGCCGGCCTTCGATCTGTTCGCCTCCCGCATCTGGCGGCTGCCATTGACGAGCCCGGGCGCTGGGTTGGAGGCCGATGCGCTGCCGCAGATTTCGGCAATGGCCGGCACGACCGAAATCTATGCCGAACCGGGCGTGGTCTTCCGCGTCGGCGAGGGGCTCGGCGCCGATTTCGGCGCGCCCCTGATCAGCCCCGGCCCGTCCGGCGGCGATGCCTACAGCGCACGCCGCTTTGCCTGGTATGTCTTCGCCGGCGCCGGGGCGAAGCTGGTCGCGCATGACGAATATCTACAGGGGACGCTGTTCCAGCCGAGCCGGTCCGTGCAGCCCTACCGGGTGGTCGGCTCGGTCGAGGCCGGGGTGGCGGTCATCTGGCGCGGAGTGCGCCTGACCTACACGCAGGTGTTCCAGACCGAGCGCTTCCATGGGCAGACCGGCGGGATCCACGAATACGGCTCGTTCGCCGCTTCGGTCCGCTTCTGACCGGACCCCTCACGGCGAATCGACGGTCGGGCGAAAATTTTCTCTTTCCCACCGCCGGGGCGTATGGATAGGATATGGTGGTGAGGACCGAGAATACGCTGATGTCAGGCTCAGATCGTCGAGGAACCGGAAACGGGTTGGGCACCGGAGTGGCGACCAGGACGCGCACGAAAACGCGCAAGCCGTCCCTGTACAAGGTGTTGATGCTGAACGATGATTACACGCCGATGGAATTCGTCGTTCATGTGCTTGAGCGGTTCTTCGGCAAGAGCCGCCAGGAGGCCGAGCGGATCATGCTGCATGTGCACCGGCGGGGTGTCGGGGTGTGCGGCGTGTTCACCTATGAGGTTGCTGAAACCAAGGTGACGCAGGTCATGGACCTTGCCCGCCAGAGCCAGCATCCTCTGCAGTGCACGATCGAGAAGGAATAGGGCGGTGCAGGCCGCCGCCGGGCGCGATGATGGCATGGAAGTGTTGTTCCCGGTCACTATTGCGAAAGATTTTCGGCGTATCATGTCAGTATTGCGACAGGCCTGTTGAAGGACATTGGAAACCGGCCTGACGAAAGGACCGCGGCTTGGGCCGCATCGGGCTTGACCAGGGTGGCACGGGCTGCCCGACGGAAGACCGGCTTGGAGAGTATCGGATATGCTGTCTCGCAATCTTGAACAGACGCTGCACCGGGCCCTCGGCTTCGCCGCTGAGCGCCGGCATGAATATGCGACGCTGGAGCATCTTCTGCTGGGCCTGATTGACGACGCCGATGCGTTGACGGTGCTGCGCGCCTGCGGTGTCGACATTGAGCGCCTGCGCCGCGAGACGACCGAATTCCTTGACAAGGAACTGGCCGGACTTGCCACCGACCGTGGCGGCGACCCGAAGCCGACCGCCGGGTTCCAGCGCGTCGTGCAGCGTGCCGCGATCCACGTGCAGTCGTCCGGTCGGGACGAGGTGACCGGCGCCAATGTGTTGGTCGCGCTGTTCTCGGAGCGTGAGAGTCATGCCGTTTACTTCCTGCAGGCGCAGGACATGACCCGGCTGGACGCCGTCAATTTCATCAGCCATGGCATCGCGAAGTCGCCCGGCCGCTCCGTGCCGCGCCCCCCTTCGGGCAGCGCCGAGGGCACGGAGGCCGAACCCGAGCAGAAGCCGAAGCGCGGACAGGACGCACTGGCGAATTATTGCGTCAATCTCAACAAGAAGGCGCAATCCGGCAAGATCGACCCGCTCATTGGCCGCGAAACCGAGATCGAGCGGACGATCCAGATTCTCTGCCGTCGTTCGAAGAACAATCCGCTCTTCGTCGGCGATCCCGGCGTTGGCAAGACCGCGATCGCCGAGGGCCTGGCCAAGCGCATCGTCGACGGCGAGGTCCCGGAAGTGCTGGCCAAGGCGACGATCTATGCGCTCGACATGGGGGCACTGCTCGCCGGGACACGGTATCGTGGCGATTTCGAGGAGCGGCTCAAGGCGGTCGTTTCCGAGCTTGAGGCCATGCCCGGAGCGGTGCTGTTCATCGACGAAATTCATACCGTTATCGGCGCCGGTGCGACCTCCGGCGGCGCCATGGATGCCTCGAACCTGCTCAAACCGGCGCTCTCATCCGGCGCGCTGCGTTGCATTGGCTCGACGACCTACAAGGAATTCCGCTCCTATTTCGAGAAAGATCGCGCACTGGTGCGCCGGTTCCAGAAAATCGACGTGAACGAGCCCTCGATCGATGATGCGGTAAAGATCCTGCGCGGCCTCAAGACGACCTACGAGAAGCATCACAAGGTCCGCTACACCGACGAGGCGATCCGCGCCTCGGTCGAGCTTTCGGCGAAATACATCCACGACCGCAAACTGCCGGACAAGGCGATCGATGTGATCGATGAGGTTGGCGCCTCGCGGATGCTGCTGCCCGAGAACAAGCGGCGCAAGACCGTCACGTTGCGCGATGTCGAGGAAATCGTTGCCAAGATCGCGCGGATTCCGCCCAAATCGGTTTCGGCCGACGACAAAGAGACTCTGCGCACGCTTGAGCGGGATCTCAAGTCGATGGTGTTTGGCCAGGATTCCGCGATTGAGGCGTTGTCCGCGGCGATCAAGCTGGCCCGCGCGGGACTGCGCGACGCCGAGAAGCCGATCGGCTGCTACCTCTTCTCCGGCCCCACAGGCGTCGGCAAGACCGAGGTTGCCCGTCAGCTGGCCTCCACCCTGGGGATCGAGCTGACGCGGTTCGATATGTCGGAATACATGGAACGCCATTCGATCTCCCGCCTGATCGGTGCGCCGCCGGGCTATGTCGGGTTCGACCAGGGCGGCCTGCTGACCGATTCGGTCGACCAGCATCCGCACTGCGTGCTGCTGCTCGATGAGATTGAAAAGGCACATCCAGACCTGTTCAACATCCTGCTGCAGGTCATGGATCACGGCAAACTGACCGACCACAATGGCAAGACGGTTGATTTCCGGAATGTGATCCTGATCATGACGACGAATGCGGGAGCGGCCGATATGGCGAAGACCGCGATCGGCTTCGGTCGTGATGTGCGTCTCGGAGAAGACGAAGAGGCGATCAAGCGCCTCTTCACCCCGGAATTCCGCAACCGGCTCGACGCGGTCATTCCGTTCTCGGGGCTCACACCGGAGATCGTCGCCCGAGTGGTCGAGAAGTTCGTCATGCAGCTTGAGGCACAGCTTGCGGATCGTAACGTGACGATCGAGCTTTCCTCGGCCGCAAAGGAATTCCTCGCCGAGCGTGGTTACGATCCGCTTTACGGCGCGCGGCCACTGGCCCGTGTGATCCAGGAGCAGATCAAGAAGCCGCTCGCCGAGGAGCTGCTGTTCGGCCGGCTGGCAACCGGCGGCGGCGTGAAGGTGACGGTTCGTGACGGTGAACTGGCTTTCGACATTGCCGAGGCACCCAAGCCCGCGCTTCCAAAGCCGGATGGCGACCAGGAAGAGTCGGCGCCGCCGCAGGAAGTCGACTGAAGGTTTCTTTCATTGGAACGGGATGGGCCGGCACGCGCAAAGGCGTGCCGGTCTTTTCTTTTGTCAGCGCGCCGAAATCCGGATCCGGTATAGTCGATAGCCACCGGCATGCCCAAGCGGTTGCAGCCAGGAAGGCGTCTGGCCCGACGTAAGCAGGGGCCAAAGGGCGTCGTCGGCGGCTCCGTGACCGAGAGCCGAATGTGCTCCGTCAGCCCGGCAGAACAAGACGAACGCCGCGCCTGTCGCCCGTACCGCAGCTGGCTCGGCCACGCCCGCCGGAGTGCGCCACGCCTTCCAGTCGCGCATGAAGGCGCGGAGCCCGTGATGATAAAGTGAACCCACGCCGATGACCC
The DNA here is from genome assembly GCF_000202835.1 of Acidiphilium multivorum AIU301. NCBI lineage: Bacteria > Pseudomonadati > Pseudomonadota > Alphaproteobacteria > Acetobacterales > Acidocellaceae > Acidiphilium > Acidiphilium multivorum. Next base: position 3,142,334 of record NC_015186.1, read on the forward strand.
GTGTCCGGTAAAGCAACTCCGGTACCAGGCTGGGATCTGTCAGCACGATCCGGCCGGTTGCGGGGGCCAGCAAGGCGGAAGCTGCGCGAAGAGAACAGCGTTCCTGGTTGCCCGGCGTCGCGTTTCGGCCCGCGGCCAGCGCCAGCGCCGGAACATAGGCGAGAACGACCGGAAGCCAGACCAGCCCCAGACGCAATGTCGCCGCTCGCCGCGGCGTTGAGGCAAAGCGGGCGGAAATATCGTGCAGCGCGACGGGAGCCAGTCCGGCCGCGAAGGCGGCCGGATATTGCTGGAAGATCATCATCCGCGCCGTAAGACCCGCCGCGAGCGTCAGCCCGACGGCGGCAATCAGCCAGATGCCCGCGAAGGCCGGTAGGTGTCGGCACCGCCAAAAGCGATGGAGAATGTATCCCAGCCCGAGCAGTGCAGGACCGAGCCGGCTGGCGGCGAGCGCCAGTGTGTCGGTCGGCTGGTCCTCGTTGATGCTGCCGAAGAAGATGTGCATCGCCTTTGCGGGGATCAGGCCGTAGGGCCCCAGCGCCACTTCCGGATACGCCGCCAGCCAGACCGCGAAAACACAGGTGGCGCCGATGAGGCCGAGCGAGGCACGGCGCGTTTCCGGCGCATACCGGTCCAGCCAGGCGAGCCCGGCGCAACTGGTCGCGATCGCAAGCCCAAGCATGGCGTAGACGATCGACAGCCTGTCGATCTCCGGCGTCAGCATGCCGCCGTGCGGCGGGTCGATCCAGAGCGCGAACCATAGTGTTGCCGCGAATCCTGCGCCAATCCGGACCAGGATGAAGCCAAGGCGGCGGAACAGCCACAGATAGCCGAGCGCGCCGAAGCCGAGCACCACGAATGGCATTGTCTCCGGCATCATCCAGATCGCCAGCCCGCCCCACAGACCGGCGGCCCAGGCCATCCGCCTGTCTCCCGCGCCGGCGCGCAGCGTGCAGCCAATGGCGATGGCGGTCAGCGCGACCTGCGCAATGTGGTAATGCACGATGCCGACGACGTTGAAGCTGCGGATGCCAGGCAGCAGCGGCGCGATGATTGCCGGCGCCCAGATCCATCGGCCTCCGGTCAGTGGGGAGGCCGCGAAAGCAAGGCCGACGGCGAGCAGCCCGGCCGAGAGCGGGCCGGTGGCCACGCCGGCCGCGAAGAGCGCGCGGGTCCAGCCAATGAACGGGGCGAGAGGGGCCGCAAGCGCGACGATGACTGCATCGAAAAGTCGCGACCATTCCACGACCAGAGGGTGACCCGAATCGTCGCCCAGAACGATGTTCACGAGATGTCCCGCGGCGAAACCCTGGCGAATTCTGACCAGGCGCATGTAACTGTCAGGATCGAACAACGTGCCGTGCAGAACGGCAGGGATCGTCCGTGCCGAAGCAAGGATCGTAATGGCGGCGGCGACCAGCGCAAGCGCGGTACAGGTTGCGGCAGACAAGGTTGCCCTTCGATCCTGTAACCGGCCCGCCGCTTTCATGCCGCGGTTATTTCACACCACAGCCTAACAGATAATGAATCAGGCGGAATCAGCCGCCGGTTGGCAGCCGGGCCGGGCGGGGGCCGCCGGCCATCCAGTCCAGCAGTTCCACGGTATGGATCGTCGGCAGACCGTCGCCGGCAAGCTGGGTGAGGCAACCGATATTGCCGGCAGCGATGAGGTCCGGCTTGAGGGCGTGCAACGTCCCGAGCTTGCGCGCGCGCAACTGTTCGGACATTTCGGGCTGGAGGATGTTGTAGGTGCCGGCCGAACCGCAGCACAGATGCGGGTCGCGCGGCTCGGCGACGGCGAAGCCGGCGCGGCGCAGCAAGGTTTTCGGTGCATCGGTTACCCGCTGACCGTGCTGCAGCGAGCAGGCCGCGTGATAGGCCACCGTCAGCGGCGCCGCGAGTGTGCGGCTCGGCTGGTAGTCGAGCCGGACCAGAAGTTCGGTGATGTCGACCGAGAGTTCGGAAATACGCGCGGCATCCGCCGCTTCCGGCGTGTTGCGGAGCAGGAAGCCATAATCCTTCAGCACCGTGCCGCAGCCAGACGTATCGGTCACCACGGCATCCAGCCCGCCGGCGCCGATCTCCCGCGTCCAGGCGGCGACATTGGCGCGGGCGAAGCCGAGCGCCGCTTCGTGCCGGCCGAGATGGTGAGTGAGGGCGCCGCAGCATCCGGCGCCGGCGGCGACGACGACCTCGACACCCATCCGGTTGAGCAGGCGGATCGTCGCGTCGTGAATGCCGGGGTCGAGCACCTGCTGCGCGCAGCCGGCGAGCAGGGCGACGCGCGCGCGCCGCTCTCCGTGTGCGGGGAAGACGCCGGGCCGCTCCGTCGAGCTTGGCGGCGGCAGCTTTGCGGGGGCAAGATCGAGCATGGCGCGCATCCGGCGCACCAACGTGCCCTCACCCCGCACGAGGCTGCGGCCGAGCCGGCCGAGCGCCGCCGCGCGCAAAGCCGCGCGGAAGCGGGTGGGATAGGGCAGGATTGCCGCGAGCAGGCTGCGCAGCGCACGGTCATGCGCCGGGCGGTCATAGGTTTCCTCGACCCGCGTGCGGGCGTGATCGATCAGGTGCATGTAATCGACGCCGGAGGGGCAGGTCGTCATGCACGAGAGGCATGACAGGCAGCGGTCGAGATGGAAGGCGACGGGTTCGCTGGCCGGCGCGCCGGTCTCCAGCATGTCCTTGATCATGTAGATGCGGCCACGTGGACTGTCATCCTCGTCGCCGACGGTCACGAAGGTCGGGCAGGTCGCGGTGCAGAAGCCGCAATGCACGCAGGAGCGCAGGATCCGGTCGGCCACCGCGATGTCGGGATCGGCCAGCTGGTCGGGCGTGAAATTGGTTTGCATGTGTCTTCGTCCTCGAGCGCAAGGCGCCCGCTGCTCCTGCTCAGGCGGCGTGAAGCCGCCCGGGGTTGAGAATTCCGGCCGGGTCGAATGCGGCGGTAACACGGCGGCGGATCGCGGCCAGCGCGTCTGGCTCGCGCGGCAAGGCGTCAGGGCTATGGCGTAGCGCGTCCGGGGCGCGCAACAGCCACCATTCACCGCCAGCACGTCGCGCAGCGTTGGCGATGGCGGCATGCGCCGCCTCATCTCCCGGCCCGCTCAGGAACACCAGACCGCCGCCCCAGTCGAGATAACCATCGAGTCCCGCGGCCTGTGCCGCTTCGAGAATGGATGGGCCGGCGGATGGACGCACGGAAATGCGCCAGACCGCATCACCCTCGCGCACGGCTAGCGGCGCGGCATCGCGCACCGCGCGCCAGAGCGCCAGGCTGGCCGAGGTGTCGAGCTGCTCGACCATGCCGAACGCACCCCAGATTTCGGCGAGGCGGCCGATCCGGTAGTGAACGGAGTCAGTGAAATCCTCGATCCGCGCAATGGTGATCGGGCGCGCATGGCCCAGCGCCGCCGCGGCGCCTTCGGGCAAATGCGCGGCTCCCGTCACCGAGAAGGGCGAGCCGAGCGCCGCCGACAGCGCCTTGACGGCGGTTGCCGCATCCAGCCCGGCCAGCACCACGGTGCCTGTTGCTTCCGGTGCGGGGAGCACCTTCAGCGTGATCTCGCTCATCACGCCGAGCGTGCCGTAGGAACCGGTGAACAGCTTGCAGAGGTCGAGTCCGGTGACGTTTTTCAGCACGCGCCCGCCGGAGCGGATCACCTCCGCCCGGCCGGTGACGGCGCGGATGCCCATCACATGGTCGCGCATCGCGCCCCAGGCGATCCGCCGCGGGCCGGACAGATTGGTCGCGATGATGCCGCCGACCGTCTGCGCCTCGGCGCCGAGAAAGGCGTAATGCGGCGGCTCGGCGATCAGGTGCTGGCCGGCTTCCGCCAGCTTCGCCTCGAGCGCGGCCAGGGTGGTGCCGGCGCGCGCGGAGACGATGAGCTCCTGCGGCGCATGCAGCGGAATGCCGGTGAGGTTGCGGGTGGACAGGGTTTCGGCCGTCTGCACCGGGCGGGCGAACCCGGCCTTCGAGCCGAGCCCTTCGATGGTCAGCGGGGTACGTGACGCCGCCGCCGCCTCGATCGCCGCGACCAACCCGGCTTCGTCGGAGGGGGCGATCATGCCGCGTGCGGCATCGGCGCCGGTGCCGTGTCCGTGCCCGGCTTGAGCGGAAACACCTTCGCCGTGTTCAGCAGCCAGCCAGCGTCGAAGGCGGTCTTGACCCGGCGCTGCTGGTCGAGCTCGGTTTCGGTGAACTGTACGCTCATCAGGTCCCGCTTCTCGACGCCGACGCCATGCTCGCCGGTCAGGCAGCCGCCGACCTCGACGCAGAGCTTGAGGATATCGGCGCCGAACGCTTCCGCCTTGTGCATGCTTTCGGGATTGTTGGCGTCGAACATGATGAGCGGGTGCAGGTTGCCGTCGCCGGCGTGGAAGATGTTGGCGACGCCAAGCCCATATTGCTCGCTCATCTCGCCGATGCGGCGCAGCACCTCGGGCAGTGTGCTGGTGGGGATGGTGCCATCCATGCAGAGATAGTCCGGGCTGATCCGCCCGATCGCGCCGAACGCACCCTTGCGCCCTTTCCAGATCGCCGCCGATTCCTCGGCCGATTGCGAAACCTTGAGGCTGATCGGGTCGAACCGGCCGCAGATTTCCCGGATCCGGCCGAGCAGCGCGTCCTGCTCCTCGACGGAGCCCTCGACCTCGATGATCAGCATGGCCTCGGCATCGAGCGGATAGCCGGCCTTGGCGAAGGCCTCGCAGGCGTGGATCGCCGGACGGTCCATGAATTCCAGCGCCACGGGAATGATGCCCGAGCCGATAATCGCATCGACGCAGCGCCCGGCGATCTCGTTCGACTTGAAGGCCGCGAGCATCGCCCTTGTGCCTTCCGGCGCGCGCAGCAGGCGCACGGTGATTTCGGTGGCGATGCCGAGCTGGCCCTCGCTGCCGATGACGATCCCCATCCAGTCATAGCCGGCGGTATCCAGATGCGCGCCGCCGAGTTCGAGGATTTCACCCTCGATGGTGACCAGCTTGATGCCGAGCACGTTGTTGGCGGTCACGCCGTATTTGAGGCAGTGCGCGCCGCCCGAATTCATGCCGATATTGCCGCCGATCATGCAGGCGAGCTGGCTGGAGGGGTCGGGGGCGTAGAAGAATCCATCCGCCTCGACGGCCTTGGTGATGCCGAGATTGGTGACGCCGGCCTGCACCACGGCGTAACGGTCGGCGTAATTTACGTCGAGAATGCGGTTCATCCGCATCATGCCGATCACCACGGCGTCGGCCAGCGGCAGCGCGCCGCCGGCAAGCGAGGTGCCAGCCCCGCGGGGGACGACGCGGACCCCGTTCTGATGGCAAAAGCGCAACACGGTGGCGACCTGCTCGGTGCTTTCGGGCAGGACGACGGCGAGCGGCATCTGGCGATAGGCGGAGAGCCCATCGGTCTCGTACGGTTTGAGACGTGACGGGTCGGTGATCACCGCGCGCGCGGGCAGCAGGGCGCGCAATCCCTCATGCACGGCATCGCGCCGGTCAAGGACATCGGCTTTCGGTTGCGGCAAGGCTATCACGACGGCTTTCTCCCCTTCACCCGCCTGTGAGATAATACTGTGCGGCGGAAACGGAAAGAGGAAGCCCGCCGGACGCGGTCAAGGATTGCCCGGAACGAAATCACCCGGAACCTCGCGGTCCGGGCGTTGCGTCACGCTGCGGTGCGCCGGCGAACCGGCGGGGCAGGTCAGCCCTGGCGGGCCTTCATCCGCGGGTTCTTCTTGTTGATCACGTAGACGCGGCCATGACGGCGCACGACGCGGCAGTTCTTGTCGCGGGCCTTGGCGGAGCGAAGCGAATTACGGACTTTCATGACACGGTTCTCGGGCTGTTCAGGATGTTGGGGCGGCTTATGGGAAGCATGGCGCCATCTGTCAACCGTCGGGGCGCAGATCGGCCCCGATTGACGCGGCGGTTGGCGGGCCGCATGGATCGGAAATCGGCGAGGAGTGACATCGATGGCGGAGCGGATGCGGATTTCGGCCCAGCGGATCGGCTTGATGCTGACCGCGTTCCTGATGATCACGCTGATCGGTGTGTTCGCGACCTTTGCGGCGCCGATCCCCGCCATGCGCGGCGTCCTGGCGGAGCGGGCAATCGCCAGCGCCGCCGCCACGGGCGACCCGGCGGCGATGAAATCCGCGCTCGCTGAGGCTCGCCCGCTGCTCGGCGTGACCGCGCAGAAAACGCTCGCCACGCTCACGCCCGACCGGGCCGGGCTTGCCCGCGCAGCCGGCCTGGTCGCCGCCGACACGAAGCTGGCGAGCGGCCTTGTTTCCTACCGGCTGCGCCTGCTGGTGATCGTGATCGGCGTGCTTGCCGCGCTGTTCGGCATCGCCCTGCTCGGCATCGGCGAAAGCCGGCCCACTCCCATCATCATGAAGGCACCCGAACCATGAGCCGCATCGCCTATGTCAACGGACGCTACGTACCCCAGCGCGAGGCCTCGGTGAATGTCGAGGACCGGGGATACCAGTTCGGCGACGGCGTCTACGAAGTCATCCACGTCCATGACGGGCGCTTCGTCGATACCGGGCTGCACCTCGCCCGGCTCGCCCGCTCGCTGCGTGAACTCGCCATCCCGAAGCCGATGGAGGATGGCGCGCTGCTCGTCGTGCTGCGCGAGGTCGTGCGTCGCAACCGAATCCGCGAGGGCATCGTCTATATGCAGGTCAGCCGCGGCGTCGCCCGGCGCGACCACGCCTTCCCGCGCGATGTCGCCCCCGCACTGGTGGTCACGGCGCGTCATGGCAAGGCCTTCCCGCGCGAAATCGACACATGGACCGGTACCGCCATCACCGCGCCGGACATCCGCTGGGGGCGGGTCGACATCAAGACCGTCAATCTGCTGCCCAACTGTCTTGCCAAGCAGAAGGCGCGCGAGGCCGGCGCCTATGAGGCGATCCTGATCGACCGCGACGGCAATGTCACGGAAGGGTCATCCACCACCGTGTGGGCGGTGGATGAAGACGGGGTGCTGCGTACCCGCCACCTCGATCATCACATCCTGCCCGGCTGCACCCGGGCTGCGGTGATTTCGCTGATGGAGGAGGCCGGCATCCGCTTCGAGGAGCGCGGCCTGTCCGAGGCGGAACTGCGCGCGGCGCGCGAGATCTTCCTGACCAGTGCGACGTCTTACGTGAAGCCGATGGTCCGGCTCGACGGCGTGGCGGTCGGCGAGGGCACGCCGGGCCCGGTGGCCCGCCGCCTGTTCGAACTTTTCGCCCGCCATGCCGACGGCGCCGCGCACAATGTGCCGCCCGCTTCCCCCCGCCTTGCGTCTTGCGGCGGAATCGGATGAAACGCCCCCATGACAGCGCAAGACCAGACTGACCATACGCGCTACCGGCGCGTCCTGCTCAAGGTTTCCGGCGAGGCCCTGATGGGCAGGCGGGACTACGGGCTCGATACGGACACCGTGGCCGCCATTGCCCAGGACATTGCCGATGTCGTCGCCATGCGCGTCGAGGTGTGTCTTGTGATCGGTGGCGGCAATATCTTCCGCGGCATTTCCGGTGCCGCCGGCGGGATGGACCGCGCCCAGGCCGACTATATGGGCATGCTCGCCACCGTGATGAACGCGCTCGCCATGCAGTCGGCCCTCGAGAAGCGCGGGGTGGCGACCCGCGTGCAGTCGGCCATCCCGATGTCCGCGGTCTGCGAGCCCTATATCCGCCGTCGCGCGGAACGGCATATGGAAAAGGGCCGCGTGGTGATCTTTGCCGCCGGCACCGGCAACCCGTTCTTCACGACCGACACCGCTGCGGCGCTGCGCGCCGTCGAGATGAAGTGCGATGTGCTGCTCAAGGGCACCCAGGTCGACGGCGTCTATTCCGCCGACCCGCGCAAGGTGGCCGACGCCGAACGTTACGCCGAACTCACCTATCACGAGGTTCTCGCCCGCGACCTTTCGGTGATGGATGCGGCGGCGATCAGCATCGCCCGCGAGAACGACCTGCCGATCATCGTCTTCAACATCCACGCGCCGGGCGCCTTCGCCAGCGTCATGCGGGGCGAGGGGAAGTTCACCCGCATCGTGGAACAGCGCTAGGAGCCCGCCATGGACGCCGATCTCGACACCCTTCTCGCCGACCTGCAACGCCGGATGGACGGCGCGATGGAAACGCTGAAGCGCGAATTTTCCGGCCTGCGTACCGGCCGCGCCAACCCCGCCCTGCTCGATCCGGTGAAGGTCGAGGCCTATGGCACGCTGATGCCGCTCAACCAGGTGGCCACCGTGGCGGTGCCGGAAAGCCGCATGCTCACCGTTCAGGTCTGGGATCGCGGCATGGTCAATGCGACGGTCGCCGCCATCCGCGACTGCGGGCTCGGCCTCAACCCACAGCCGGACGGGCAGCTCATCCGCGTGCCGCTGCCGTTGCTGACCGAGGAGCGCCGCAACGAACTCGCCCGCGCAGCCGGCAAATATGCCGAGGGTGCGCGCGTCGCCGTGCGCGGTGTGCGCCGCGATGGCATGGAGACGATCAAGGGGTTCGAGAAGAAGCACCAGATCGGTGAGGATCAGGGGCGCGACTGGGCCGACCGCGTTCAGAAACTGACCGACGCGACGATCAAGAAGATCGACGAACTGCTCGTCGAGAAGGAGAAGGACATCCGGCAGGTCTGAGCGGCCCGATGTCCGCCCCGCCTCCGGTTCCACCGCCGCCGGTACCGCGCCACATTGCCATCATCATGGACGGCAACGGGCGCTGGGCCGCGCGGCACGGCCTGCCCCGCGCGGCCGGACACCGCGAGGGGGTGCAAGCCGTGCGCCGGACCATCGAGGCGGCGATCGGCCACGGCGTCGAATGGCTTACGCTGTTCGCCTTTTCCTCGGAAAACTGGCGACGGCCGGTCGAGGAGGTGACCGATCTCACCTTCCTGCTGCGCCACTACCTGCGCTCCGAACTGCGTGAACTGGCCGAGGCCGGGGTGCGGCTTCACATCATCGGCGAGCGTGACCGCTTCGGTTCCTCGCTGAAGGCGGAACTCGCCGACGCCGAAGCCCGTACTGCGGCGAACCGCAAGCTCAACCTGGTGATCGCCCTATCCTACGGCGCGCGCGCCGAGATCGCGACGGCGGCGCGGCGCATCGCCGAGGCCGCCATGGCGGGAACGCTCGACCCCACGACGGTCGATGAGACCATCTTCGCCGCCCATCTCTCCACCGCCGGCATGCCCGACCCCGACCTTGTGATCCGCACCAGCGGCGAACAGCGCCTGTCCAACTTCCTGCTCTGGCAGGCCGCTTATGCCGAACTGGTGTTCGACGATGCGCTGTGGCCCGATTTCGGCGCCGCCAATCTTGGCCGCGCGATTGCCGAATATGCCCGTCGGGAACGCCGCTTCGGCGCCCGGCCTGGCCCGGCTGATGCACCGCCGGACGGCGAAGGGCCATGAGCGTGCCGGAGTCCCCCCCGACGCCCGGCGAAAGGTCCCGGCGCTTTCACGATCTCGGCCTTCGCGCGGCGTCCGCCGCCGTTCTCGTGCCGGTTGCCCTCGGTGCACTGGCATGGGGCGGTCTCGTCTGGGCGGTGCTGCTCGTGTTGCTTTTCGCCGGACTGATGTGGGAATGGGCTGGTTTGAGCCGTCACATCGTATCCGCCGCGCGGCCGCGCTTCCTGCTCGCCGGTGTCGTTTACGCTGCGGTTCCCGGCGCGGCGCTGGCCTGGCTGCGCGACCGGCCGGGCGGGCTCATCGACGTGCTGTTCCTGCTTGTCGTCGTCTGGATGACCGATATCGGGGCCTATGCGGTGGGCCGGCTGGCGGGCGGCCCGAAGCTCGCCCCGGCGATCTCGCCCGGCAAGACGGTGAGCGGCGCGGTTGGCGGCCTCGTGATCAGTGTTGCGGCCGGATTGCTCGTGGCAAGGTCCCCTGCCGCAATCCTGCCGGGTGCCATCATCAGCATCGTCTCGCAGGCGGGCGATCTTGCGGAAAGCGCGCTCAAGCGGCGGCTCGGCGTCAAGGATTCCGGCCGCACGATTCCCGGCCATGGCGGCCTGTTCGACCGGCTCGATGGCGTGCTCGCCGCAGCCCCGGTCGCCGCCGTCCTTGCATTGCTTGCCCAGGGAGGGGTACCGCTATGGCGGTGAAGACAGTCACGATCCTCGGCTCGACCGGCAGCGTCGGCACCCAGACCATCGACCTGCTGCAGGCGGATCCCGAAAACTATCGGGTCCGTGCGCTGATCGCCGGGCGAAACGCCGCCCTGCTCGCCGAGCAGGCCCGCTCGCTGCACGCCGAGATCGCCGTCATTGCTGACGAGAGCGCCTTCCCCGCCCTGCGCGACGCGCTGGCCGGCAGCGGCATCCGCGCCGAGGCCGGCCGCGCCGCCGTGATCGCCGCCGCCGCCGAGCCGGCCGACTGGACGATGGCCGCGATCACCGGCACCGCCGGCCTCGAACCCACCCTCGCCGCGACCCGCAACGGTGGGGCCATCGCGCTCGCCAACAAGGAGGCGCTGGTTTCCGCCGGCGACGTGTTCCTTGCCGCGATCGCCGCCGGCGGAGCGACGCTGCTGCCGGTCGATTCCGAACACAACGCCATCTTCCAGTCGCTCGCCGACGGCAACCGCGCCGCTCTGGAAAAGATCATCCTCACCGCTTCGGGCGGCCCGTTCCGGGAAGCAAGCCTCGACGAGATGAAGGACGCGACGCCGGAGACCGCGCTGAAGCATCCCGTCTGGTCGATGGGTGCGAAGATCTCGATCGATTCCGCCACCCTCTTCAACAAGGGGCTGGAGGTGATCGAGGCCGCGCGCATCTTCGGCCTCGCGCCGCATGAGATCGAGGTGCTGGTGCATCCGCAGTCGATCGTGCATGGCATGGTCTGCTATCGCGACGGATCGGTGCTGGCCCAGATGGGCGCGCCGGACATGCGCATCCCGATCGCCCACACCCTGGCCTGGCCGGCGCGCCTCGCGACCTCCTCGCCCCGGCTCGACCTCGCCGCCGCGGCGCGGCTCGACTTCCTTGCCCCCGATCCGGTGCGCTTCCCGGCGCTCCGTCTTGCGCGCGAGGCACTGGAAGCCGGCCATGGCGCCTCGACGGTGCTCAACGCCGCGAATGAGATCGCGGTTGAGGCGTTCCTGCGCCGGCGGATCGGCTTTCTCGACATCACGGCGGTGGTCGAACGGGTCATGCAGCGCCTCGGCGCGCCCCCGATCGGCGATCTCGCGGCCGTGCTTGCCCTCGATGCCGAAGCGCGCGCCATGGCGGAGGCGGAATTGCGCGCGAAGTCCGACCCGCGCGCGGCGTGACCCCTGTCGCCCGGTGGCCGCAATCCCATATCTCCAAGGCCATTCCAACGGCTGACGACACGAAGGTTCCATGATCGATTTCCTCCGTTCCGCTCTCGGCTTCATCGTCGTGCTCGGCGTGCTGGTGACCGTTCATGAGCTCGGGCATTATCTCGTCGCGCGCTGGCGCGGCGTGACGGTCGAGGCGTTCTCGCTGGGTTTCGGTCCGGCGCTCTTTTCCCGCACGGACCGGCACGGCACGGTCTGGAAAATCTCCGCCATCCCGCTTGGCGGCTATGTGCGGATGAAAGGCTGGGCCGAATTCGGCGCAGAACAGGCCGGTGCGACCGACCCCGGCAGTTTCGGCTCGAAGCGGCTTTCGGCCCGTGCCGCGGTAGTGGCGGCGGGCCCGGCGGCGAATTTCCTGCTGGCGATCGTGCTGTTCAGCGGCGTCTTCGCCACGGCCGGCGTGCCGACCGTATTGCCCGTGGTCAGCAAGGTAATGGCCGGGTCGCCGGCGGCGGCGGCAGGGCTCGCTAAGGGCGACCGGATCATGAGCATGAATGGCCAGCCGATCCGCACCTTTGACCAGCTGAGCGCGGTGGTCGCGGCTCATCCCGATGGCCGGATCGCGCTGAGCTATACGCGAAGCGGCGAAACCCACAGCCTGAACCTCACCCTCGGCACCGCGAAGATCGATGGCAATACAATCGGCCGGCTCGGCATCGAGGGGGCCGATGTGGAAATGCGCCGGTTGTCACCGCCGCAGGCGATCGTGCGCGGCGTTGCCGTGACCTGGCAGGCGACGGCGGCGACGCTGCACGGACTCTGGCAGCTGATTGACCAGCACAAGGGGCTGAATCAGCTCGGCGGCCCGGTCCGGATCGCGCAGATCTCGGGCCAGGCGGTGGCGCATGGCCTCGCCGATCTCGTCAGTTTCATGGCGCTGCTCTCGGTCAATCTCGGGTTGATCAACCTCGTGCCGATCCCGGTGCTCGATGGCGGCCATCTGCTGTTCTATGCGGCGGAGGCCGCCGCGGGCCGCGCGCTGCCGCGCCGGGTTCAGGAAATCGCGCTGCAATTCGGCGCCGCACTCCTGGTCTGCCTGATCATCTTCGTCACCTGGCACGATATCGCGCATCTTTTCGGCTGACGCGGCGCCGACCCGGTCCGATTTCGTGCGGGCGGGGCTCACGCAGGACGCCGAAAATTGCGGCAGCACCCGGTTTCACGGCAGCCATGTTGCGCCGGGGTGGTTGCCAAGCGGCGTGTTTTCCCCCATTCGATCCGCCGGATCGGTTACCCAGCGCCCGAGGGAGGCTTGCAATGCGCGTTTATTACGACAGTGATGCCGATGTGAATCTGATCAAGGCGAAGAAGGTCGCCGTGGTCGGTTACGGCAGCCAGGGCCATGCCCATGCCCTGAACCTCAAGGAATCCGGGGTGAAGGAGCTTGTCGTAGCACTCCGCAAGGGCTCGGCCGCGGTGGCCAAGGCCGAGGCCGCCGGCCTTCGGGTGATGACGCCGGAAGAGGCCGCCGCCTGGGCCGATGTGGTGATGATCCTGACGCCGGACGAAGGCCAGGGCGACCTCTACCGCGACAGCCTCGCCGCGAACCTGAAGCCGGGCGCCGCGATCGCCTTCGCGCACGGCCTCAACATCCATTTCAACCTGATCGAGCCGCGCGCGGATATCGACGTGTTCATGATCGCGCCGAAAGGCCCCGGCCACACGGTGCGCAGCGAATACCAGCGCGGCGGCGGCGTGCCCTGCCTTGTCGCGGTCGCGCAGAACCCCTCCGGCAACGCACTCGACATCGCGCTGTCCTACGCCTCGGCGATTGGCGGCGGCCGCGCCGGCATCATCGAGACCACCTTCAAGGAAGAGTGCGAGACCGACCTGTTCGGCGAGCAGACCGTGCTCTGCGGCGGTCTTGTCGAGCTCATCAAGGCCGGGTTCGAAACGCTGGTCGAAGCCGGCTATGCCCCGGAAATGGCCTATTTCGAGTGCCTTCACGAGGTGAAGCTGATCGTCGACCTCATCTATGAGGGCGGCATCGCCAACATGAACTACTCGATCTCGAACACCGCCGAATATGGCGAATACGTCACCGGTCCGCGGATGATCACGCCGGAGACCAAGGCCGAGATGAAGCGCGTTCTCGACGATATCCAGAAGGGCCGCTTCACCCGCGACTGGATGCTCGAGAACAAGGTGAACCAGACCAACTTCAAGGCGATGCGCCGCGCCAACGCCGCGCACCCGATCGAGGAGGTCGGCGAGAAGCTGCGCGCCATGATGCCCTGGATCAAGAAGGGCGCGCTGGTCGACAAGACCCGCAACTGATCGCGCGCGAAGAGCCGCGCGGCTTTCGCGCCGCGCGCTTCTTCATTACAACGATCCCCGGCCGCGCTTGCGGACCGGGGATCGTTCGTTTCGAGGGAGGCAGCACATGAAGATCGCCAAGGACGCCACCGAACTGGTTGGCAACACCCCGCTGGTGCGGATCAACCGCCTCGCCGCCGGTCTGCCCGGCACAGTCCTCGCCAAGCTCGAATTTTTCAATCCGGCCAATTCGGTGAAGGACCGCATCGGCGTTGCCATGATCGAGGCGGCGGAGCGCGACGGGTTGCTGAACGCGGACAGCGTGATTGTCGAGCCGACCTCGGGCAATACCGGCATCGCGCTCGCCATGGTCTGCGCGGCGAAGGGCTATCGCTGCATCCTCACCATGCCGGAGACGATGAGCAAGGAGCGCCGCGCGGTGCTGCGCGGCTACGGCGCCGAGGTGGTGCTGACTCCGGGTGCCGAGGGCATGGGCGGGGCAATCGCGAAGGCGAAGGCCATCGCGGCGTCCGGCCCCAATTTCTTCATCCCGCAGCAGTTCGAGAATCCGGCCAATCCGGAAATCCATCGTCGCACTACCGCCGAGGAAATCTGGCGCGATACCGATGGCACGGCGGACATTCTGGTTGCCGGCATCGGCACCGGCGGCACCATCACAGGGGCGGGTCAGGTGCTGAAGCAGCGCAAGCCCTCGTTCCGCTGTGTCGCGGTCGAGCCGGACGCTTCGGCGATCCTCTCCGGCGGGGAGAAGGGGCCGCACATGATCCAGGGGATCGGCGCCGGCTTCGTGCCCGATATTCTTGATACCAGCGTCTATGACGAGGTTGTGCGCGTGACCAACGACCAGGCGCTTGAGATGGCCCGTCGCGCCGCACGCGAGGAGGGGCTGATGGTCGGCATTTCCTCCGGCGCCGCACTGCATGCGGCGATCGAGGTGGCGAGGCGTCCCGAGACCGAGGGCAAGCTGATCGTCGCGATCATCCCCTCCTATGGCGAGCGCTATCTCTCCACCGCCCTGTTCGCCGGCCTCGCCGATTGATCGCCGCGCTCGCACATTTCATCACCAGCGTCATCTCTGCCCTCGGCTATGCCGGGGTCGCGGGGTTGATGGCCCTGGAATCGGCCTGCATTCCACTGCCTTCCGAGATCATCCTGCCGTTTTCCGGCTACCTGGTCTCGACCGGGCGGTTCGATCTCTGGATGGTCGCCCTCGCCGGGGCGATCGGCTGCAATCTCGGGTCCACGGTCGCCTGGGCGGTCGGCTATGTGGGCGGGCGGCCGCTGGTCGAGCGCTGGGGGCGGTACATCCTGCTCGATCAGGGTGAACTCGTGCTGGTCGAGCGGTTTTTCGCGCGATTCGGCGCGGTCACGGTGCTGGTCAGCCGCATGCTGCCCATCGTGCGCACCTATATCGCCCTGCCGGCCGGCATCGCACGGATGAATTTCTGGACGTTCCAGCTCTACACTTTCGTCGGCTCGCTGCCCTGGTGCCTGGGCCTCGCCTATGCCGGACTCAGGCTTGGGCGCGCCTGGGACAACTCACCGCGCCTGCAGTCGTTCATGCACGGCTTCACCCTGCTCACCGGGCTGGCCATCCTGATCTTTGCCGCCTGGTATGCACGCAAGCTTTGGCGCGATCATCACCCGCGTCGCCGGGACGCCTGATGAGGACGCTGACCCTGCATGTCGGCATGGGCAAGACGGGGACGACAGCGATCCAGAACGCACTGCGTGCCGCGGCCCCGGCGCTGCGCGGCCGCGGTGTGTTCTGCTGCGACCACTGGCTGCTCT
Organism: Acidiphilium multivorum AIU301; assembly: GCF_000202835.1. NCBI lineage: Bacteria > Pseudomonadati > Pseudomonadota > Alphaproteobacteria > Acetobacterales > Acidocellaceae > Acidiphilium > Acidiphilium multivorum. The sequence continues at coordinate 3,157,713 of NC_015186.1, forward strand.
CCGGGACGATGGGCGGCAGCGGATTCGCCGGCGCGGACGAGTTCGCCCACTTGCTCGGCGTTGATCCGCCGGGTTTCGCGGCACGACTCGGGCGGATTTTCGATGCCAGCAACGAGATGTTGACGCTCAGCAACGAAATCATCTGGAGCAATGAGGCGCTGGTTTCGGCCTGGGACGCCGTTGGCGCCTTTGCGGCGGACTTCGCCACTGCCGGTGGCTGCGCCCGCATCGTGCTCTATCTTCGCCACCAGCTCGACTGGCTGGTCTCGGCCTATCTGCAATGGTGCGTGAAGGACAAGCTGACGCCGGGCCGGGTGATCGACTTCGAGCGCTATCGCGCCGAATCGGCCGCCCTTCTGGATTATCCCGCCCTTGTCACCCGCTGGCGGCAGGCGGCCTCACCCGCCGAGGTGATCGTCCGGCCCTATGAACCGGGCATCGACGCCGTGGCGGATTTCGCGTCCGTTGCCGGCATCGAGGGGATGCTGGTGGGCGACCGCGCGCACCCGACGCCCGGGTATACGGCGCATGTGCTGACCAAACTGATCGGCGACCAGCACGACGAGCCGCACCTTGCCGGCGACCTGATCGAACTGCTTGCCAGAGCGGGCGTCTACCAGAGGGATTTCCATCCGGTCGATCCGTGCCTGATCGACCTGACGGATGAGGCCGCCGCCGCGATCGCCGGCGAATACGACGCGCGGAACGAGGCCCTGATCCCGCTCTGTGGCTTCGCGCCGCGCCGGGGCGGCGTGCCGCCGCAACTTGGCCGCCGGCCGCATTCCGGGCCGGTGAATACCGATCTGATCGCCGCCCTGCTCGAACTCCTGCTCCATCAGCATCGCGAACTCGCGGCCCAGCGCGGCCGGATCGAGGCGCTGGAGGCGCGGCTCGGCACGTAGAGCAGCCTCAGAATGCGAAGCGCGGGGCGACGGCGTCCGGCAGGGTCGAAAACCGTCGCATTTCGACGCGCAGGGCCGCGTCGTCGAGCCCGTCGATGATCCCGGTGCGGACCAGAAGCCCCCGGCAACCCGCCGCGACGGCGCCGGCGATGTCGTGTTCGAGGCTGTCGCCCACGCCGAAGATGCGTGCGTGGGGAACGCCGGGCAACAGAGCGAGGGCGGCGTCGTAGACGTCGGCATGAGGCTTGCCGAACCAGCGCACTGTTCCTCCCGCAGCTTGGTAGGCCTCCGCCAGGGCGCCGGCGCCCGGATGCAGCCGGCCGCCCGCGAGCATGAGGCGGTCGGGATTGGTGCAGATCGCCGGCACCCCGCGCGTGGCCGCCGGCGCCATGCGTGACCAAAGCGCATCGTAGCCATGGCGGTCGGCTTCCGATCCGGCGATCATCACGAGGTCGGCTTCTTCGGCCGTTTCGACTGGCGCGATGTCGAAGCCCTCCAGAATGTCGAGCGCCGGATCGCGGGCGAAGAGCAGTACCCGGCAGCGGCGGCGGAGATATGCCGGCGGCGCCGCGCGCAGGACCTGCCAGGCGACCTCGCCGGAGCATAGTGACGCGTCGAAGCAGTCAGCGGTGATGCCCATCGCGGCGAGACGGTGGATGTTGTTCGACGCGCGGCGGCCTGAATTGGACAGCAGGATGACGCGCTTGCCCGCCGCGCGCAGCGTCCGCAGCGTTTCGATCGCGCCGGGATAGGGCGTTTCGCCATCGTGGATCGTGCCGAACTGGTCGATCAGGAAGGCATCCGCCGCATCCGCGAGAGCGGCGAGTCCGGAGATGGCGCGGATCGTCATGTGGCGACTCCGTGTCGCGCGAGGCGGGCCGCGCCATAGGCTGCTTCCGTGTGGGTTGCGGCGGTCACCTCGACTCCGATGATCCGGGCGCGCAGTGCGGTCCAGACCGGATTGGCAGCCCCGCCGCCGACGCTGAAAATCCGGCGAACCGGCGGCGCGCCGAGTTCGGCGAGACGCCGATAGGCCTCCGCCTCGATCCGCGCGAGGCCTTCGAGCAGCCCGTGCAGGAAGCGGGCATCGTCGTCCGGCCGCGGTTCGAGCCGGGGCGGCAGCGCCGGATCGCTCACCGGAAAGCGCTCGCCGGGGCTCGGCAGGGGATAGTAGTCGAGTCCCGAATCCCGCGCCGGATCAATGCGCGTCGAGAGTGCCGCGAGTTGGTCGGGCGTGAAGAAACGGGCGAGTACGGCGGCGCCGGCATTCGATGCACCGCCCGGCAGGAAGCACCCGAGCAGGCGGTGGCTGTAGACGCCGAAGGCGGGCGCGGAGACCGGACGTTCCGACAGCAGCTTGACCGTCAGTGTCGAACCCAGGGCGGAAACGCCGTCGCCCGCCGTGTCGGCGCCGGTGGCGAGGAAGGATGCACAGCCATCGGTCGTGCCGGCGACGAGGCGGGCCTCGGGTGAAAAGCCGAAGCGGGTGGCGATATCCGCGCCGACATGGCCCACCGGGGTGCCTGGCTCGACGACGCTGGGCAGCAACGCGAGGTCGAGGCCAGTGGCCGCAATCCACCCCGGCCAGCGGCCGGCGCGCGGATCGTATCCCGATTTCAGCGCGTTGTTGGCATCCGAAACGCCATGGGGCGCGCCGAGACGGTGGGCGATCCAGTCCGCCTCGTGCAGGAAGCCGGCGAGGCCCGGAAGGGAAGCGCGGTCGAGCATACGCGCGAGGGGGGAGGATTGTCCGCGCGCCGGGCTGTCTTCCGGTGCGGCAGCGCTGACGCGCGCGACGGAAGCGGCTTCGGCCTTGTCATTATACAGCGTGGCCAGGCCGATCGGCGCGCCTGACATGTCGGTAGGAATGATCGTGCCGGAGGTGCCATCGACCGCGATGGCCGCGATGCGGCGCGGGTCCAGCGCCGCGCAGAGCATGTCGAGCGCGGAGGTGACGGCGGACCAGATCGAGGCAGGATCGCGGCGACGTGTGGCGGAGATCGCGGCACGACCCTCGGCGACGATCGTGCCGCTGTCATCGATCGCGATGGCGCGCACGCCCGACGTCCCGAGATCGACCCCGACCACGAGCCGCCCCGCATCCGGCACCTCATCCATTTTGCCGTTCCCCCCGAATCGCTGCCTAATTGTCATTTCGAATATTCAACATTGAATATTTCAGCATTTTTCTCAGGATATATCCGGCATTGCACGCGTATACACAATTTCTTGCTGCGTCGCAGCGACGATTTCCGTTGACAACGTCTGTAAACCGAATATTTCTCCGTGTCGATACAAAATTATTCAGGAGAGGAAGCGCGGTGGCACGGTCCAGCCGACGATTGGGCAACGACGATATGGAACTCGCCACACGGGTGGCGTGGCTCTACTACGAGTGCTCGATGACCCAGTCGGAAATCGGTGCCGCGCTGGGTATGCCGCAGACGCGCGTCCAGCGATTGATCGCGCGGGCGATGGCGAGCGGCATTGTCCGTATCTCGATCGGCGGTGCGGTTGCGTCCTGTGTGACGCTCGAGCGGCGGCTTACCGAACGCTACGGGCTCGATTTCTGCCGGGTCGTGCCGACGCCGCCCGACCCCGAGGGGCTTTTTTCCGCACTCGGGCGTGCCGGCGCCGACTATCTCGCCGAAGTATTCGAAACCCGCCGCCACACCGTATTCGGTGTTGGCCACGGACGAACGGTTGCCGCGGCGGTCGATCATCTCGAAGCCGTGCCGTTTCCCGAACTGACCGTGGTCTCCGTGCTCGGTGATGTGCCGCGCCGCGTCGGCACCAACCCGTTCGACGTGGTTCATGCCCTTGCACAGAAGACGGGCGCTGCCGCCTATCTGCCGCCCGTTCCGTTCTATGCCAACACGCCGGAGGACCGCGCCGTGCTGTTTCGTCAGCGCGGCGTCGCCGACGCGTTCCGTCTCGCGGCGGATGCGGGGCTGTTTCTGCTGGGCATCGGCGAGGTCAAGCCATCGGCCTTTCTCGGGATGAGCGGCATGGTGCTCGAAGCTGAATTCGCCGCTGCGCGGCGGGATGGCGCCGTGGCCGAACTGCTCGGCACCTTTTTCGATGCTGCGGGCCAGCGAGTCGAAACCGAATTGCAGGATCGTGTCATCGCCATCGATCCCGAGGTGATGCGCGGCCGCGAAGTGATCGCGATGGCGGGTGGAACTGCCAAGCGCCGCGCGATCGATGCCGCACTGAAGAGCGGCATCGTTACGGCATTCATTACCGATGAAGAAACTGCCTCGGCGCTTGCCGACGACATGTCGTCGCCGGACACCTCCGAGGACCAGACCAGAGAATGGGAGGACCAATGACTGACAAGATCAAGGATCTAGCCGCCGATTTCGTGAACGGCAACATCTCTCGCCGCGATTTCGCGCGGCGTGCGGGCGCGCTCGGCGTCGGTGCCGCTGCCGTGAATTTCGCCCTGGGCGGGGCAGTCACGCAGGCGATGGCCGCGGACTTCAACTGGCAGGCTCACAAGGGCAAGAAGCTGCGCCTGCTTCTCAACAAGCATCCCTATGCCGACGCGATGATCGCCGACCTCGCGCATTTCAAGGCGATGACCGGGATCGATGTGGAGTACGACATCTTTCCGGAAGACGTGTATTTCGACAAGGTGACGGCGGCACTCTCCTCGCATTCGAACCGTTACGACGTGCTGATGACCGGCGCCTACCAGACCTGGCAATATGGCCCGGCGCGATGGCTTGTCGACATGAACGAATACCTCAAGGATTCGTCGAAGACCGCGCCGAATTACGACTTCAACGGCATCATCGAAAATCTCCGCAAGTCCGATGCGTGGTCCGGCAAGCCGGGTGAGGCCCTGGGCAGCAAGAACGCCAAGCAATGGGCGATACCGCTCGGGTTCGAGCTCTACAACATCAGCTACAACAAGCGTATCTTCGACAAGCTCAAGCTGGAGCCGCCGAAGAACCTGCCGGACATGATCGAGATCGGCACGAAGATCACCAAGGATGCCGGCGGCGCCTACGGTGTCTCCGTGCGTGGCAGCCGGTCCTGGGCAACGATCCATCCTGGTTATCTCTCGGCCTACACCAATTACGGCGCGAAGGATTTCGACGTTTCCGCGAAGGGCATGAAATCGGTCGTCAATTCCGCGCAGAGCAAGGAGATGAACAAGCTCTGGGTCGAGATGATCCAGAAATGCGGTCCAAAGAACTGGGCGACCTATACGTGGTACGAAGTCGCGCAGGATCTCGGCGCCGGCCGCTGCGGCATGATCTACGATGCCAATATCATCGGCTTCTTCGAGAACGGTCCCGGCAACAAGGAATCCGGCCATATCGGTTACGCGCCCTTCGTGCCGAATCCGAAGATGGACCACTCCACCTCCAATGTCTGGATATGGTCGCTGGCGATGAGCAGCTTCTCGCACCAGAAGGATGCCGCCTGGTATTTCATCCAGTGGGCGAGCGGCAAGAATTTCGGGATCTTTGGCGGCGTCAAGAAGCAGCTTGTCGATCCCGTGCGTGAAACCACCTGGAAGGATCCCGCCTTCAAGGCGCGGCTCGACAAGAATTATCCAGGCTTCTACAGCGCATTCGAAAAATCGCTACCCGACGCCAAGATCTACTTCACCCCGCAGCCGCTCTTCTTCAATGTCACCACCGAGTGGGCGGCGGCGCTGCAGCGCATGGTCGCCAAGGAGGTCAGCGTTGATGAGGGCCTCGACAAGCTCGCCGCGCATATCGATCACGAAATGAAGAGCGCCGGAATCTGAAGGCGCCGGCGCGGCATGATCACGGCTCCCGTCGTGCCGCGCCACTCCCTATCCTCCAGCGGAACAGAGCTCGATGTCCGAGACCGTCATTGATGGGCAAACGCATCCTGCCCGCGTCACCCGGCGCGGCACGGTGCTGCCCTATCTGCTCAGCCTGCCGGCGCTGCTCGTCTGCATCGGCATTCTCGTCCCGTTTTTCACGGCGGCGTATTACAGCCTGGAAGCCTATAACATGGCGTTTCCGGCCGGCCGGCATTTCGTGGGGATCGGCAACTACATAGATCTCTTCACAAGTTCCGACTTTCTCCACACGATCGCGGTTTCCATGATCTACATGGGCGCCAGCGTCATTCTCGAACTTCTGCTCGGCCTCGGAATCGCGATGCTGCTGCGCGAGCGCACACGCATCAACAATATCATCTCGGTCGCGCTGCTGCTGCCGCTGATGGTGGCGCCGGTCATCGCCTCGCTGATCTGGAAGTTGATGACCAATCCGAATTTCGGGGTCTATGCCTGGATCGTCAACGGACTTGGGTTCACCGGCTTCCGCTGGGCCTCCGACCCGAGCACGGCCATGTTCAGCGTCGTGCTGATCGATATCTGGGTGAACACCCCGTTCATCATGATCCTGTTGCTCGCCGGGCTGCGTTCGCTGCCGACCCAGCCTTTCGAGGCCGCCCGGCTCGATGGCGTGCCCGCGCGCTTCGTCTTCTTCCGGATCACGCTGCCGATGCTGATGCCCTACATCATCACGGCGACGCTCTTCCGCCTGCTGTCGGCCATCCAGGAATTCTCGATCGTTTACGGCATGACGCAGGGTGGGCCTGGCAATGCGCTGATGGTGTTCCAGGTGCGCGCCTATGTCGATTTCTACCAGAACACGAATGTCGGCCGTTCGGCTGCGATCCTGATGGTGCTGTGGGCCATTACCTTCGTGCTCTCCAAGCTCTTCGTCAATCAATGGCACAAGATGCGGGAAAGGAACCATGCCGGTGCATGACCGCTCCCTGCGGCTGCTTCGTGGCGCCGCTCTCACGCTCATCGTCCTGTTCTTCATGTTTCCGATCTTCTGGATCGCGGTCATGTCGTTGCAGACGAATTCGCAGATTCTCTCGCTGCCGCCGAAGCTGGTCTTCAGCCCGACGCTCTCGAACTACATCGCGCTGATCACCGGCCGGCTCAGCACCTCCGTCGGCCAGTTGAACATCGCCTTCATGCACAACCTGTTCAACTCGTTCCTGCTGTCGTCCTGTTCGGTGGTGCTCGCGCTCATCCTCGGCGTTCCCGCCGCCTATGCCTTCGCGCGCTTCAAGTTCCGCCTCGGGGAGGACATGGCCTTCACGCTGCTCTCGCTGAAATTCGCGCCGCCGCTGCTCGTGCTTCTGCCGCTCTCGCTCGAGTTCCAGCAGATCGGCCTCGACAATACCTATGCCGGGCTGATCTGGATCTACCAGCTCATCACCCTGCCGCTGATCCTCTGGATCGTGCGCGGCTATTTCGAGGATGTCAGTCCGGACATCGAGAATGCCTACCGGGTGGACGGCCATTCCTGGTTCCGAGGCTTCGTGAAGATCGCGATCCCGCTGGCGGGGCCGGGCATCGCGGCGGCGGGCCTGCTCTCCTTCATCTTCGCCTGGAACAACTTCATCTTCGCGCTGGTGCTGGCGTCAGGCTCGAAGCAGCCGGTCACGGTCGGGGCGCTCGCCTTCGTCACCGCGTCGGGCATTCAATACGGTCAGATAGCGGCGGCTGTCGTGCTGTCGATCATTCCGACCTTCGCGATCGCGCTTTACGCGCAGCGCTGGCTGGTCGAGGGGCTGAGCCTCGGGGCGGTGAAGGGATGAGCGCGCTCTCGGTTTCAGGATTGTCGGTCCGGTTCGGCACGCACGAGGTGCTCCGCGATGTCGCGCTCGATGTCGCGCCGTCCGAGCGGGTCGTTCTGTTCGGTCCGTCCGGCGTCGGCAAGACGGTGATGCTCCGCGCGATCGCCGGGCTTGAGCCGAATGCGCGCGGTCGTGTGCTGCTACAGGGGCGGGATGTTTCCGATGCCGCACCCGAAGCGCGGCATATCGGCGTCGCCTTCCAGAACTTCGCGCTCTATCCGCACATGTCGGCGCGCGAGAACATCGCGAGTCCGCTGCGGGCGCAGAAGCGCGATGCGGCGGAGATCGCGCGCCGCGTCGACGCGGTGGCGGAATTGCTGCGCATCGGCCATGTGCTCGACCATGCGCCGCGCGCGCTTTCCAACGGGCAGAAACAGCGCACGGCGCTGGCCCGCGCGCTGGTCGGCGAGCCGCGGCTGATCCTGTTCGATGATCCGCTCCGCAACGTCGATGCCAAGCTGCGCTACGAGATGCGGATCGAGCTGCCGCGCCTGCTTGCCGCGCGCGAAACGGCTTCGGTTTATGTGACGCAGGATTTCCGCGAGGCGATGGCGATGGGCGAGCGCGTCGCCGTGCTGCTCGATGGCACAATCGTGCAATGCGCGCCCGCGGCGGAGGTCTATGACAATCCGGCGACGATCGCGGTCGCGCGGCTGTTCGGCGATCCGCCGATGAACCTGATCCCCGCGCGCGGGGTGGCTGCCGGCGGCGGCTGCCGGGTGAACGTCGCGGGTCTCGCTTTCGGTTTTGCCGCGGCATCCCCGGCCGAGCCGGTTTTCGGAGTCCGCCCCGAGGCGGTCACGCTGCACGACGTCGGCAGCCCAGGCCGCGTGCCGGCCCGTGTGCTCGCGGTGACGCCGATGAACGAGCGGCAGATCGTCCTGTTGCGCCTGGCGGACGGCACCGAACTGGTGGCGAGCGAGGCCGCCGCACCCGCCGCGACGGAGCTTCATGTCGGCATCGCCCCCGGGGCGGGCACGCTGTTCGACGCGGCGAGCGGCCTCGCGGTCGCGACATCCCCGGTCGCCGAGGAGGTGAGCGCATGAGTCTCGTTCTCGAAAACGTCGACAAGATCTACGGCGAGGGTTCGCGCCATCCCGTCCACGCCGTCCGCACCATGAATCTCGACATCGCGGACGGCGAGATCATCGCGCTGCTCGGCTCATCCGGCTGCGGCAAGACCTCGACGCTGCGTATGGTTGCCGGGTTCGAAACGGTCAGCCACGGCACGATCAATCTGGCCGGCAGGCGGATCGACACGCTGCCCCCCGCCCGCCGCGGCGTGGCCATGGCGTTCGAGGGCTACGCGCTCTATCCGCCGCTGACCATCGCCGAGAATATCGGCTTTGCCCTTCGCGGCGAACGGCGGGACAAGGCGGCGGTGGAACAGGAAGTGCGCGAGGTGGCCGACCTGCTCGAAATCGGCCCGATCCTCGGCCGCAAGCCAAACGGGCTGTCCGGCGGCCAGCAGCAACGCGCTTCGCTTGCCCGGGCGCTGATCCGCCGCGCCGACCTGCACCTGCTCGACGAGCCGATGGGCCAGCTGGAGCCGCAGTTGCGCGCCGTGCTGCGCGGCCGGGTGAAGGCGCGCATCAAGGAGCGCGGCTACACCGCCGTTCTCGTCACCCACGACCAGGGCGAGGCGAACGCGATGGCGGACCGGATCGCGGTGATGGAAGCCGGCGTGTTGCAGCAGTTCGGCTCGCCGGCGGATCTGCGCGAGCGGCCCGCCAATCTCTTCGTCGGCACCTTTTTCGGTGAGCCGCCGATGAACACGCTGCCGGGCCGCGCGACCGCGCAGGGGTTCGAGGCGCTCGATGAAGCCGGCGCGGTGGCGCTGCGGATTCCCGCGCCACTGCCTCCGGGGATCGAGCCGGGCCGTGACGTGGTGCTGGGCCTCAGGCCCCACCGGCTGCATCTCGGCACCGGGGCGTTCCAGGGCGAGGTCGTCTCGAACCAGTGGCTCGGTGATCAGGCGCATGTCGCGATCGAGGCGGCGGGGCGGATGCTGATCGGCATTCATCCCGAGCGTTTCGGCGCGCGTCTCGGCAGCACCGTGCCCTTCGGTTTCGATCCCGCCGATCTGCATGTGTTCGACAAGGCGAGCGGTATCGCGCTCGCGCATGGAGCCGTGTCATGACAAAGCAGGTGATTGTCGCGCTCGATGCCGGAACCTCGGTGCTCAAGGCCGTTGCCTTCGACATCGAGGGCCGGCCGGTGGCCCTCGAATCAAGGCAGAACCACTATGTCGAGGACGGGCGTGGCGGTGTCGAGCAGGACATGGAGGCGACCTGGGACGCCGCCGCGGCGGTGATCGCCGGCCTCGTCGCCAGGCTCGAAGGCGCCGAGGTGGTCGGCCTCGCGGTCACCGGGCAGGGTGACGGCACCTGGCTGATCGACGCCGCCGGCGCGCCGGTCGGCCCCGCGCTGCTCTGGCTGGATGCGCGGGCGGGCGCGATCATCGAGGATATTCGCGCCGATGCCCGCGGGCGCGCGATCTTCGCCGAATCCGGCACCGGTCCCGCCGCCTGCCAGCAATCCGGCCAGCTTCTGTGGCTGCGCGCGAACCGCCCCGGACAGCTCGCCCGCGCCGCCACCGCCCTGCACTGCAAGGACTGGCTCTATTTCCGCCTCACCGGCACCCGCGCGACCGACCCCTCCGAAGGCTGCTTCACCTTCGGCTCGTGGCGAAGCCGCGCCTATTCCGACACGGTGATCGATGCATTCGGCCTGCGTCCCGAGGCCGGCAAGCTGCCCCCGATCGTCGATGGGGTGACGACGCATCACCCGCTATCCGCCGATGCCGCGGCCCGGCTCGGCATCCCGGCCGGCACGCCGGTCGTGCTCGGCTATGTCGACGTGCTGTGCAGCGCCCTTGGTGCCGGTCTCTACGGGATCGACGCCGATTCCGGCACCTCGATCATCGGCAGCACGGGCATGAACATCCGCCTCGCCGACGATGATTTCGAACGCCCGGCCGATGCGCCGCTGAGCGGCTACCGCATGGTCTTCCCGGTGCCGGGCAAGACGGCGCTGCTGCAATCCACCCTGGCGGCGACGCTGAATATCGACTGGCTGGTCGGCATTGCCGGGCAGGCCCTGCGTCTGGCCGGGCAGGAGCCGGATTCCGCCGCCCTCCTCGCAGCCCTCGATGCCGCGGTGCCTGCGGCCCCACCGGCGGTTGCGGTCTGGCACCCCTACATCTCGGCCGGCGGCGAGCGCGGCCCGTTCACCGATGCGCGGGCGAGGGCGAGCCTCGCCGGCATCGGCCGCGGGCTCGACCTGCCCGGCATGATGCGCAGCATCTATGAAGGCCTCGCCCTCGCGGCGGCGGACTGTTATGCGGCGATCGGCGGCGCGCCCGAGATCATCAGCCTGACCGGCGGCGCGTCGCGCTCGGCGGCGATGCGGCAGATCTTCGCCGCGATGCTCGGCCGCAAGGTGCGAATCGTCAAGGAACACGGCAGCGGGGCGCTGGGGGCGGCGATGATCGCCTCCGTCTCGCTCGGCATCATGCCCGACCTTGCGACTTGCGCGCGCGCCTGGATTGCGCCGTTGCTCGGCGAACCCGAATTGCCCGACCCGGCGCTGATGGCGCGCTACGAGGGGCTACTCCCCATCTATCAGGAGGCCAGACTCGCCAACGCGCCCTTCTGGCACCGGTTTGCTTCGTTCGGAGAGAAATTCCATGGCGGCTGAGAAACGCGACTGCGCCGTGATCGGTGACAATTTCATGCGTCCCGAGATGTTCGCGCGCGCCATCGCGGCGCGCTGCGGCGATGCGCTCGCGCTTCGCTCGATGACGCTGCCCTGGCCGGATGAGCCGATGGAGCATGGCTATGCGAAGCCGGGCATGGACGGGCTGAAGGAATACCAGGGTGATCCGGACGAGATCGCCGCCTTCGTGGGCGATGCGGAAATCCTCGTCACCCATCTCGCCCCGGTTTCCGCGCAGATGCTGGAGCGGATGACGCATCTGCGGCTTATCGCGGTATCGCGCGGCGGGCCGGTCAATATCGACATGGAAGCCGCCCGGTTGCGCCAGATCCGCGTCGTCAACACGCCGGGCCGCAATGCCAGCGCCGTTGCCGAATTCACCATCGGCGCCATCCTCGCGCAGACCCGGCTGATCGGCGCGGGGCACGATTCGCTGCGCCGGCGCGACTGGCGCGGCGATCTCTACCGCGCCGACCTCACCGGCCGCGAGCTGTCGGAAATGACCGTCGGCATCATCGGCTATGGTCAGATCGGCACCCGCGTCGTCCGCCTGCTCAAGCCCTTCGGCTGCCGCATCCTGGTGCATGATCCCTATGTCGGGCTCGCTGCGGCGGATCTTGCCGATGGTGTCGCGCCGGCCTCGCTGGAAACGCTGCTGGCCGAATCGGATGTCGTCACCCTGCATCCGCGGGTGACGGCGGAGACGACCGGGATGATGAACGCCGCCCGCCTCGCGGTCATGAAGCCAGGCGCCTATCTGGTCAACACCGCGCGTGGCCCGCTGCTTGACTATGCGGCGCTCGAGGACGCGCTGCGGCGCGGCCATCTCGCGGGCGCGGCGCTCGACACATTCGGCATCGAACCGGTCCCGGCCGACTGGGGCCTGCTCGACCTGCCGAACGTGACCCTGACGCCGCACATCGCCGGCGCCTCGGTGAAGACCGTAACGATCGCCGCCGAGGCCGCCGCCGAGGAACTGCGCCGCTTTCTCGCCGGCGAGCCGCCGCTCAATCCCTGCTGACGTCCCGTTAACAGACAAAGACTGAAAGGCTCCCCCGACATGAGCGACCTCGACCTTCGCAAGGCCCTGATCTCCGCCTGCCAGCAGATGAACGCGCTGGGCATCAACCAGGGCACGTCCGGCAACATCAGCGTCCGCCACGGCGACACGATGCTGATCTCGCCCTCCGCCACGCCCTATCACCTGATCGAGCCCGACATGATCGCCGCCATGCCGATCGAGGGCGAATACGGCGCCTGGACGGGCAAGCTGAAACCTTCGACCGAATGGCGCTTCCATCTCGACATCATGCGCGCCCGGCCTGAAGTGAACGCGATCGTCCACAGCCACCCCACCTTCGCCACCACGCTCGCCATCGCCCGGCGGGACATCGAGGCCTGCCACTACATGGTCGCGGCCTTTGGCGGGGTCGATGTGCGTTGCGCTCCCTATGCCACGTTCGGCACCAAGGAGCTTTCGGTGCATGCGCTGAAGGCGCTGGAAGGACGCATGGGCTGCCTGCTCGCCAATCACGGCATGATCGTGCTCGGCGAAAATCTCGACAAGGCGATGTGGCGCGCGGTCGAGCTCGAAACCATTTCGCGGCAGTATTACCACGCGCTCGTGCTCGGCAAGCCGCACATCCTCAGCGCCGCCGACATCGACGCAACGCTGGCCCAGTTCTCCGGCTACGGCCTGCAGGATGACGCCGGAGCCGATGCCGCATGAATGCGGACTACGATCTCCTGGTCATCGGCGGCGGCATCAACGGCGCGGGCATTGCCCGCGATGCCGCCGGCCGCGGCCTGAAAACCCTGCTCTGCGAGAAGGGCGATTTCGCCGAGGGCACGTCGTCGCGCTCGGGCAAGCTCGTGCATGGCGGGTTGCGCTATCTCGAATACTACGAGTTCCGCCTGGTGCGCGAGGCGCTGATCGAGCGCGAGGTGCTGCTGCGCGCCGCGCCGCACATCGTCTGGCCGATGCGCTTCGTGCTGCCGCACAGCCCGGAGCAGCGCCCGGCCTGGATGATCCGCCTCGGCCTGTTTCTCTACGATCATCTCGGCGGGCGCGAGAAGCTGCCCGGCACCCGCCCGCTCGACCTGCGCCGCGCGCCCGAGGGCGCGCCGATCCGCGCGGACTACGCCAGGGCCTTCGAATATTCCGATTGCTGGGTCGATGACGCGCGGCTGGTCGTCCTGAACGCGCTCGATGCCGCGGAACGCGGCGCCGCCGTGCGCCCGCGCACCGCGGCCGCCTCGGCCCGGCGCGAGGGCGGGGTCTGGCACGTGACCCTGCGCGCCGCCGATGGCGCGACGGAAGCGGTGACGTCCCGCGTCCTGGTCAACGCCGCTGGTCCGTGGGTTGCCGGAGTCATGCAGGGCGTGATCGGGCTGAACACGCCGGCGAAGGTGCGCCTGGTCAAGGGCAGCCACATCGTCGTCCGCAAGTTCTGGGATGGTCCGCAGGCCTATCTCCTGCAGAACGACGACAAGCGGGTGATCTTCGTCAATCCCTATGAGGACGATCTCTGCCTGATCGGCACGACCGACATTCCCTATGACGGCGCCGCCGAAGATGTCGCGATCGATGCGGCGGAGCGCGCCTATCTGCTGCGCGCCGTCAACCGCTACATGAAGCGGCCGCTCACCGAAGACGATATCGTGGCCGAATTCTCCGGCATCCGCCCGCTATATGACGACAAGGCGGCGAACCCCTCGGCGGTGACGCGCGACTATGTCTTCGATATCGACGAGCAACCGGGCGAGGCGCCTTTGCTGTCGGTGTTCGGCGGCAAGATCACGACCTATCGCAAGCTCGCCGAGCACGCGCTGGAGCGGCTGCAGAAATTCCTCCCCGCGATGCGGGCCCCCTGGACCGGCGCGGCACCGCTGCCGGGCGGCGACATGGAGGGCGCCGATTTCGACCGGTTCCTTGCGGAGTTCCGGCGCGCCAAGCCCTTTCTGCCCGAAACCCTCGCCCATCACTACGCGCGGCTCTACGGCACCCGCGCCACCGACGTGATCGGTGCTGCGGGTGATCTTGCCGGCCTCGGCCGGCATTTCGGCGGGCTGTTCTACGAATGCGAGGCCGATTATCTGCGCCGCGCCGAATGGGCGCGCGAGGCGGACGACTATCTGGATCGCCGCACCAAGCATGGTCTGCACATGACCACCGCCGAGCGCGAGGCCTTCGCCGCCTGGGTGGCGGCATGAGCGCGGCGCCCGGCCGGGACGATCCGGCGCTTGCCGAACTCGTCGCCGCCTCGGCGCGGATCGGCGCCGATCCGCTGCTGGTGCAGGCCGCCGGCGGCAACACCTCGATCAAGCTCGGCGGGGCGATGTGGATCAAGGCTTCCGGCCAGTGGCTGGCGGATGCCGCTCGGCAGGACGTGATGGTGCCGGTCGATTTCGTTGCGCTGCGCGCAGCCTATGGCGAGGGTGGCGATGTCGAGAATGCGAAACGCTTCCTGATCGGCGGCGGTGTGCTGCGCCCCTCGATCGAGACGGCGATGCACGCGATGATGCCGCACCGGGTGGTTCTGCACGTCCATTGCGTTGCGACCATCGCGGCGGCCGTGCGCGCCGATGCCGAAGCCCGGCTCGCCGGCGCGCTCGCGGGGCTCGACTGGGGCTTCGTCCCCTATGTCCGCCCTGGCCAGCCGCTGGCCGATGGCGTGATGGCGCGGCCCGGCCGTGCCATCTATGTATTCGGCAATCACGGGCTGACCGTCGGTGCGGAAACGGTCGATGGTGCCGTGGCGTTGATCGAGACCGTGCGCGCCCGGCTCGCCGCCGCGGCGCGCCCGCTCGCGCCCGCCGATGACGCCGCCCTCGCGCGCGCCGCGGCAGGCTCCGGCTACGAAGCCGCGCCGCCCGAGATCGCCACGCTCGGCGCCGACCCGGCAAGTCTCGCCGTCGCCCGCGCCGGCTCGCTCTACCCCGACCATGTCATCTTCCTCGGCCCAGGCGTGCCGGAGCGGGTCGAAACCGGCGCACCGCTCGTGCTCGTGCCCGGCGCGGGCGCGCTGCTGCGGCGCGATGCCTCGGCCTCCGCCCGGGCAATGGCCCGCTGCATCGCCGATGTCGCCCGCCTCGTGCCGGCAGGTGCGGCGTTGAGCGTGCTGAGCGCCGACGAGGAGGCCGCGCTGCTCGGCTGGGAGGCGGAAGCCTATCGCAAGACATTGCAGCGCCCGGCATCCTGAGCCTGGCGTCAGCGCGCCGCCGGCAGCCGCCAGCCCCGATAGATCGCCATCATCCGCAGAAACACGCAGAGCGCGAGCCCGCTCCAGGCGGCAAGCGGCTGGGCGATGCCAAGGGCAGCGCCGGCCACCACCACCAGCGCGCCGGCCAGGGCGGCGACGGCGTAGATATCGGCGTGCAGCACGGTCGGCACCCGCATGGTCAGCACGTCGCGCACCATGCCGCCGCCGATCGCGCTGACCATGCCGAGAATCGCCGCCATCGGCCAGTTGATTCCGTAGTCCAGCGCCTTTTGCGTTCCGGCCACCGCGAACACGCCGAGCCCGATCGCATCGAAGAACAGCACCGGATGCGATAGCCGCCTGAACAGGCCGAAACAGGCGAACACGAACAGCCCGCCGGCCAGCGCCAGGGCAAGATTGTGCCAGCTCGCCACCGATTCCGGCGGCACCGCGCCGATCATGACGTCGCGCAGGATGCCGCCGGAAACCGCGGTGACATAGGCGAGCACCAGAACGCCGAACACGTCCATCCGCTCCTGCACGCCGCGCGCCGCCCCGCTCATCGCGAAGACCAGCGTGCCGGTCATGTCGAGCCCGGCCACCAGCGGATGCACGATCCCCCCCGGGCTCACGCGCGGGATCCGGGAGCAGGGCGGAAGCGGCAGGAGGGGCGAGGAATCACGTTGGCACCGGCGGACGTTAGGATGGAAATGGCGGCAGACTTAGCTATTTTCAGATCGGGATACCATGGTCCATGGTGCAGCCCGCTGCATAGCCCACCGTGGAGGAAGCATTTGACCCGTCCGTCTGCCGGCCCCGCCGATCATCCAGAGACCGTCTCCGGCGACGACCCGCACGCCGCCATCCGTGCCGAAGTGGCGCGGCTCTGCGCCGGCTTTCCCGGCGCCTACTGGCGCGAGCTCGACCGTGAGGGGACATATCCCGAAGCCTTCGTCCGCGCCCTGGCGGAGGGCGGCTGGCTCGCCGCGCTGATCCCCGAGGAATATGGCGGCTCCGGCCTCGGCCTGTCCGCCGCCGCGGCGATCCTCGAGGAGGTGCAGCATGCCGGCTGCAACGGCGCGGCGTGCCATGCGCAGATGTATATCATGGGCGCGCTGTTGCGGCATGGCAGCGAGGCGCAGAAGGCGCGCTACCTGCCGCAGATCGCCCGCGGCGAACTGCGGCTGCAGGCCTTCGGCGTGACGGAGCCGACCAGCGGCACCGACACCACGGCGCTGCGCACCACCGCCCGGCGCGAGGGCGACCATTATGTCGTCAACGGCCAGAAGATCTGGACCTCGCGCGCCGAATATTCCGATCTGATGCTGCTGCTCGCCCGCACCACGCCGCGCGAGCAGGCGCAGAAACGCACCGACGGGCTTTCGGTCTTCCTGCTCGACATGCGCGAGGCGCGGCAGGCGGGCCTGACCATCCGGCCGATCCGCACGATGATGAATCATGCGACGACCGAAGTGTTTTTCGACAATGTCCGCGTGCCGGCGGAAAACCTGATCGGCGAGGAAGGCAGGGGCTTCCGCTACATCCTCTCCGGCATGAATGCCGAGCGCATCCTGATCGGCGCCGAATGCATCGGCGACGCCAAGTGGTTCATCGACAAGGCGACCGCCTACGCGAAGGAACGCGTTGTCTTCGGACGGCCGATCGGCCAGAATCAGGGCGTGCAGTTCCCGATCGCCAAAGCCTATGCGCGGATGCGCGCGGCGGAACTGATGGTCCATCGCGCCGCCGCGCTGTTCGAGGCGGGACAGAACTGCGGAGCCGAAGCCAACATGGCCAAGATGCTCGCCGCCGAAGCCTCGTGGGAGGCGGCGGAAGTCTGCGTTCAGACGCACGGGGGCTTCGGCTTTGCCGAGGAATACGATGTCGAGCGGAAGTTCCGCGAAACCCGCCTCTACCAGGTCGCGCCGGTTTCGACGAACCTGATCCTTTCCTATCTCGCCGAACATGTGCTCGGCCTGCCGAGGTCCTACTGATGCCGGACCTGCCGCTCGCGGGCCTGCTCGTCGTCGCCATCGAGCAGGCCGTCGCCGCCCCGTTCTGCACGTCGCGCCTCGCCGATGCCGGGGCGCGGGTGATCAAGATCGAGCGGCCGGAAGGTGATTTCGCCCGTTTCTACGACGAGGCCACGCCCGCCGGCAGCTCCTATTTCGCCTGGCTCAACCGCGGCAAGGAATCCGTGGCGCTCGATCTGCGGCAACCGGCGGCGGTGAACCAACTCGCCGCCCTGATCGCCCGGGCCGACGTGCTCGTGCAGAACCTGAAACCCGGCGCGCTCGACCGGCTCGGCCTGCCGGTCGAGACATTGCGGCGCCGCCATCCGCGCCTGATCTGCTGCTCGATCACCGGCTACGGCGATGACGGCCCGCTCGCCGACCGCAAGGCATACGACTTGCTGATCCAGGCTGAATCCGGCCTCGCCTCGATCACCGGCGGGCCGGGCGAGCCGGCGCGGGTCGGCATTTCGGTGGTCGACATCTCGACCGGTGCCACCGCGCACGCCGCGATCCTCGAAGCGCTGATCGCCCGAGGCCGGACCGGCGAGGGGGCCGATATCCGGATCTCGATGTTCGACGTGATGGCTGACTGGCTGGCTGTGCCTCTGCTCAACACCGAGGCCGGAAACCCGCCCCGGCGCGTCGGGCTCGCCCATCCCTCGATCGCGCCCTATGGCGTTTTTGCTGCCAAGGATGGCCGGCAGCTGCTGATCTCGATCCAGAGTGAGCGCGAATGGCGCGTCTTCTGCCGCGACGTGCTGCTGATGCCGGACATGCCGCAGGACCCCCGCTTCGCCGACAACGTCGCGCGGGTGCGGCACCGGCACGACACCGATGCGGCGGTGGGCGCGGTCTTCGCAGCGCTGCCGGCGGCGGCGCTGATCGCGCGGCTGACGGAGGCCGGCATCGCCTTCGCCGAACTGAATGACATGGCCGCCCTCGTCCGCCATCCTCATCTGCGCCGCATCGCGGTCGGCAGCGCCGCGGGGCCGGTGTCGCTGCCCGCGCCGGCGCCGATCCTGCGCGGCGCGGCGCGCGATTACGGCCCGATCCCCGCGATCGGCGAGCACACGGAGACAGTTCTCGCCGAATTCGGATTGTCCCCGCCTCCGGAGCCCGCGCCATGACGATGACGCTCGATATCGATCACCTCAAATCCTGGATCGGCCGCACCGAAACCGCGCGCGATGTCGTCGCCCCCCGCCTCGTCCGCGAATTCGCCGCGACATTCGACCGCGACGATCCCGCGCCCCGCGCCGGCGATCCCGCGCCGCTCGCAATCCATTGGTGCCTCGCCCCGCCCACCGCGATCACCGCCGCCCTCGGGCCGGATGGTCACCCCGCGCGCGGCGGCTTCCTGCCGCCCGTGCCGCTGCCGCGCCGGATGTGGGCCGGCGGCACCTTGCGCTTCGCCGACCGGCTGCGCGTGGGCGACGAGGTGGAGCGCCGCTCGCGCATCGCGGATGTCGTGGTCAAGGAGGGGCGCGCCGGCCCGCTCTGCTTCGTCGCCGTCGATCACGAGATCGTCTCGCCACGCGGCCTCGCCCTGACCGAACGGCACGACATCGTCTACCGCGCGGCAGCGGGCGGTGGTGCGCCACCTGCCGAACCCGTGCCGCTGGGCCCGCCGCCGGAGGATGCCGAATGGCATCGCGACATGCAGGCCGGCCCGGTGACGCTGTTCCGCTATTCGGCGCTCACCTTCAACGGCCATCGCATCCACTACGACCGATCCTACGCGCGCGAGGCGGAATCGTATCCCGGCCTGATCGTCCACGGCCCGCTGCAGGCCACGCTGCTGCTCGACTTCGCCGCAGAGATTGGCGGCGCCGCGCCACGGCATTTCACGTTTCGCGGCCTCAGCCCGCTGTTCGACTTCATGCCCTTCCGGCTCGTCGCGCGGCGGGCCGGCACGGGCCTCGCGCTGCGGACCGAAACCGGCACGGGCACAAGCACGATGGAAGCATCCGCCGACTGGTAAAGCGGTCATGCGACATGCTCCGCATGGCCGCGACGTGCGGGAAGCAGCGTCGCGCCGAACAGCATGGGCAACCGAAGCTCCGGCGCCATTCCGATTGTCATTCATGAGTTCGGATGCTATCCGGAATGGAATCTACCTCGAAGAGGTTCACAGCCCATGAACGTTCCGGTGCCGTCAGGATCGCGTGCGGCATACGACGGCCTGGACGAGCGCGGCCTGATCGCTGACGCGCGGTCGTTGCGGACGTAAATCGACATGCGCCGGCCATTTCTAACATTCGGGAACCTTGCGCTGCTTGCCCGTGCATGCCGGAATGCTGCCGGACATCCGGTTTGCCCCGAGCCTGCAGGTTTCGGTGAACCTGAGGAGGAATTGTGACAATCGATCCCGAATTGCTGCTGAATTTTCCGATCCCCGATATCAGGCAACGCGTTACGCCCCGTGACGTCGCGTTTTATGCGTTGTCGGTCGGCATGGCGCAGGATCCGACCGATCCGCGCCAGCTCGACTTTGTCGATCAACACCGCCAGCTGCACGCTCTGCCCTGGATGGCGCTCGTGCTGGGGCATCCGGGATTCTGGCTGACCGATCCGCGCATCGGGGTCGACGCGGTCCGTCTCGTGCATGGGGAACAGGCGCTCGAGCAGCATTTGCCGCTGCCCGTCGAGGGCGAGATCGTCGGGCGCACACGGGTGACCGGCCTGGTCGACAAGGGGGCCGGCCGCGGCGCGTTGCTCTACATGGAAAAGCAGGTTCTGGATGCGGCGAGTGGCGCGCTCTACGCCACGGCTCGCAGCACCACGTTCCTGCGCGGCGACGGCGGTTTTGGTGGCCCCACCGGCCCGGTGCGGCGGCCGCCGCCGGTGCCGGGCGGCCCGCCGGATTTCGTCGTCGAACTGCCGACCCGGCCGGAACAGGCGCTGTTCTATCGCCTCAACGGCGACGACAATCCCCTGCATGCCGACCCCGCCGTGGCCGCGGCCGCCGGTTTCGAGCGGCCGATCCTGCATGGGTTGTGCACCCTCGGCGTGGTCGCGCATGCGCTGCTGCGGACCCTCGGCGATTACGATGCGACCCGCTTCCGCGAGCTCCAGCTCCGCTTCACCGCCCCCGTCCTGCCCGGCGAGACGATCCGCACCGAGATCTGGCGCGATGGATCGTTCCGCGCCCGCGTGGCCGAGCGCAATGTCATGATCGTCAACCACGGTCTCGCGCGATTTGCCGAGGCTGGCGCGTCGCCGTGACTCGCGCCGTCGCCCCGCCGCGCGAGAAGATCCTCGACGGCTCGTCGCTCATGCCGACGCTCGCCTGGAAGGCCGGCATGCAGGCTGCGCAGCTTCTCGGCGCCGATCATCGCGAGGGCCGCGCAGCCTTCTTCGCAAAGAGGGCGGCGGCATTCCGCGGTGAATAGACGATCCGGCCCGCCATTCCGCGGCGGTCGCCGGTGACGCGCAAGAGGACCATGAACGAGATGCACGCAGCGCCGATGTTGGAAGGCCGGGTCGCCATCGTCACGGGGGCGGGCAGCGGTATCGGCCGCGCCGTTGCAGTCGCGATGGCCGCCGCCGGCGCCGCTGTGGTGATCGCGGATATCGGCGTCTCGCTGGCCGGCGAAGGCGGCTCCTCGGTTCCGGCCGAGCAGACGAAGCTGATCATCGAGGCGGGCGGCGGCCGTGCCGTCGTCTGTGGCGAGACGGTCAGCCGTTGGGACTCTGCCCGCCGCATCGTCGAGACCGCGTTCGACGCTTTCGGTCGCCTCGACATCGTGGTCAATAACGCCGGAATCCTGCGCGATGCAATCTTCCACCGAATGACGCCGGAGGACTGGCTTTCGGTGGTCGGCGTTCACCTGAACGGCAGCTTCTTCGTCAGCCGTGCCGCCGCCGAACATTTCCGCCGCCAGGAATCCGGCGCCTTCGTGCACATGACCGGCACGTCAGGGCTGATCGGCAATGCCGGTCAGGCGAACTATGCGGCGGCGAAGCTCGGCATTGTCGGCCTGTCGCGGTCGATCGCGATCGACATGCAACGTTACAATGTCCGTTCCAATGCCGTTGCGCCTTTCGCCTGGACGCGCGCGGCCAGCGCGTTCCGCGCCGAAACGGAGGATGACAGGGCTCGCATGGCACGCCTTCAGCAAATCAATCCCGAGCATAATGCGCCGCTCGCCGTCTTTCTCGCCTCGGACGCGGCACGCGACGTGACCGGCCAGGTTTTCACCATCCGCCGGAACGAGATCTTCGTGATGAGCCAGAGCCGGCCATTGCGCTCCGTGCAGCGCGATGGCGGATGGACGCCGGAACTGCTCCGCGATCATGCATTTCCCGCGCTGCGTTCGTCGCTGACGCCGCTGGAGCGCAGCCACGACGTGTTTTCCTGGGAGCCGGTCTGACGAGCGACAGCGCGCCGGAAGGCATGGCGCACTCGCGCGCTTTCCGATCCTGCCGGATCGGATGACGCTCTAACGGCCGTTGAGCGTGATCGTGACCTGGCCGGCCGGCAGACCGAGATCGCCGGGCTTGGCGGTCAGCTCGTCCCAGAGCGCAACCCGGCCGCGGTCCGGCACGCGGATGACCACCGGCGGGGAGGCGATCCCTGTGCCGGTGGTACGGGCCAGTGCCGCATCAGGCAGGGCAACCAGCCGTAGCCCGGCGAAATCTCCCGGCTGCGGGGCCGCGGGGCCGGCCGCATATGAAGGCCCCGCAGCCCACAGCGCGATGCCGCAGCCGAGCAGAAGGGCGGTCGCGCGCCGCGCTACGCTAACGGAGATTGCGCGTCGCATCGGTCATGGCCTGGGATATCATCATGGCATGCGCCTGGCCGGTCAGCAGCGTGGACATGCCGGTCGTGCCGATATCCACCGCGATCTGGTTCTGAATCAGCGCATTGTTCGCCGTATTGGCGATGATGGTGGCGATGCCGCTTGAGGAGAAGGTGGTCGCGACATTGGTGCCGCCGACATTCGAGACGCTGTGCACCAGGGCCGCCGGGGAAGTCATGGTCGGGGCGGGAAGGGGCGTCGGAACAGACGGGGTGGCAGTGTTGGGAGCGGGCGGCGTCGGCGGGGCCGAACCCGTCGCGCCGACCGATGGCGTCGTGGTCGTCGCGATCGAGGGCAGCGAAAGTGCCGCGGTCGCCGGGCCGAACGCGAGATGGATTTGCGGGATCGCCACGGCGGCGATGACCGTGCCGTTCACGGTGGTCACCTGCCGGTAGGCGAAGTCGACCGTCAGTTGCGGCGTCAGGTCGAATCCGCCGCGGATCGAGGCAAGGCGCGCATCGCTCAGCGCCGCGCCGGCCCCGAGCGCCGCGAATGGCCCCGCGGCCTGCGCCGATGCCGCGCCCCCGGCCGTGAAGGCCCCGAGCAGCGCGGCACTGCGGAGAATACGCGAAATCGCGGAACGATCGGTCATGGTCATGGTCCTTTCGTGGGCGTCATGCCGCGAGCCGCTTCAGAAGCGGTTCGCGATCGGGATCGTCACCTCCTGCAGCCTGGCGAGGCTCAGCGCATAGCGCGCGATCTCGGTCGGCGCCGGAGGGCTCCCCTGCCAGAGCGACGGATCGTTGAAGTTCTTCTGTGCGATCTCCGCCTGGCTGAGGATGAGGAAGAAGATGCCGCTCCATTGCTTGCGGAATCGCGCGACGCTCTCCGATCGCAGGCCGACCGCCGGATCGGAGAGCAGCACGCGGCCTTCCGCGATACTGCGGACAACGACGAAATGATGGTAGCCATGGTCGTTGATCAGCACGATCGCCGGCACATGCAGCCCTGCGAGCTTCGAGAGCGGCGCGTCGAACCCGCCGGAGGGAATGCCCTCGCGCGCGAGATAGGTCTTCATGTCGAGCAGCGAGAAGCCGTATCGCTCGATCGCCTCGCGATTGCCGTTCCGGAACATGGAGAGGAAGACCTTCTTCTCCGTCACCGGCCGATGATAGGCATAGGTCAGAAGCGTTGCGAGCGCCGCCGATCCGCAGGAAAAATCATAGGCCTGGTGAATCGTCTGGCTGAACCGCATCGACTCGAAACTCTGGATCGGCATGTTGACGCTGCCGGCACCGAGGCTCAGTCCGTTGATCGGAAAATTGCCCGCGGCCGCCGGCCCGGCAATCCCGCAGGCGAGGCAGAGGGCTGCCAGAATGGCGCGGCATCCCGGCGCATGCGTGCCGGAAAGCCTGGTCCGGTCGCGAGGCTGAGGGGTCTGCGTCATCGTCGTCCCTCTCGGAAATTGCGCCGCCGCGGAAACGGCCGCGGCGGCGCGGTGGCGTCAGTGCATCGTCACGTTGATGGTCATCGTGTTCTGGATCAGCGCGTTGTTGCCGCTGTTCTGGAACACCGTGGTGATTCCGGCATTGTTGTTGATTGCGTTGCTGGCGCTTACCGTTCCGGTAACCGCGCCGCGGCCGACCGATCCGCTCACGGAGCCGTCGGTCGTGGCGTTCTGGATCACGACGCCGCCTGCGCGCAGCCGGCCCAGGGCGGCGCCGTGCAGCTCGTTGCCCTTCAGCGCGCCGAGCAGCGACGTATCCGGGGCGCCATTGCCTGCCGCGCGGGCGAAAGGCGGCGCCACGATCATCGCGCAGCCGATCAGCGCGAGGCTGGCCACGGTCACCCGCACTATCCGCCGCGCCACGCCGGTCGTCCGGCCATCAAGCCTGTCCATCGCACTCTCTCCCGAAAGCCATGGCCCGGACGGGCCGGACCATGGCGGTTCCATTCGATGTCGTCCGGGCCGCGTGAGGCCCGGACGGACCGATCAATGGAACACGGAGGTGTTGGAACTGCCCGAAACCACGGACGACAGCGCGACCGTGTTCTGCTGCAGCGAGTTCACGCCGGCGTTGACCTGCGCCGTCACGATGCCGGTGCCGTTCGCCGTGTTGTTGAGGGAGGCGTTCATCGAAACCACCGGTGCTCCGGATGAACCTTTGCCGTGCCGTCCGTACGTCCTGTCCATGCCGCCCGGCCCGCCGCTGCCGCCGCCGCTCGCCATGGCGCCGGCCATGACCGAGCCGTTCGTCGTCGCGGTGGCGAGGTGGTAGTTCGAGATCGTCTTGTAGCTGTTCGCGAAGTTCGACAGCGAGGCGCTGATCGCCAGGCTGTGGTTGTTCGCCGCCACGCCGCCGGACGACGCCGCCGCCATGTTGGTCTCGGTCTCGTTGTTCGAGTTGGCCGTCCGGCTCGACCAGGACTGGTGGTTTGAGTTGGTCGTGTTGGTCGTGTTGGTTGTGTTGTAGCTCGACGTTGTCGAGCCGCCGGGGCTCGGGGGGCCGGGCGGGTTTGCGTGGGCCACGCCAAAGCCGAGCCCGAGGGCGAGGGCCGAGACGCCGGCGAAAAGAAGGGAAGTCCGCATGGGTCACTCCTGTGGTTCGGGTTGCGTGGGCCGGGTCGCTGCGCGCGCCGCGGCCCCTGCAGCCGCGGGCCGGATGGCGGATCCCGCATCTGCATGAACATTCATCAGCAAGCCGCGTGCCAATCCGCGCATCATGGTCAATGGGCTGAAAAACAAGGGAAAAATGGTGTCTGGCCCGATTCCGCCGGCTGGCCGCGCCGTATCATGAAACGGCTCATGAAACGCGTGATACGGATACATGTGCGATCCCTCAGAACCGGATCGGCACGTCGATGAGCACCTTCGCGACGGGCGCATTCGGGCCCGCGCCGATGCCGACGCCGAGATTGATCGTGGTGGATTTCGAGAGCTGGTAGCCGACGCCGAAATTGAACGTCCCGAAATCGTAGGAAGACCCCTTCACCGCCGCATGGTTGAACGTCGCGCCGAAAACGTGTTCCTGCTGGTAGCTCAACGTGAACGTGGTCTGATCGTTGAGGGCGAACCCGATGCCGAACGTGGCGGCCACCGCGTCGCCCGGCTTGGCGTCCGCCGGAATCGGCGGTCCGCCGCCAGGATCCTGCACCTCTACCGTCCGGCCGAAATTGTGGATGTAAAGCAGGTTGGCGAACAGGATCCCCGGTGCCGTCGGGTAGAGCACCGTCAGGCTGGGTTCCAGCGAATAGAACCCGGTGCCGGTCGGCACCTTCTTCTGGATGCCGGAGATGATCCCGCCGTTCGGATCGTTGGTGGTGTAGACCGGCACCGAGAACGGGCTCGTGCCCGTCGCGGTCTTGAAGATCGCGTTTCCGACCAGGATCGGCATGCCGTCGGCGCCTGAATTGAACTGGTAGCTGGCGCCGAACTGGATGTCGCCGAGTCCCGCCGCATGGGCGCTCGGGGCGAGCACGTTCACCGTCGTCCCGCCGCCGCTCTGCTGCAGGATCGATTGGGTGACGGTCTCCTGATAGGCGTAGACGAAGGGAATCTTGGCGCTCAGTTCCAGCCGGTCGGTCAGGCCGTAGCGCAGGGTCAGCGCCGGCGTGATCACGCTCTGCCGCACGCGCGCGAGCAGAAGCTGACCAAAGGTGATGCCGGGCAGGATGGTGAACCCGTTCAGGCTCAGCTGGTCTTCCGCCGAGTAGTCGTATTCGAGCGAGGGATCGATCACGAGCGTGCCGCGCGGGGTCAGCACGCCGCCGACCGATTGCAGCGGCGAAGTCTGGAGGACCCTCGCCTCCCGCCGTTCCTTCGGCTTGGGTTCGGTGATCGGCGCCGAGGTCTGTTCCGCCGATGGCGGTGCGGTATCAGCGGGCGCCGTGGCGTCGGCGGGATTTTGTGCGGCGACGGTCGGTCCCGGTCCCGCCCCCCTGATGCGCCGCATCTCGGCATCGAGCAGCGCGCCCTGGCGGTCGAGCTCCGCGCGCTCGCGATCGAGTTCGGCCCGTGTCTTCTCCAGCCGCGCCTCCGCGCGCGCGATGCTGGCCCGCAACTGTTCGAGCGACGCGCCGTCGCCCGCCGCCTCGGCCGGCGCCGCAGCCGCGGGCAGGGCGAATCCCGTCGCCGCGAGCAGCGCCGCCGCCGCCGTGGCCCGGCGGCGCCGTCTGGTATCAGTCCTCATCAATGGTCTCCCTGTTTGGGTCGGTCGTCGCCGCGCGCTGCAGCACGCGGTAAAGCGTGACGCGGGCAATCCCGAGCTCCCGCGCGGCCCTGGCGCGGTTCTGGCCGCACCGTGCCAGGGCCGCGAGCACGGCCTCGCGGTCGATTGCGCCATGCGGGCCGGTGGCGACCCGTTGCCGTGCCGGCTCTCGTGGCGCGGGCAGGGCGAGGTCGGCCGCCTCGATCAGCCGTCCGCTGGCCATCACCGCGGCGCGCCGAACGGTCGAGACCAGTTCGCGCACATTGCCCGGCCAGCCGTGCCGGCGCAGCGCCGCCAGCGCCTCGGGCGAGAATCCGTCGATCGCGAGGCCGAGTTCGCGGACGGCGCTGCGCAGCACGACCATGGCGAGGAGCTCGATATCGCCGTCCCTGGCGCGCAGCGGTGGCATCTCGATCTGCAGGACGTTGAGCCGGTAGAACAGATCCTCGCGGAACCGCCCGTCCTCGATCGCGCGGTGGAGATCGACATGGGTGGCGGCGATGACGCGGGTGCGCACGCTGACCGGCTCGCGTCCGCCAAGGCGGAAGATCTGCCCCTCCTGAAGGAATCGCAGCAGATGACCCTGCAATTCGAGAGGCAGGTCGCCGATCTCGTCCAGGAAGAGAGAGCCGCCATCGGCCATCTCGATCAGCCCGACCCGCCGGGCGGCGGCCCCGGTAAAGGCGCCTTTCTCGTAGCCGAACAGTTCCGAGGCAATCAGGCTGGCGGGCAGGGCGGCGCAGTTGATCGCCACGAAACGGCCGTCGCAGGCGTTTGACCTGTCATGGATCGCGCGGGCGGCGAGTTCCTTTCCCGTGCCGGTCTCCCCGGTGATGAGCACTGGCGCATCGACCGGTGCGAATCTCCGGATCAGCTCGAATGTCCTGAGCATCGCCGGAGACTGGCCGACCATCACCCGGTCCGCTGCCGCTCTGCCGCCCGCACCGCCGGTATGGGCCTGTGCCCCGTTGCCAAAGACGGACTCGGCAGGTCGGGCGGCGAAACCTTCGTAAGCGGTATGTCGCATGGCCTCCCCACTCCGTGGATCGCGGGGGGGATGCTATCAACGCGGCCTCATGAAATTATTGCAGAATGTATTAAAAATATTACGATATGATCCAGAATATACTGATAGAAAATAATCTTTAAAAATACAACCAGAAATTTTGTTGAAAAGGTCATTTCCGTCGAAATAGTACCTATCGTTATTATTCTTCTGGATGATGCGCCAAGATTTAAAAAACGAGACTTTTCTATTTCATGGGCCAATGAAATATATTGCAATTTCTGCATATGAATGAAAATCTGACGCACTGGTCCGGTTTTTTTTCGCCTTCCCGATCGGGCAAAACGGTTCTTTAACCAAGAGCTGGCATGCATGCGCGACGCGTCTGTGGAGGCATGCAGTGCTCAACAAGCTTTCGATCCGTTACCAGTTTGCCGCGCTCGGTGCGTTCGGCATCGTGATGACGCTTATCGCCATGGTTCTCGGGCTTCTTGCCTCCTACCAGATCGGAATGCAGGGCAGAAAGGCGGAAATCCGCGCCCTTGTCAGTGATGCCGTCAACATCACCAGCAGCTTCGTCAAGATGGCGGAGAGCGGATCCATGCCGCAGCCGCAGGCGAAGGCGCTCGCGCTCAAGGCGCTCGGCGCCGCCCGGTTCGATCATGGCGACTACTATTTCGTGGACAGCCGCAAGGGCATCGGCCTTCAGCATGTCGACAAGGCCCTGATCGGCACCGACCGCTATGATGCGAAGGACATGTTCGGCCACTACACCGACCGGGTCATGATCGATTCGATCCGCGCGGGGCACCCTGCCTTCGGCCACTATTACATGCCCAAGGCTGGATCGACGAAACCCGAGCCCAAGATCTCCTTCATGGGCCAGGTCCCCGGCTGGGGCTGGTACATCGGCACCGGCGCCTACATCAACGACATCAACGCCGAGTTCTGGCGCAATGTCTCGCGTTTCGCCGCGATCTTCGTGCCGATCTTCGCGCTGTTCCTCATCGTGATGTATCTCATCCAGCGCAAGATCAGCTCGATCCTGCGGGCGATGACCGCGGCGATGACCCAACTCGCACGGGGAGATTTCGAGGCCCTCGTGCCGTTCACCGACCGCAAGGACGAAATCGGGGGAATGGCGCGCGCGGTCGAGATCTTCAAGTCGGCGGGCATCGAGAAGGCGCGGCTGGAGGCCGAGGCCGCGGCGCTCGCCCGCCAGCGCGAGACCGAGCGCGCCCGCGCCGATGCCGAACGCGAGGCCGCCGCCAAGCAGCTGGCCCTTGTTCTCGATGCCGTCGCCGGCGGCCTCGAACAACTGGCGGCCGGCCGGCTCACCTTCCGCCTGAACGAGGCCTTCTCGTCCGAATACGAGCGTCTTCGCAACGATTTCAATGTTGCGATGGACCGCCTGCAGGAGGCGATGCGCGTTGTGGCCGCCAACACGTCGGCGATCCGCTCCGGAACGAACGAGATTTCCTCGGCCGCCGATGATCTCTCGCGCCGCACCGAGCAGCAGGCCGCCACCCTCGAGGAAACCGCCGCAGCACTCGAAGAGATCACCGCGACGGTGCGCAAGACCGCGGAGGCCGCGGTCCATGCGCGCGGTGTCGTCGATACGGCGCAGCACGACGCCCAGCGCGGCGGCACCGTGGTGTCCCAGGCCGTGCAGGCGATGGGCGAGATCGAGGCGTCGTCGAAGCAGATCGGCAACATCATCGGCGTGATCGACGAGATCGCCTTCCAGACCAACCTGCTGGCGCTGAACGCGGGTGTCGAGGCGGCGCGGGCCGGCGAGGCGGGGCGCGGTTTCGCCGTGGTCGCCTCCGAGGTGCGCGCGCTGGCGCAGCGTTCGGCCGACGCGGCCAAGGAGATCAAGACGCTGATTTCCGCATCGAACCAGCAGGTGGTCGCGGGGGTCGACCTGGTCGGGCAGACCGGCCGGGCGCTGGAGCGGATCGTTGCCCAGATCGGCGAGATCAACGGCGTCGTCGGCGAAATCGCCGCCTCGGCGCAGGAGCAGTCGACCGGCCTGGTGCAGGTGAATACCGCCGTCGGCCAGATGGACCAGACCACGCAGCAGAATGCCGCCATGGTCGAGGAATCCACCGCCGCCAGCCATAACCTCGCGCAGGAGGCGGAACAGCTTGCCAGCCTCATCGCACGGTTTGATCTCGGTGGCGTCGTGGACACGGCGCCGCGACCGGTGAAGCCGCGCCCTGCCGCGCCCGCAAGGCCGGCGCCGCGTCACGCGCCAAGACCGGCCGTCCTCGCGGCTCTCCCGGCGGCTCCAGGCCGTGCCGACGCCGATGACTGGGAAGATTTCTGAACCACCACCATCCCCGCCATCGGGACGATGGCGGGGGTTTCAGCCGCCGCGCACGCCCTGGGTGTTGACGTAGAGCGCGTAGATGCTCCGGCTCGCCGCCATGAACAGCCGGTTGCGGTGCCGCCCGCCGAAACAGACATTGGCGCAGCGTTCCGGCAAGGCGATGCGGCCGATCGGCGTTCCCTCGGGATCGAAGACCATCACCCCGTCAAGCGCCGGGTCGCCCATGCCCCAGCCGCACCAGAGATTGCCATCGATATCGACGCGGAAGCCGTCCGGCGTGCCGCCTGGGCCGGCATCGATCAGCCGCCGGTTGTTCGCAAGGCGGCTTCCGTCCACCACGTCGAACACGTGAATGGCGCGGTGGGGCTCCGATCGCGAGGCGACGACGTAAAGCCGGCTCTCATCCGGCGAGAACGCCAGTCCGTTCGGTCCCGCGATGTCGTCGGCCACCATAGTGACAGTGCCCGTCACCGGGTCGATTCGGTAGATCGCCGGGGCCAGCTCCGCCACGGCGCGATGCCCCTCATACCACCCGGCAATGCCGAACGGCGGATCGGTGAACCAGATGCTGCCATCGGATTTCACCACGACGTCGTTGGGCGAATTGAGCCGCCGCCCGCCGAATCCGTCCGCCAGCACGGTGATGCTGCCATCGATCTCGGTGCGGATGACACGCCGCCCGCCATGCTCGCAGGTGATCAGCCGGCCCTGCCGGTCGCGGGTGTTGCCGTTGGCATGGCCCGAGGACTGGCGGAACACGCTGACGCTGCCATCGGTCTCATCCCACCGCAGCATCCGGTCGTTCGGAATGTCGCTCCACAGCAGGAAGCGCCCATCGCCGAACCAGACTGGCCCTTCGGCCCAGCGGCATCCCTCGGCCAGCCGCTCGACCGCCGCGTTGAACAGCCGGTAGCGCGCGAAGGACGGCGAGAGCGTGTGGATCGCCGGATCGGGGTAGCACCCGGCCGGCTGCCAGGCGCTCACCGTTCCTTCTCCCGCCCATAGGCGAGCAGCAGCGCGAGGATGACGACGCCATAGGCGATGCTGCGGACATAATCGGGCATCGAAAGCGCGAGCAGCACCGAGACCAGCACGGTCAGGCTGACCGCGCCGGCGGCGACGCCGAGATAATTGCCGCGCCCACCGAGGATGTTCACGCCGCCGATCACCACCGCGGCGATCGAGGTGAACAGGTAGGGATCGCCCAGCCCGAGCGAGGCCTGCCCGCCGAAGCCCACCAGCATGACGCCGCCGAGTGCCGCGAACCCGCCGCACAATGCATAGAGCAGGATCGTCATCCGCCGCGCGTCGATCCCCGCGAGGGTCGCGGCGAGCGGGTTGGTGCCGAGTGCGTAGGTCGCGCGTCCGAACCGCGTCACGGCGAGGGCGCCGCTCACCAGCGCGGTAATCACCGCCCAGAGCCAGAGCGCGTCGGGAATGCCGAGCAGGGTGCCATGCGCCAGGGTCTGGATCGCCGGCGGCGCGTAGGACGAGCACGACGAGCAGGTGAAGCCGCCGGTCAGCCCGAGGGTCAGCCCCTCGACGATGCCGTTCATGGCGAGAGTCATCACCACCGCGGGAATGCCGAGGAAGGCAACACCGATCCCGTTCGCGGCGCCGACGAGCAGCCCCATGCCGAGGGCGACCACGATCGCCTCCGGCGCGGCGGCGTTCTTGCCGAGCGAGGTGGTGGTGAGCAGGATCGCCGCGGCGTTGAGCACCCAGGGCACCGAAAGATCGATGCCGCCGATCAGGATGACGAAGCACTGCCCCGCCGCCACCAGGCCGACGAAGGAGGCGATCACCAGGATCGAGGAAACGCTGCCGCCGGACAGGAAGCCGGGATGGGCGGCTTCGCCGATCAGGAACAGGGCGATGGCGGCGGCGATCGCATAGAGGATGCGCCGCGTGTCGACGGAGAGCGCGCTCATCGCCGCCGCCTGATCGCGCCGCCGATGGCGCCGCCCAGCACGACCGCGATGATCAGGAACACGCCTTCGTAGAAGGACTGGTAGAGCGGGTTCACGTGACCAAAGAACAGGATGTTGACGATGAGGGTGGTGATGAAGGCGCCGGCGATCGCGCCGATCGCCGAGCCGCGTCCGCCGAACAGCGAAATACCGCCGAGCACGACCGCGACGATCGATGACAGCGTGTAGGAGTTGCCGGTCGTCGCGTCGCCCGCTGTGGCCGAGGCGGCAAGGAACAGCCCGGCCGCAGCGCCCAGCGTGCCGTCGAGCACATAGGCGATGATCTTGGTGCGCAGCACGTTCACGCCCAGCGCCGAGGCCGAGGCCTCGTCATTGCCGATCGCATAGAGATCCACGCCCATGCGCGACCGCCGGAACGCCGCCCAGCCCAGGCCCAGCACCAGGATGTAGACCAGCGCCCACGGCCCGTTGGGGTTGACCAGCAGGTTCGTGTAGGCGGGTGGGATCGCGCCGCCCGGCTCGGGCAGGACGCGGATCGCCAGGCCCTGGAAGATCGACAGGGTCGCCAGGGTGACCACGATCGGCGGCAACCGGCCGAACGCGACCAGCAACCCGTTCACCAGCCCGCAGGCCGCCCCCGTCATCAGGATGATCGCGGACCAGCCGAGCGCGCTGCCAAGCGTCTTGCCCATGGTCACGGCGGCCATCGCATTGGCGAGATCGACGACACCGCCGACCGAGAGGTCGATTCCGCGGGTCAGCACCACGAAACTCTGCCCGACCGCGGCAAAGACCAGCGGGATGGCGGAGTTGACGGCCGAGGTCAGCTCGAAATTGCCCGGCAGGCGATGCTGTTCGATCCCGTAGATCAGCGCGAAGCCGAACACCGCGAGGATCAGGATCGCGCAGGCGAGGATCAGCCCGATATTCTGGGCGATCGTGTGGCCGAGGCGGCTTCCGCGCGGCAGCGCGGCGGCCGTGGCGTCAGGCGGCATTGGGCACCTCTTTCTGACCGGATTCACGCATGGCGGCGGCGACGATCGCCTCCGCGGACAGGTCCGCCGCCGCAATCTCGGCGACGAAGGCGCCGCGCCGCATCACCTTCACCCGATGGCAGAGATGGGCGAGTTCCTCGGCATCCGACGAATAGAACAGGATCGCATAGCCCTCGCGCGCGAGCCCGGCGACGAGTTCATAGATCTCGTGCTTGGTCGCGACATCGACGCCGCGGGTGACGTCGTAGAGCAGCAGGATGCGCGACTGCGTCATCAGCCAGCGGCCGAGCAGCACCTTCTGCTGGTTGCCGCCCGACAGCGCGCCGACGCGCTGCGCCGCCGAGGGCGTCCGCACGGCGAGCCGCCGGATGTTTTCAGCCACCAGCGCGCGCTCCGCCCCCAGCCGCAGAATGCCGAAACGGGAGAGCCGGCGCAGGATCGGCAGAGTGAAATTGTCGCGCACGGAGAGCGACAGGAACAGCCCCTCGCTCTTGCGGTCCTCCGGCACGAGCGCGATGCCGGCGCGCATGGCGTCGCGCGACGAGGCGATGCGCACCGGCTTGCCGTCGATCTCGACCCGCCCCTCGCGGAAGCCTGGCGCGCCGAACAGGCCGAAGAACAGGGCGCGATGGCCGTGCCCGGCGAGGCCGCCGATGCCGAGGATCTCGCCCGGATGCAGGTCGAGATCGAGCAGCCCGGTCCCCTCGGCCCGCGCGCCGCGCAGCGTGAGGCGCGCCGGCGCCGCCGGCGGGGCGTCGCGCGGCGGAAAGACCGCATCGAGCTTCTGGCCGGTCATCAGCGTGATCGCCTCGTCCTCGGCGATCGAGGTGAAGGTGCCGACATCGGTGCCGTTGCGGAAAATGGTGATTTCGTCGGCGATGCTCGTGATCTCGCCCCAGCGGTGCGAGGTGAAGACGATCGCCGCCCCCTTCTCGCGCAGCGCGCGGATCTGCCCGAACAGCCAGGCCACCTCGCGCTCGACCAGCGCCGAGGTCGGCTCGTCGAGCAGCAGCACCTGCGGCTCGGACATGATGACCCGGGCAATCTCGATGATCTGTCGCTCGGCGAGCGAGATATCGGCGGCAAGGGCGCGGGTGTCGATATGGGTGATCCCGAGTCCGGCGAGTTCCGCCTCGGCGATCGCCGGCATCGCGGCCCGGTCGATCAGGCCAAGCCCGGTGCGCGGTTCGCGGCCGAGCAGCAGGTTTTCCGCCACGGTCATGAAGGGCAGCAGCGTCAGTTCCTGGAACACGGTGCCGACGCGCAGCCCGGCCTCGGCCATTTCCACCGTGCCTTCATCCGGCGGGATGCGGCCGCCGAGAATCTTGATCAGGGTCGACTTGCCGGCGCCGTTCTCGCCCACCAGCGCATGAACTCTGCCGCGTGCGACGGCGATCGAGGCCCTGGTAAGGGCCTTGACGCCGCCGAACGACTTGCTGATGCCACGCGCCGCGATTGCGGGCGCGGTCATGCCTTGGGCAGGTGAACGGTCAGCTTGCCGCCGCAGGGCTTGCCATGCAGCGCGGCATCGACGCAGACCTTCACGACCGCGTCAGGTCCGCTGTCGGTGAAGTCGGCGAAGAAGCTGTCCGGCAGGTTGGGGAACACCGTCACGCCGGGTTTCACCGTCGCGTCAGTCACGAACGGGAACGGAATGGTGATGTCCTTGCGCGGATACTTCTTGTTCAGCACCTGGCGCGCCAGTTCAAGGGCGACGAGCACCAGATAGGGCGGCTGGCCGATCGACAGGCCATCGACCTTGTGGCCCATGTAGCCGACCATGAACTTGCGGAACCCGTTCTCGGCCTCGCCGGCGGTGGGCGGCAGCGGACGGTTGGCGGCGATGAACGCCTTCAGCACGCCGTCGGTTCCGCCCTGGCACCAGATGCCGTCGACCTTGGGCAGCGAGGGCAGCACGGAGGCGGTGTTCTTCTCCGCGGTCGCCGAATCCCAGTCGCCCGCGAAGCGGCTGACCACCTTGATGCCGGGGTGCTTCTTCCACACCGATTCGGCGCCGAGATTGCGCTGCTGGTTCACCGTCGTGCCGGCAACGCCGGTCACCATGATGACGTTGCCCTTGCCGCCGAGCTTCTTCACCAGCCACTCGGCGAGGGTTTCGCCGAACTTGAACTGGTCGGTGTTCACCTTCAGCGCCGCCGGCGTGGTGACGACATTGTCGAAGGAGACGACGAGGATGCCGCGCGCATGCGCCTGCTGGATGATGCCGTTCAGCCCGGTCGGCGAGGCGGCGTCGACCAGGATGGCGTCGGCCCGCTCGGCGATCATGCCGGAAATCTGCTGGCTTTCCTGCGAGACGTTGTTGCCGGAGTTGTAGTAGGAGCCTTCGATCTCGCTCTTGTACGGCTCCATCTGCAGCGCCGCCTTGAAGAGGTTGACCATCTCGATGCGCCACTCGTTGCCGATATACGAGTTCGAGAGCGCGATCTTGAGCTTGCGGCCGTTGGCGAGGCCGAAGCGGGGCAGGGCCGCCAGGCCGAGCCCGCCCGCGAGGCCGGTGATCAGCGTGCGGCGCGTTGCGCCCGTCAGATCGAGGCCGCCGATCGGATCAGCGGTCTGGTTGTCGAATTCCATGAACATCCTCCCTTCATTCTGGACGGTTTATTATCGGTTCGATACAGCACTTCCCGGTGGCTGACAAACGAAATAAAGGTGCAGTTACACTGTCTTGTTGCCGCGTACTGCGACGTAGAGCGCATAAACCGAGCTCGTCGCCGTCATGAACAGGCGGTTGCGGTTCGGTCCGCCGAACACGAGGTTGCTGGTCGCCTCCGGCAGGTCGATCTTGCCGAGCGGCGTGCCGTCCGGCGCGAAGACGGCAACGCCGTTCGCCGTGCCGCAGCTCGACCAGACATTGCCGTGCTCGTCGAGCCGGAAGCCATCGGCGAAACCGTTCGGGATTTCCGCGAAGACCCTGCCCGGCCCGAGCCGCGCGCCGTCGATCACGTCATGCACCCGGATGTGATGCGGGCCATCGGGCCGGTGGGTCATGCCGGTATCGGCGACATAGAGTTTCGATTCATCCGGGCTGAACGCGATGCCGTTCGGCCGCTCGTAATCGCTGGCGACGATGCCGAGCGCACCGCTGGCCGGATCGAAGCGATAGACGTTGCAGGCGCCGATCTCGCTCTCCGCGCGGTGGCCCTCATAGTCGCTCCAGATGCCGTAATCGGGGTCGGTAAACCAGATCGTGCCGTCCGATTTCACGACGACGTCGTTGGGCGAATTGAGCCGCTTGCCCTCGAAACGGTCGACCAGGATGGTCACCGAGCCATCGTATTCGGTGCGGCTGACACAGCGGCCGCCATGCTCGCAGCTGATCAGCCGCCCCTGGCGGTCGCGGGTATGGCCGTTGGTGTGCCGCGCCGGCGCGCGATAGACGTCGACCGTCCCGTTGGTCGTCCAGCGCATCATCCGGTCGTTCGGAATGTCGCTCCACAGCAGGCAGTTCTGCTCGCCGATCCACACCGGCCCTTCCGCCCAGCGGAAGCCCGTGGCGATTTTCTCGATTGCCGCATTGAACAGCAGCATCGAACGAAAGCGTTCGTCATAGACGTGAAAAGCCTCGGACATGGCGGCGCCCTTCCCCCTCTTCGTTGCGGCCGGCTTCTCCGGCCCTTGCCGTCAAACGATAAAAGACAAACGCCGCGAAGACCAGAGGGGGGCGCGGCCCGGTCAGGCCTTGAGCGCAGAGATGAACGCGTCCGCCTTTTCGCGCACCGCGGCGGCGTCATCGCCCGGGCGATAGAGCCCGGAGCCGATGCCGAATCCCATCGCCCCGGCGGCGCGCCAGGGCGCCATCGTCTCCGGCGATACGCCGCCGACCGGCAGCACCGGCAGCGCCGGCGGCAGCACCGCGCGCAGGGCCTTGAGCACCGCCGGGCTCGCCGCCTCGGCCGGAAACAGCTTCAGCCCGTCCGCGCCGGCCCCGATCAGCGCGAAAGCCTCGGCCGGGGTGAAAAAGCCGGGCAGGGCGAGCAGCCCGTGCCGCTTGGCCTCCCGCACGAGATCGGGATCGGCGTGCGGGGTGACCATCAGCCGTCCGCCGGCGCCGCCAAGCCGGGCGATGTCCGCGGCCGTCATCACCGTTCCGGCCCCGATCAGCGCGCGGTCGCCGAAGCGGCGGGCGAGGCGGGCGATGCTCTCGAACGGGTCGGGCGAGTTCAGCGGCACCTCGATGATCCGCAGCCCGGCCCCGACCAGCGCCTCGCCCACCGCCTCCGCCTCGTCCGGCGAAATGCCGCGCAGGATCGCGACCAGCGGGCAGGCGTCGAGATGATCTTTCAGTGTCGCCATGGAATCTGCTCCCCGAGCCGGGCAAGGCCAAGACAGGCGGCATCGCCCGCCCCGGCGTCATGAATTCGCGCCGCGCCGCCGCACAATTCGATCGCGTCGCGGTAAAGGCCGCACAGCGCGGCATCGCCGATCAGCGTCACCTCGGCCGCGCCCGGCGGCAGCGCGTGGCGCACCTCGTGGCCGATCAGCAGGCCCGAGAGATAGGCGCGCGCGGCGGTCTTCGCCACGCCATCGAGCAGGACCCTGGTCCGCACGCCGAAGAGATGGTGCAGCAGCCCGCCCGGCTGGCCCGCCCGGGCAACGCCGTCGGCGAAGGCGGCCGGGTCCGGCGCGCCGGCCTCGATCGTCTGCGCGAGGATCGTCGCCCCGCCGATCGCGGCGAACGCCTCGCCGGTCATGTAGGAGCGGAACCCCTCGATCCGCCGGGCGGCCACCGTGGCCCATTTCGAATGGCTCCCCGGCAGGCAGACGAGCCGGCGCGCGTCGCCGTCCGCGGCGCCGACGATCTGCGTCTCCTCGCCGCGCATCACTTCCGGCACTCCCGCTTCGTCCCGCGCCGCAAGTCCGGGCAGGATGAACACCTCCGCCGCGTCGAACGCCACCGGCCGCGCCGCGGCGGCGATGGCGCCGAACTCCGCCGGACAGTCGAGATACGGCACTTCCTGCCAACCCTGGCGGCTGCCGGCCATGCCGGCGATCAGCACGCGCCGCTCGCCGGCCTCCAGCCAGTCGCCGGCGATGTCGCGCAGCGTGTCGGCGAAGCCGCCCGGCTTCACGCTCAGCACGCCGCGATCGGCACGCCGCACGTCGCGGACCACGCCATCCTCCGCGATGCGGAAGGCGCGCAGCCGCGTCGTCCCCCAGTCGAGCCCGATCATCGGCGGCCGGTCATCCGCCCGTGCCGCTCAGATCCACCCGGCGTCGACGAAGAAATTGTGGCTGGTCACCATGCGGCTGTCGTCGGCGGCGAGCCAGAGCACCATCCGCGCGACATCGGCGGGCGTCAGCTTCTGCTTGAGGCACTGCTGCTTCATCAGCGTTTCCTCGCCTTCCGGCGTCAGCCATTTCTCGATCTGCCGTTCGGTCATGATCCAGCCCGGCACCACGCAGTTCACGCGGATGTTGTCCGGCCCGAAATCCCGCGCGAGGCTGCGCGTCAGCGCCTCGATGCCGGCCTTGGCGGTCACGTAGGCCGGCATGCCGCCCTGGCCCTTGTGCCAGCTGCTGGAGCCGAAATTGACGATGGCGCCGCCGCCGGCGGCCTTCATCATCGGGATGATCGCCTGGGCGGCGAAGAACTGGTGCCGCAGGTTCACCTGCAGCCGGTCCTCCCAATATTCCACCGTCACGTCCATCGTCGGGTGGCGCTCGTCATGGGCGGCGTTGTTCACCAGCACGGTGAACGGGCCGACCGCTTCCGCCCCTTTCGCGATCGCGGCCTTGAGGGCCTCGATGTCGCGCAGGTCGCACTGGAAGAAATGCGGCGCGGCATGACCCTTCGCCATCACCTGCTCGACCACGCGCTGGCCGCCCGCCGCGTCGATGTCGACGAAGACGATGCGGCTGCCCTGCTCGGCGAAGTGCTGGACGACGGAGGCGCCGATGCCACCGCCGCCGCCGGTGATGAACACCGCCCGGTCCTTGAGGCTCGGATAGATTGCGTTGGCGTGTGCGGTCATGATGATCCTTCTTCCGTCGTGATGTATCGTCGCCGGCTCAGGGCGTCAGCGCGCCCTTGCCGCGCGGTATTCGCGCCGCACGATCTCGAGCAGTTCCTCGACCGAGGTGTCGCGCGCCGCCCCCGAGAACGTCACCTCGCCATGCTGCATCAGCATGACGCGATCGGCAATCTCCAGGGTCTGGGCATAGTTGTGCATGATCATGATGATCGAGATGTCGCCGCGGGCGCGCTGGCGCTGGATCAGGTCGATGATCAGCCCGGCCTCGCGCGCGCCCATCGCGGCGAGCGGCTCGTCGAGCAGCAGGATCTTGGCATCGGTATAGACCGCGCGGGCGATCGCGATCGCCTGCCGCTGCCCGCCCGAGAGCATCTCCACCTCCTCGTCGACCGAGGGGATGTTGACGCCGATATCCTCGAGCGCCTCCGCCGCGCGCCGGCGCATCGTCTTGTGATCGAGCATGCCGAGCGGGGTCCTGAGCTCGCGGTTCAGGAACATGTTGTGATAGATCGGCAGCGTGTTGACCAGCGCGAGGTCCTGATACACGCACTCGATGCCGAGTGCCCGCGCATGATCGACCGAGGCGAGATCCACCGCCTCGCCCTGCACGTAAAGCTGGCCGGCGGTCGGCTTGTGAAAGCCGGTGATGATCTTCATCAGGGTCGACTTGCCGGCGCCGTTGTCACCGAGAATGCCGAGCACCTCGCCGCGCTTCACGTGCAGCGACACGCCCGACAGCGCCGTCACCGCGCCGAACGACTTGACGATGTTCTCGGCCCGCAGCGCGTCCGGCGCCGCTCCGTTCACGGTGGCGCTCATCGCCGTCCTCCCTTGCGCATGCCCTGGACCCGGATATTGGCGACCATCGCGATCAGGATGGCGGCGCCGATGATCATGTCGAAGGTGAAGGCGTTGATGCCGGCGAGGGTGAAGCCGTCCTGCAGCACGCCGAGCACGGTGGCGCCGAGCAGCCCGCCGATGATCGTGCCCGAGCCGCCGGCGAGGCTGGTGCCGCCGATCACGCCCGAGGCGACGGCGAGGAACATCACGTTGGTGCCACCGGCGAGCGGATCGGTCGAGCCGATGCGGAACGCTTCCAGCAGGCCGGTGATGCCGCCGAGCACGCTGGTGAGCACGAAGTTGCCCACCTTGATCCGCGCGGCGTTGATGCCCGCCTCGGTCGCCCCGGTCAGGTTGCCGCCCACCGCGATCGTGTGCAGCCCCCAGCGCCGGTGGCGCAGCACCATGTGCATGATCACCACGATCAGCAGCGCCCAGAGGAATTCGCTGTAGCCGGCCGCGCCGAAGATGTTGGCGATCGCCGTGCCGCCCGGCGTGTTCACCGGATAGCCGCGCGAGATGGTCAGGGTGAAGCCGTTGATCAGGAACAGCGTGCCGAGCGTGGTGACGAAGGAGGGCACGCGCAGCAGCACCGTGATGCCGCCGTTGATCAGCCCGACCACGGCGGAAACCAGCAGCGCGAGCACGATGCCGACGAACAGGCCGAGCCCCGCCTTCACGCTGAACGCCATGATGAACGGGGCGAGCGCGAAGACCTGGCCGACCGACAGATCGATCTCGCCGCAGATCAGCAGCATGATCTCGCCGCAGGCGATGATGGCGGCCGGGGCAATGAACTGCGACAGCGTCTGCAGGTTCGGGCCGGAGAGGAAATTGTCGTTGCTGATCGCGAAATACGCGAACAGCAGGATGGCGACGACGAGAATGCTCGCCTCGCGCAGCGCGAACAGGCGGGAGCCGTGTCGGCGCAAACTTGTGGACTGGCTCATGCCGTTCCCCTGATCTCAGGCGCCGCCCCGCGCGCAGGCCGGCCTTATGGGTGAAGGGTGGAGGTCCGGCGCGGTGCCGGCCGCATCCCGCGGGACGCCGGCCGCCCGCCGCGCCGGCGCGGCATCAGCCCGCGATCGGCCCGTGGCGCGGCACGATCTGCGCCTTCGACGAGCTGCCCTCGTACCTCGTATGCGTGTCGAGATACGGCTTCACCGCCCCCTTGGTCACGAATTTCAGGCCGGTGTTGATCTCGGCCGGCCCGACCAGTCCGCCGGAGGCGAGGAACATGAACATCTCCATGACCGTGTAGAAGCCCTGCAGGTAGGGCTGCTGGTCGATGGTGAAGTCGAGATCGCCGCTGTTGATCAGGTCGAGCGTCTTCGGCAGCAGGTCGAAGCCGCCGCCATGCACGCCCTTCTTGGCGAGGCCGAACTGCTTCATCACCTCGCCGACGCCCTGGGTCGAGCCGGCATCCACCGCGAACATGCCCTTCACGTGCTGGTGACCGAGATAATATGCGCGGATCTTCGAGAGTTCCTCGTTCACCGTCGGCCCGGTCGCGATTTCATGATAGGTGATGTTCTTGCCGAGCTTCTTGATCGCGGCCGCGGCGCCGTCGATGCGCGGCTGGATGTTGAGCTGGCCGGGTGTTGCGATGAACAGCGCGACCTCGCCGGAGCCGACGAGCTTCACGATCTTCTCGCCCATCTGGTAGCCGGCGAGGAACAGGTCCTGGCCGATATAGGCGAGGCGCTTGTTCCCCGAGCCGGCCGGTGCGTCGGCATTGTAGGAGAACACGGCGATTCCCGCCTCCAGCGCGCGTTCCGTCGGCTTGTTGAACGCGGTCGGGTCGACCAGCGGCACCGCGATCGCATCGGCCTTGCCGGCGATCGCCGCGTCCATCGCGTTCACCATGTGGGCGACGTTCGAGGTCTGCGATCCGGTCCACTGCCACTCGCAGCCGAGCAGGCGGCAGGCGTCATGGATGCCGTACTGGGTCGGCACGAAGAACGGGTTGGTGGTGACGTGATTGACGAACACGAACTTCCAGCGCTTGTGCGTCGGAAACGGATCCTTGCCGGCGGCCTCGGCGGTGCGGGCCCCCGCGGCGAGCATCGCCGCCGCCGCGCCGAACGTCACCCCCTGCGCAACCGCGCGGCGCGGCAGGCGGGACGCGACAATGTCACTGACCTGATCTTCTATCTTCTTTGTCATCGGCTTCCTCCCTGAGAAGATTGCCGTTTATATTTAGTTGACCCTCAATAAAAACGCAATCAGCGAAATCGTGCCCCCGCGACGCCTCGCGACTTTGTTGGAGGACATCTGAAACATTGCGAATATAAATCGTTTATCCGAACCGGCCCGCCGGGGGTGGTCGGCGTGCGGGGCGCGGACTAACGTCGCCGGACACCACTCATGCGCGGGAGGACGTCGGCATGACAAAGGCAGATTCGGCACAAGGGCAGGCCGCGCGTTTCGCGGGCCGCTTCGCCCTCGTCACCGGCGGGGCGTCCGGCATCGGCCGGGCGATCGCGTTGCGCCTTGCGGCGGAGGGGGCGTCGGTCACCTTCACCCATCTGCCCGGCGACGATGCGGCGGCGGACACGCTCGCCGAACTCCGCCGCGCCGGCCCCGGGGCCAGCCATCACGCCGAGGCGGCGGATGTCGCCGACCGCGCCGCGATGGAGGCGATCGCGGCGCGCGCCATCGCGCGGGCCGGCCATCTTTCGCTCCTCGTCAACAATGCCGGCATCCAGGTCGAACAGCCGAGCGACGCGCTCGACATGGACCGGTTCGACCGCGTCATCGCGGTCGACCTGCTGGCCGTCGCCCATCTCTCCTCGCGGGTCATCGGCCATATGGCGCAGCGCGGGTCGGGCGCGATCCTGAATATCTCCTCGGTTCACGAAATCGTGCCAAAGCCCGGCTTCCTGTCCTATTCGGCGGCGAAGGGCGGCATCGGCAACCTCACCCGCACGCTCGCGCTCGAATTCGCCGGGCGCGGCGTGCGGGTGAACGCGGTCGGTCCCGGCGCCACGGTCACGCCGATGAACGCCGGCTGGACCGGCGATCCCGAGCGCCGCCGCGTGGTCGAGGCGCACATCCCGATGGGCCGCC
Source organism: Acidiphilium multivorum AIU301 (assembly GCF_000202835.1). NCBI lineage: Bacteria > Pseudomonadati > Pseudomonadota > Alphaproteobacteria > Acetobacterales > Acidocellaceae > Acidiphilium > Acidiphilium multivorum. Next base: position 3,200,313 of record NC_015186.1, read on the forward strand.
CGGCCGAGGCCGCGGAAATCGCCGCGGTCGCCGCCTTCCTGCTGTCGGACGAGGCGAGCTACGTCACCGGCCAGACGCTCTATGCCTGCGGCGGCCTGTCGCTCTACGGCGATTTCGCGCGCAACTGGTCGACCTGACCCGCCCGGCACCGCTCATTGACGCCTCGCGCGCGGTCTCCCGCAACCCGGCGGCTTCGCGCGCACAAGCCTGAAATCGTTTTCCATCTTTTGCTGTTTCCGGTGCGATCTCTGGTCATCGCGATTCTGGCCGTTGGGCGGAGCAGCAAAAATTTTATTTGAGCCAGCAGAAATTTCTTGATCGCGGCGGCGTGACAACCTAAAACGACCATGAAAACGTTTTCTGTTTCCGGAATCTTTTCACGTCCGAAGACAGGAAGACAAAAACAAGACCGAGGAGGAACGATTGACGGCGCACCCCGCCCTGCCAGCCCGCATCCCTGCATGTCCGTTCGCGGGATCGCCGCGAGTGTCGACGCATCGCGCCGGCGGCATCGTGGCGCGCCCATCGCCTTGGCCGACATCCGGCCGATGACCGGACCCCGCCGGCCGACCGCGCCGGGCCACGCTGAGAAAAAAAGGAGACCAGAATGACCAACAGGAAGAGCTTCACGCAGAAGGCGGCGATCGCGCTGGCCGCGGTCGGCGCGATCGCCGGCTTCGCCGCCACCGCCCAGGCCGCGCCGATCCGCGCCTGCCTCATCACCAAGACCGACTCCAACCCCTATTTCGTCACCATGCGCAAGGGCGCGCTGGCGGAGGCGAAGAAGCTCGGCGTCGATCTCAAGACCTATGCCGGCAAGTACGACGGTGACAACCAGTCCCAGGTCGCCGCCATCGAGAGCTGCATCGCCGATCATGCCAAGGGCATCCTGATCACCCCGTCCGATACCAAGGCGATCGTTCCCACCGTCGAGAAGGCGCGCAAGGCCGGGCTGCTGGTGATCGCGCTGGATACCGCGCTGAGCCCGACCAGCGCCGCCGACATGACCTTCGCCACCGACAATTTCGAGGCCGGCGAGCTGATCGGCCGCTGGGCCCGCAAGCATCTCGGCGCCAAGGCGAAGGACGCGAAGATCGCGATGCTCGACCTGTCGATCTCGCACCCCACCGTCGATGTCGAGCGCGACCACGGCTTCCTCGCCGGCTTCGGTGACAAGATCAAGAATCCGGAAACGTTCAACGTGCCCGACCCGCGCATCGTCGGCCATGTCGAGACCGGCGGATCGGAAGAGGGCGGCCAGAAGGGCATGGAAACGCTGCTCGCCCGCAACCCGAACATCAACCTCGTCTACGCCATCAACGAGCCGGCGGCCTTCGGCGCCTACCAGGCGCTGAAATCGGTCGGCAAGGCGGGCAAGGTCACCATCGTCGCGATCGATGGCAGCTGCACCGGCGTCGACGGCGTGAAGCAGGGCATCATCGCCGCCGACTCGCAGCAATATCCGCTGAAGATGGCGGCCCTCGGCGTCAAGGCGATCGTTACCTTCGCCAAGACGGGCAAGAAGCCGCAGGCCAGCGCCGGCAAGGATTTCTTCAACACCGGCACCAACCTGATCACCGCGCATCCGGTTCCCGGCGTTCCCTCGATCACGCCGGCGCAGGGCGCCAAACTCTGCTGGGGCAACTGAGCCCCCTGCGTGATCCCGGGCGGTGCATGGCGCCGCCCGCCCTCTTCGACTGCCGCGCCGGCGCTCCCGGCGCGGTCATGGAGCAGACGCCATGTCGAGCAACGAGCGCACCGAGATCACCTTCGAGGCGGCCATCGTGACCGCCGGATCGGAGGCGGTCGCCGAATTCAGCCACCGCAAGACGCCGCTGGAGCGGCTGCAGCAGCTGCTGCACGAAACCCCCTGGCTCGCGCCGCTCATCGTGCTGCTGGTCTCCCTGCTCGGCTTCGGCATCCTGGTCGGCCACCGGTTCTTCTCGGCCTATGCGCTGACGCTGATCCTCCAGCAGGTGACCATCACCGGCATCGTCGGTGTCGCCCAGGCGCTCGTCGTGCTCACCGCCGGGATCGATCTTTCGGTCGGCGCCATCATGGTGCTGTCCTCGGTGCTGATGGGCCAGTGTTCCTTCAGTTACGGCCTGCCCGCCGAGGTCTCGATTCTCTGTGGCTTCGCCTTCGGCGCCGCGGTCGGCTGGTGCAACGGCGTGCTGGTCGCCCGCATGAAGCTGCCGCCCTTCATCGTCACCCTCGGCATGTGGCAGATCGTGCTGGCGGCGAACTACCTCTATTCCGGCAACCAGACCATCGGCGCGGCGCAGATCTCGCTGAAGGCGCCGTTGCTGCAGTATCTCGGCAACACCTTCGTGATCGGCGGCGCCAACGGCGCCACCTTCACCTATGGCGTCGTGCTGATGATCGGCCTCGTCCTGCTCTTCGCCTATGTGCTGCGGCACACCGCCTGGGGGCGGCACGTCTACGCCGTGGGCGACGATCCCGATGCCGCGGCCCTGGCGGGGGTGAACGTGCGGCGGATGCTGATCGGCGTCTACACGCTCTCCGGCGTCGTCTGCGCCATCGCCGGCTGGGCGCTGATCGGCCGCATCGGCGCGATCTCGCCCAATTCCGGCCAGTTCGAGAACATCAACAGCATCACCGCGGTGGTGATCGGCGGCATCTCGCTGTTCGGCGGCCGCGGCTCGATCCTCGGCATGATCTTCGGCGCCATGATCGTCGGCGTCTTCACCCTCGGGCTCAACATGTATGGCACCGACCCGCAATGGACCTACCTGATGATCGGCGCGCTGATCATCGTCGCGGTCGCGGTGGACCAGTGGATCAGAAAGGCGGCGGTGTGATGGAACCCGTTCTCAAGGCGCGTGGCCTCGTCAAGCGGTATGGCCGGGTCACGGCTCTCGACCATTGCGATTTCGACCTTCATCCGGGCGAGATCCTCGCCGTCATCGGCGACAACGGCGCCGGCAAGTCCTCGCTGATCAAGGCGCTTTCCGGCGCCATCCAGGTCGACGAGGGCGAGATCCAACTCGAGGGCCGGCCGGTGCGCTTTGCCTCGCCGATCGCCGCCCGCGCCGCCGGCATCGAGACCGTCTACCAGACGCTCGCGATGGCGCCCGGCCTGTCGATCGCCGACAACATGTTCATGGGCCGCGAACTGCGCAAGCCGGGCCTGCTCGGCAAGGTCTTCCGCAAGCTCGACCATGCCGAGATGCAGCGCATCGCCCGCCAGAAACTCTCCGATCTCGGGCTGATGACGATCCAGAACATCAACCAGGCGGTGGAAACCCTCTCCGGCGGCCAGCGCCAGGGCGTCGCCGTCGCCCGCGCCGCCGCCTTCGGCTCCAAGGTCATCATCCTCGACGAGCCGACCGCCGCCCTCGGCGTCAAGGAATCCCGCCGCGTGCTCGAACTCATCCTCGACGTGAAGGCCCGCGGCATCCCCATCATCCTGATCAGCCACAACATGCCGCATGTCTTCGAGGTGGCGGACCGCGTCCACATCCATCGTCTCGGCCGCCGGCTCTGCGTGATCGACCCGAAGACGCATTCGATGTCCGACGCCGTCGCCTACATGACCGGCGCGCGCACGCCCGAGGCGGTGCTCGACCCCGCGGCCTGAACCGGAGATCGGGACGACATATCACAGAATATTCTTGAGCCTGAAAATTATGTGATATATATCCCCGAAACGCGCCGAAAGGCGCTGACCGAGGACGTCCCGATGTATACCCAGGCCCTGAACCAGCCTTCCGAATCCGCGTCCGCCGCGCCCGAGGATGCCGACAGGCTCGCCCGCTTCCAGGCGCGGATCGACGCCGATGAACGGATCGAGCCGAACGATTTCATGCCCGCCGCCTACCGGCGCACGCTGACGCGGCAGATCTCCCAGCATGCCCATTCCGAGATCATCGGCATGCAGCCCGAGGGCAACTGGATCACCCGCGCCCCCACGCTGCGCCGCAAGGCCGCCCTGCTCGCCAAGGTGCAGGACGAATGCGGCCACGGGCTCTATCTCTACGCCGCGGCCGAAACCCTCGGCGCCACGCGCGAGGAACTGGTCGACCAGCTTCTCGCCGGCCGCGCGAAATATTCCTCGATCTTCAACTACCCGACGCTGAGCTGGGCCGATATCGGCGCGATCGGCTGGCTGGTCGACGGCGCCGCGATCATGAACCAGATCCCGCTCTGCCGCTGTTCCTACGGACCCTACGCGCGCGCCATGATCCGCGTCTGCAAGGAGGAATCCTTCCACCAGCGCCAGGGCTACGAGATCATGCTCACCCTCGCGCGCGGCACGGCGGAGCAGCGCGAGATGGCGCAGGACGCGCTGAACCGCTGGTGGTGGCCGAGCCTGATGATGTTCGGCCCGCCGGATGCCGCCAGCGCCCATTCCGACAGCTCGATGCGCTGGAAGATCAAGCGCTTCTCGAACGACGAACTGCGCCGCAAGTTCGTCGACGCCACGGTGCCGCAGGCGCATGTCCTCGGCCTGTCGATCCCCGATCCCGCGCTGCGCTACGATTCCGCCACCGGCCATTGGGAGCACGGCGCGATCGACTGGGAGGAGTTCCGCCAGGTCATCGCCGGCAACGGCCCGTGCAACCGCGAGCGCCTCGCCGCCCGCCGCCAGGCGCATGAGGATGGCGCCTGGGTGCGCGAGGCCGCGCTCGCCTTCGCCGCCCGCCGCGCCCGCGCGGAAGCCGCCTGAGGACGGGACGATGCCGGAAACGCCGACGCCGCTCTGGGAAGTCTTCATCCGCAGCCGCAACGGCCTCGCCCATCGCCACGCCGGCTCGCTGCACGCGGCCGACGCCACCCTGGCGCTCCAGGCCGCGCGCGATCTCTTCACCCGCCGCGGCGAGGGCCTGTCGATCTGGGTGGTGCCCTCCGCCGCCATCACCGCCTCGGACCCCGCCGAGGCCGGCATGCTGTTCGAGCCCGCCGACTCGAAGATCTACCGCCACCCGACCTTCTACGAGGTGCCCGACGAGGTCGGCCACATGTGACGGCCGGCACGCCGCGCCCCGGAGAGCCCGATGTCCACCACCTCCATCACCGTCCGCGAGACCCCGCTGGTCCGTTTCCTGCTCCGCCGGGCGGACGACGCGCTGATCCTCGGCCATCGCCTGTCCGAATGGTGCGGCCGCGCGCCCAGCATGGAGGAGGAGATGGCGCTGGCGAACATCGCGCTCGACCTCATCGGCCAGGCCCGCGCGCTCTACGCCTACGCCGCCGATGTCGAGGCGGCCGGCCACGACGAGGACGATTTCGCCTATCTCCGGCCCGAGCGCGCCTTCGGCAACCTGCTGCTGGTCGAACAGCCGAACGGCGATTTCGCGGTCACTATCGCGCGCCAGGTGTTTTTCTCCGCCTTCGCCGATCTCTGGTGGCGGGCGCTCGCCGGCTCGGCCGATCCCACGCTGGCCGCCCTCGCCGCGCGGGCCGAAAAGGAAACCGCCTACCACCTGCGCCACGCGGCGGAATGGCTGATCCGCCTGGGCGACGGCACGGCGGAAAGCCATGCCCGCGCCGCGGCGGCGGTCGAGGCGCTCTGGCCGTTCACCAGCGAGATGTTCGAGGCCGAGCCGGACGAGGCCGCGCTGGTCGAGGCGGGCATCGCCCCCGATCCGGCCACCCTGCGCGACCCCTGGCGCGCCGCCCTCGCCGAGATCCTCGCCGAGGCCACGCTGGCCCTGCCCGAGTCCGGCTGGATGCAGAAGGGCGGCCGCCAGGGCCGGCATTCCGAGCATCTCGGCCGGCTGCTCGCCGAAATGCAGCATCTCCAGCGCAGCTATCCCGGGGCCTCGTGGTGAGCGCGCCCGAGCCGTCCCTCGCCCGCCTGCGCCGCGTCGCCGGCGCCGTGCCCGATCCCGAACTGCCGGTGCTCACCATCGCCGATCTCGGCATTCTCCGCGATGTCCGCATCGTCGGCGGCACGGCGGAGATCGACATCACGCCGACCTATTCCGGCTGCCCGGCGATGGCCGAGATCGCCGCCGGAATCATCCGCGCCGTCGAGGCCGCCGGTTTCGGCCGGCCGCGCGTGAACACCGTGCTCTCGCCCGCCTGGACGACCGATTTCATGACCGCCGCGGCGCGGCGCGCGCTGCGCGAATACGGCATCGCCCCGCCGCCGGAAGCCGCCGCGCGCCGCCCGCGCTTCGCCGCCTTGCCGCTGCCCTGCCCGCGATGCGGCAGCGCCGAAACCGAGGAGCTCGCCCCCTTCGGCGCTACCGCCTGCAAGGCGCTCTGGCGCTGCCGCGCCTGCCGCGAGCCCTTCGAGCATTTCAAATGCCACTGACCGAACCCGCCGCCGCGCCGAAATTCCACCGCCTCCGCGTGGCCGATCTCCGGCGCGAAACGGCGGACACCGTCTCGCTGTCCTTCGCGGTGCCGCCGGCGCTCGCCGGCGCCTACCGCTTCGCCCCCGGCCAGTATCTCACCCTGCGCGCGACGATCGCGGGCGAGGAACTGCGCCGCTCCTATTCGATCTGCACGGTGCCGGAGGATGGCGAGCTGCGCATTGCGGTCCGGCGCGTCGATGGCGGGCGCTTCTCCACCTGGGTGAACGAGGCGCTGCGGCCGGGCGACCCGGTCGACGTGATGACGCCGACCGGCCGCTTCGGCGCCGCCGCCCTGGCCGAACCCGCCGGCCTGCATGTCGCCTTCTGCGCCGGGTCCGGCATCACCCCGGTGCTGCCGGTCGCCCGCGCCGTGCTGGCCGCCTCGCCCGCGAGCCGCTTTCACTTCTTCTACGGCAACCGCACCGGCGCCGACGCGCTGTTCCGCGCCGAGCTGGCCGCGCTGAAGGACCGCCATCTCGGCCGCGTCTCGGTGCTGCACGTGCTGTCGCGCGAGGAACAGGATCTTCCCGTGCTGAACGGGCGGCTCGACGGCGCGCGCGTGCGCCGCCTGCTGCCCGCCATGGTGCCGCCGGCCGAGATCGCCCATGCCCATGTCTGCGGACCCGCCACGATGATCGACGAGGTCGCCGGCGTCCTCGCCGAATTCGGCCTGCCCCCCGCGCGCCTTCACACCGAGCGTTTCGTCTCCGCCGAAGGCGGCCGTCCGCGCCCGCGACCGCCGGTCGCGCCCGGCGCCCCGTCCGCCCATCGCGCCGCCATCATCCTCGACGGCAAGCGCCGCGAGGTGCCGGTGGCCGAGGGCGAGACGATCCTCGACGCCGCGCTCCGCGCCGGGCTCGACATGCCCTTCGCCTGCAAGGGCGGCATGTGCTCCACCTGCCGCGCCCGCCTCGCCGATGGCGAGGCCGACATGGCCGTGAACTACGCGCTGGAGCCGTGGGAAACCGCTGCCGGCTTCATCCTCACCTGCCAGTCCCGTCCGCTTACGCCGCGCGTCACCGTCGACTTCGACGCGCTGTAGCGCCGCATCACTTCTGGCCCGCCGCCGTCGCATGCAGGCTGAAGCATTGCCGCCCGCTGGCGTGCCGGCCGAAGACCGGATGCTGGAACCCCGCCTCCTGGCTGGCCCGCTCGTCCAGCGTCGAGAGCGCGAAATGCGCGCAGAGTTCGTAGCTGTCGGTCCCGGTCACGCTGTATTCGAAGGGGATGCCCTCCGGATCGGTCAGCGGCACCGCGCCATAGCCGGGGGATGGTTCCAGCTCCTCGAGCCGCTGCGGCAGCGCGCCGTGGCCGCGCCGGTAGGCGGCGATCTCGCCCGACAGTATCCCGAGTTGCAGGCTGCGCATCTGGTCGGCCTGCTGCCGGCGGATATGCTCCGGCGAGCCGATCACGAGAAACCCCGCGATCACCAGCAACAGCGCGGCGAGTCCGAGGCTGCCCGCGAACAGGCTGGCGCCGCCCGGCCTCATGGCGCCGCCGCCTCACGCGCGTCGCGCAGGAAATAGCCGAACATGCCGCCGGCGATCACCGCCACCGTCGCGAGCTTCAGCAGGGTCGCCACCGCCAGTTCGCCGCCCAGCGCGTTGTAGATCAGCGCCATCACGTCGCCGGCCAGCCATAGCGCGGTGATGAACAGCGTGAGGTAGGTCAGCCACTGGCGCGGCCGCGATCCCCGCCGCGCCGGGTCCCGCGCGATCGCCCGGTTGATCCGGCGGAACAGCACGACGAAGACCGGGTAGGCGACCAGGATCGCCGAGATGTTCCACCTGATGTCCCGCAGCAGCGTGGCGCTTACATAAATCCGGCTGCCGATCCGCCGGGGAAAGGCGTGGTCGATCAGGTGAAAGGCGAGGGCGCCCGCATTGTAGGCGGCGGTATAGAGCGCCACGAACACCACCAGGTAGACGAACACCTCGCGCGCCGAGAGATAGGGCTGCGCCCGCGGCACCGGCACCGGAAACGGAACCTCGGCGAAGGCGCGCAGCGCCTCGCCGATATCGGCGTCCTGCCAGCCGGCCGCGCGCAGGGCCGCGGCAATCTCCGCGCGCGCCGCGCCGGCGGCGAGGGCCCGGCGGGTGAAGTCGAGCAGCTGGCGGTCCATGATCCGGCCTCCCGGTTGCGGGACGGCCCCCAGCCTGCCCGCCGGCGCGCGACATGCCGATGATCCCGCTCAAGCCGCGATCATCCGTTCGGCGCAATCGCGCTCCGCCTTTCGGCGAGGGGAGCGCGCAAATGTTCACTTCATACGATCAATTTAATCAATCCAATCTGTATAGAAGATCATCCGCCAAGGCCCCATTAAAGACGCAACGCCGGCGCGCGGGCTCCGCTCCGTCCCCCGGCATTCATCTGGAGGCTTCCATGCTCACCCAAGGCTTCGCCCGTTTCATTCACGCCCGCCGCACCGACCTGCTCGCCATCGTGCGCCAGTTCACGCCTAACTGGTTCGCCGCGACGATGGGCACCGGCATCCTCGCGCTCGACCTCAACCAGCTGCCCGGCCTGCATCGCCCGGCGATGGCGCTCTGGCTGCTGAACATCGTGCTGTTCACCCTTTTCACCCTGCTCTACGCCGCGCGCTGGCTGCTCTACCCGCGGGAGGCCGCGCGCATCTTCGGCCATTCGGTGATGTCGATGTTCCTCGGCACCATCCCGATGGGCCTCGCCACCATCATCAACGGTTTCATCGCCTTCGGCCTCGCCCCGCTCGGGCCGGAAGCGGTCGGCATCGCCACCGCGCTCTGGTGGGCGGATGTGGCGCTGTCGCTCGTCATCGGCATCGGCGTGCCCTTCCTGATGGTCATCCGCCAGGACCACGCGATCGAGAGGATGACGGCGGTCTGGCTGCTGCCGGTCGTCGCCGCCGAGGTCGCGGCGGCGAGCGGCGCGCAGATCGTTCCGCATCTCGGCAACCCGCATCTCGCCCTGCTGGTCGACATCCTGTCCTACGCCCTCTGGGCCTATTCGGTGCCGGTCGCGCTCGGCATCGTCGCGGTCCTGCTGCTCCGCCTCGTGCTGCACCGCCTGCCGCATCGCGACATGGCGCCCTCGTCCTGGCTCACTTTGGGGCCGATCGGCACCGGCGCGCTCGGCCTGCTCCTGCTCGGCGCCGATGCGCAGGGCGCGCTCGCCCCGCTCGGCCTGCCGGGGCTCGCCGATGCGGCGCGCGGCATCGGCCTGATCGGCGGCGTCATCCTCTGGGGTTACGGCGTCTGGTGGCTCGCCTTCGCGGTGCTCGCAACCCTGCGCTACCTGCGCGGCGGCATTCCGTTCAATCTCGGCTGGTGGGGCTTCACCTTCCCGCTCGGCGTCTACGCCGCCACCACCTTCGCCCTCGCCGGGCAGACCCACCTCGCCCTGTTCCACATCGCCGCCGTGGCGATGACGGCGAGCCTCGCCGCCCTCTGGGTGATCGTCGCGGCGATGACGCTGCGGGGTGCCGCCAGCCGCGCGCTCTTCGCCGCCCCCTGCCTGCTGCGCGGCGCCATTCCGGAGGACGCGCTGACCGCCGACATGGTCTGACCGGGTCCCGGCCGGGACTCGCCATCGCCCGACGCCTCGACTAACGTTGCCGGCGCGCCCCCATCGCCGATGGGGCGCGCCGGTCCCGTATCCGGTTCTTCGTCCGCGTTCTCCGGGGCCCGCCAGCCGCGCCTTTCCATCAAGAATGCCAATACGGGGGACGATTTCATGAAAAAATTCATCAACGCGCCGGAAAACGTGGTGGCCGAGGCGCTGGCCGGCATGGCCGCCGCGCATCCCGATCTGATCCGTGTCCACACCGATCCCGATTTCATCACCCGCGCCGATGCCCCGGTGCGCGGCAAGGTGGCGCTGCTCTCCGGCGGCGGCTCCGGTCACGAGCCGATGCATGGCGGTTTCGTCGGCCGCGGCATGCTCGATGCCGCCTGCCCCGGCGCGGTCTTCACCAGCCCGACGCCGGACCAGATGCTCGCCGCCACCAGGGCGGTCGATGGCGGCGCCGGCGTGCTCCATATCGTGAAGAACTACACCGGCGACGTGCTGAACTTCGAGATGGCCGCCGACCTCGCGAAGGAGGAGGGGCTCGACGTCGCCGCCGTCGTGATCGATGACGATGTGGCGGTGCAGGACAGTCTCTACACCGCCGGCCGCCGCGGCGTCGGCGCCACAATCCTCGCCGAGAAGATCTGCGGCGGTGCCGCCGAGGCCGGCGCCGACCTCGCCAGCGTCGCCGCCCTCTGCCGCGAGGTGAACGGCGCCGCCCGCTCGATGGGCGTCGCGCTCAGCCCCTGCACCGTGCCGCATGCCGGCAAGCCGAGCTTCACCCTCGGCGAGGGCGAGATGGAATACGGCATCGGCATCCATGGCGAGCCCGGCCGCAAGCGCATCCCCATCGAACCGGCCGACCGTGTGGCCGAAATGCTGATGGAACCCATCCTCGCCGACCTGCCGTTCCGCCAGGGCGACAAGGTGCTGCTCTTCGTCAACGGCCTCGGCGGCACGCCGCTGGTCGAGCTCTACATCCTCTACCGCAAGGCCGCGGAGATCGCCCGAAGCCACGGGCTGACCGTCGCGCGCTCGCTGGTCGGCCCCTACATGACCAGCCTCGAGATGGCCGGCACCTCGATCACCCTGCTGCGCCTGACCGACGACATGATCCGTCATTGGGACGCGCCGGTCGTCACCCCGGCGCTGCGCTGGGGCGCCTGAGGCGGGCAGGGGGGATTGCGCATGGCCGACCAGCTCGACGTTCCGCTCCTCACCGCCTGGCTCGGTCGCGCCGCCGCCGCGATCGAGGCGCAGCAGGGCTACCTCTCCGATCTCGACGCCGCGATCGGCGATGGCGATCACGGCGCCAACCTCGCCCGCGGCTTCAAGGCCGTCATGGCGAAGCTCGGCACGCCCGCCGATCCGGCGGCGCTGTTCCGCACCGTCGGCATGACGCTGATCGGCACCGTCGGCGGCGCCTCCGGCCCGCTCTACGGCACTCTCTTCGTCGAGATGGCCAAGGCCGCCGCCGGCCGCGCCACGCTCGACGCCGCCGGCTGGCACACCGCGCTTGCCGCCGGCGTCGCCGGCGTGGTCGCCCGCGGCAAGGCGGCCCCCGGCGACAAGACGATGATCGACGCGCTCACCCCCGCCGTCGCCGCCCTCGAAGCGGCGGCCAGCCTGCCCGAGGCGCTCGCCCGCTCGGCCGCAGCCGCGCGGGAGGGCGCCGAGGCCACCGCCCCGCTGGTCGCCCGCAAGGGCCGCGCCTCCTATCTCGGCGAACGCGCGATCGGCCATGTCGATCCGGGGGCGACCTCGTCGGCGATGCTGCTCGCCGCCCTCGCCGAAGCCGCCGGCTGAGCGGCCCCGGCGCGCGGCGTCATGGCAACCGGCCTCCTGCTCGTCTCGCACAGCGCGGCGCTGGCCCGCGCCACCGCCGAACTCGTCCGGCAGATGACCGGCGACCGCCTCGCCCTCGCCATCGCCGCCGGCGCCGGGCCGGACCATGCCGAACTCGGCACCGACCCGCTCGCCATCCTCGCCGCCTGCGAGGAACTGGCCGGCTGCGAGGGCATCGTCGTGCTGATGGATCTCGGCAGCGCCGTACTCAGCGCCGAAATGGCGCGCGACCTCGCGGACGATGCCCTGCGCGCCCGGCTTCACCTCGCCCCGGCCCCGTTCGTCGAGGGCGCGCTGGCGGCGGGTGTGGCGGCCGCCGCCGGGCAGGCCGCCGACCGCGTCGCCGCCGAGGCGCTGGCCGGGCTCGCGCCGAAACAGGATGCGCTCGGCACCCAAGAACACGCCGCGCCGCCGCCGCCAGCCGCCACGCTCACCCGCGCGGTCACGCTGGCCGATCCGAACGGCCTGCATCTCCGCCCCGCCGCGCGCTGTGTCGAGGCCGCCGCCCGGTTCGACGCCACGCTGCGCCTCCGCCACAACGGCCGCGTCGCCCCGCTCGACAGCCCGACCGCGCTGATGGCGCTCGGCGCGAAGGGCGGCACGGAGGTGACGATCGAGGCCTCCGGCCCCGAGGCCGAACCCGCCGCCGCCGCCCTCGCCGCCATCCTCGCCGAGCGCCCGGCGGAACCCCACGCCGAAACCCCGTCGAAAGCGTCATCCGGCGGATTCGTGCCGATGTCCCCCGGCCGCGCCGCCGGCCCGGTCGTCGCCGTCGGCCGCGCCCGGCCGGCGGTGCCCGAAACCACGGTGGCGGACCGCGCTGCGGCGCTGGCCCGGCTCGATGAAGCGCTGGCCGCCGCCCGCGCCGCGCTCGCCGGCAACCCGATCCTCGCCGCCCAGGCCGCCCTGCTCGCCGACCCGGCGCTGATCGGCCCCGCCCGCGCCGCGATCGAGGCGGATGGCCGCCACGAGGCCGCCGCCTGGCGCGACGCCATCGCCGCCGCCGCCGCCAGCCACGAGGCGCTCGACGACCCCTATCTCCGCGCCCGCGCGCGCGACCTGCGCGAGGCCGGCGATGCCGTGCTCCGCGAACTGCTCGGCGGCTTCGGCCTCGACCTGCCGGCCAAGCCCGCGATCATCGCGGTGGACGAACTCACCGCCGCCGAGGCCGCGAGCCTGCCGCCCACCATCCTCGGCGTGCTCGACCGGCGCGGCGGCCCCACCAGCCACGCCGCGATCCTGCTCCGCGCCGCCGGCATTCCCGCCCTGGGCGGCGTCGCGCTCGATCCGCCGCCGTCCCGCGCCGCCTTCGACGGCGCGACCGGCGAATTCGTCGCCGAGCCCGACGCCGCGACCGAAGCCCGCTTCCGCGCCGCCGACCTCCTCGCGCCGGGTCCCGCCTCCGTCATCCTTCCCGGCGGCGAGGCGCTCGAATTCTGGGCGAATGTCGCCGGCCCCGCCGATGCCGCCGCCGCCGCCCGCGCCGGCGCCTTCGGCGTCGGCCTCGCCCGCACCGAAATGCTCTTCCTCGGCCGCGCCGACATGCCGGGCGAGGACGAGCAGGAAGCCCGCGTCGGCGCGATGATCGCGCCGTTCCGGGGCCGTCCGGTCGTGGTCCGCCTGCTCGATGCCGGGGCGGACAAGCCGGTGCCCTTCCTCGCCCTGGCGTCGGAGGAAAATCCCGCCCTCGGCGTGCGCGGCGTGCGCGCGCTGCTGCGCCGGCCGGATTTCTGCGCCGCCCATCTGCGCGCCCTGCTGCGCGCCGGCGCCGGGCACGACCTGCGGATCATGGTCCCGATGGTCACCTTCGCCGCCGAGTTGCGCGCTATACGCGACCTGCTCGCCGCCGCCGCGCGCGATGTCGGCTGCTCGCCGCCGCCGCTCGGCGCGATGATCGAGGTGCCCGCCGCCGCCCTCACCGTGCCGGACCTGCTGGCGGCGAGCGACTTCTTTTCGATCGGCACCAACGATCTCACGCAATACGTCCTCGCCGCCGATCGCGGCCACAAGGATCTCCCCGGCTTCGCCGATGCCGGCCATCCGGCGGTCATCGGCCTCTGTGCCCGGGTCTGCCGCGATGCCGGGGCGGTCCCCGTTTCCGTCTGCGGCGAAGCCGCCGGCGATCCGTCGACCGCCCGCCTCCTGGTCGAGGCCGGCATCCGCAAGCTCTCGATGGGCGCCGCCCGGCTCAGCGCCCTCCGCGCGGCGTTTTCCGCCAGCGCATCCTGACATCCGCGCACCCGGACCACGGGGCCGACGCTCGGCCCGCCCCTTACCCCGTTCCGGGCGAGGGGCGGGATGCGGTCAGGCCGTCAGCCTGGTCTCCGCCGCCTGCTGCATCACCGGATAGCGCAGACCGGCTTTCAGCGGCGTCACGGTCAGAACGCGGCCCTTGAGCAAGCTCGCCGGCACCAGCGCCGCGCCATCGGTCCAGCGGCCATCGGCTTCCACGCCGTGCCACCCTTCGGCCAGTGCCGGATGATCGAGCGCCACCGGTTCGTCGCCCGCCATCAAACCGCCGATCTTGACGCCGAGCCGGCGGCGGTCGCGCGGATCGGGCGTGACCTCGGCGGGAACCGCGCTGCGCGACGTGATGATCGCGGCGCCGTCGGCGCGGTATTCGACGCGAAGCTGCGCGTCGTCCGTCGTCTCGAGTCCCGCGCGCTCGAGGATCCGCGTCCGGACCTGCTCGACGATCGCGCCATGCTCGGCGAAGGGGGCGCAGCTTGCCGCCTCGCGCAGCGGCTGCGCGAACTCCGGATGCAGGGCGATGGCGGCACCGCCATTTTCGAAGGCCTGGCGGTTGCCGGTCTCAAGGTAGCTTTCCGCCGGCATGTTCTCGGCCAGCAGGATCGCGTGCGCCGGTAGTTCGACATGGTAATAGGTGACGCTGCGCCGCTCGACCTGCCGGATCGTCATGCCGTTGACGAGCGCTTTCGCCGGGATGAGCGCGCCGTTGAAATAGAACGCATGATCCGGCGAAACGACGAGGTCGCGCGCCGGCACGTTATCCGCAATCGCATGAGCGCCGATCAGCACCGGCTGCACCGCGTCGGGCCTCGCATGGCGACCCGGTTCGATCGTGCGATGTCCGATCCACACCACGGGCGCCGTCCCGCCGCCATGCAGGAGGACGGCGTCTCCCTTCGCCAGTTCCTCGACCGGGACGCCACCGCGCGTCGTCGCAATCCGGGTGCCCTCGGCAAAGCACGCATTCGAACCAAGCGACGACAAGGACGGCGTCACGCCATCGAACGTAATTTGGTTAGTATTCTGACCTTGTATGTCATAGAATACACCCTGCTGCGTATAGAGATTTACGTCAGTCTGTTCGATACCGCCGGAAAAACTGAATTCCAGCCCGTGTACATCGAGTCCCTGCGTATTGCCATTATATCCGCCGTAGCCGCCGCCGGACGTCGTGCCCGGGAAAATCGCGTTGTCGAAAAGTACGCCGCGGCCTACCTGAACTTGCCCGCTGTTTCCGACCATCCCGGTGATTGTGTTGCCTTCCCAGGTCCCGCTGATCGACAAGACGGGATACCCCTCGCCGCTAACGACACCGATGTTCTGGGGGTTGGTGATCGTGGCGATCGTTGTCGAGATCGTCACGTTGACCGTGTCTGTGTATGAACCGTCGGTAAAGGTATATGTAAAAGTTTCCTGTCCGGACATGATGAAACACCTCAAAAATTATATTATATCTAAAGATAAATACAGTAAATCAGCGAAGTTACCCTTCTTTAATCCATAGAATGTTGCCGGTGCAAGTTTATTGTTGGTGCCAGCTCATACACTCGGGTAACGCAGTCCCCCGGACCGTGCGATGCGTCGGCCCGGCCCTGCCCATCGTCGTTAGAGCACCATCCGATCAGACGAAAACACCCGTTCGGATGAGGATGCTTGGTTAGTCATCGGAGAGGATCATTCATCCGATCCGTCCGGATCGGAAACCGCTCAGTCCCCCGCCTGTGCCGCAAGTCGCCGTGCCGGCGCCGCCCGGCCGGGCTGGCGATGCCGATAGGCGATCGCCTCGGCGACATGCTCCCGCCGCACCACGTCCACGCCGGCCAGGTCCGCGATGGTCCGGGCCACCCGCAGGATGCGCGTCAGCCCCCGCGCCGAGAGGTGCAGCCGGTCCGCCGCCTGTTCCGCCAGCGCCCGCGCCGCGGCATCGAGCGCGATCGCGTCGCCGGCGAGGTCCGCGTTGCCCACGCCCTCGCCCTGCCGCGCGCGCTGGATCGCCCGGCATGCCGCCACCCGCGCGGCCACGGTCTCGCTCCGCTCGCCCGGCGGTGCGCGCATCAGCTCCGCCGGACTCGCCGGCGCGATCTCCACCACGAGATCGATGCGGTCGAGCAGCGGTCCGCTGATCCGCCCCTGATAGTCCTCCCCGCAGCGCGGCGCGCGGCCGCAGGCGCGGGCGGCATCGAACAGGTGGCCGCAGCGGCACGGATTCATCGCCGCGACCAGCTGGAACCGCGCCGGATAGGTGACATGCGCCGCCGCCCGCGCCACCGTGGTCCGCCCGGTCTCCAGCGGCTGGCGCAGCGCCTCCAGTGCCGCGCGCGGAAATTCCGGAAACTCGTCGAGGAACAGCACGCCCCGATGCGCCAGCGAAATCTCGCCCGGCCGCGCCCGGTTGCCGCCGCCGGCGATCGCCGCCATGCTCGCCGAGTGGTGCGGCTCGCGAAACGGCGGCCGCGTCACCAGCCGCCCCTCGCTCAGCAGCCCGGCGACCGAGTGAACCATGCTGACCTCCAGCGCCTCGCGCGGCGTCAGATCGGGCAGCAGCCCAGGCAGCCGCGCCGCCAGCATCGACTTCCCGCCCCCCGGCGCGCCGATCATCAGCAGGTTGTGCTGCCCCGCCGCGGCGATCTCGAGGGCGCGCCGCGCCCCGTCCATCCCCCGCACATCGGCGAGGTCCGGCTGGCGCGAAGGTGCCTGGAACCGCCCGCGCGGCGGCGGCTCCAGCAGCGCCTCGCCGCGGAAATGGTTGATCAGCGCGAGCAGGTCGGCCGGCGCCAGCACGCCGATCTCGCCGGCCCAGCCCGCTTCCGGCCCCTGCGCCGCGGGGCAGATCAGGCCGAGATCGCGCGCCCCCGCGGCAATCGCCGCCGGCAACACCCCGGCCACCGGCGCCAGCCGCCCGTCGAGCGACAGCTCGCCGATCGCCGCGAACCGCGCCATCTCCTCCGCCGGCAGCACGTCCATCGCGGTCAGCACGCCGAGCGCGATCGGCAGGTCGAAATGGCTGCCCTCCTTCTGCAGGTCCGCCGGGGCCAGGTTCACGAGGATGCGCTTCGCCGGCAGCGCGAGGCCCATCGCGGTCAGCGCCGCGCGCACCCGCTCCCGCGATTCCGCCACCGCCTTGTCGGCCAGCCCGACGACGAGAAAGACCGGCAGCCCGGCGGCGATCTGCACCTGCACCTCGACCGGCTGCGCCTCGATCCCGGCGAAGGCGAAGCTCTGGATGCGGGTGATGCTCACGCCGCCGCCCCGGAGAGGAATCCCTCGCGGCGGAAGCTCAGCCACCCCGCCTTGCCGATGATGACATGGTCATGCAGCGTGATGTCGAGCAGGGCGACGGCGCGCTGCACCTCCCGCGTCATCTCGACGTCGTCGCGCGAGGGGGAGGGGTCGCCGCTCGGGTGGTTGTGAACGAGGATGAGCGCCGTCGCCCGTGTCTCGATCGCCCGCCGCACCACCTCGCGCACATAGACCTGGGTATGGTTCACCGTCCCGCGCGAGGCCACCTCGTCGGCGAGCAGCCGGTTGCGGTTGTCGAGATAGATCACGCGGAACTGCTCCACCGGCTCGCGCGCCATCGCGATGGTGAGGTAATCGATCAGCCGCTCCCAGTTGTTCAGCACCGGCGCGTCCGCCAGCTCCGCGCGGGCGAGGCGGATGGCCGAGGCCTGCACGAGCTTGATCGCCGCCACGCTGTGCTGCCCGAGCCCCGGTGTCGCGAACAGCGCGTCCGGCTCGGCGGCGAGCACGGCGGCATAGGAGCCGAACCGGTTGATCAGCGCCTTGGCGAGCGGCTTGGTGTCGCCCTTCTTGAAGGCGAGGAAGAGCAGCATTTCCAGCAGCTCGTAATCGGCCAGCGCCTCGGCGCCGCGGCCGAGCAGCTTCTCGCGCATCCGGCCGCGATGGCCCTGCGGCCCGGTGCTGGAGAAGGGCGCATCGGCCGCCGGCGCGTGGTCGAACCCGCCGCGCTCCGCCATCCCGCGCCGCCCCGGAAGCGGGGCCGCTTCCGGGAATGGCTCGCCGCCGTGCCGGCGCATCGCGCGGAATAGATTTTCAAGCAAAAGGAGAAAAACTCCATCTCAGATACTCGCCAAGGTTGAATACTACCGATCCACCCGCCGGCTTGTCCAGCGTCATCGCCGTGGCTTGCGCCCCACGCGGCCGCGCAGATAGAACAGCGCACGGCCGCCGCCGGCTGCCGCCATTCCGTCCCGGAGACCCTCATGAGCCGCATCATCCGCACCGAAGCGAACGAAATCCTCTCGAAAGCCGTCGAATATCATGGCTTCGTCTACACCCAGGGCGTGGTCGCGGCGGACCCGGCCGGCGACATCACCGCCCAGACCCGCGATGTTCTCGCCCAGATCGACGCGCTGCTCGAACAGCACGGGACCGACAACACGCGCCTTCTGCAGGCGCAGATCTGGCTGAAATCGATCGACGACCGCGGCGCGATGAACGCCGTCTGGTCGGCCTGGCTGCCGGAAGGCGGCGCGCCGGTCCGCGCCTGCGTCGAGGCGAAGCTCGCCGATCCGCGCTACCTGGTCGAGATCATGGTCGTCGCCTGCCGCTGACCCCGGCCGCGTAAACATTTTCCGCCATTCGCGCCGGATGAAATCTCGATCTTCATCCGGCGTTAGGAAGTTCGTCGTAACGTCCGCCCCATGTCGCCGCGAAACATTAAATTTTCCTCGCGCGTGACATTTTTGCCCAGTCCGAGGGTTGCGTTCACCGCAGTCCCCCCGTAACAGGAATGCAAGCCATTCGTGGCTTGAAACAAAGACCCGAGTCGGCAAAAAGCTCGGTCCGGTTACTGCGCTGACTGAGCAAAATCCGGCATTGGCTTGATTGGATTGTGGTTTTTTTGTGTCCGGAAGGGGCGCGCGGAACAAGAAGGCGAACGGGGCATGTGGGCAGGCGTTACGCGATTGAAGGAAACATCACGGTTTTGCGGCGGCGTTTTCGTTGCCTTCCTTCTCGCGCATGTCGGCCATGCAAAGACGGAACATACCGCTCCCGCGCGCGTCGTCCACCGAGTGAAATCGCCCGTGCGCCACGTCGTCTACCACCACGAACCGGTGCGCCACGCCCCCATCCACCATGTCGTCTACCGGCATGAGCCGGTCCACCGCGCCCCCGTCCGCCATGTCGTCGATCATCACGTCGTCGCGCGCCACATCGTCGAGCACCGCGCCCCGGTGCGCCATGTGGTCTACCGTCACGTCGAGCATCCGCGCGTGGAACATCACGTCGTCGTCCGCCACGTCGTCGAGCGCCGCCCGGCCGTCCGGCGTTATCGCTATCCGCGCCATCTCGTCCGCCGCACCAGCTATCTCTGGTGCGTGCCCTATGCGCGCGAAGTCTCGCATATCGACATCAAGGGCGATGCCTTCCTCTGGTGGGCCGAGGCGGCCGGCCGCTACGCCCGCGGCTATCGCCCCGAGGATGGCGCCGTGCTCAACTTCCGCCCGACCGGCCGCATGCCGCTCGGCCATGTCGCCGTCGTTGCCAAGGTGATCAACAGCCGCGAAATCCTGGTCGACCAGGCCAACTGGATCCCCGATACCGTGAGCCGCAACGTCCCGGTCATCGACGTATCGCCGAACAACAACTGGTCCGAGGTCAAGGTCGCGCTCGGCAACGGCTCGTTCGGCACGGTCTATCCGACCTACGGCTTCATCTACAACCAGGCGCCGTCCAATGTCGTCTACGCCAGCAATGGCGGGACCGAGGTGGCCGAGGCGCCGGTGGTCCACAAGATCCGCCTGACCGCGCCGAACCGCACCCTGCGCTGAGCCGTCCCGGCGTCAGTCCGGCAGCAGCCGGGCGAGCGAGAGAAATTCCGCGGGCGTGAGCGTCTCCGCCCGGCGCGACGGATCGATCCCCGCCGCTTCGGCCAGCGTCGCGCCGCCCAGCGCCTTCAGCGACCCCCGCAGCATCTTCCGCCGCTGCCCGAACGCCGCCGCCGTCACCCGCCCCACCTTCGCGAGCAGCGCCGGCTGGAGCTGGTCCTCGTGCGGCACCAGCCTGACCACGGCCGAGTCCACCTTGGGCGGTGGTGAAAACGCGCCGGGCGGCAGCGTCAGCACGATCGCGCCGCGCACGGTGAGCGCCGCGAGCACCGCCAGCCGTCCATAGGCCGGGCTGCCAGGGGCCGCGACGATCCGTTCCGCCACCTCACGCTGGAACATCAGCGTCATCGAGCGGAAGCACGCCGCTTGGTGCAGCCAGCGCAGCAGCATCGCGGTGCCGGCATTGTAGGGCAGGTTGGCGACGATCGCGCGCGGCGCCGGCACCAGCGCCGCAAGGTCGAGATCGAGCGCATCGCCCTCCACCACCCGCAGCCGCCCCGGGTCCGCCGCCGCGAGTTCCGCAACCGCGCCGACCGCCCGCGGATCGAGTTCGATGGCGGTCACCCCCGCCGCGTCGCTCGCCAGCAGCGCGCGCGTCAGCCCGCCCGGCCCCGGCCCCACCTCAATAACGTTGACACCCGCCAGCGGCCCGGCCAGCCGCGCGATCCGCGCGAGCAGGTCGGGGTCGAGCAGGAAATGCTGCCCCAGCGCGCGCTTCGCCGACAGCCCGTGCCGCGCGATCACCTCGCGCAGCGGCGGCGCTCCCTGTGTCACGGGGTGGCGAAAATCCGGATCTCGGCGTCGCGGTGCAGCGTGTCCATCAGCCGCTGCGCCTCCAGCGACACCCGGCGGTTGATCAGCATCTCCTCGATCGCCTTCTTCCCCGGCAGGCCGATCTTGCTGGTCTCCCGCTTGCAGACCATGACGATGGCGATGCCGCTGCTCGACACCAGCGGCTCGCTCGGCTGGCCGAGCGGCAGCGAGGACAGCAGCTTGCGGAACGCAGCCGGCCGCACGGTGGTCAGGTCGACCGGCCCCGGATTGGACTTCTGCACGCTGCCCGCCGCCGCGTTCGCGGCCTCCACCTCGGCGCAGGAATGCAGCGTGCCGCGCAGCGCGTTGGCATGCTGCAGCACGCCAAGCTGCTGCGCATCCGGCTGGCCGCCGGCGAAGGGCTTCGTGAAGGGCAGGAACACCTGGCGGATCGACAGCGTCGTCCGCTGCCCGACGCCGAACTGGCGGATGCCGAGCTGGTTGACGATCTCGAAGCCGCCCGCCACCCGCACCGGGTCGCTGATCGCCCCGACCGGCATCTTCTCGACGATGCGGCGCACCGCGGGGTCGAGCAGGTCGGGCTGCACCCACCCGCGGTCGCCGCCGGTCAGCGCGCTCTGGCTCTGGCTGAACTGGGCCGCCACCACCGGGAAGGGCGCGCCCGCGCGCAGCTGCCTGATCACCACATCCGCGAAACGCCGGGCATTCGCCACATCCGCCGGATTTTCGACGGGGATGAAGATTTCGGCGATGTGGTACTGCGTCTTGCCGATCTCCTTCTTCATCGCCGCCTCCTCGGCGGCGATGTCGGCCGCGGTCGGGCGCAGGTCGGGGCCGAGCTTCTTGCGCAGCACGTCGGTCCAGCCGATCTGGGTGCGGAACTGGCTCACCAGCGTCGAGAGCGGAATGCCGGCGGCGGCGAGCTTCTTCTGCAGCGAGCCGGGCGGCAGGTGATTGGCCTCGTTCACCCGCTTCAGCGCGGCGGCGATCTTCGCCTCCGGCACCACCACCTTGTTCCGCTCGATCGCCTGCAGCTGCAGCGCCTGGTCGATCAGCTCGCGGGTGATCTGCGGTTTCAGCCGCTGCAACGTCGCCGAAGTGGTCGGCAGTCCGGCGGAGAGCGCGAACAGCCGCGTGCGCGCCGCGACATCGGCATTGGTGATCACCGTGCCGTTCACCACGGCGGCGATGCTGACCGTCTGCGCGCGCGCCGGCGCGCCGGGTGCGAGCAGGCCCGCGGCAAGGCCGATCAGGGCCGCGTAAGAGACGAACGATTTCATAGGGCGCTGAATCCGATGTTCCCGAGTGTCTTGAGCGTGACGGTGATCAGCAGCGTCGTCGTGCCGTGATCGTAGTTGTATGAGGTGAAGTTGCGGTAGAAGTCGATGTTCACCGCGGTGCATTCGTTCTGCCATACCGCCCCGATGGAGGCGTTGTCGAACTGCCCGGTGGCGAGGTTGCGCTGCACCCCCGCCGTGAGCGACCAGTGCGGCACCAGCGTGGTCGACACGCCGAGCGTCACCTCGCGCTGGGCCTGGAAATATTGCGGCGGCGGCGGGCCGGGCTGGGTGAACAGGTAATAGGAGTTGGTGGTGCTGTAGAAATATCCGGCCGAGACGTTGAAGCTCTTCGGCCCGAAGGTCGCGTAGCTGTCGATCATCTGGGTCGACAGGTCCCGGTGCGACAGCCGCGTGCGATAGGTCAGGCTGAACCAGGGCGCCGGCGCGACGGTCGCCCGGCCCACCACGTCCGATTCATGCCCGCCCAGCCCGCTGTCCGGCGGGTAGAGCTTCGAGGTCTCGAAGGAATAGGACTGGCCCACCAGCCCGCTCGCATAGGCGCCGCCCGGCAGGTACCACGCGCCCTGCAGCGCATAGTCCACCCGCGCGCCGCCGGCGAAGCGGTCGATGCCGCCGAAGCGTTGCAGGCTGAACAGGTTCGCGTCGGAGAACTGGAAGTCGAGACTGTCCTCGTTCGGAATCGTGCGGGTCTGCCCGAGCCCGTAGACCGGCGCCGCCACGAGCTGCACCCGCGGCTCGATCACCTGCGTGCCCCAGCGTCCGGCGTCGCGCTCCAGCGGCCAGGCGAAGGACACCGCGCCGATCGGGATGGCCCGCGCCGTCTGCGAGGTGGTGATCGGCGAATAGTTCGGCTGCTGGTTGAGCTTGTCGGCCGAATATCCGGCGGTGATCAGCCGCAGCCGCGCATCCACCAGCAGCCCGTCCGGCCCTTGCCGCGGCAGGTCGTAATTCGCGATCACCGCGACCCGCCGCGTCTGCGTGCCGGACTGGCGGAAGATGTTGAACGCGTTCGCCGTCAGCGAGAACCGCCCGCCCCAGGAATCCGCCGCGCCGGCATAGCTGTAGCGGGCATAGGGCAGCACGATCGGCAGCCGGTTCTGGCTGATCGAGGCGACCAGGCCCTGATAGGTCTCCGCCTCGATCTTCGCATAGGAGCCGCGCCCGAACCCTTCGAGCCAGGCGTTCGAGGCGAGAAACGCCTCGTTCGGCAGGTAGCGGAAATCGTTCAGATACTGCGCGGTCGAGGTGTGGTTGTAGCTGAACCCGGCGCGCCAGTTGCGATTGAGGTCGAACGTGCCCGAGGAAAAGATCGAATCCGAAATCCCGCCCTTGTCGGCATAGCGGTCGCGCCCGCCCGAGACGTTGATGTTCAGCTTGCCGTCGTTGAACGCCTGGCGGTATTTCAGGTCGAGCACCGGCCCCGCCTTGGTCGCGATGATCGGGACGATCGTCAGGTCCTGGCTCTTGCTGATGTCCCAGAAATACGGAATCGCGACGAAGCTGCCGATATGGGTCGAGCCGCCGAAGCCGGGAATCAGCAGGCCGCTCTGCCGCTTCACCGAGGGATCGGGCTGCGAGAGATAGGGCAGCCAGAACACCGGCACGCCGTAGATCTCGAGCTGCGCGTCGTGATACTCGATCACCCGGTGCTGCAGGTCCTCCACCGCCTGGCGCGCGCGGATCTGCCACAGCGGTGCTGCCTTCGGGTTGCTCTTGCAGAGATTGCAGGTGGAATAGATCGGCTTCGAGAGCTCCTCGATCACCCCGCCATAGCGCCGCGCGCCGTTCGCCACCATCCGCCCGTTCTCGGCGAGAATCGTGGCCACGTCGTGCAGCACGGCGTTCTTCATCCCCTGCGAGAGGGTGGCGTGCCGCGCGAAGACCACCGCGCCGTCCGGCTCGATCATCACGACATGCCCGCTGGCCACCGCCGTGTCGTTACGCCGGTCGATGACGATGCGGTCCGCCTGCAGCAGATGGCCGTTCTGCCAGGCCTCGACATGGCCGCTCGCGGTGACCACGCCGGTGCCGTGATCGTACGAAACGCGGTCGGCCAGGAAGGTGACCGGCGCGGAATTCGAGACCGGCGTTTCCGGTCCGGCGACCAGCGCGCCCATCTGCGCGCGCGCCAGCGGGGCCGCCAGCATCGCGCCGGCGATCCCGATCCCGATCCGTCGGCGGAGCCGCGCGTGGCGGCGTTGCTGGGCGTCGTTCATGCTTCAGCCATCCTCCAGATGAAGCAACAAGGCAAGCGCCAGCATCAGCCCGGCCGCGGCCGGCGCCCAGGCCGCGAGCCCCACCGGCAGCGCGCCCGACTTGCCGAGCTGTGCCGCCACCTCAGAAAGCATGAACAGCAGGAACCCGCAGCCGACGCCAGCCCCGATCATCTGGATCGCCCCGCCCCGGCGCGACGGCCGCATCGAGAATCCCGCCGCCACCAGCACCATCGTCGCGCAGAGCAGCGGCAGGGCGAGCAGGCTCTGGAACGCCAGCTCGTGCTGGGTCGCCGAAAAGCCCGAGCGCCGCAGCAGCCGGATGAAGCCCGGCAGCGCCCAGAACGACAGCGCGCTGGGGCTCGCGAAACTCTCCTGCACGCGGCCCACCGTCAGCGTCGTCGGAATCCGCAGCGCGCTCACCGCCCGCGGCTCTCCGTCCGGCGTCAGGATGCGCGCGCTCTCCAGCCGCCAGCCGCCCGGCTCCAGCTGGCCCCGCGCGGCCTCGATGCGTTCCTGCAGCGTGGTCTGCGCGGTCAGCCGCAGCACGGTGATATGCCCCGTCGTCAGCACCTTGCCGTGCAGGTGAACCGCGTCGGCGTGCAGGATCGCGATGCCGCCCTTGCCCCCCGCATCGTCCGCCTGGCGCAGCCAGAGCTGCCCGCCCTGCAGCGAGAGCGGCCCCGAATCCACGCCGAGATAGGTCGAATACAGCACCTCCGCCCGGGCGAACATGATCGCCGAGATCGGGCTGCCCGCCGTGGTGGCGAGCACGCCGATCAGCGCGGCCCCCGCCACCGGCACGGCGAGGAACTGCCAGACCGAGGTGCCGGTCGCCCGCGCCACCACGAGTTCCGAGCTCCGGGTCAGCCGCCAGAACGCGAAGATCCCGCCGAGCAGCACGGCGAAGGGCAGGATCTGCATGCCGAGCCAGGGCACCCGCAGCACCTCCAGCGCCAGCATCCGCCAGAACGTCGCCTGCGGCTTGTCGGCCGACTGGCGCAGCAGGTCGAGGAAGTCGAACAGCGCGCCGATCGCGGTCAGCCCGGCCTGCATCGCCACCACCGCGCCGAGGAAGCGCCGGCCGATATAGAGCGAAAGGGTCAGCGGCGGCCGCCAGGCCCGCAGGCGGATCATGCCGGCACCGTCCGCGCCCGCCGCCGCCGCCCGCGCAGCAGCAGCGCGAGCCCGACCAGCGCCGGCCCCAGCGTCACCGCGAAGATCAGCGGGATCAGCCCGTTCTGCCGGGCGGCCAGGTTCTCGGTGCCGAGTTCCAGCGCCACCAGCCCCATCACGATGAACACCGCCGCCACCAGCGCCGCCGCCCCGCCCTGCCGGCGGAACGGGCTGCGCAGCACGCTGAGCAGCGCGATCACCGCATAGGACAGCACGGCGAAGGGCGAGGCGATCCGGCGCCACGCCTCCTCGCGCCAGCGCCGCTGCACCGGCGGGGGAACATGCGCGGCGCCGGCGTGGAACAGCTGCGTCATCGTCGCCTCCGAGGTCTTCGGCGCGAGCTTCCGCGTCACCCCGGTCGGCTTGGCGAGGCTGATGAGATTGCGCCGGAAACTCAGGATATTGAGGCGCCCGGTCTTCGGGTCCACCTGCTCGCGCGAGCCGTCGAGCAGCAGCACCTCGGGTCCGTCCGGCCCGTCGATCAGCCGCCCGCTCCGCGCGAGGATCGTCGCCGGCTCGCCCTTCTGCCGCGCGTCCTGGATGACGATGCCGTGCAGCACCTGGTCGTGGTCCCGCCGCTGCACGTAAACGGTGATATGCCCGGGAATCGGCGTGAACACGCCGGGTTCGAGCAGGAAGGCGGCGACCTGGTTGCGGATGATCGACTCGAAATGGGTGAACCGCGCCAGGGTCGAGGGCACCAGCCACACGTTCAGCCCCCAGCAGGCCAGCATCGTCAGCATCGCCAGCGCCAGCGCCGGCCGCGCGATCGCGGCGTCCGACATGCCGCTCGCCCGCATCACCGTCAGCTCCCGGTCGGCGGCGAGCCGCGCATAGACGAACAGGATCACGATGAAGCAGGTGATCGGCAGGATCACCGCGACGAAGCTCGGCACCAGCAGCCCGGTCAGGTGCAGGAACACCACCGGCGACAGCCCGTGCTGGATGATCAGCTGGATGAAGCGCAGCGACTGCGTCAGCCACACCAGCGCGACGAGCCCGAGCGTGGAAACCGCCAGCCCGATGAGGAGCTGGCGGAACACGTAGCGGTCCAGCCGGGTCGGGGTCAGCAAGGAAAGCATCGCCGGTCTTTTGGCGGCGCGCCGGGTCAATGGCAAGTTAACGCTGCGTACGCCGTCGCGCCGCGTCCATGATCGCGCGCATCCGGCGGATCGCCTCGGCCAGGCCGACGAACACCGCCTCGCCGACGATGAAGTGGCCGATATTCAGCTCCCGCACCTCCGGCAGCGCCGCGATCGGGCCGACATTGTCATAGTTCAGCCCGTGCCCGGCATGCACTTCCAGCCCGAGCGCCGCCGCCCGCGCCGCCGCGGCGCGCAGCCGGTCCAGCTCGCCCGCCCGCCCCTCGGCATAGGCGCCGGTATGCAGCTCGACCACCGGCGCGCCCAACCGTGCCGCGGCTTCCAGCTGCACCGGATCGGGATCGACGAAGAGCGAGACGCGGATTCCCGCCGCCCGCAGCGCCGCGATGCGCGGGGCCAGCGACTCGGCGGTTCCGGCGGCGTCCAGCCCGCCCTCGGTCGTCACCTCCTGCCGCCGCTCCGGCACCAGGCAGCTCGCATGCGGCTTCAGCCCGCAGGCGATGCCGACCATCTCGTCGGTCGCCGCCATCTCCATGTTGAGCGGCACCGAAAGCGCCCGCGCGGCGCGGATATCGGCGTCGCGGATATGCCGCCGGTCCTCGCGCAGATGCAGCGTGATCCCGTCCGCCCCCGCCTCGATGGCGATCCGCGCGGCGCGGATCGGGTCGGGGGTCGCGATGCCGCGGGCGTTCCGCAGCGTCGCCACATGGTCGAGATTGACGCCGAGCCGCAGGGCGCTCATCGCCGCCCCGCCATCTCGCCGGCCAGCCGCAGCGCCGCGATCAAGCTTTCCGCCCGCGCTTTCCCCGTCCCCGCGATGTCGAAGGCGGTGCCGTGGTCGGGCGAGGTGCGGATGATGGGCAGGCCGAGGGTGACGTTCACGCCGTTCTCCATGTCGATCGTCTTGAGCGGGATCAGGGCCTGGTCATGATACATGCAAAGCGCCGCGTCGTAACCCGCCCGCGCCGCCGGGGTGAACATCGTGTCCGGCGGCAGCGGCCCGAACGCGTCGATGCCCGCCTGCCGCAATGCCGCGATCGCCGGCGCGATGATGGTCAGCTCCTCGTCGCCCATCGCCCCCGCCTCGCCGGCATGCGGGTTGAGCCCCGCCACCGCGATGCGCGGCGCCGCCACCCCGAAATCCCGCGTCAGCGCCGCCGCCAGCCTCCGCCCGGCGGCGACGATGGCGCCGGTCTCCAGCGTCTCGATCGCCCGCCGCAGCGACACATGCACCGTCACCGGCACCACCCGCAGGCCGGGGCAGGCCAGCATCATCACCGGAGCTGCCACGCCGG
This sequence comes from Acidiphilium multivorum AIU301, assembly GCF_000202835.1. Lineage (NCBI taxonomy): Bacteria > Pseudomonadati > Pseudomonadota > Alphaproteobacteria > Acetobacterales > Acidocellaceae > Acidiphilium > Acidiphilium multivorum. Next base: position 3,227,994 of record NC_015186.1, read on the forward strand.
TCAGCGCGCCGAGGAACTCGGTATGGCCGGGATGCGGAAATCCCGCCTGATACAGAACCGACTTGGCGATCGGGCAGGTCACCACCGCCGCCGCCTCGCCGGCCAGCGCCAGCCGCGTCGCGGTCTCGATCGCCCCGGTCACCGCGGCGGCGTTGCGCGGGTCGGGCCGCCCCGGAATCGCCGGCACCGCGAGCTTCACGTCCAGCACCGGCAGCGCCGCGCCGAACCGGGAAGCGGCCTCGCCGATCCGCCCGATCCGCGCCACCGGCACGCCGAATCCCGCCGCCCAGTCCGCATCGCCGATGAGCGCGAACGGAAGCAGCCGCTCCCGCGCGTCGCGCCAGGCGGCGGCGGCGATCTCCCCGCCGATCCCGGCCGGGTCGCCCATGGTCAGCGCGATCGGGGCGTCGCTCATCGCCATCCGGTCAGTCGCGCGGCCAGTTCCCGACCGGAATCCGCGGCATGTCGAACCGTTCCGTGGTCCGCGCGTACCAGCCGCCGCCATGCATCCGGCCGATCAGGTCGAGCTTCGGCGTGTCGATATGGCAGCGCTCCGGGTTCAGCACGGCGTCGTCGCGCACATGCATCGCCTGCACCTGGCCGATCACCAGCGCGCGGTCCGGCCCGAACTCGATCATCGAATGCAGCGTGCACTCCATCGCCACCGGGCTCTCGGCGATGCGCGGCGGGCGGATCTTCTCCGAGGGCAGGGTGGTCAGCCGCGCCTCGGCCAGCTCGTCCACCTCCGGGCCGAACTCGATCGCGGTCACGTTCATCGCCTCGGCGTTCTCGTGCGCGACGAGATTGACCACGAATTCCCCGGTCAGGCGGATGTTCTCGCCGGTATCCTTGGGGTCGCCCGGCCGCCGCGCGCCGATGCCGAGGCACAGGATCGGCGGCCCGGCGCCGAAGACGTTGAAGAACGAGAACGGCGCGGCGTTCAGCCGGCCCTCGGGATTCAGCGTCACCACCCAGGCGATCGGCCGCGGCACCACGGTCGAGGCCAGCAGCTTGTACTGGTCCTCCGGTTTCAGTTTGGTGAGGTCGAACAGCATGGCTTGATCATCGCCGCTTCCGCCGCCCCTGTCCATGCGCGCCGCCGGGGGCGCCCATGAAAAACCCCGCGCCCTGCGGCGCGGGGTGTCGGGGATGGCGGCGAGGTCAGGCGGCCGCCTTGTCCTGTTCGATCACGGGCGTGGCCGCCGGGGCGCCGGTGCCGATGGCGATCTTCCGCGGCTTCAGCGCCTCGGGAATCACGCGCTTCAGCGCCACGTGCAGCAGCCCGTTCTCCAGCGCCGCGCCATCGACCACCATGTGGTCGGCCAGCACGAAGCGCCGTTCGAACGCGCGCGAGGCGATGCCGCGATAGAGCACCTCGCCCTTGCTCGCCCCCTCGGCGATCCGTCCGGTGATGATGAGCGTGTTGTCCTTCACCGTCATGTCGAGGTCCTCGGCGCGGAATCCGGCCACCGCCATGGTCAGGCGGTAGTCCTCGGGGCCGAGTTTCTCGATGTTGTAGGGGGGATAGGCGGTGGCGTTGCCGTCCGGCACGCTGTCAAGCAGCTGCTGCAGCCGGTCGAAGCCGATGGCGGTGCGGAAAAGCGGGGAAAAATCGAGCGTCATGAGTAACCTCCTCGGTCAAGCAAGGTCCAGTGAACCGGGCTGTCCGACGGACCAGCCCGCAGTGCCGGAAGAACCCCGAAGGCATCCTTCCTGTCCGAGGATAAAGGTATTCGCCGCCGCCGCTTCAAGACCCGCGCGCATGCGAAAACGCGCCCGGCCGAAGGCGGCGGGGCGCGTTGCAGGTCTGCCGCGGCGGGGACGCTTACTTCTTGCGGGCGCCGATCCCGGCGAAGCGCTTGTTGAACTTCGCCACCTGGCCCCCGGTGTCGAGCACGCGCTGCTGTCCGGTCCAGGCCGGGTGCGACTTCGGGTCGATATCGAGCCGCAGCGTGTCGCCGGGCTTGCCGTAGCACGAGCGGGTCTTGTACTCGGTGCCATCGGTCATGATGATGTTGATCTCGTGATAATCCGGATGGATATCGGCTTTCATCGCAACTCTCCTGATCCTGGCCGATGCCGACCGGCCGCGTGACGGGTCCGCTTAGCGGTTTGCGCCGTCCGTGGCAAGCACCGTCCACACCACGCAAGGGAAACCACCGCATGAGCGAACCGACCCCCGAGCAGAAATGGGAAGCCCGCTACGCCGCCGCGGGCGGCTACATCTTCGGCACCGCGCCGAACGCCTTCCTCGCCGCCAATGCCGGGCTGATCGCGCCGGGCGCGAAGGTGCTCTCGGTGGCCGACGGCGAGGGCCGCAACAGCGTCTTCCTCGCCGGCAACGGCGCCGATGTCCATGCCGTCGAGGTCTCGCCCACCGCGCTTTCCCGCGCCCGCAAGCTCGCCGCCGAACGCGGCGTCGCCATCGCCTTCGAACAGGCCGACCTGCTGCGCTGGTCCTGGCCCGAGCACGCCTACGACGCGGTGGTGGCGATCTTCGTGCAGTTCGTCCCCCCGGCCGAGCGTCCGGCGTTTTTCGGCCGGCTCGTCCGCGCCCTGCGCCCCGGCGGCCTGCTGCTGCTCGAGGGCTACCGGCCCGAACAGGTCGCCAACCGCACCGGCGGCCCGTCCGATCCCGCGCATTGCTACACCGAGGCGATGCTCCGCGAGGCCTTCGCCGGCCTCGAGATCGAGCGGCTCGACAGCTACGACGCGGTGCTCGACGAAGGCCCCGGCCATTCCGGCCCCTCCGCGCTGATCGACCTCGTGGCGCGGGCGAAGGTCAGGCCTGGTACTTGATCGTCTTCGCCCGGTCGGCGGCCCGCCAGAGATACCAGGCCGCCGTGCTGCGATACGGCGCATAGGCCTCGCCGATCGCGGCGAAGGCGCGCGGCTTCGGCTGCGCCTCCAGCCCGTGGATCAGCCGGTAGCCCTCGCGCACGCCGAAATCGTCCACCGGAAACACGTCCGGCCGGCCGAGCGTGAAGATCAGCAGCATCTCCACCGTCCAGCGGCCGATCCCGCGCAGGGTGCAGAGCCGCTCGATCAGCGCCGCATCGCTCATCCGCGCCGCGGCCCGCCTGGTCGGCACCGTGCCGTCCAGCGTCCGCCGCGCGATGTCGCGCAGCGCCGCCGCCTTCGCGGCCGAGAACCCGCAGCCCCGCAGCGCCTCGTCCGACAGCGAGAGCAGGTGCCCCGGCGCCGGCACCGGCGCCTCGGTCAGCGCGCGCAGCCGCCCCAGCATCGCCTCGGCCGCGCGGGCGTGCAGCTGCTGGTGCGCCACCGCCGAAATCAGCGCCTCATAGGGCTCGCGCGCCCGCTCCGGCGCCAGCGTGCAGCGCCCGACCTCGCGGATCAGCGCGCCGAGCACCGGATCGGCGGCGGCAAGATGGGCGCGGGCGAGGCGGCTCATCCGGCTTGCGTCATCGGCGGGCCAGACCCGCCATCCGCGCGAGGCGCCAGCGCCAGGCGGAAAACCGCCGGGCCAGGCGCCGGTTGCCCGTCCGCGCCAGCACGCTGCGCAACGCCTGCCGCAGCCGCAGCCGCACCGGCTCGGTCCGCCGCAGCACCCAGGCCTTCGCCTCCAGCACGGCATGATGGAACCGCGCGAACCAGCGCACCGACAGCAGGCTCTGCTCGCAGGCCTGATAGATCCAGATCGCCAGCAGCAGCGCGAATCCCTTGATGAACACGGCAACGACCGTCGCTGCCAGCCAGTTGCCCTTCACCAGCAGCACCGTCGCCCACAAGCCGCTCAGATGGTCGATCGCCTCCGGGATCAGGAACAGGAACAGCACGATCACCGGCGGCAGGTCCTGCAGGAACCGCCGCAGCCGGGCGATCGGCGGCGCCCGCGAGATCAGGTCGAGCAGCGCCTTCGTGCCCTTCCACACCACCCGATCGAGAAACTCGACCAGCAGCGCCAGCGGCAGCAGCAGCACGTCCTCCGCCATCCGCAGCCGCCGGCGGCGGCGCGCGGCCCAGGCAGTCCTGTCATCGATCCGGCTGGCCATGATCCGACCCTACCACAACCGGCCCGGCACCCGATAGCGCATCATGACGCGCCCTCCTGCCGGTTCCGGTTTTGCTCCGGCGCCCGGCGCTGCGGCGCGGTGGGCGAGGGCGGTCGCGGCTGCATCTGCGGGCGCTGCTGCTGGAACCGGTTTTGCTCGGGCATCCGGCGCGGCGGCGCGGCGGGCGGTCGCGGCGGCGTCTGCGGGCGCGTCTGGGGCTGCTGCGGCTGGAACCGGTTTGGCTCCGGCGCCCGGCGCTGCGGCGCGGCTGGCGCGGGCGGGCGCGGTTGCATCTGCGGGCGCTGCGGCTGGAACCGGTTTTGCTCCGGCGCCCGGCGCTGCGGCGCGGCGGGCGCGGGCGGACGCGGCTGCATCTGCGGTCGCTGCGGCTGGAACCGGTTTTGCTCGGGCGCCCGGCGCTGCGGCGCGGCGGGCGCGGGTGGGCGCGGTTGCATCTGCGGGCGCTGCGGCTGGAACCGGTTTTGCTCCGGCGCGCGCGGCGCCGGCCTGTAGCTCGGCACGGCGATGCCCGGCGCCGGCATCGCCCGGGGCGGCGAGCCCGGCACCCCCGGCGCCGCCGGGACGCCCGGCCGTCCCGGTGCCGGCGCCATCGCCGGCCGCGCGGGGGCAGGCGCCGGCCGCGCCGGCTCCAGCGGCATCCGCAGGAAACCGCCATAGGCCGGCGCCGTCCGGCCCGGCAGCATCGGCCGCGCCGCCGCCAGCGCGCGTTCCGGCGCCGGATGTCCGAACCGCCCCACCGCGTCGCCCCGCCGCAGCGCCTCGGGCCCGATCAGCGTCGCCGCCATCCGGTTCGCCAGCCGCGCCGGATGGCGCTCCGCCGCGAAGCCCGGCGCGCGCGGGTCGCGATACCGCGCCGGATCCCGCACGTCGAACCGGTTCAGCCGTTCCACATAGGCGGGCGGGCAGCTGTACCACGGCAGAAAGGGCTCGCCCGGCGCCAGCGGCACCCAGCCGACCGCGCCGCCGTTCAGCCCCACCCCCACCGAAATCCCCGGCGCCACGTTGAAGAACGCGACCAGCGCCGGCGCGTAGACCGGCGGGGCGCGCGGCGGCACCGGCACCGGCGCGGGCAGCCAGCCCCAGCGTCCATGCCTGTGCAGCCAGCGTCCGTAATGGAACGGCGCGAAGCCCCAGGGCGCGTCGTCGATCCAGGTCCACCCCCAGGGCGGCACATAGGCCCAGTGCCCGTGCCGGTACGGCGCCCAGCCGGGCCCGACCCGCGGATACCAGATCGCGCCATAATCCGGCACGTCACCCCAGCTGCCATAGGCGGCGAGCAGGCCCGCCCCGGTCATGCCGGTCACCACCGCCGGCGCGCCGGGCGGGGCGGGCGGCGCGGCTTCCGCCAGCATCCGCTCGATGAACGGGTCGGTCTCGAGCGGTCCGCGCATCGCCCGCACCGGTGTCGCGCCGGCGAGGCGCGCCGTCTCCCCCGGCCCGAGCCGGAGCGACCCGCCATCGCCCGTCACCTCCGCCGCGCCGTCGATCACGCCGATCCGCGTCGGCGCCGCCGCGTCCCCGGCGCTGATCGCGTAGCGCCCGTCCTGGCCGATCGTCACCACCCCGCGCGGCGTGCGGATGCGCCAGGTCTCGCCCGGCGCCAGGTAGCGCAGATCGAGAAACGCCTCGCCGCGTGGCACATCCAGCGTCGCGCTGTCCTCGCCGAGCGCCGCGATCCCGAATTCGGTCCCGCCCGCCAGGGTGATCCGGCTCCAGCCGAAGGTCAGCGCCGCTTCCGCCCCCGGCTCCGCATAGAGCGTATCGCCGCCGATCAGCGGATAGTTCGGCGTCGCCGGCTCCCATTCGCCGCCGGCCCGGGCGAACGACACCGCCCCCTCGATCCGCGCGATCTGGCCGACGCGGGCGGGCGGCGCGCCGTTCGCCTGGGCCCGCGCCGTCGCCGTCGTCCCGGCGAGCAGGGCGGCGAGCAGCCATGCAATATGAAACAACGTCGCGAACTGCCTGCGCATCATGCCCTCCTGAAGTCGCATTCCGCCGGTCGCACGGCTCTCTGGCGCAAGTTCGGCCTGCCGGCGTCGGAAAAAAGGCGGCTCCTCATCACGTTACAATTTTGGCACGAATTGGCCCCATGGCCGCCATACCGATCGGCACAATATGCGAAAGACGATGCAAGGAACGACGATGAGACCGAATTTGCGCAGGATGCTGCTCGCGGCCGTGGCGGCCGGCGCGGCGCTCGCCCTCGGCGGATGCGTCTATTATCCGTCGAGCTACGGCGCCGGCTATGGCGGCGGCTACTACACCTATCCCTATGCCCCGCCGCCGGTGGTCTATGGCGGCGTCACGATCGGCGGCGGCTGGTGGCATGGCGATGACGACGAAGGCTGGCATGGCGGCTGGCATCACTGACCGCCCTTGCCAACCCGGCGGCTGAGCGCCTATATCCCGCGCTGACGAACAGCGCTCGTAGATGCGGCCCGATGGCCGCCGGCTCTGTTCACCGGCCGGCCGCGCCCTGGCGCCGCCATCCGCCGGCAGGCGCGTTCCATGCGGGGCGCGCACCCTCTGGGCGGCTCGTCTACGAAGCTTCCTGCCACCCTTGTGCCGCTCCCTCGCACCGAAGGAGCCGCGACGAAAGCGCTGTCTTGACCGATTTTACCACCCTCGGCCTCGCCGAGCCCCTGCTGCGCGCCATCAGCGAGCAGTCCTATGAAACCCCCACCCCGATCCAGGCCCGTTCGATCCCGGTGATGCTCGAAGGCCACGACCTCGTCGGCATCGCCCAGACCGGCACCGGCAAGACGGCCGCCTTCGTGCTGCCGATCCTGCACCGGATCGCGGCGAACCGCGCCCGCCCGGCGCCGCGCGCCTGCCGCGCCCTGGTCCTCGCCCCCACCCGCGAGCTCGCCACCCAGATCGCCGATGCCGCCCGCACCTACGGCAAGTTCACCCGTCCCTCGGTCGCCGTCGTCATCGGCGGCGCCAAGCCCGGCCCGCAGGCCCGCCGCATGGAATCCGGGGTCGACCTGCTGGTCGCCACCCCCGGCCGCCTGCTCGACCATGTCGCCGCCGGCGTCATCCGCCTCGATGCGGTGGAAACCGTGGTGCTCGACGAGGCCGACCAGATGCTCGATCTCGGCTTCATCCCGGCGATCCGCCAGATCATGGCGAAGCTGCCCCGCCAGCGCCAGGCGGTGATGTTCTCGGCCACCATGCCGAAGCCGATCCGCGCGCTGGCCGGCGAATTCCTGCGCGACCCGCGCGAGGTCGCGGTCAGCGTCGAATCGAAGCCGGTCGACCGGATCGACCAGCAGGTGCTCCTCCTCGCCCCCGAGGAGAAGAAGGACAAGCTCGCCTGGCTGCTGGCCGATGTCGCGGTCGAGCGCGCCATCGTCTTCACCCGCACCAAGCACGGCGCCGACAAGGTCACCCGCCATCTCGAGGATGCCGGCATCGGCGCCGCCGCGATCCACGGCAACAAGAGCCAGGGCCAGCGCGAGCGCGCGCTCGACCAGTTCCGCTCCGGCCGCATCCGCGTGCTCGTCGCGACCGACATCGCCGCCCGCGGCATCGATGTCGACAACGTCTCGCATGTGGTGAATTTCGAGCTGCCGAACGTGCCGGAATCCTACGTCCACCGCATCGGCCGCACCGCCCGCGCCGGCGCCGAGGGTGTGGCGATCTCGCTGGTCGAGCCCTCCGAGCTGCCCTATCTGCGCGATATCGAGACGCTGATCGGCCGCCATCTCGTCCCCGGCGGCGCCCAGCCGGTGCGCGGCCTCGCGCCGCCGCATCTCCTCCGCGCCCGCAACCAGGTCGCCCGCCAGGGGCAGATGCCCAAGCGCAACGGCCCGCCCAAGGCCGCGCATGCCGGCCACGGCCATGGCGGCGGTCACGGCGGCGGCCACCACGGTCAGGGCCATGGTCATGGCGGCGGCAACGCCCATCACGGCAAGCCCGCCCACGCCAAGGCCGGCGGCAAGCCGCAGGGCCGCGGCCGCTCAGCCGGCGGCGGTCGGGGGCGTTCGTCCGATCGCGCGGTAAATCGTGTTGCGTGACACGCCGAGCGCGCGCGCCGCGCGGCTGATATTGCCGCCGGCCGCGCGCAGCGCCGCCTCGATCCGCCTCGCCTGAACGTCGCGCAGCACCGACTGTCCGGCGGCGGCCGGCGCGGCCGTCTCCGCCGGCAGCAGGGCGGCGATCGTCTCCTCGCCGATCACCTTCTCGCCGGTCAGCGCGGCGCGCGCCAGCACGTTGCGCAACTCCCTGACATTGCCGGGAAAATCGTGCCGCGCGAGGCGTGACGCCGCCGCCGGCTCAAGCCGCGTGCCCGGGGCCACCTGTTCGAGCAGGTGCGCCGCGAGCGGGCGGATGTCGCTGCGCTCGCGCAGCGCCGGCAGGGTGATCTCGGCGATCGCCAGCCGGTAATACAGGTCCGCCCGGAACCGTCCCGCGGCCACCGCCTCGCCGAGATCGACATTGGTCGCCGTCAGCAGCAGCACGTCGACCAGACGCGGCATCCCGCCGCCCACCGGCCGCACCGAGAAATCGTCGAGGAAGCGCAGCAGCGCGGCCTGCAGCGGCAGCGGCAGGTCGCCGATCTCGTCGAGGAACAGCGTTCCCCCATCCGCCTCCACCGCGAGGCCCGCCGCCCCGCCGCGCCGCGCGCCGGTGAACGCGCCCTCGACATGGCCGAACAGCTCGGCGGCGATCAGGTCCGGCGGAATCGCCGCGCAGTTCACCGCGACGAACCGCCCGCTCCGCCCCGAGGCGCGATGCGCGTAGCGCGCCGCCACCTCCTTGCCCGTGCCGGTCGCCCCGCGGATCAGCACCGGCATGCCGCGCGCCGCCGCCCGCGCCGCCATGTCGAGCGCCGCCCGCGCCGCCGGGTCCTCGGCCACCGGCGCGTCCGCTGCCGGCACGCCCTGCGCGGGGGCGATCTTGCGCGGCCGCGCCGTCTCCGGCTGGTCGAGCCTGGCGTGGAACAGCCGCCCGGCGCGGTCGGTCAGCGTGCCCGCCGCCCCCGGCCGCAGCTCGGCCGGCGCGAACAGCGCGCCGAAGGTCGCGCCGATCGGCTCCGGCAGCCCGGCCAGGATGAACCGCGCCTGGTCGTTCGCCGCCACCACCCGGTCGGCCGCGTCGAGCGCGAGCAGCCCGGCATAGGCGGTGTCGAGAAACTCGGCCCTTCCGTGGATGGCGAGCAGCCGCTTGCCGGCGAGGCGGGCGCGGAACAGCCGCGCCTCGATCTCCGCCGCGGCGAGGGCGACGATGGCGCGCGCGTTCGGCGCATAGGCCTCGCTGAAGCAGGTCGCGTCCAGCACGCCCGCGAGCGTGCGGTCGGGCAGGAAGATGGGTGCGGCGATGCAGCTCAGCCGCTGGTGATGGGTGAAGAAATGTTCCGCCCCGCGCACCGCGATCCGCTGCCGCGAGGCGCTCGCCGTCCCCAGCGCGTTGGTGCCGACCAGCGATTCCTCCCACACCGTCCCCGGCACGATGCCGAAGGCCTCGATGTCGCCGCGCCGCCCCTCGCTCACCAGCGAGTCGATCAGCACCCCGTCCGGGTCGGCGAAGGCGAGCACGAAACTGTCCCGCCCGAGCTGGCGGTGCAGCGCCTGCATCTCGGCGCGGGCGAGGCGCCTTGCGGTTTCGTGCGCCGCGCGGTGGCGTTCGAGCTCGTGCTGCTCGATCCGCCCGACATTCGGCGGATGATGCGGGTCCAGCCCGGCATCGAGGCAGCGCCGCCAGCTCGCGGCGATGGGCGCGGCCAGCAACCCTGCCGGAATGGCGCGCCCCAGCTCGAGCAGCGAGCGCGCCTGCGCAAGACGGGAGTCGGTGGCACGATGCGCCAGCATGTTTCCTCCGATAGCCTTTTGCCATCCGGGCCGCGTCGGGCAACCCGCCAGATGCTTCAACTGGTCTTCAGCGGACCCTTTTCCAATATGGAGGTTATACGGGCACGGGCCGCAACGGAACACTTGTTTTCCGTCGCTGTTGCGGAATGGAACATGAACGGCCTCGTCCCTTTGGCGAAGCCCGCGGAATCCCGCCGCTCCGCGCGCTGGCACGATCGATGCAGCATCCCCCTCACCAAGGAACCAGGGGGAACCGCGCCATGAAAGCCGCCGTGCTGCACGGATACGACGAAAAGCTCACCGCACCCGACTTCGTCACCTACGAGGACGTGCCCGAACCGCAGATCCGCAACCCGACCGACGTCATCGTCCGCATCGGCGGCGCCGGCGTCTGCCGGACCGACCTGCACATCATCGAGGGCGTCTGGCGCTCGAAGGTCGATCTCAAGTTCCCGCACATCATGGGCCACGAGAACGCCGGCTGGATCGAGGAGGTCGGTTCCGCCGTCACCCACCTGAAGAAGGGCGACCCGGTGATCTGCCATCCGCTGATCACCTCCGGCCACTGCCTCGCCTGCCGCCGCGGCGACGACATGCACGCCGAGGAAAGCGAATTCCCCGGCATCAACTGCAATGGCGGCTATGCCGAGCTGCTGCGCACCGGCGCGCGCTCGATCATCAAGCTGCCGAAATCGCTCGCGCCGAAGGACGTCGCCCCGCATACCGATGCCGGGCTCACCGCCTACCGCGCCGCGAAGAAGGCCTCGCGCCACCTGCTGCCCGGCCAGTTCGCGGTGGTGATCGGCGCCGGCGGCCTCGGCCATATCGGCATCCAGGTGCTGCGCGCGATGTGCGCCGCCCGGATCATCATCGTCGACCGCGCCGACATGGCGCTGCAGCTCGCCCAGGAATGCGGCGCCGATTTCGCGGTGAAGGCGGACGGCTCCGAGCTCGACGAGGTGATGCGCCTGACCGGCGGCAAGGGCGCCGAGGCGGTGATCGACTTCGTCGGCGAGGGCGACGCCGTGGCGAAAGGCCTCGCGATGACGCGCGACGGCGGCTACTATTACATCGTCGGCTACGGCGGGAAGATCGACATTCCCACCATCGACATGATCACCTCGGAAAAGACCATCGTCGGCAATCTCGTCGGCACCTATCCCGAGCTGATCGAGCTGATGGCGCTGGCCGACCAGGGCAAGGTCACCCTCGCCACCCGCGAATACCGGCTGGACGAGGCCAATGCCGCCCTGCACGACCTGCATCACGGCAAGGTCCGCGGCCGCGCCGTGCTGATTCCCTGAACGAAGCGAAAAAAACCAGCGCTCACCACGTCAAATCCGAAGGAAGGAAACGGATCCAGTGTATACCACCAAAGACGGCGAAGAGATCTTCATCATCGACGGCCACGTCCATCTCTGGGATGCCAGCCCCGAGAACATCAGGAACATTCACGGCAAGCAATTCATCGACTGCTTTTATGGCTACCACGCCTCGCTCTCCCCGCCGGAGCAGCTCTGGACGCCGGAGAAATTCGCCAAATACGGCGCCGAGCAGATGGTGCAGGACCTGTTCATCGACGGGCCGGACGACATGGCGATCTTCCAGCCCACCTACCTCAAGGATTTCTACAAGACCGGCTTCAACACGCTCGAACAGAACGCGGCGCTGAAAACCCGCTACCCCGACCGCTTCATCCTCAACGGCGCCTTCGACCCGCGCGACGGCGAGGGCGGGCTCGAAGCCCTCGAAGCCATGGCCGAGATCCACAAGATCAAGGGGGTGAAGCTCTACACCGCCGAATGGAAGGGCGACAGCCGCGGCTACAAGCTCTCCGATCCCGCCGCCTACAAGTATCTCGAACGCTGCGAGAAGCTCGGGATCAAGAACATCCACGTCCACAAGGGCCCGACCATCATCCCGCTCGACCGCGACGCCTTCGACGTCGCCGACATCGACCATTGCGCCACCGACTTCCCCAACCTCAACTTCATCGTCGAGCATTGCGGCCTGCCGCGCCTCGACGATTTCTGCTGGATCGCGGTGCAGGAGAGCAACGTCTATGGCGGCCTCGCCGTGGTGCTGCCCTTCATCCACTCGCGCCCCGGCTATTTCGCCAAGGTGATGTCCGAACTGCTGTTCTGGCTCGGCGAGGACAAGATCCTCTTCGGCTCCGACTACGGGATCTGGACGCCGCGCTGGCTGGTCGAGCGCTTCATGAGCTTCGAGATCCCCGACGAGCTGGTGAAGGAGACCGGCAAGCAGCTCACGCTCGAGGGCAAGAAGAAGATCCTCGGCGAAAACGCCGCCCGGCTCTACGGGGTCGACATCGCCGCCCAGAAGGCCAAGCTCGGCCGGATGGCGCCGGTGGCCGCGTGATGTCCATGCTCAAGGCGCGCACCGACGAGGTGCGCGCCGCTCTCGATCAGGTGACCGATCCGGAACTTGACGAGAGCGTGGTCGAGCTCGGCTTCGTCACCGGCATCGACATCGCCGAGGACGGCGCCGTCAGCGTCGGCTTCCGCCTGCCCACCTACTGGTGCGCCGCCAATTTCTCCTACCTCATGGCCGCCGACATGCGCGATGCCGTCGCCGCCCTGCCCTGGGTCACGCGCGCCGATGTCCGGCTCGACGAGCACATGTTCATCGACGAGATCAACAACGGCGTCGCCGAGGGCAAGGATTTCGCCGATGCCTTCCCGCAGGAGGCGGGCGAGAACCTCGCCGGCATCCGCCGGCATTTCGGCCTGAAATCCTTCGAGCGCCGGCAGGAGGCGCTGCTCCGCCACCTGCTCGCCGCCGGCCACGATGCGCAAGCCTTCCTCGATCTCACGGTCGAGGGTCTCGAACGCCTGGCGCTGGACGGGGAGGGGCCTGCCCTGCGCGCCCGCTACCTCGCCCGCCGCCCGCTTGCCGGCGGCGAGGATCTCGCCTTCGTCACCAGCGCCGGCGAGCGGATCATGCATGAAACGCTGAGCGTCTATCTGCGCCACATCCGCCGCGTCGGGCTGAACGCCGAGTTCAACGGCGCGCTCTGCCGCGGCCTGCTTGCCGCCCGCTATGGCGAGGCGCCGTCAACCCTGCCGGAAGAGCCGGGCCTCGCCGACTTCATCCGCCAGGGCGTCGCCGGCAGCGATCAGACGGCGCGGCCGTAATAGATGGCCGAGACATGCGTGGCCTCGGCGAAGAACAGCCAGCGCTCGGCAAACAGGCCGATGCCGGCGAGCAGGGCGGCCAGCGGCGCCGCCACCGCCGGCATCGCGCCCGCCAGCGCGAGGGCGGCCAGCACCGCGGGTGCGGCGAAGGCGAGGACCAGCACGATCCGCCGCAGCCGTGCGGCGTGCCGCCGGGCGATCTGGTAGCCCATCTCCCGCAGCACGTAGTTCTCGGTGAAATGCGGCCGGTCGAGGGCGCGCACCGTGCCGAGTTCGGCGAGCCCGGTCGCCGAGGCGAGCGTCGCGAGCGGCCCCTGCGCGTCGATGAAGCGCCAGTAGGCCGCCTTCGCCACGCCCGCGCCGATCGCGAACACCACCGCCAGCGCCGCGGCGGCCGTAGCCGTCCCGGTCCACACCCCGAGCAGGGCCGCCAGCAGCAGCGCGCCGGAGAACGCGGCGAACAGCAGGTAGAGCGGTGCGGTGAAGCGGTTGTGCCACTGGCGGATCGGCTTCAGGCAGGCATAGATCATCGCGGTGCAGAACACCGTCCCCAGCGCCATCGCCGCCGCCACCAGCCCGAGGGCGATCGTCAGCGGCGCGGCCGCGCCCAGCGCCGCCCATGACGCCGCGAAGCCCAGCGCCGGCGCGTTGGTCGCCACCGCCGCCACCCCCTCGCGCGACAGCCAGGACGACCGCCACTGGCTGAACGCCCGCCAGGCGCGTTCCTTCCGCCCGAGATGCAGCGTCGAGGCGACCAGCCCCGCGCCGGCGAAGCCGAGCGCGATCACCACCGCCACCGGCCCGAACCACGGGCTCTCCGGCAGCGCCCCGGCGGCGCAGAAAATCCCGAGCCAGGCCAGCAGCCCGTAGCCGAAGCCGGTGAGGGTGGTCAGCAGCAGGACCGAACTTGCCGGGGTCATCGCGAAAGCACCTTGTCCACGAGGGCGAGCAGCGCGCCGCCCAGCCCGCCCGGCGCCGATGCCGGCATCTCCACCGGCCGCGTCTCGATGCGCGTCTGCCGCGGCGGCAGATACTTGTTGGTCGGCCGGTAGCCCAGCTCCGCCATCAGGTCGACGCCGCCGCGCTCCGCCACCAGTTTCGACACCCGGCTCCCGGGATCGGCGAGATCGCCGAAATGCCGCGCCCGCGACGGGCAGGTCGCCACACAGGCCGGCTCGCGCTCCGCCTCGGGCAGCGACTCGTTATAGATCCGGTCGATGCAGAGCGTGCATTTCTTCATCACCCCGTCATGCTCGTCGAATTCCCGCGCGCCATAGGGGCAGGCCCAGGAACACAGCTTGCAGCCGATGCAGATATCCGTGTTCACCAGCACGATCCCGTCCTCGGCCCGCTTGTACGAGGCGCCGGTCGGGCAGACGGTGACGCAGAGCGGATTTTCGCAATGCAGGCACGAGCGCGGGAAATTCACCGTCTTGCCGCACCCGCCGCTGCCCTCCGCCTCGTAGGAATGGATGCGGTTGAACCACACCCCGTCCGGGTCCGCGCCATGCGGATCGTAATCCGGCAGCGGCGCGTGGTGCCCCTCGGTGTTCCATTCCTTGCAGTTCACCGCGCAGGCATGGCAGCCGACACAGGTATCGAGGTCGATCACGAGGCCGAGCCGCTTGGCGCCCGGCTGAATCTGCGGCAGCGATGTCATCGCCCGGCTCCCTTCGTCGTCAACGCCACCGGCGCCATCCGCGGCTGGGTTTCCGCGATCGTCTCCGGCTCGCAGGGTTCAAGCCTCACGGTAAGGTCGAACCACGCCGCCTGTCCGGTCACCGGGTCGGAATTCGACAGCCGCGCCCCGTCATCCCCCGCCGGCAGATATTCCGAGATCACGTGGTTGAGCAGGAAGCCGCGCACCGCCTCCGGCGCGTCCTGCGCCAGCGCCACCGCCCCGCTCCGCCGGCCGATCGCGTTCCACGTCCACACCGTGTGCGGGTTCACCCCGTCCATGATGCGGATCTGGCATTTCAGCCGCCCGGTGCGCGAAACCACCTCGACCCAATCGTCATCCTCCAGCCCCTGTGCGGCGGCGAGGTCGCGATGCACGTAGAGCCGGTTTTCCGAATGGATCTGCCGCAGCCACGCATTGTGCGATCCCCACGAATGATACATCGACATCGGCCGCTGCGTGATCGCGTGGATCGGAAACTGTTTCATATCCGTCATGGTCTGCTCGATCGGCTCGTACCAGATCGGCAGCGGGTCCATGAACCGGGCGATGCGCGCGCGCAGCCGCTCCGGCGGCTGCACCGCCCCGTGCCCCTCGGCGGCGAGGCGGAATTTCTGCAAATGCTCGCTATAGAGATTGAGAACGATCTGGCTGTCGTCGTCGATCAGCCCCATCTCCTTGGCACCCGTCAGATAGGCCCGGTTCGCGTGCTTGTAGTAAAGCTGCTCCAGCGGCAGGTCGTACCGCGCGAACCCCTTGTTGGCGATGTAGCGTGAAATCTGCTCGGGGTTCGGCTCGCCCCGGCCGAAGGCGTTGCCGTCCGCCCCGCGGAATCCGGCCAGCGGCCCCACGCCCGGCTTGCGCTGGTGGCGCACCATGTAATCGGCATAGGAACCGTAGAGCGGCTTGCCCGGCGCCTCGGCGAAATCCGGCAGGCCGAGCCGTCCGGCAAGGTCGATCAGCACGTCCTGGAACGGCCGCACGTCGCGGTCCGGCTTCAGCACCGGCACGCGGATCGCATCCGCCGGCCCGTGCGCCGAGCCGATCGGCCGGTCGAGCAGCGAAATGCAGTCATAGCGTTCGAGATAGGTCGTGTCCGGCAGCACCAGGTCGGCATAGGCGACCGTTTCGGATTCGAACGCATCCGCGACGATCACGAACGGAATCCGATACTCGCCGTCCTCGTCGCGGTCGGTCAGCATCCGCGTCGTCTCGCCGGGATTCATCGCCGAGTTCCACGCCATGTTCGCCATGTAGAGGAACAGCGTGTCCACCCGCGCCCGCCCGGCCGCATGCGCCTCGGCGATCGCCATGTGCATCATGCCGTGAATGCCGAGCGGCGCCTCCCACGAGAACGCCCGGTCGAGCCGCAGCGGCTCGCCCGCGTCATCCACCAGCAGGTCGTCCGGCGAGGTCGGAAAGCCGAGCACGTTGCCGGTCAGCGCGCCGCGCCCGTCATGCGCCCGTCCCGCCGGGCCCGGTCCTGGCGGAATCGGCTTCGGGTGCGGCGACTTGTAGCGCCACGACCCCGGCGTATCGACGGCGCCGATCAGCATCTGCAGCACATGCAGCGCCCGGCAGGTGTGAAACCCGTTGGAATGCGCCGAAATCCCGCGCATCGCGTGCATCGCCACCGGCCGCCCGGTCATCGTCTCGTGCCGCCGCCCGTCGGTGTCGGTCCAGGCCTGCTCGATGACGACAGGCTGGCGGAAGGCGATCTCGGCGATCTCGGCGGCCAGCCGGCGGATCGTCGCCGCGGCGATGCCGCAGCGCGCTTCCACCGCCTCCGGCGCGTACTCCGCCGCCGAATAACGCTCCGCCAGAATCGCAAACGACGGCCGCGCCCGCCGCCCGTCGGGGAGCGTGAACGTCCCGAGCAGCGCGGGGTCGGTCCCGGTCGCATCCGCCCGCGCCAGCGCGCCCGCCTTGCGGTCGAAGGCCAGCGCCGCGCCATCCGCGCCGCGCGCGAACAGCCCGTGATCGGCCGCGCCCGGCGCGTCGATCACCAGGTGATGCGCGTTGGTGTAGCGGACCAGGAACTCGGTATCGACCGCCCCCTCCGCCAGCAGGCAGTGGATCAGCGCCATGATGAACAGCCCGTCGGTCCCCGGCGTGATGCCGACGAACTCGTCGGCGATCGCCGAATACCCAGTCCGCACCGGGTTGATCGAAACGATCTTCGCCCCCCGCTCCTTCAGCTTGGCGAGGCCGAGCTTGATCGGGTTGGAATCGTGGTCCTCCGCCACGCCGAACAGCAGGAACAGCTTCGCATGGTTCCAGTCCGGCTCGCCGAATTCCCAGAACGCGCCGCCCACCGAATAGAGTCCGGCGGCCGCCATGTTGACCGAGCAGAACCCGCCATGGGCGGCGAAATTCATCGTGCCGAACATCCGCGCGAAATGCCCGGTCAGCGATTGCGACTGGTCGCGCCCGGTGAAGAAGGCGAGGCGGTGGGGATCGCTGGCGCGGATGCCCGCGAGCCGCGCCGTCACGATCGCCATCGCCTCGTCCCAGCCGATGGCCTCGAATTCGCCCGCCCCGCGCGGGCCGACCCGCTTCAGCGGCGAGCGCAGCCGCGCCGGCGAGGTGACCGACATGATCCCCGCCGATCCCTTCGCGCACAGCACGCCGCGATTGATCGGATGGTCGCGGTTGCCCTCGATGTAGCGCAGCTTCCCGTCCCTGAGATGCACCTTGATGCCGCAGCGGCAGGCGCACATGTAACAGGTGGTGTGGGCAACCTCGTCGCCGACCGGCGCGTGATAGGCAATCCTGTCTTCGGGCATGGCAGTTCTCCGCCCGGATTTATGACGCCCCGCACCGCTTCAGGCCATCGTCCCTGACCGATCCGTTTGATCGGTTCAACCGATCGGTTCGTGCCTGCGGGCGTCCCCCGCGGCACTCACCGCCGCCGCCAGCCCGTCGATATCCGCCGCCCTCGTCCGGTGATTGACGATCGCCGCCCGCAGCGCCCGCACCCCGTCGATCGTCGTGGTCGAGATCACGTAACGCCCGCTCTCCTGGATGTCGGCGGCGATCGCGGCGTTCAGCGCGTCCAGCTCCGCGCCGCCGTCATCGTAGCGGAAACACACGATGTTGAGCGGCACCGGCGCGAGGCGCGCAAGCCGCGGCGCCGCATCCACCGAGGCCGCGAGCCGCGCCGCCAGCGCGCAGCAATCATCGACGATGCCGCCCAGCGCCGCGGTGCCATAGGCCTCGATCGTCATCCACACCTTCAGCGCCCGGAACCCGCGCGAGAGATCCGGCCCCATGTCGCACGGCCAGGGCGCGCCGCCCGAAAGCCCCCGCGCCGTCGTCGTCAGATACGAGGCATCCTGCGCGAAGGCATTCAGCATCAGCTGCCGGTCGCGCACCAGGATGCAGCCGGAATCGTATTGCACCTGCGCCCATTTGTGGAAGTCGAACGCCACCGAATCCGCTTCGCCGATCCCCGCGACCAGCTCCCGCCTCGCCGGCGAGGCCGCCGCCAGCGCCCCGAACGCGGCGTCGACGTGAAACCACATCCCCTCCCGCCGGGCGATCGCGGCGAGGGCGGCCAGATCGTCGATCGCCCCCACATCGACCGATCCCGCGGTGCCGACGATCATGAACGGCTCCGCCCCCGCCGCCCGGTCGGCGGCGATCGCCGCCTCCAGCGCCGCGAGGTCGATCCGCCGGTCGGCGCCGAGCGCCACCCGCCGCAGCGCCGCGCCGCCGAGCCCGGCCATGTCGAACGCGCCCGGCACGCACCGATGCACCCCCGCCTGCGCGTAGCCGGTAAGGCGCCGCCCGCCGAGCCCGTCCTGCCGCACCGCCGCGCCGCAATGCGCCCGCCGCGCGCAGAGCAGGGCGATGAAATTCGCGATCGACGATCCGGTCACCATCAGCCCGCCGGTCGCCGCCGGCAGGCCGAGCAGCTCCGCCGCCCAGGCCACCACCTGCCGTTCGACTTCGAGCCCGACATGGTCCCGCCCGCCGCAATTCTCGTTGAGCCCGCCGGCCAGCAGTTCCGCCAGCATCCCCACCGCGTTGCCGCCGCCCTGCACCCAGCCCATGAAGCGCGGGCTCGTATTGCCCGAGGCATAGGGCGCGATCCGCGCCGCGAACGCGTCATAGGCGCGGGCGGCGCCGCTCCCCTCGCGCGGCACCGGGGCGCGGAACCCCGCGCGCACCGCGTCCGGCATCGGTTGCCAGACCGGCGCCGCGCCGAGCCCTTCCAGCCGGTCGAACATGTCGTCGATCATCCGGTGCCCCAGCGCGCGGAGCTCGGACCAGTCCTCGGGATCAAGCGTTGCCATGAACGCTGCTTATGCGCGCCGGCGCGGGCGGTAAAGCCCGCCAAACATAACCCGGTAAAGCCCGCCCGCGCCGCCTAGTCGTCCCCGGTGACGGCGATTTCCTTCTGCCGCTCGCGCGCCGGGCGCGAGACGCGCATCCGCAGCGTCTCGAACGTCACGTACAGCAGCGGGATCACGAAGATGCCGATGCCGCTGGCGAAGATCATCCCGGCGAAGACCGGCGTGCCCAGCGACCGCCTGGTGATCTGCGCCGCCCCGGTCGCCACCACCAGCGGCAGCAGCCCGAAGATGAAGGCGATCGAGGTCATCATCACCGCGCGGAACCGCATCCGCGCACCCAGCACCGCCGCCTCGCGGATGCCCATGCCCTCCTCGCGCCGCTCCTTGGCGAACTCGACGATGAGGATGCCGTTCTTCGCCGCCAGCGCGATCAGCACGACGAGCCCGATCTCGGCATAGAGGTCGATCGTCAGCCCGCCGAGCACGATGCCGAGCATCGCCCCGAACACGCCGACCACGACCGAGAGCAGCACCGGCACCGGAATGATCCAGCTCTCGTACAGCGCCACCAGGAACAGGTAGGCGAAGATCAGCGACAGGATGAACACATAGGCCGCCTGGCCCTTGGCCTGCTGCTGCAGATAGGCGGTGCTGGTCCAGTCATACGAGAAGCCGGCCGGCAGCACGCGGGCGGAAATCCGGTCCATCGCCGCCAGCGCCGCCCCGGACGACACGCCCGGCGCCGGCGAGCCGAACACCGGTGCGGCCAGCGAGTCGTTGTAGCGGCTGACGATCTGCGGGCCGAGCCGCGTGTGCGCCGTCGCCAGCGAGCGGAGCGAAACCATCTTGCCGGAATCGCTGCGCACATAGATCCGCCAGATCGCGGCGCGCGTGTCGCGGTCGGCCGAGGCGGCCTGGATGTTCACCTGCCAGACCTGGCCGAACATGTTGAACTGGTTGACGTAGAACCCGCCCAGCGAGGCCTGCAGCGCCTGGAAGATCGAGGAGATCGGCACGCCGAGCGCCTGCGCCTTGGCGCGGTCGATATCGAGATAGACCGAGGGGTTGTTCGCCGCGTAGGTGCTGAACACATGCGCGAGCTTCGGGTCCGAATTCGCCGCGACGATCAGCCCCTTGAGCACCGAATTGAATTTCTGCTGGCTCGCGCCGGCGACGTTCTCAAGCTCGTAGGTGAAGCCGCCATTGGTCGACAGCCCGATGATCGGCGGCAGGTTGAAGGCGACGATGTTCGCCCCCTGCACCTGCGAGCCCATCGCGAAGATCTTGCGGATCACCGCCTGCACCGAATTCTTCGGCCCCGGCCGCTGCGCGAACGGCTTCAGGTGCGCCACCATGAACAGCGCGTTCGGCTCGGTCGCCGAGTCGAGGATCGAGTAGCCGTTGATGGCGATCACGTCCTGCACCTGCGGCAGGGTGTGGATCATCTTCGCCAGCTTCTGCCCCATCGCGTCGGTCCGCTGCAGCGAGGCGCCGGGCGGCAGCGTCGCCTGGATGAACAGCGCGCCCTGGTCCTCGTCCGGCAGGAACCCGCCCGGCGTGATCCGCGCGAGCAGGAACGCCGCCACCCCGAAGGCGACGATCACCATCAGCCCCAGCACCGAGCGCGCGACGAGCCGGCCGATCAGCCGGCTGTAGCCCGCCCGCGTCCGTTCGATGAAATCGAGGACGCGCGCCATGATGCCGTGCCCGTGCTCGCCCCGGCGCAGCAGGATGGCGCAGAGTGCCGGCGACAGTGTGAGCGCGTTCAGCGCCGAGATCAGCATCGCCGTGCTGATCGCCACCGCGAACTGGGTGAACAGCAGGCCCGACAGGCCGGGGATGAACGCCGTCGGCACGAACACCGAGAGCAGCACCAGCATGATCGCGATGATCGGCGCCTGGATCTGCGCCATCGCCACCTTCGCCGCCTCGCGCGGCGACAGCTCCGGCCGCTCCGCCATCACCCGCTCGATATTCTCGACGACGACGATGGCGTCATCCACCACGAGTCCGGTCGCCACCACCAGCGCCAGCAGCGTCACCGTGTTCGCCGAATAGCCGAGGGCGAGCATGCACGCGAAGCTGCCGAGCAGCGCGATCGGCACGACGATCGTCGGCACCAGCGCCGCCCGCCACGAGCCGAGGAAGAAGAACACCACGAGCACGACCAGCGCGAACGCCTCGGCCAGCGTCTTGATCACCTCGCTGATCGTGTCCGAGACGAAGCTGCTGGAATTGTAGACCGTCTTGCTCGCGAGGCTGGCCGGAAACCGCTTCGAGAGCCGGGCGATCTCCGCCGACACCCGCCCCGAGGTCGCCACCGCGTTCGCCCCCGGCGAGAGGAACACGCCGATGGCGACACCGGGATGCCCGTTGATCCGGTCGACCTGGTTCTCGCTCTGCGGCCCGAGGCGGATCTTCGCCACGTCCTTCAGCCGCAGCAGCGAGCCGTCCCTGTTGCCGCGGATGACGATGTTGCCGAACTGCCGGGCCGATGTCAGCCGCCCCTCGGTCTGCACCGAGAGCTGGTATTGCTGCTTGCCGGCGATCGGCATCAGCCCGATCGTGCCGACCGGCGCCTGGGTGTTCTGGTCCTGGATCGCGCTGATCAGGTCCGCCGGCGTCAGCCCGAGCTGGGCGAGGCGGGCGGTGCTGAAGATCACCCGCATCGAATAGTCCTGCTCGCCGAACATGAACGCCTGGCCCACCCCCGGCACGCGGCCGAGCGGGTTGAGCACGTTGATCTTCACGTAGTTCGAGATCTGCAGCGGCGTGAGCTTGTTGTCCGGGCTGTAGAAGAACATGAACTCCAGCACCGAGGCGGAGCGCTTGCGCACCGTCAGCCCTTCCTTCTGCACCTCGGCCGGCAGCTGGGTCAGCGCCTGCTGCACCGCGTTGGTGACATTGACGGTGTCGATGTCCGGGTTGCTGCCGAGCTTGAAGGTGACGGTCAGGTTGTAGGAGCCGTCATTCGCCGTGGTCGAGGAGTAATAGATCTCGTCGCTCAGCCCGTTGATCTGCTGCTCGATCGGCTCGGCCACGGTGTCGTTCACCACCTGCGCCGAGGCGCCGGGATAGGTCGCGGTCACCTGCACCGCCGGCGGCACGATCGAGGGGAACTGCGCCACCGGAATCCGCGTCATCGCGATGATGCCGGCGATGGTGATCACGATCGCGATCACCATCGCGAAGCGCGGCCGGTCGATGAAGAAGGAGGGGATCACGGCCTCAGCCCTGTGCGACCGGCGAGGCAATCACCTTCGCGTTCGCCTTCACCCCGGGATGCACCTTCTCCACGCCATCGACGATCACCTTCGTCCCGATGGCCAGCCCGCTCGCGATCGTCGCGGTCGCCGGCGTGGTCGAGGCGAGCTTGACGTCGGCGCGCGCCACCTTGCCGTCCTTGCCGACGGTCAGCACATAGTCGCCCACCTGGTCGGCCAGCACCGCGTCGCGCGGCAGCACGATCTTGTCCTCCGGCGTGCGGCTGCGCACGATCACGGTGACGAACTCGCCGCTGGTCAGCTCGCGGTCGCTGGTGCGCGCATTGCCGAGCCCCTTGATCACCGGGTTCGGAATCGTCCCCTGCATCGCGAGGCTGTCGGTCGACTGGCTGATCTGGTTGCTGGTGAAGTCGAGCGTGCCCTCCTGCCGGTCCATCCGCCCGTCCGGCAGCTTCACCCGCAGCACCACGCCGGCGAGCCCGCCCTGCGTCGCCAGCCGCTGGCGCAGCCGGATCGCATCGCGCGTCGGCATCGAGAACACGATGTTCATCGGGTTCTGGCTCACCACGGTGGCGAGCGTTCCCGTATTTGGCCCGACGACATTGCCGATATTCACCGCGCTCGCGCCGATCCGCCCGTCGAGCGGCGCGCGGATCTGGGTATAGGCGAGGTTGATCGCCGCGGTCTCGCGCGCCGCCTCGGCGGCCTGCAGCTTCGCCGCCGCACTTTCCGCCGCCGCCTTGTCGTCGTCGTAGGTCGATTGCTGTCCGGCCGGCGTGTGCAGCAGCCGCGCCGCGCGCTCCAGCGTCAGCTCCGCGTTGTCGAGCGTCGCCTGCGCGTCGGCGACATTCGCCTTCGCCTGGTCGAACGCCGCCTGGTACGGCCCCGGCTCGATCACGTAGAGCAGCTGTCCCTTCTTCACTTCCGCCCCCTGGCGGAACAGGCGCTTCTCCAGATACCCGGTCACCCGCGGCACGAGATTGACGATATGCGCCGCCTGGATCCGCCCGATGAAGCTGTCCTGCTGGTAGACCTTCTGCGGCTTCACGACGACGACGCTGACCACCGGCGGCGGTGCTGCGGCCCGCGCCCCGGCGATGCCGAGGGCAAGGACGGTCACGAAGCCGGCGGCGCGGCAGGCCGTGGCATGAAGCGATCGGCGCATGCGGTTCCTCTTTGTGTGGCGCGGATGGATTCGGGCGCGGACGACAGGAGAGAGATCGGCGCGGACGCCGCCGCCGCAACCCCGCTTCGCGCAGGAACGGCAAGACTCCTGTCCTGCCTCTCAATAATGGAGACGGGGCCGCGCCGTCAATTGCGCGACCCCGTTCCGCCAGCCGGTTTTGCGGGAGCCTCCGGCGTTGTTAATATATCGGTATCAGAACGAAATCTGCGTCGCCTGCATCACCTGCGGCAGCGCGCGGATCGCGGCGAGCGCGTCGTCCGGCAGGGTCTCGTCGATCGAGATCAGGCACACCGCATCGCCGCCCTTCTCGGTCCGGCCGAGATGGAAGGTGGCGATGTTGATGCCCTTCTCGGCGAGAATGGCGCTGCACTGGGCGATGAATCCCGGCTTGTCGCGGTTGGTCACATAGAGCATGTGCCGGCCGAAATCCGCCTCGACCTTGATGCCCTTCACCTCGACCAGCCGCGGCTTCGCCCCGCCGAACAGCGTGCCCGACACGGTGCGCGTCTGCTCGTCCGTCGTCACCGAAACGCGGATCAGCGTCTGGTATTCGCAGTCGCGGTCGAACACCGTCTCCGCCAGCTCGATCCCGTGGTCCCGCGCGAAGACCGGCGCGTTGACCATGTTCACACCTTCCATCATCGGCGCGAGCAGCCCGGCGAACAGCGCCGCCGAGAGCGGGCGCTGGTTCACATGCGCGGCCGCGCCCTCGTATTCGATGCCGACCTTGCGGATCACGCCCTGCCGCGCCTCGGTGAGCTGCCCCGCGAAACTGCCGAGCAGCTGGCAAAGCTCCATGTAGGGCTTGAGCCTCGGCGCGTCCTCGGCCGAGACCGAGGCCATGTTGATCGCGTTCGTCACCGCCCCGGTCAGCAGGAAATCGCTGATCTGCTCGGCCACCTGCAACGCCACGTTCTCCTGCGCCTCGGTCGTCGCCGCCCCCAGATGCGGGGTGCAGACCACGTTCGGCAGCGCGAAGAGCGGGCTTTCCTTCGCCGGCTCGACCTCGAACACGTCGAGTGCGGCGCCCGCCACATGGCCCGATTTCAGCGCGTCGTACAGCGCCGCCTCGTCCACCAGCCCGCCGCGCGCGCAGTTGATGATGCGCACACCCGGCTTGGTCCTGGCGATGCTTTCGCGCGAGAGGATGTTGCGCGTCTGCTCGGTCAGCGGCGTGTGCAGGGTGATGAAATCCGCCCGCGCCAGCACCGTGTCCAGATCCGCCTTCTCGACGCCGAGCGTCGTCGCCCGCGCCTCGGTCAGGTAGGGGTCATAGGCCAGCACGCGCATCTTCAGCCCGAGCGCGCGGTCGGCGACGATCGAGCCGATATTCCCCGCCCCGATCAGGCCGAGCGTCTTGCCGGTCAGCTCGACGCCCATGAACCGGTTCTTCTCCCACTTCCCCGCCTTGGTCGAGGCCGAGGCCTCCGGCAGTTCCCGCGCCAGCGCGAACATCAGGCCGATCGCGTGCTCGGCGGTGGTGATGGCGTTGCCATAGGGCGTGTTCATCACCACCACGCCGCGCGCGGTGGCCGATTTCACGTCCACGTTGTCGACGCCGATGCCCGCGCGGCCGATCACCTTCAGGTTGGTCGCCGCGTCCAGCAGCTCGCGCGTCACCTTGGTCGCCGAGCGGATGGCGAGCCCGTCGAATTCGCCGATGATCTCGCGCAGTTCCGCCGGGGCGAGCCCGGTCTTCACCGTCACGTCGATGCCGCGCCGCTTGAAGATGTCGATGGCGGCGGGAGAAAGCTTGTCGCTGATCAGAACCTTGGGCATGTCTCAGGCCTTCGCGGAAATGTCGGAATGAACGGCGTCGATCGCCCAGTCGATCCAGGGCAGCAGCGCCTCGATGTCGGCGGTCTCGACGGTCGCACCGCCCCAGATCCGCAGCCCCGGCGGCGCGTCGCGATAGGCGCCGATGTCATGGGCGACACCTTCGGCCTCCAGCAGCGCGGCGACCCGCTTCGCCGCCTTCGCCTGCGCCTCGGCATCGAGGGCGGCGAACCACGGCGCGGCGATGACGAGGCAGATCGACGTGCAGGAGCGGATCGCCGGATCGGCGGCGAGGAACTCCACCCGCGCATTGCCCTCGGCCCAGCGCGCGATCGCCGCGAGATTCCGTTCCGAACGCGCAATCATGGCCTTGAGCCCGCCGATGCCCTCGGCCCAGCGCAGCCCGTCCAGCGCGTCCTCCACCGCCAGCATCGACGGGGTGTTGATCGTCTCGCCGGCGAAAATCCCCTCGATCAGCTTGCCGCCCGAGGTCAGGCGGAAAATCTTCGGCAGCGGCCGCTCCGGTTTGTAGGTCAGCAGCCGCTCCACCGCGCGCGGCGAAAGCGCCAGCATCCCGTGCGCCGCCTCGCCGCCCAGCGCCTTCTGCCAGGACCAGGTCACCACATCGAGTTTTTCAAAGGGCAGTTCCATCGCGAACGCGGCCGAGGTCGCGTCCGCGATCACCAGCCCTTCACGATCCGCCGGAATCCAGTCGCCGTTCGGCATCCGCGCGCCCGAGGTCGTGCCGTTCCAGGCCAGCACCACGTCATGGCTGAAATCGACGGCGGCAAGATCGGGAATCTGTCCATAGGGCGCGCTCAGCACCCGCGCGTCGGCGAGCTTGAGCTGCTTGAGCACATCGGTCGCCCAGGCCTCGGAGAAACTCTCGAACGCCAGCACGTCGACCGGCCGGGCGCCGAGCATCGACCACAGCGCCATCTCGACGGCGCCGGTGTCCGAGGCGGGAACGATGCCGAGCCGCCAGTCGGACGGCAGGCCGAGAATGTCGCGCGAGCGGGTGATCACCTCGGCGAGCTTCGCCTTCGGCTCCTTGGCGCGGTGGCTGCGGCCGAGCATCGCGCCGGAAAGCGCCTCGAGCGTGAAGCCGGGCCGCTTGGCGCAGGGGCCGGAGGAAAAATTCGGATTGTGGGGGCGAGTATGCGGCTTCGCGTGCGCGGCCGCGGCGGCGTCTGCCATCAGATGGTCTCCCTTGCAGAAGATAAGCGCCCCGGTGGGGGGGCGTGACCCGCCGCGGGATGTATCCGGCTTTTCGCGCCGCCGCAAGCAAAACCGTGCGCCGCCTCAGCGCGCGTCCCTCATGGCTGCAATCAGGAATTCGCGATTGCCATCCCCGCCCTCGATCGGGCTGGGGATGATGCCGAGCCCCCGCCAGCCGGGAATCTGCGCGAACCAGTCGCCGATCTCGCCGCACACACGTTCATGCACAGCGGCATCGCGCACGATCCCGCCCTTGCCGACCGCCTCCGGCCCCGCCTCGAATTGCGGCTTGATCAGCGCCACCGCGAAGGCGTCCTTCCCGCACAGCGCGAGGCCCGCGGGCAGCACCTTGCGCAGCCCGATGAAGCTCACGTCGCACACAACCGCACCGAGTCCGCCCGGTATCCCCGTGGCCGACAGGTCGCGCGCGTTCACCCCCTCATGCAGACGCACCCGCGCATCTTCGCGCAGGGCAGGGGCCATCTGCCCGTGGCCCACATCCACCGCGTGCACCAGCGCCGCGCCGCGCGCGAGCAGCACCTCGGTGAACCCGCCGGTCGAGGCGCCGATATCGAGGCAGATCCGGTTTTCCGGTGACAATCCGAAATGATCGAGGGCGGCGATCAGCTTCAGCGCCCCGCGCGAGACCCAGGCGGCGCCGGCATCGGCCACGCTCAGCGCCTCGTCGTCGCCCACCAGTTCGCCCGGCTTGCCGATCGTCCGTCCGCCCGCGCTCACCAGGCCGCGCCGGATCGCCTCCTGCGCCCGCGCCCGGCTCGCGAAATGCCCGCGCGCGACGAGGGCGAGATCGGCCCGGCCGCGCGCCACGCCGGTCTCAGCCGCGGGCGAGCCGCTTCGCGGTGCGCAGCAGGATCTGCCGGTCCTCCGCAGCGCAGGCGCGGTACAGCCGCATCAGCGCCAGCTCGTCGCCCTGCAGCGACCCGGTCTCCCCCGAGACCAGATAGGCGATCGAGGTGCCGAGCACCTTCGAAATCCGTTCGAGATTTTCCCGGACCTGCCCGGCCCGGTCGGTTTCCCACTGCGCGATCGCCGAGCGCGACACGCCGAGCTGCGCGGCAAACTCGTCCTGGGTGAGATTGTTCGCAAGGCGCAAGGCGCGGATTCGTTGCCCGACCGATTCCGGGGGCGTCTGTTTCTTCGGTGCCATGGTGTCAACATAAAGACGTGCCGGGAGTCGCGCCAGCCGCCGTTAAGGGATTTGACAAAAAAAACGTGACGAATAATAACTTTTTTTGTCAGGCCTCCTGATGGGTCCGTTATCATGTCTCATCTGTCTCAAAAATCAAAAATTGAGATTTTCCGAGGCAATGACATGTTGCTCCGCAACACATGCCGGATCATGACGCGCGTCTGGCCGCCGCGTTAACAAATGAAGAAACTTCGTCGGGCGAAAAAGCAACCTGCGCTGGTAGTCAGGCTGACAGACTCAGCCTTGCAACCTTGCCGCGAAAAACCCGTCCATGCCGCCGCGCTCCGCCCACATTCCGGGATGGGTGGCAAGGTCGCCCGCCGGCGTCACCGCCTCGGCCAGCCCCGGCAATTCCGCCGCGCCGAGCGGCGCGCGCCGCAGCCCGAGCCGCCCGCACGCCGCCTCGATGCGCCGGGCGCCTTCCTCCGGCTGCAGCGAGCAGACGGCGTAGACCAGCGTCCCGCCCGGCGCGAGCATCGCCGCCGCGGCGTCGAGCAGCCGGTCCTGCAATGCGGCGCAGGTCTCGATGTCGCGTGGCCGCCGCAGATGCAGGATCTCCGGGTGCCGGCGGATCGTCCCGGTCGCCGAGCACGGCGCATCCAGCAGGATCGCGTCGAAGCGTTGCGCCGGCCGCCAGTCCAGCGCGTCCGCCGCCACCGTCTCCGCCGCGAGGCCGAGCCGGTCGAGATTCTCCCGCAGCCGCGCCAGCCGGCGCGCGTCGCGGTCGAGCGCGGTCACCGCCGCGCCGGCGGCGGCGAGCTGCGCGGTCTTGCCGCCCGGCGCCGCGCAGAGATCGAGCACCCGCCGCCCGGCCACGTCGCCGAGCAGCCGCGCGGGCAGGGCGGCCGCCGCGTCCTGCACCCAGAGCGTGCCGGCGGCATAGCCGTAAAGCTGGGTCACGTCGGTGCCCGCCGGCAGCCGCACCGATCCGGTCGGCAGCCGCTCGCCGCCCTCCGGCACCGCCGCCCCGTCCTTCAGCGTGAGATCGAGCGGCGCCTCGCCCTGGTGCGTGGTGGCGATCGCCCGCGCCGCCGCCCCCCACGAGGCCCAGAGCCAGGCCGGCGTGTCCAGCCGCGGCGAATCGAGCGCCTCCAGCGCCGCCGCCCCGTCGGCGCTCACCTTGCGCAGCACCGCGTTCACCAGCCCCGCGAACTTGCCGAGCCCGCGCGCATGCGCGAGCCCCACCGCCGTGCTCACCGCCGCGTGCGCCGGCGCGCCGAGCAGCGCGAGCTGCGCCGCGCCGATCCGCAGGATATGCCGCACCGGCGCCGGCGGCGCGCGCCGCAGATGGGGTTCGAGAATGGCGTCGAGGCTGCCGAGCCGCCGCAGCACCGCGGCCGCGATCCGGTGCGCCGCCGCCCGGTCGCGCGGTGCGATGTCCGCGAGCCCGGCCAGCGCCGCGTCCAGCGGCGCGCGCCGGTCCAGCACGGCGGACAGCAGCGCGAACGCCGCATCGCGGGTCGGATCGCCCCCTGTCTTCGTCATGCGCACCATTCAACCTGGGGAAAGAAGCGGGATGGTGGAGCTGAGGGGAATCGAACCCCTGACCTCCTCATTGCGAACGAGGCGCTCTCCCAACTGAGCTACAGCCCCATCCCTGCGCGGCCAATCGCGCACCCTGAGCCGGAAGTCAAGCCACCTCGTCCGCCTTGTCACGTTGCGCGAAACGCCGTGCTTCGCTAACCCGGGCACCAGCCAAGGAGGGTTACGATGCTCGGAGCGGTTTTCTGGTTCCTCGACGAGGCCATCCAGATCTACATCTACATCATGATCGCGGCGGCGATCTTCAGCTGGCTCATGGCGTTCGGCGTGCTCGACACCCGCAACCACATCGTCTACCGGATCGAGGATTTCCTCTTCCGCGCGACCGAGCCCTTCCTCGCGCCGTTCCGCCGCTTCATCCCCGCGATCGGCGGCATCGACATTTCCTTCATCGTCGGCTTCCTGCTGCTGCGCGCGCTGCAGATCTTCCTCGGCGGGCTCTACGGCCACCTCGCCGCGATGGGCTACCAGTGAGCGCCCCGATGGCGGCCCGCGTCATCGACGGCAAGGCGGTCGCCGCCGCCCTGCGCGCCGAGGTGGCCGCCCGCGCCGCCACCTTGCCCTACGCGCCCGGCCTCGCCGTCGTCCTCGTCGGCGAGGACCCGGCGAGCCAGGTCTATGTCCGCAACAAGGAGCGCGCCGCGAAGGCGGCCGGCTTCGCCAGCGAGACCATCCGCCTGCCCGCGAGCGCGAGCCAGGCCGAGCTGCTCGCCCTGATCGCCCGCCTCAACCGCGATCCCGCGGTCGACGGCATCCTCGTCCAGCTGCCCCTGCCGGCCGGCATCGACCCGCAGGCGGTGATCCGCGCGATCGACCCGGCCAAGGATGTCGACGGCTTCCACCCCGACAATGTCGCCGCCCTCGCGCTCGGCACGCCCTTCCTCGTGCCCTGCACCCCGCGCGGCGTGATGAAGCTGCTCGCCGCCGCCGGCATCGCCCCGCGCGGCGCCCGCGCCCTCGTGCTCGGCCGCTCCAACATCGTCGGCCGCCCGATGGCCGCCCTGCTGCTCGCCGCCGACGCCACCGTCACCATCGCCCATTCCCGCACGCGCGACCTCGCCGCCGAATGCCGCCGCGCCGAAATCCTGATCGCCGCGGTCGGCCGCGCCGAAATGGTGAAGGGCGACTGGGTTTCCCCCGGCGCCACGGTCATCGATGTCGGCATCAACCGCACGGCGGCGGGCGGGCTGGTCGGCGACGTCGCCTACGCGGAGGCCGCCGCCGTCGCCGGCGCGATCACCCCGGTCCCCGGCGGCGTCGGGCCGATGACCATCGCCTGCCTGCTCGAAAACACCCTGATCGCCGCCGCCGCCCGCCGCTGAGTTTTTGCTCCGGCGCCGGCGCGGCCACCCGCGAACGGGCGAGGGCGCCTCACCCCGCGTCGTGCCGGACGCGGTTATCCCTCGATCTGTAGGACGCGGTTAACCCTCGATCTGTAGGACGCGGTTATCCCGCGTCGGGCGACAGCACCGCGCAGCCGGTCGGCCCGCCCTGCAACTGCCGGCAGGCGCTCACCGCGGCGCTGTGCGGCAGGTTGACGAACCGCGCCCGGTAGAACCGGCCCCGCGCGGTCGAGATCGGCTCGACCACCGGCTGC
Source organism: Acidiphilium multivorum AIU301 (assembly GCF_000202835.1). Taxonomy (NCBI): domain Bacteria; kingdom Pseudomonadati; phylum Pseudomonadota; class Alphaproteobacteria; order Acetobacterales; family Acidocellaceae; genus Acidiphilium; species Acidiphilium multivorum. The sequence continues at coordinate 3,258,725 of NC_015186.1, forward strand.
CCCTTCATCAGCATGGCCACCGCGCTCAGCTCGGCGATGCCGAGCGCCGCCTTGGCGTGCGCCGGGGTGTCGTAGGCGCCGACCTGGATGCTCCAGCGCCCGCCGCCGAGCTGCCGCGTCGGCTGCGGTGCTGCGGCAACCGGCGCCCGCGCTGCCGCGAGGCGCATCGTCGCCGGGCGCGGCGCCGCCACCGCGCGCGGCGCCAGCGCGCTCGCGGTGCGGATGGAAGGCGTCGCCTGCCGGGTCACCGGCGGCCCGTCCATCACCGGCGTCGCCGCCTCGGCCGAGGGAATCAGCGAGAACCCGCCGAACCCGTGCGGCCGGCGAACCGGCGGCATGGACCGCGTGGCCACCGCCACCGGCACGGCCTGCGGCTCCACCGCGGCGGGCGGCGCGAGCGCGGCCACGCGCACCGGCGCCGGCGCCGGCGATGGCGCGGGCAGCGTCGGCGCCGTCTGCCGCATCGCGATCTGCGCCTGGTTCAGCCGCGAGGTCTCGCCGCCATCGTCCGCCGGGCGGATGCCCGCCGGAATCCGCGTCGGCAGCTGGTTCATCGCCACCGCCTCCGCCTCGGACGGCCCGGCCGGATACACGCCGGCGATCTGCGGCGCGATCATCGCCACATAGTGCCGCGTCTGCGCCGGCAGCGGCTGGCGGTAGTCGAGATAGTCGTCGAGCCGCCCCGGCCCCGCGTTATACGCGGCGAGGAAGCCCGGCGAGCCGTAGATCTCGTACATCTGGTGGATATACGCCGTCCCCGCCATGATGTTGTCGAGCGGGTTGAACGGGTCCGGCCCCAGCCCGTAGCGCGCCGCCATCTCCTGGTAGGTCTCGGGCTCCAGCTGCATCAGCCCCATCGCCCCGGCGCTGGAGACGGTGAGATGCCCGTTCATGTATTCGTGCCCGCCCGACTCGACATGCATCACCGCGCGGATCCATTTCGCCGGCACGTCGAACCGCGCCGAGGCCTGCTCGATATACGGCCCCCACGGGTCGCCGGGCGGTCCCGGCGGGCGGTAATCGGCCGGCGCGTTGGCGGCATAGCGCGCCGCGAGCTGGCTCGGGCTCAGATTGGTCTGCCGGGTCGAACAGGCGGCCAGCAGGGCGAGGGCGGAGAGTCCGGCGAATCGCCAGGCGTGTCGCAGCTTCGCGGTCATCGCGGACGGCTCGCGCGGAGCGGGGCGGGGTGGAACGCAGCGTTCAACACGTGTCTCCCATCGCAGTTCGGCGCGGCGCGTGGCATCCGCCCGGGGGGGTTGGGGCGGCCAGCCGCTCCGTTGCGCCGGCAGCCTCGCCCGGCACATGAAATTCGTCTCATAACCGCTTAACTTATCGGCGATTTCAAGGCAACATGATTCTGCAAATCACCGCGCATCCGCGCATCGGAGATCCCGCGATGACCCGTCTCCCGCCACCCGCCCGTGCGATCGGCCTTTTTCTCCTGCTCGCCGGCTGCGCCGCGCCGCCGCCGCCCGCGCCGCCGCGCGCCGCCGGCCTCGCCGGCACGGTGGTCGCGGTCCGCCCGGTCGCGCCCGGCGCCCGCCGCATCGTGCTCGGCGCGCTGGGCGTCGATACCGCCCCCTCCGCCGCGCCGGCCGCCGAATACATCGTCCGCCTCGCCGATGGCAGCGTGGTCTCGGTGGTCGAGCCGGGTCCGCCCACCCTGCGGCGCGGCGCCCGCGTGCGCGTCCTCCGCCATCCGGCGCGCCTGGTGCCCGCCTCGCGCTGAGCGCGTTTCCGCTTGCCAAGCCGGTCCGCTCTCCCCACACTCTCACCGGAGCGCCGCGGCGGCCGCAACCCTCGGGGACAGGCGATGAACGAACGCAGGCTGGGCAGATCGCTGGTGGTCTCGGCCATGGGCTTCGGCTGCATGGGGCTGACCGAGTCCGCCGCGGCACCCGATTCCGCCGCCGCCGAGGCGCTGCTCCGCCACGCGGTCGATCGCGGCGTCACCTTCTTCGACACCGCCGATGTCTATGGTCTCGGCGCCAACGAGCGCCTGGTCGGCCGCGCCCTCGCCCCGGTGCGCGACCGTGTCGTCCTCGCCACCAAGTCCGGTATCCGCCGCGGCGCCGACGGCGCCTTTCTCGGCATCGACGGCTCGCCCGCCCATCTGCGCGCCGGCGTCGAGGCCAGCCTCCGCCGCCTCGCCACCCCGGTGATCGACCTGCTGATCCTCCACCGCGTCGATCCCGCCATCCCGGTCGAGGATTCGGTGGGCGAGATGTCCCGCCTCGTCGCCGAGGGCAAGGTGCGCTTCCTCGGCCTGTCCGAGGCGTCGCCCGACTCGATCCGCCGCGCCCACGCCACCCACCGGCTCGCCGCGGTCGAGAGCGAATACTCGCTCCTCACCCGCGACCCCGAGGCCGGCACGCTGGCCTGCCTGCGCGAGCTCAACATCGGCTTCATCGCCGCCTCGCCGCTCGCCCGCGGCCTGCTCACCGGCACCCTGCACGAGCCGGACGACCTGCCCGAAGGCGACGTCCGCCGCAACCAGCCGCGCTTCTTCGCCGGGAATTTCGACCGCAACGTCGCCCTCGTCCGCATCGTCGAGGACATGGCGCACCGCCTGCGCTGCAGCCCGGCCCAGCTCGCGCTCGCCTTCCTGCTCGCCCAGGGCAGCGACGTGGTGCCGATTCCCGGCCCGACCGGCCTCGCCGAGTTCGACGAGAACATCCGCGCGCTCGACGTGCCGCTCTCCGCCGAGGATCTCGGCCGGCTCGCCCGCGCGGTCCCGCCCGGCGCCGCCGCCGGCGCCCGCCACGTCCCCGAGCAGATGGCGACCCTCGGCCACTGAGCGCGCGCCGCCCGGCGGCGCCGCGACAGGATCAGATTAGCGCGCCGCCCATGCGGCGGCGCGAGGGGGTCAGGCAAGCGCGCCGCCCCTGCGGCGGCGCGACGGGGTCAGGTCTCGAAGCCGGTGCAGCGCCGTCCCTGGATCATCGCGAGGAACTCCCGCCGCGTCGAGGGGTCGTCGCGGAACGCGCCGAGCATCCGGCTGGTCACCATCGACACGCCCGGCTTGTGCACCCCGCGGGTCGACATGCATTCGTGCCCCGCCTCGATCACCACGGCGACGCCGCGCGGCTGCAGCACCTCGTTGATCGTGTTGGCGATCTGCGCCGTCAGCTTCTCCTGGATCTGCAGCCGCCGCGCATAGGCGTCCACCACGCGGGCGAGCTTGCTGATCCCCACCACCCGCCGGTTCGGCAGGTAGGCGACATGGGCGACCCCGATGATCGGCACCATGTGGTGCTCGCAATGCGATTCCACGCGGATGTCGCGCAGCAGCACCATCTCGTCATAGCCCTCGGTTTCCTCGAAGGTGCGGGAGAGAATGGCCTCCGGGTCCTCGCCATAGCCGCGGAAGAAATCCTCGTAGGCGCGGGCGACGCGGGCCGGCGTGTCCCGCACCCCCTCGCGGTCGGCGTCGTCCCCGGCCCAGCGGATCAGCGTGCGGATCGCCGCCTCCGCGTCCTCGCGGCTGGGGCGGCCGTCCTCCAGGGTGGTGTCGAGCTGGTCCGGCGGCGTGCGAATGTCCACGTGCGTGTCTCCATGTCCTGCGCGGATCCGGCCGTCGCCCGGCCACCCGCCTCGACGCTGATATGGTCGGGGGTGCGAAACTGGCAACCCGCCGGCGGGCTCAGTGCCGCCGCTGGTCCGCGTGTGGGCTGTCGAGGCTGAAGCCCGGCGTCGGCACGTCGAATTCCTCGCCGCTGTCCACCGCCACCATGTGGAAGATCCCGGTCATGAAGCCCGAGGGCGTCTCCAGCGGCGTGCCGGAGGTGTATTCGAAGGCGTCGCCGGGGTCGAGCACCGGCTGCTCGCCGACCACGCCGGGGCCGTGAACGTGCTGGACATGGCCGTTGCCGTCGGTGATCGTCCAGGTCCGCATCATGAGCTGCGCCGTCACCTGGCCGACATTCTCGATCCGCACCTGATACGCCCAGACGAAATGCCGCTCCTCCGGACGGGACTGGTCCTCGAGGAAGATCGCCCGGATGCTCACCCTGATGCGTGCATCCTCGTTGACGAACAGGGCGCCGGTCGGGTCGGGGCGGTGGCTGGTCATGCGTGGACGTCTCGTCGTTGCGGGCCGGTTCCGGCCCCTCTTCACGTTTTTGTAGTCCCCGCCATCCCCGACGACAAGCCGGCCGCCCGGCGGGCGTGACCGCGCGCCGGATCGGGAGTAGGAAGGCCGCATGAGAAGGCTTCCCATCGCGGCCCTCCGCCGCGCGCCGCGCCGCGCCCTCGGCGCGCTCGCCCTGTGCCTCGCCGCCGCCGCGCCGGCCGCCGCCGCGCTGCCGCCGGTCTCCGCGCCCTATGGCGCCGCCATGGCCGGCGCCTATGCCGCCCAGACCGGCGACAACGCGGCCGCCGCGCATTACTTCGCCGCCGCCCTCGCCGCCGACCCTGACAATGCCCGCCTCGCCGGCCAGAGCTTCCTCAGCGCCCTGCTCGCCGGCAAGGCCGACGCCGCGCGCCTCGCCGCCCGCCTGCCCGGCGATCCGCTCGCCGTCATGACGCTGGGCGACGCGGCGGCGAAGGCGGGGGACTGGAAGCAGGCCGCCACCCGTTTCGCCGCGCTGCCGGCCGAGGGGCTCACCGGCCTGATCCGCCCGGTCCTGCTCGCCTGGTGCGAGGCCGGCGACGCCGAATACGGCGCCGCGATCGGCCGGCTCGACCGCGCCGCCGCGCACCCCGGCCCCTTCGCGCCGATCTACCGGCTCAACGCCGCGCTGATCGCCGACATGGCCGGGCGCGAGGCCCAGGCCGCCCGCTTCTACGCCCTCGCCACGCTCGGCATCGGCCAGCCCAACCTGCGTCTCGCCCTCGCCCTGGCCAGCTTCGCCGACCGCGCCGGCCATCCCGGCCACGCCCGCGCCCTGCTGCTGCAACTGGTCGCCTCCCACCCCGAGCTGCGCATCGCCCTGCCGGCGCTCGAACGCGCCGCCCGCCGCCCGGTCGTCGACACCCCCCGCCAGGGCATCGCCGAGGCCTATCTCACCCTCGCCGGCACCGTCGGCGGCCGGCAGGACCCGCTGCTGCGCCGCATCCTGCTCCGCTTCGCGCTCGATCTGCGGCCCGACCTCACCGCCGCCCGCATGCTTGCCGCGACCGATGCGATGCAGGACAAGCGCCCCGAGGCGGCCGCCGCCCTGCTCGCCGGCATCGCGCCGGACGATCCGCTCTACGCCCCCGCGCTGCTGCAACGCACCGGCATCCTGATCGGCCTCGGCAAGGGCAAGTCGCTGCTGCCCGCGCTCGCCGCCCTGGCGAAGGCGCATCCGCGCGCCACCGAGCCGCTCGCCCTCGCCGCCGACATCGAGCGCGCCGCCGGCGACAACGCGGCCGCCATCCGCCTCTCCACCGCGGCGATTGGCCGCGCCGGCATGCCGCTGCCCGCCTCGGCCTGGGCGCTGTTCTACGCCCGCGCCATCGCCGAGGACCACGCGAAGCAGTGGAAGGCCGCCCAGTCCGACCTGCGCGAGGCGCTCGCCCTCGCGCCCGGCCAGCCCTACGTGCTCAACTACCTCGCCTATTCCTGGGCGCTGCGCGGCGAGCACCTCGCCGAGGCCGAGCGGATGCTCCGCCAGGCCCTCACCGTCGATCCCAACGAGGGCGCCATCGTCGACAGTCTCGGCTACGTCCTCCTGCGCGAGGGCAAGATCGCCGAGGCGATGAAGACGCAGATCCACGCCGTCCATCTCGCCCCGGACGATGCCGAGGTGAACGCCCACCTCGCCGACATCTTCGCCGCCGCCGGCCACCGCCTCGCCGCCGAGCACCAGTGGGAGCGCGCGCTCTCCCTGCACCCCGACGCGAAGCAGCGCGCGCGGATCGAGGCACGGCTGAAGGCCGCCGCCGCCCGCTGAGAGACCGGACATGACCGACGCTTCCCCCGGCTTCGCCTGCGCGCCCGGCTTCGCCTGCGCGAAGGTGAACCTCCATCTGCACGTCACCGGCCGCCGCGCCGATGGCTACCACCTGCTCGACAGCCTGGTGGTCTTCCCGCCCGTGGGCGACACGCTGTCGCTCGCCCCCGCCGCCGGCCTGTCCCTCGCCGTCGACGGCCCTTTTGCGCCGGCGCTGTCGGGCGAGGGGGACAATCTCGTCCTCCGCGCCGCCGCCCGCTTCGCCGCCCATGCCGGCCGCGCGCCGGAGGCCGCCTTCCGCCTCGTCAAGACCCTGCCCGTCGCCTCCGGCATCGGCGGCGGCTCGGCGGATGCCGCGGCGGCGCTGCGCCTGCTCGCGGCGCGCTGGAACCTTCCCATCCCGCCCGATCTCGCCCTCGCCCTCGGCGCCGACGTCCCGGTCTGCCTCGCCCGCCGCCCGGTGCGGATGTCCGGCATCGGCGAAATCCTCGCCCCCGCGCCCGACCTGCCGGAATTCGGCCTCGTGCTGGTCAATCCCGGCGTCGCGGTCTCCACCCCGGCGATCTTCCGCGCCCGCGCCGGCGAATTTTCCCCGCAAGCCGACCTGCCCCCGGCCTGGCCCACCGCCGGGCGCATGGCCGCCGACCTCGCCCGCCTCGGCAACGATCTGCAAACCCCCGCCATCGCCCTCGCCCCCGTCATCGCCGATGTCCTCGCCGCGATCGCGGCCGCCGACTCCTGCCTGCTGGCGCGGATGAGCGGCTCGGGGGCCACCTGTTTCGGCCTGTTCCCCGATGCCGAGGCCGCCCGCCGCGCCGCCGCCGGCCTCGCCCGCGACGGCTGGTGGTGCTGGGGCGGGGCCGGGCAGATGGCGCCGGCGCAGGGCTGAACCCGCGCCGCCCCGGTTGCATCCCCCGGCGGGGACGGGCAAGACGCGGCAAGACGGAGCACGAACCATGCGCGCAGGCATCATCCTCTTCCCCGGCATCAACCGCGAACGCGACATCGCCATCGCCCTGGAGGCGAGCCTCGGCGCCAGGCCGCGCCTCGTCTGGCACCGCGAGACCGACCTCGCCGGGCTCGACCTCGTGGTGATCCCCGGCGGCTTCTCCTATGGCGACTACCTGCGCTGCGGCGCGATGGCGGCGCAGTCCCCGGTGATGCGCGCGGTGGTCGAGCACGCGAAGCGCGGCGGCTACGTGCTCGGCGTCTGCAACGGCTTCCAGATCCTCACCGAGGCGCAGCTCCTCCCCGGCGCGCTGCTGCGCAATGCCGGGCTGCGCTTCCTCTCGATGGACTGCCGCCTCCGCGTCGAGCGCAACGACACCGTCTTCGCCGGCCGATACGAAAAAGGCGCCGTCTTCCGCGCCCCGATGGCGCATGGCGACGGCAACTACATCGCCGATCCCGAAACGCTCGACCGCCTGGAAGGCGAGGGGCTGGTCGCCTTCCGCTATGTCGATGCGACCGGTGCGGCGACCGAGGCCGCCAATCTCAACGGCTCCGCCCGCAACATCGCCGGCATCTACGCGCCCGGCCTGCGCATTCTCGGCCTGATGCCGCACCCGGAAAACCTGGTCGACCCGGCCACCGGCGGCACCGACGGCAAACCCCTGTTCGACAGTCTCAACGCCATCGGGAGGGCGGCATGAACCCCACCGTGATCGACGCCGCGCTGGCCCGCTCCTTCGGTCTGGCCGCCGAGGAATACGACCGCGTCCTCGCCATCATGGGTCGGGTGCCGACGCTCACCGAGCTCGGCATCTTCTCGGTCATGTGGTCCGAGCACTGCTCCTACAAATCCTCCCGCATCTGGCTGAAAACGCTGCCGACCACCGCCCCCTGGGTCATCCACGGCCCCGGCGAGAATGCCGGCGTGGTCGATATCGGCGAGGGCAGGGCGGCGATCTTCAAGATGGAGAGCCACAACCACCCGAGCTTCATCGAACCCTACCAGGGGGCGGCGACCGGCGTCGGCGGCATCCTGCGCGACGTCTTCACCATGGGTGCGCGCCCCGTCGCCAACCTCAACGCGCTGCGCTTCGGCGATCCGTCGCTGCCGGTGACGAAGCGGGTGGTCGATGGCGTGGTCCGCGGCATCGGCGGCTACGGCAATTGCGTCGGCGTGCCCACCGTCGGCGGCGAGACCAATTTCCACCCCTCCTACAACGGCAATCCGCTGGTCAACGCGATGACCGTCGGCATCGCGGCGCAGGACCGCATCTTCCTCTCGGCGGCCGCCGGCATCGGCAACCCGGTCGTCTATGTCGGCTCGAAGACGGGGCGCGACGGCATCCACGGCGCCACCATGGCCTCCGCCGAATTCGGCGCCGACGCCGAGGAAAAGCGCCCCACCGTGCAGGTCGGCGATCCCTTCATCGAGAAGCTGCTGATCGAGGCCTGCCTCGAACTGATGGCGACCGACGCCATCGTCGCGATCCAGGACATGGGCGCCGCCGGCCTCACCTCCTCCTCGGTCGAGATGGCGGGGAAGGGCGGCGTCGGCATCGAGCTCGACCTCGATTCCGTCCCCCAGCGCGAGGCCGGCATGTCCGCCTACGAGATGATGCTCTCCGAAAGCCAGGAGCGCATGCTCATCGTCCTCAAGCCCGGCCGCGAGGCCATGGCCCGCGCCATCTTCGAGAAATGGGAGCTCGACTTCGCCGTCATCGGCCGCATCACCGACACCGGCCGCATCGTGGTGAAGCACCAGGGCCGGGTCGAGGCCGATATCGAGCTCGCCCCGCTGGCCGACCAGGCGCCGCTCTACGAGCGCCCCTGGGTGGAACCCGCGAAACCCGCCCCGCTCGGCCCGGTCGACAGCCCGCTCCCGCCGGGCGCCGCCCTGCTCGCCCTGATCGGCTGCCCCGACCTCGCCTCCCGCGCCTGGATCTGGAACCAGTATGACGGCACCGTCGGCGGGCAGACGCTGCGCCGCCCCGGCCAGGCCGACGCCGCCATCGTCCGCATCGAGGGCAGCCGCCGCGCCCTGGCGCTGACCACCGACTGCACGCCGCGCTACTGCGCCGCCGACCCCGAGACCGGCGGCGCCCAGGCCGTCGTCGAATCCTGGCGCAACATCACCGCGACCGGCGCCACCCCCCTCGCGGTGACCGACAACCTGAATTTCGGCAACCCGGAAAAGCCCGCGATCATGGGGCAGATCGTCGCCGCCATCCGCGGCATGGGCGAAGCCTGCCGCGCGCTCGACTACCCGATCGTCTCCGGCAACGTCTCCCTCTACAACGAGACCGAGGGCACCGCGATCCTGCCCACCCCGGCGATCGGCGGCCTCGGCGTGATCGACGACGGCGCCGCCGCCACCGGCATCGCCCTCGCCCCCGGCCTCGACCTCGTGCTGATCGGCGAGACGAGCGGCGAACTCGGCGCCTCGCTCTTCCTCCGCGAAATCCTTGGCCGCGAGGATGGCGCGCCGCCCGCGCTCGACCTCGCGGCCGAGAAGCGCAACGGCGATTTCATCCGGGGCAGAATCCGCGCCGGCGCCATCGCCGCCTGCCACGACGTGTCGGATGGCGGCCTGCTCGTCGCCCTCGCCGAAATGGCCCTCGCCGGCGACACCGGCATCGCCCTGGCCGCGATCCCCGCGGGCATCGCCCCGCACGCGTTCTGGTTCGGCGAGGACCAGGCCCGCTACGTCGCGGCGACGGCGGATGGCGCCGCCCTGATCGCCGCCGCCGCCGCCGCCGGCATCCCCGCCCGCCCCCTCGGCCGCAGCGGTGGCGATCATTTGACAGGCCCGGACGGCATCGCCATATCACTGTCGGAAATCCGTGCCGCGCACGAAGCCTTCTTCGCGCGCTGGTTCGCCTGAACGACGAGGACACTCCCCATGGCCATGTCGGCCGCCGAAATCGAGGACATGATCAAGTCCGCCCTGCCGGACGCGCGGATTACCGTGGAAGACCTCGCCGGCGATGGCGAGCACTATGCCGCCACCGTCGTCAGCGAGCAGTTCCGCGGCCTCTCGCGGGTGCGCCAGCACCAGCTCGTCTATGCCGCCCTGCAAGGGCGGATGGGCGGCGTGCTGCACGCCCTCGCGCTGCAGACCTCGGCGCCCGAGTAACGCCCGGCGCCCTTTTTCCCCAGGAGACATCCCATGAGCCAGGCCACCGAAAATCCGGCCTTCGCCAGCATCAAGACCGCCGTCGAGGAAAACCCCGTCATGCTCTTCATGAAGGGCACGGCGATGTTCCCGCAATGCGGCTTCTCCGCCCGCGTGGTGCAGATCCTCACCCACATGGGCGTGCCCTTCAAGACCGCGAACGTGCTCGAGGACCCCGAGCTGCGCGACGGCATCAAGCAGTTCTCCAACTGGCCGACGATCCCGCAGCTCTACGTCAAGGGCGAGTTCGTCGGCGGCTGCGACATCGTGACCGAGATGTTCCAGTCCGGCGAGCTGCAGACGCTGTTCGACCAGAACGGGATCGCCAGGACCGGCGCCTGACCGCTTGCGGCGGGGCGTGACTCTCCCGCGCCGACCGGGAGGTTGCGGCCATGCCGCGTGAAGGCCGCCGCCGCTTCGGCTTCGTCACCGACGAGTGGCCGCGCGCGGGTGCCGCCGGCCATCTCGCCTACAATCACGCGCTGATCGCCCATCTGCGCGAGGCCGGGCACACGGTCGATCTCTATCTCACCCGGCCGCGCCTGCCCTGGCCGGTGATGCGCCTGCCGCCCGGCGCCGGCGCCGTGTCCGGCCCGCGCCTCGTGCGCCTCGGCCGCACCCTCCTCGCCGCCGAGCCGCGCGCCGCCGCCGCCGCCCTGATGCGCCGCCTCGCCCCCGCCGCCGTCCCGCGCCGCCGCGCCAACGATGTCGTGCTCGGTGCCGCCATCACCCCGGCGGAAGCCGGCTGGATCGCCGCGCGCCTCGCCGCCGCCAGGCCCGACGCGATCCTGATCGACACCATCTTCCGCGCCCGCCTGCTCGACGAACCGGCCCTCGCCGGCATCCCCTCGGTGCTGCTGACGCACGACCTGTTCCACCGCCGCCACGCCGCGCTTCGCCTCGCCGGCTACCGCGTCGCCCCCGCCGAACTCGGCCGCGACGACGAGGCCGCGCTGCTCGCCCGCGCCGGCACCCTGGTCGCGATCCAGCCCGAGGAAGCCGCCCTGCTCCGCCGCATGTGCCCCTCGCGCCGCGTCCTCACCGTGCCGATGCCGGCAACCCCGCAGCCCCGCCCGCCCGGCATCGCCCGCGCGCCCGACCGGCTGGTCTTCGTCGGCTCCGACAACCTGCCGAATCTCGACGGGCTGCGCTGGTTCCTGCGCGATGTCTGGCCCGGGCTGCGCGGCGCGCGGCCGCGCCTGCGTCTCGATCTCGCGGGCGATTGCGGCGCCGCCCTCGGCCGCCTGCCGGCCGGCATCCGCCGCCTCGGCCGCGTGCCCGACCTCGCGCCGGTGCTGCACGAGGCCGCCCTCGCCATCGCCCCGCTGCGCACCGGCTCCGGTCTCAAGGTCAAGCTGCTCGACTATGCCCGCCACGGACTCTGGACGGTCGCCACCCAGGAGGCCCGCGCCGGCCTCGCGCCGGATGACGTGCTGCCGGTTCACGTGGCCGACACGGCGGCGAATTTCGGCGCCACCATCCTCGCCGCCCTCGCCCAGGGCGGCGAGGATGCCGACGCGCTCGGCTACATAAGCCGCCACTACGCCCCGGCCACCGTCTTCGCGCCGCTGGACGCGCTGCTGACCGTCTGAGGGAACTACCCGATCTCGACCAGCAGGTCCTTCGCGTCCACCGCGTCGCCCGGCTTGACGTGCAGCGCCTTCACCCGCCCGTCGCGCGGTGCGGAAATCCGCGTCTGCATCTTCATCGCCTCGATCGCGACCAGCGCCTCGCCCTGCGTCACCGCCTGGCCCTCCGCCACCAGCACGCTGGCGATCACGCCGGGCATCGGCGCGCCGATCTCGCCCTCGGCCTGGTCCTGCGCCTTGCGCCGGTGCGCGCGGGTCGGCGTCGCCGCCCGGTTCGGCACCTTGACCATGCGCGGCTGGCCGTTCAGCTCGAAGAACACCCGCACATCGCCGTCATCGTCGGTCTCGGTCAGCGTCTGCAGCCGGATCACCAGCCGCTTGCCCGGCTCGATATCCACGGCGATGTCCTCGCCCGGCTCCATCCCGTAGAAGAACACCGGCGTCGGCAGCACCGCCACCGGCCCGTAATGCCCCCGCGCCTTGCGATAGGCGGCATACACGTCGGGATACATCGCATAGGCGGCGAGTTCGTCCTCGTCGATCTTGGCGCCGCAGCGCTTCTCCGCCTCGGCGCGCATCGCGTCGAGATCGGCCGGCGGCAGCAGCGAGCCGGGGCGGACGGTATAGGCCGCCTCGTCGCGCAGCGCCTTCGCCTGCAACGCCTCCGGCCATCCGCCCGGCGGCTGGCCGAGATCGCCGCGCAGCATCTCGATGGTCGAGGCCGGAAACGCGATCTCCCGCGTCGGGTCGAGCACGTCGCCCACCGACAGCCCCTGGCTGACCATCATCAGCGCCATGTCGCCCACCACCTTCGACGACGGCGTCACCTTCACGATGTCGCCGAACATCATGTTCACGTCGCGATAGGCGCGGGCGATCTCGTGCCAGCGCTCGGCCAGCCCCATCGAGGCCGCCTGCTCGCGCAGGTTGGTGAACTGCCCGCCCGGCATCTCGTGCAGATACACTTCCGACGCGCCGGACTGCAGGTCGCTCTCGAACGCGGCATACTGCGCCCGCACCGCCTCCCAGTAGAACGAGAGCTGGCGGATCGCCACCGGGTCGAGCCCGGCGTCGCGCCCGGTATGCCGCCACGCCTCCACCAGCGAGCCGAGGCAGGGCTGCGAGGTCAGGCCGGACATCGGGTCCATCGCCGCGTCCACCGCGTCCACCCCGGCCTCCACCGCGGCCAGCACCGTCGCCGCCGAAATCCCCGACGTGTCATGCGTATGCAGATGGATCGGCAGCCCCACCGCCTCCTTCAGCGCCCGCACCAGCACGCCCGCCGCCGAGGGTTTCAGCACCCCCGCCATGTCCTTGATCGCGAGGATGTGGCAGCCCGCCGCCTCCAGCTCCTTCGCCAGCCCCACATAGTAGTTCAGCGAATATTTCGCCCGCTCCGGGTCGAGAATGTCGCCGGTATAGCAGATCGCCCCCTCGGCGAGCCGCCCGCTCTCGCGCACCGCATCGATGGCGACGCGCATGTTCTCCACCCAGTTCAGGCAGTCGAAGATCCGGAACAGGTCGATCCCGCCCGCCGCCGCGCGCCGCACGAAATGCCGCACCACGTTGTCGGGATAGTTGGTGTAGCCCACCCCGTTCGCCCCGCGCAGCAGCATCTGCAACAGGATGTTCGGCACCGCTTCGCGGATCTCGCGCAGCCGCTCCCACGGGCTCTCGGTCAGGAACCGCATGGCGACGTCGAACGTCGCCCCGCCCCAGCATTCCAGCGAGAACAGCCCCGGCAGCCCGGCGGCATAGGCGGGCGAGGCGGCGACGATGTCGTAACTGCGCATCCGCGTCGCCAGCAGCGACTGGTGGGCGTCGCGCATCGTCGTGTCGGTCACCAGCACCCGGGTCTGCTCGCGCATCCATTGCGCGAACCCCTCGGGGCCGAGCCGCTCCAGCACCTGCTTCGTCCCCTCGATTGGCGCCGCCGCCAGCCGCGGCACCTCCGGCCGCCGCGCGCTCGCCGCCGGCCGCCGCCGCCCCCGCGTCTCCGGGTGCCCGTTCACCGTCACGTCGGCGATGTAGCGCAGCAGCCGCGTCGCCCGGTCGCGCCGGCGGGGCAGGGCGAACAGCTCCGGCGTGGTGTCGATGAACCGCGTGGTGTAATCCCCGGCGCGGAACGCGGGATGCGTCAGCAGCGCCTCCAGGAAGGGCAGGTTGGTGCTCACCCCGCGGATGCGATACTCGCGGATCGCCCGCACCATCCGCGCGATCGCCTCCTCCGGCGTCGGCGCCCAGGCCGTCACCTTCTCCAGCAGCGCGTCGTAGAAGCGTGTCACCACCGCGCCCGAATAGGCCGTCCCGCCATCGAGGCGGATGCCGAATCCGAACGCCCCGCGATAGGCGGAAATCCGTCCGTAATCCGGAATGAAATTGTTCTCCGGGTTTTCCGTGGTGATCCGGCATTGCAGCGCGTGCCCGTCGAGCACGATGGCCTCCTGCGCCGGAATCCCGGTCTCGTCCGGCCGCCCGATCCGCCCGCCCTCGGCGATGCGGATCTGCGCCTTCACGATATCGAGCCCGGTCACCACCTCGGTCACCGTGTGCTCCACCTGGATGCGCGGATTGACCTCGATGAAATAGAACCGCCCGGTCTCGCGGTCGAGCAGGAACTCCACCGTCCCGGCGTTGCGGTAATCGGTCGCCCGGCCGATCGCCAGCGCCGCCGCGCACAGCCCCTCGCGCGTCGCGGCGTCGAGATACGGCGCCGGCGCCCGCTCGATCACCTTCTGGTGCCGCCGCTGGATCGTGCAGTCCCGCTCGAACAGGTGCACGAGATTGCCGTGCGAATCGCCGAGGATCTGCACCTCGACATGCCGCGCCCGCCGCACCAGCTTCTCGAAATACACCTCGTCATTGCCGAACGCCGCCAGCGCCTCGCGCCGCGCCGTCTCCACCTGCTCGGCCAGCCCCTCCGCGCCCTCGATCGGCCGCATCCCGCGCCCGCCGCCGCCCCAGGAGGCCTTGAGCATCACCGGATAGCCGATCTCCGCGGCGATCCGCCCGATCTCCGCCGCATCCCGCGGCAGCGGCGCCGAGGCCGGCATCACCGGCACGCCGACGCTCTCCGCGAGCTGCCTGGCCGCCACCTTGTTGCCCAGCGTGCGCATCGTCCGCGGCGCCGGCCCGATGAACGCGATCCCCCGCGCCGCGCAGGCCTCGGCGAACTCCGGATTTTCCGACAGGAACCCGTAGCCCGGATGGATCGCGTCCGCCTTCGCCTCCTCGGCGACGCGCAGCACCTCCTCGATCGACAGATACGCCTCGATCGGCCCCATCCCCTCGCCGATCAGATAGGCCTCGTCCGCCTTGAAGCGGTGCAGCGAGAGCTTGTCCTGCTCGGCATAGATGCCGATCGTGGTAATCCCGAGCTCGGTCGCCGCCCGGAACACCCGGATCGCGATCTCCGACCGGTTCGCCACCAGCAGCCGCCTGAATGTCTGCACCGCCCTGTACCCCCTTTGTAACTTTTTTTGACCCCCGGACCCTATGGTCACCTCGCCGCGAGGGCAAGGCTTTTTGTGCGCTGCGGCAAAAATCGCCCCCCGCTTCACCCCGCGCCCGTTCTGCGCGACAACCGGCCCGATCACCGCGAGGGAAGAGGAGTCCATGAGCCAGCCGCGCACGACCGCACCCGCCGTTACCTGTTTCGGCCCCGATTTCCCTTTCGCCTATGACGACTGGCTGTCCCACCCCGCCGGCCTCGGCGCGCTGCCCGAAGCCGCGCACGGCGCCGAGGTCGCGATCATCGGCGCCGGCATCGCCGGCATCGTCGCCGCCTACGAGCTGATGAAGCTCGGCCTCCGCCCCGTCCTCTACGAGCAGGGCCGTCTCGGCGGCCGCCTCCGCTCCGAGCGTTTCGCCGGCGCCGAGGATGTCATCGCCGAACTCGGCGGCATGCGCTTCCCCACCTCGTCGCGCGGCTTCTACCACTATCTCGACCTCGTCGGGCTCGACACCGCGCCCTTCCCGAACCCGCTCTCGCCGGCCTCGCCGAGCACCGTGATCGACCTCGAGGGCACCACGACCTATATCGAGGGCACCGGCCCGCTGCCGCCCTTCTTCGCCGAGGTGCAATCCGCCTGGGCCGAGGCTTTGGAGCAGCAATCCGGCTTCGCCGCCCTGCAGGCGGCCCTCCGCGCGCGCGACGTCGCCGCCCTGAAATCGCTGTGGAACCCCATCGTCGCCGCCTGGGACGAACGCACCTTCTACGATTTCGTCGCCTCCAGCCCCGCCTTCGCCCGCCTGTCCTTCCACCACCGCGAGGTCTTCGGCCAGGTCGGCTTCGGCACCGGCGGCTGGGATTCCGACTTCCCGAATTCCATGCTCGAAATCCTCCGCGTCGTCCTCACCGAGCTCGAGGACGACCAGCGCCTCGTCATCGGCGGTGTCGAGCAGCTGCCCCGCCGCCTCTGGGCCCACGCGCCGTCGCGCCTCGTCCACTGGCCCGCCGGCACCACGCTGTCGGCGCTGCACAACGGCGCGCCGCGCCCCGGCGTCGCCCGCCTCGCCCGCGCGCCCGACGGCGCCATCGCCGTCACCGACCGCTGGGGCCACGAGCGCCGCTACGCCGCCGTCCTCTCCACCTGCCAGACCTGGCTGCTCACCACCGCGATCGAGACCGACGAGCGCCTGTTCTCCCAGAAACTGTGGATGGCGCTCGACCGCACCCGCTACATGCAGTCCTCGAAAACCTTCGTGATGGTCGACCGCCCCTTCTGGCGCGACCGCGACCCCGTCACCAACCGCTATCGCATGTCCTGCACCCTGTCGGACCGTCTGACCCGCGGCACCTACCTGTTCGACAACGGGCCGGACCGCCCGGCCGTCATCTGCCTCTCCTATTCCTGGATGAGCGATGCGCTGAAGGTCCTTCCCCTGCCGCCGGAGCGCCGCGTCGCCCTCATGCTCCGCGCCCTCTCCGCCATCTACCCGGATGTCGACCTGCCCGCCCGCATCATCGGCGATCCCGTCACCATCTCATGGGAGGCCGACCCCGGCTTCCTCGGCGCCTTCAAGGGCGCGCTCCCCGGCCATTACCGCTACAACCGCCGCATGTACTGCCACTTCATGCAGGACGACCTGCCGCCCGAGCAGCGCGGCCTCTTCCTCGCCGGCGACGAAATCTCCTTCACCCCGGCCTGGGCCGAGGGGGCGGTGCAGACCGCGCTCAACGCCGTCGGCGGCATCGTCCGTCATCTCGGCGGCGCCGCACCGGCGGCGAATCCCGGCCCCGCCGAATCCTTCGCCGCCCTCGCCCCCGTCGAGCTCCCCGAATGACGCCGCCCCGCTCACCATCCCGTCATCCGCCGCTGACATAAGCTCCCGCCGCCCCTACGTGACGCTCCGCGCCCGGCATCAGGGGCCGGCGCGCCACGGAGAACGGAGCAAAAACATGGATCTGGCCTTCGCCGCGCGGTTCCTGGGGGCGTTCTTCGCCATCATGAACCCCTTCGTCACCCTGCCGATCTTCCTGTCGATGACGGCGGACCGCACCGTCGCCGAACAGCGGTCGATCGCCCTGCAGGTCGGCACCTACAGCACGGTGATGTGCATCGTCATCGCCGTCGCCGGCAACGCGATCATCGGCTTCTTCGGCATTTCGATCGACGCCTTCCGCGTCGCCGGCGGCCTGGTCCTGCTCGGCATCGCCTTCTCGATGCTGAACGGCCACCCGATCACCGCGCACGAGCGCGGCGACCACGAGAAATCCGCCGACTCCGCCGCCGATGCGGCGGACGACGCCGAGGGCGGCATCGCCTTCTACCCGATGACCTTCCCCCTCGTGGTCGGCCCCGGCACCATCGCCACCCTGATCATCTATGCCGGGCAGGCCCGCGGTGTGCCGGAATACGTCGCCCTCGGGCTGATCACCGCGCTGCTGCTCGCGGTGCTGATCGTCGTCCTCTACTTCGCCGCCTCGATCGGCCGGCTGCTCTCCGCCCGGATGCGCGTGGTCATGACCCGCCTGATGGGCATGATCCTCGCCGCCATCGCCGTCGGCATGGTCACCGCCGGCCTGAAGATCCTGCTCCCCGGCCTCACCTGAGGCCCCGCGAACCGCACAGGAGCCCCATGCGCGCCATCCTCTCCGTCCGGATTTCCTCGCCCCTGCCGGCCGACGAACTCGTCCGCCGCATGAACGCCCGCGCCGCGGACTTCGCCGCCGTGCCCGGCCTCGTCCAGAAATCCTTCGGCCTCGACCCGCTCAGCGGCGACATCTGCGGCATCTACATCTTCGAAACCCGCGCCGCCCTCGAAGCCTACCGCGCCAGCCCCCTCGCCACCTCGATCCCCGCCGCCTACGCGGCGACGGAGATCCGCCGGGAAATTTTCGATCTGGTCAACCTCGTGCAGGCGCAGAGCGCCGGGGCGCCGAGGGCGGAGCCGTCATAGATTTTGTGACTTGGCCGTGTTGCTAACCAGGTTCACGTGCTGTTTGCCGCCGAACATTGTCGAACGACAGAAAAGGCAGTCGAACACGAGGATTTCGGGATCGATCTTCTTCACCTCGGCGAGCGCGGTCGACAGTGTCATGTCCGACTTGAACATGCGGTTTCTGACGGTCAGGACGGACGAAAACTTGTGGCTGTATTTGCTCTTATGCATTTTGGCATATGCGGAAGAAGATTTGTCCGCCACCTTCATTCGATCCTTGCCTATCCGGTTGTTACCCACACCCACTAAATGTAGGGTGTGTCCATTCCCCGGAATAAAGCTCGTCAAAGGTTGGTGCGGCTGCCCTACCCGCGATTCCGAGCAGCGAGCGGAACGCGTTGAAGGGATAGAGGCGCCGGTTGAACCGAAACGTGAATTCATTGAGGTAGGCTTGTAGATGTTTGGCGCTGACCCCGTGATGGATGCCGTTGATCCAGGTCTTCAGGTTGGTAAAGACCAAGTGGACGATCGGCAGGAATTCTTCTGCCACCTCCGGGTCGCCGCATTCGGCGATTGCATGGTGGTCGAACCCGCGCCTTCCGAGACCGGCATAGCCGCTCCAGTCGTCGGTAACGATCAGCGATCCGGGAGCAACGGCGTTTTCGACGAATCCGCAGAGCGAATTGGCGCTACGGTCGGGGACAACAGCGAGACGAACGCGTCCCGCGTAGCGACCGTCTTTCCGATTGTCGAGCTTGGTTCCCGGTTTCCGGTGGCGCACCTCCACGGCACAGGCGACGAGAACCTTGTGATGGACACCCCGTCCATCGCCTCGGGTTCGTCCTCCAACCCACGTTTCATCCACTTCGACGTGTTCTTGCGGCGTGTCGCCAATCTTGTCGCGCTCGGGGCGCACCATCCCGGCGCGCAGCTTATGAAGGATGCCGAAGGCGGTCTCGTAGCGCGACAGGCCGAGTTGCCGCTGAAATTGGACGGCCGACATTCCGGGCGTCTGGCTGGCGATCAAGTAAGCCGCCCAGAACCAAGTCGACAGCGGCGTGTGACTGCGTTCCATAACGGTCCCAGCCATCAGGCTTACGTCTTTGCGACAGGCCCGGCAGCGCAGAACGCCCGGGCGCGCCTCGAAACGGAACGGCTCGCCAACGACGCCGCACCTTGGGCAGGCGAACCCTCCATTCCAGCGGGCGCTTTCGAGATAGGCGGCACAGGCCGCGTCGTTCGGGAAAATACGCTGGAATTCCGGCAGAGACTGCGGGAACGGCAGGTCTTCACGGGCCAGGACATCCATGCCCAACACTAGATCTAGTAGGTATGGGAGTCAACCGGATAGGCAAGATTCGATCGTCCAAAAAATTATAGTCTTTAAAATTTTGATTGATGGTTTGGGCGATGGAGTCATATGTCTCCCCCATCTCGTTGTTGCCCTTGCCCTGATATTTGGTCAGGATGTAGTCGAAACATGATTCGCCCTCGCTAACGAGTTCTTTCACGGCGCCGACGCTGTGGTAGAAGCTGCTGAATCCGGGGTCGACAACCGAATATGTATCTTCGGAGTAAAACCGCAGCACCGTATTGCTGGGTACGGTGAAAATGTTGGTCTTCGTCAGCACCGTATGTCCGCCATGGGCGGTGATGATGCACGTATTCGTCCCGATCTTGGGCTTGAAATAATATAGCTGATCGCCGAGTTCGTAGATGTCGAGCCCTCCCCGCTCGGTGACTTTGGTCATCTTCGTCTTCGAATCAAAAATGCCCACGATCTGAAACTCCCTTCCGGTCAAGCCGGCAGAAATTGAACGAATATTGAAAATCTGACGCCTTTATCTAGGCTATTCGCGAAACCAAAAGCCGGGTGGTGACGGCCGGAGCACTCGTTCGCGCCGAGCGGCCGATGGTAGCGACAGCGAAACGGGTTCATCGCACATATGATTTTTACCTTGACCCGCAGTGCCGACAAGTGTCCCGCGTCACACAACCGATGCGGAGAAAAAACGATTGCCCACCCCCGCCCCTCCATGGTCTTCTGCGCCGCATGAACCTGGCCGCCCGCTTCGCCGCGATCATCCAAGGCCTCTGCGCCGCAGTCGCGAGGCGCGGCGCTAACGGGGCGTTCGTGCGCGAAACGTCGCGTCGCGGCTCGGCCTTCGCCGACCCGCACGCCCTGACCGTCCTGCTCTGGTCCCGCCTGCAACGCGCCGTCGCCCGCTTCGCCCGCCTCGCCGCCGGCGCCCCGCCGCCGCGCCCGCGCCCGCACACCCCGCGCCCGGCCCGCGCCCGCAGCGCGCCGGACCTGCCGCGCCGCCGGGGCTGGCTGCTCGCCCCGGTGCCCGAAGCCACCGCCGCCGCCTCGCAACTCCGCGCCTTCCTCGCCGAACCCGAAACCCGCGCCCTCATCGCCGCCGAACCCCGGCTCGGCCGCATCCTCCGCCCGCTCTGCCGCACCCTCGGGATTTTGCTCCCCGCACCGCAATCTCGCGCCCGCCGCCCCCGCGCACCCGGCGCCCCGGTCGCCGCCGACCCGCCGACCCGGCCGCACCGCCCGGCCCGGCACGTATCCGCTCCGCCGCCCGCGCGCCCCGCCCGCGCCCGCCTGACCGGGCAAGCCATCCGTTTTCCGCCCGCCCGACGGCCCCGCCGCCGGACGCATCCGCGCGCGCCGATTACCCCGCGGCGCGTTCCAGTCGCGCCGCCGCCCGCGCCCGGCCGATCAGCGGCAGCAGCGCCGCCAGTTCCGGCCCGTGGCTCTCCCCGGTCAGCGCCAGCCGCAACGGCAGATACAGCGCCTTGCCCCGCGCCCCGCTCGCCGCCGCCACCGCCCCGGTCCATCCCTTCCAGGTCGTCTCGTCCCACGGCTCCGGCGGCAACGCCTCCAACGCGGCGCGCAGCAGCGAAGCCGCCTCCGGCAGCGACGGCGTCTCGATCTCGCCGCTCACCACCTCCCGCCACAGCCGCGCCTCCGACAGCAGGTCCAGGTTCCCCCGCACCGCCATCCAGAATTCTGCTCCGCACCCCTCGGGCAGGCGCTCGGCCACCGCCTCGAAAGGCAGCCCATGCAGCACCCGCCGGTTCAGCGCCAGCAACTGCTTCGGATCGAAGCGCGGCGCCCCGCGCGAGAAATCGCCAAGGTCGAACGTCCCCGCCAGCTCCTCCAGCGTCAGCGGCTCCGGGTCGCGCCGGCTGCCCAGCCTCGCCAGGTAAGAGACCAGCGCCATCGCCTCGATCCCGTCGCGCCGGAACTGCCGCACCGAAACGCTCCCCGCCCGCTTCGACAGTTTTTCGCCCGTCACGTCCGAAATCAGCGGTAGATGCCCGAACGCCGGCACCGCCCGCCGCGGCTCCAGCGCGCGCATCAGGTCGATCTGCACCGCCGTGTTGGTCACATGATCCTCGCCGCGGATCACATGCGTCACCCCCAGCTCCAGATCGTCCACCACCGAGGTGAACGTATAGAGCGGCGTACCGTCGGCGCGGATCAGCACCGGGTCGGACACGGTGCCGAGCACCACCTCCCGCCGGCCCAGCACCAGGTCGTTCCACGCCACCGCCCCGTCCGACAGCTTGAACCGGAAATAGGGCCGCTTGCCGCCCGCCTCCGCCGCCGCGCGCTGCTCGGCCGTCAGGCTCAGCATCGCCCGGTCATACACCGGCGGCAGATGCCGCTTCGCCCGCAGCGCCCGCTTCGCCGCGAGCTCCTCCTCCGACTCGAAACACGGATAGAGCAGCCCCGCCGCCTTCAGCCGCTCCGCCGCCGCCGCGTAGCGGTCCATCCGGTCGGACTGCCGCGCCATCTCGTCCCAGCCGATGCCGAGCCAGCGCAGGTCCTGCTCGATCCCCGCCTCGTATTCCGGCTTCGACCGCTCGCGGTCGGTATCGTCGATGCGCAGCAGCAGCGTCCCGCCCATCGCCCGCGCGGCGAGGGCGTTGACCACCGCGAGCCTCGCATTGCCCGCGTGCAGATGACCGGTGGGGGAGGGTGCGAAACGGAACTTGACCATGTCCCTCCGCTAGCATGGCATGATTGCGCCGGGCGAGAGGCCTCGCGCGCATTTTCATGGCATAACCGCTCCCCGTCCGGGAGACCCACACGTGAGCGCCACCGTCCAGACCCGCCCCCAGGCCACCGGCCGCACCGCCATGGCCGTGCTCGTCGGCGTCAGCATCTGCCACCTGCTGAACGACATGCTGCAGGTCCTGCTGCCGGCGGTCTACCCGCTGCTCAAGGGCGGCTTTCACCTGAACTTCGCGCAGATCGGCCTGATCACCCTGGTCTACCAGGCCACCGGCTCGCTGCTGCAACCGCACGTCGGCCTCTATACCGATGCGCGGCCGATGCCCTACTCGCTGCCGGTCGGCATGGCGCTGTCGATGTCCGGCATCGTCACCATCGCCTGGGCGCCGAGCTACGACATCCTGCTGGCCGGCGCCTGCCTGCTCGGCATGGGCTCGTCGATCTTCCATCCCGAATCGGCGCGCATCGCCCGCGTCGCCTCCGGCGGCCGGCACGGCCTCGCCCAGGCGATCTTCCAGGTCGGCGGCAATTTCGGCCAGTCCCTCGGCCCGCTGCTCGCCGCCTTCTTCATCCTGCCGCGCGGGCGGGCGAGCATGGCCTGGTTCGCCATCGCCGCCCTCTGCGGCATGGCGCTCCTCACCGCGCTCGGCCACTGGTTCCGCGCCAGCGGCCACGCCCGCCCCCGGCAGCGGACGACGCTCACCGCCGCCGACCTCGACACGCGCAAGGTGCTGGTCCCGCTCGCCCTGCTCGGCGTGCTGATGATGTCGAAATTCGTCTACCTCTCGAGCATCAACTCCTATTACATCTTCTACCTGATGCACCGCTTCGGCCTGAAGGTGCAGGCGGCGCAGATCGACCTGTTCATCTTCCTCGCCTCGGCGGCGGCGGGAATCATGATCGGCGGGCCGATCGGCGACAGGGTGGGCCGCCGCACCGTGATCATCGGCTCCATCCTCGGCGTGCTGCCCTTCACCCTCGCGCTGCCCTATGTCGGCGAGACGATGACGGTGGTGCTCTCGGTCATCATCGGGCTGATCCTGTCCTCCGCCTTCGCCTCGATCGTGGTCTACGCGAACGAGCTGGTGCCGGGCCGGGTCGGCGCCGTCTCCGGCCTGTTCTTCGGCCTCGCCTTCGGCATCGCCGGGCTCGGCGCCGCCGGCCTCGGCGTGGTGGCGGACTGGACCAGCATCACCACCGTCTACCAGATCTGCGCGGTGCTGCCCGCACTCGGCATCGTCGCCCTCTGGCTGCCGAAACTGCACTGACCGCGCGCGGTTGGCGTTTCCCCGCCGGGCCGGCTATGCAGGGCCGATGCGGAGACCGAGATGCCAGCTGCCGTGAACCCCCCGCCCGACGACCTGCCCGCCGAGCCCACCCAGGCGCGCCGGTTCGGCAAGGCGCGCACGGCGCAGGCGAGCGCCGTGCTGGAAGACTATGTCGAGCTGATCGCCGACCTTATCGCGATCAATGGCGAGGCGCGGCCGATCGACATCGCCCGCCGCCTCGGCGTCTCGCACCCGACGGCGGTGAAGACCATCGCCCGGCTCAAGCGCGAGGGGCTGGCCACGGCGAAACCCTATCGCGGCGTCTTCCTCACCGAGGCGGGCCAGGCGCTGGCCGAGCGCGTGCGCACCCGGCACCGGCTGGTGGTCGCCCTGCTCAAGGCGGTCGGCGTGCCGCCCGAGACCGCCGAGGCCGATGCCGAGGGCATCGAGCACCACGTGTCGGACATCGCGCTGAACGCCTTCAGCCGCTATCTCAAGACCCGGGGCTGATCCGGCCGGACGGGCATCGTCCGAACGGGCAGGGCGATGCTTGCGCTGGATCAAGGGGGGCAACCACGCCCGCTCCTAGCCTGAGCCCGTTGGCGCGCCACGGGGCGCGCCGGTGCATCGCACAGGCAGAGGAGATCATCCGCCATGTCCACCCTTCGTCACCGCCGCGCCGTGCTGGCATTCGCCGCCGCCGGCCTCGCCGCGCTGGGCGCCGGCCGCGCCTTCGCCCAGGACCAGACCCGCACCCAGGACCAGACCCGCGCCCAGGATCAGCTTCGCACGCAGGACCAGCAGCGCCTGCTCGACCAGCAGCGCCTGCGCGAGCGCCAGCAGGACCGGCTGCACCAGCGGGCCGACGCCGAGACCGAGCGGCTGCGCGAGCGCGAGCGCGACCGCCTTCGCGAGCGCGACCGCGAGAACGAGCGCGCGCAGATGCGCAACGGCAACGGCAATGGCAACGGCGAGCAGAACCGCGTCCAGAACCAGTACGAGAATCAGAACCAGAACCAGTATCAGGACCAGATGCAGAACCGCTCGGGGATGGGCGGCGTCGGCGGCGGCGGCATGGGCGGCGGAATGAGCGGCGGCGGCCGCGGGCGCTGAGCGCGGCGGCGCCGGTCAGGACGGGCCGGCGCCGCCTTCCGCGCGCGCCCGCAGCGCCTCGAACAGCACGAGCGTCGCGCTGACGATCAGCGGGCCGAGCACGAAACCCGGCGGGCCGAACAGGATCAGCCCGCCGATGATCGCGATGAAGGACGGCACCGTGTGCAGCTGCAGCCGGTTGCCGACCAGCACGGGGCGGACCACGTTGTCGATCGTGCCGACCACCAGCGCCCCCCAGAGCGAGAGGATGATCGCCTTCTCCTCGTGGCCGTTCAGCGCCAGCAGCACCGCCTCGGGAATCCAGACGATGAAGGCGCCGAGCACCGGCACCAGCGAGAGCATCCCCATCACCACGCCCCAGAGCAACGGCGCGGCGAGGCCGAGGCCCCAGAACATCAGCCCGCCGAGCAGGCCCTGCAGGGTCGAGACCATCACCGTGCCGTAGATCACGGCATAGACCGTATCGGCGGTGCGGCTGAACAGCCGGTCGGTCTCCGGCCCGGTCAGCGGCAGCACGGCGCGCAGCGCGGCATCGGCCCGCGCGCGGTCGCGCAGGAAGAAGAACAGGATGTAGAAGGTCAGCACGATCTCGACCGCCTGCGCCAGCGAGCCGCGCAGGAACGAGGCGCCGACCGTGCTGAGCAGGCCGCTGGCCCGGGTGATCATCGCCTGCAGGTCGATCTGCCTGGCGAGCCAGTCCACCTGCGGCGGCACCGCGAGCGTGCCGGCGGCGAGGTGCTGCTGCACATAGGCGGCACTCGCCGCCGCCTCGCGCACCAGCCGCTCGATCACCAGCACCGCGGGGGCGGCGACGACGATGGCGGCGATGCCCACCGTGATGATCGCGGCGGCACCCGGATGGCGCACCAGCCGTTCGAGCCGGCGCTGCAGCGGGGTGAACAGGATGGCGAGGGTCAGCGCCCAGGTCAGCGCGCCGGCGAAGGGCGCGGCGAGCAGGGCGCAGAGCACGAGCCCGCCGATCGCCCCGGCGGCGAGGGCGAGCACGCCGGCGCGCGGCAGGGTTCCGCCCGGCTCGGCCGCGCGCTGGCGAGATGGCGGGGCCGGGCCGGTCATCGCGCCGCCTAGCCGGTCGCGCGCTTGACGAAGCCGGGTTCGGCGGGCGGCTCGGCGAAGGTCTCGACGATGTCGGTGACATCGGCGAGCGGCGGGCCGCGGCGGCAGGCGCGCAGCAATTCCTCGACCGCGGGCGCATCCCCGGCGACCAGCGCCTCGAGCGTGCCGTCCGCCCGGTTGCGGACCCAGCCGGCCAGGGCGAGGCGGCGGGCGCGCGTCACCATCCAGTCGCGGAACCCGACACCCTGGACGCGGCCCGACAGGATCAGATGCTTCGCGATCATGACCGGGCGAGATTAACGAACCGGGCGGCGCTGGCAATCTCCCCGCCGATCCGCGCGCGGCGGGCGGCGGCCTCGGCGTCCTCGCCCCAGAGCCGTTCCTGCCAGCGTTCGTCGAGCGTCGCGCAGTCATGCGCCGCCGCCGGCGCGATCGCGCCCGCCGCGACGGCGAGGCCGAGCACGAGGCTGCCGAGGGCGGGGACGGTGACGCCGAGCCCGGCGAGGCTCCAGGCATCGTGGGTGGCGAGCGCCGCGTCGAGGCCGGCGATCGCCTCCGGCGGCTGGTCGATCGCGGTGATGCCGGCGGTGACGGCGAGGCGCGCGCCGAGCGTGGCGCCGGCCCAGTCGAGCCAGGGCTGCCAGAGCCGCGCCTGTTCGGCCACCAGCCCGTCCGGCCCGGTGGCGCGGTAGCAGAGCAGGTCGCTGCGTCCATAGGCGAGCAGGCCGGCGCGCACCGGCGCCGTGTCGGGCGCGATGCGCTCGACGGCGGTGCCGGCGAGGCGGGTGAGCGGCAGGTCGTCGGGGCGGATGTCCTGATCCTTGTCCGGCGCGTCCCACTCGGCGGCGATGGCGCGGGCGAGGGCCTCGGCCGGCACGGCGAGCGGGGCGCCGCCGGGCAGGCGCACCGGCCTGCCATCGAGCGTGATGCCGAAGCCCGTCTCCAGCGCCTGCACGGCGACGGCGCTCCAGATGCGCTTCATCGCCGCGCCGTCAGTGGAACAGCGACTGGAGCAGGTTCTGCGGCCCGCTCACCGCGCCGGGGGCCTGGCCGCTGCCGCTGCCGGTGCCGCCGCCGTTGCCGCCGCCCGTGGCGAGGCCGGCGGTGGTCGGCGCCGGGCCGGGATGGCCCATCCGCGCGAGAGCCAGGGCCGAGGCGCAGCTCTGCGGCGCGGCGGAGCGCGGCGCCAGGCCGAGCTGGCGGGTGATCTGGCCGAACAGGGTCTGCCCGCCGCCCATCTTCTGGCCGGCGGCGGCGATCGCCTGGGCATAGTCGCCGGGCGGGGCGATGCCGGTGGCCGGATGCGCCAGCGTGCCGGTGACCGCGAAGGGGATCGGCGTGGCGCCGCCGCCGAGATCGGTCTGCGGCCGGAGCACGACGTTGAGCCCCTCGGTCGCGAGGTTGACGGTGCCGCCGCCGGTCATGAACAGCCGGCTGGAATCGAGCGTCAGCGCGCGGATGCTGGCGAGGCCGGCATGGGCGTCGATCCGCGTGGCGAAGCAGCGCAGCTGCACCGGGCCCTGGGCGCCGGCGACGCCGGCGGGCAGGCCGGCGGCGGTCAGCAGCCGGTCGAGCAGCGCGCCGTCGATCTCGCCGTTCACCGTCGAGACGCCGAGCGAGCCGTTCAGGGTCGAGGCGATGTCATGCGCGGTGGAGCCGGCGCCGCCGAGATCGGCGTAGAGCTGCACCGTCGCCGAGGCCGAGCCGGGCTGGCCGAGCAGGCGGAGCAGCGGGCCGAGGCGGAAGGCCGGCGCCTGTTCGATGAGGCGCACGCTCGGCGGATTTGCCGCGGCGTCGACCATCAGCGTGCCGGAGACCGGGCCGCCGGGCAGCTCGCCGCTGATCGGGCGGACCGTGAGCACGCCGTTGCGCAGCAGCGCGTGCGCCGTCAGCGCGCGGTAATCGGCGCCGGCATAGGTGAGCTTGTCCACCGTCAGCTCGACATTGCCGTCCGCCGCGCGGAGCAGGTTGAAGGGCAGCGGCGTATCGGGGATCAGATGCGGGTTCGACGGCGCGACCGCCGCCGCCGGTTTCGGCTGCGGGCTGGCCTGCGGCGGCGCGGCACCGCCGGCGCCGGCCGTGCCGGGCGTGGCCGCCGCCGGCTTCGGCATCGCCTTGAGCAGCGCCGTCAGGTCGATCCGCGAGGCGTGGATCACCGCCTGCAGGTCGGGCTTCGGGCCGAGCCGCAGGCTGAAGGCGCCACCGAGCTGCGCCTGGGCGGAGCTGATCGCGAGGCTGTTCAGCGCGACCGTGTTTGCAAGCCCCTGGCCGCCCGGATCGGTGAGCAGGCCGGAGACGCCGATATCGGTCCAGGCCGGCAGCGGCGTGCCGACGAGGTCGGAGAGTTTCGCGAGGTCGGGGATCGTCGCGCTCAGCTTCATCGCGACGCCGGCGAGCTTCGAGGGGGTCGCCATGCCGCCCGCGGCGTTGAACAGCGCGTTGCCGACCCGGCCGGCGACGTTCATGGTGAAGCGCTCGGTGGGCACGGCGTGGGCCGGGGCGGGTGCGCCGAGGGCCGCCTCGATCACGGGGCCGACCGGGCCGGCCTTGCCTTCGAGCCCGACCTGCCGGCCCTGGTACTGGCCGGCCAGCGCGACGTCCACCGCCTGGTCGAGCGCGGGCAGGGTGATGTTCATCGAGCGGAGCGACAGGCCCTTGCGCCAGGCGGTCAGGTCCGACTTGCCGGCGGTGAGGCTGACATTGGTGACCGAGGGCAGGGTCCCGCCGGCGGGCGGGCCGAGATCCGCCCGCAGGTCGACCTGTTGCAGCGGCGGCAGGTCGCCGCGGTCGGCGGCGGGCAGGTAGGCGGCGAGCGGGGCGAGGTCGGGTGCCGTGGCGTGCAGGTGCAGCGCGTAGCCGCTGGCCTCGCGCGGATGGGCGATCTGCCCGGTCACGCGCAGGTTCGCCCCCTGGCCGCTCACGGTCAGGTCCACCGGCCAGGGCGCGCCGCCGGCGACGCTGCCGGTCAGCCGCGAGACCGGCCCGGTGGTGCCGGCCACGGTGAAGGGGGTGCCGTTGTACTGCGCGTCGATCGCCAGCTGCAGCGGCGCGTCGAGCGAGGCGGCGCGGCCGGTGAAGCGGGCGATGTGCAGGACGGTGGGCTGCGGCGTCGCCAGCGCGGCGGGCTGGCCGGCGTTGAGCGGGACCAGCGCCATCGGCGGGTGGTAGGTGATCGTGCCGTTCTCGATCGAGACCGATTGCAGGGCGACGCCGGCCGCCGGGCCGGATGCGGACCCGGTGCCGGCGCCGGTGCCGGCGGGTGCCGGGGCGCCCTGGCCGATCAGCCAGTCGGGCGTGCCGGTCGGCCCGTATTCGAGGTTGATCACCGGATCGACCAGCACGAGATCGAGGATGTTGAGCTGGTGGCGCAGCAGCGGCAGCAGCGCGACCTTCGCCTCGATCCGCCGCAGGGTGGCGAGATTGGTGTTCTGGTAGCCGGGCGGATTGGCGATGGTGATGCCGGTGGCCGAGATCGTCGGCACCAGCGAGAGGCTCATGCGCAGCCGCCCGTCGATGCTGACGGGCCGGTGCAGCGCCCGTTCCGCCGCGGCGATCACCTGCGGCTTGTAGCTGTTGGGATCGAAGCTCGCGAGGAATAGGCCGATGACCGCGAGCGGTGCCAGAATGACGATCGCGACAACGATGACCGCGATGCGCCGGAAGGTCCGTCTTGCCTGCATGATCAACCCCTTACGCCAAAACCGCGATCGTTGCGAGGGCGGCGGCGCGGGATTGCGCTGAATTCAGAACCCGAACATGTGATCGAACGAAAACGCGCCATGGCCGAGGCCGGCGCCGTCGTGCTTGCCGTGATAGCCGAACAGCCGGCAGGTCGCGTCGCGGATGATGACGTAGCCGCCGGCGGCGCGCGCCAGCACCTCGGCGCCGAAGATCCGCCAGGGCTCGACGATGGCCGAACCCGAGCAGGCGATGGCCAGTTTCTGCTCGGCCAGCACGCGGCCCTCGGCGTCGTGCAGCATCAGCACGGTGGCCGAGTGCGGATGCCAGGCGGCGGAGGCGGGGTAGGTCAGCACGCAGAAGCTCGGCCGCGTCGCGCTGCCGAGATCGAGGAACAGCCGGGTCGACAGGCCGGGCGGCGGGCCGGAATAGGATTGCGGCTCGCCCTTCCAGGTCATCAGCGTGTTGAACACATGCGCGCCGAAGCTGGTTTCGGCGGCGTGCGAGCCGTCCCGCGCCTCGTAGCGGAACAGGCCGTGCAGCCATCCATCCGCCTCGCCGCCCCCGGCGAAGTCGTAGACCAGCTCGCCATGCCCGCCTTCCGGCAGCGCGCCCTCCGGCAGCACCTCGTCGAGATCGATGGCGCAGGCATGGTCGCGCGGGAGCGTGCCGGGCCGGTGCTCGGCCACCTTGCGTCCGTCCGGCGCGAAGACGTCGAGCCGGAGCGGCAGGTCAGCCTGGGTGTGGGCCATCGGCGTCGGCAGCGCGACCGAGCGGAACCGCTCCCGCGGCAGGATCGGGAAGGGGAGCAGAAAACCGCGGCCGAGCAGCGGCGAGAGGCTGCGGATCGCCGGATCGGGGCGGAGGTCGGCGCGCTCGACATTCATGTGGGCGATGCGGGTGCGCCCGGCGCGCACCACCTCGTAGCGCGGGCGCACCACGTGGCGGCCTGCGCGCAGCTCGATCTGCGCCGGCCAGCGCAGCCCGGGCAGCAGTTCGGCGACGTCGATGGCGCGGGTCGCGAACGGGGCGATCGGCTCCGCCAGCGCCACCGGCGCCTCGGCGCCCATCCGGTCGAGGCTGATCGCCCCGGCGGGGATCGGCACGGCGTGGCTGTTCTGCACCCAGAGGATCACCGTCTCGTCCTCGCGCGGGGCGGGCAGGCCGGCGAAGCGCTCGGAGGGCCAGGCATTGGCGTCGTGCGTGCAGGACAGGCTCGCCCCGTTGCCGGCGGCATGGGTGTCGAGCGCGTATTTCACCACATCGTGACCGGCGACGCCGATGGCGTGGATGAAGAGCTGCCCGGTGAACGGCCCGAGCCCGTGCGCGCGCCGCACCTCGGCGCTGTCGATGCGGACGCTGCCGGCGTGATCGGGCAGCGCGCGCTCGAACTCGGCGAGCACCGCGCCGGCGGCGTCGAACAGGCGGCACCACAGGCGCACGCCGGTCGCGCCGTAGCCGTGCCAGTAATTCGCGGTGACGAGGCTGGTCGTCATCGCGTCGTCGTCGCGGAAGAAGGCGAAATTGGTGGCGAAGTTCAGCGGGTCGAGATAGCGGCGGCGGTTGGTCAGCAGCCGGTCGGGCAGGCGCACCTCGTCGAGGGTGAGGATGTCGGCGCCGGGCAGCAGGGTGGCCAGCCGGTCGGCCAGGCGGTGCGCGTCGAAGGCGGCGATCAGCACGGTGGCGGGTGCGGCGGCGACGAGGTCGGTCAGCGGCCTCGTGGCGAGGCCGCCGCGGCGCTCGCCGATCGCCAGCGTGTCGTGCACGTAGACGGCATCGACCGGAAACGCCGGGGCCAGGGCGCGCAGCGGCGCAAAAATGCGCTCGGGATCGTAGACCGCGACCGGGCCGGCGGCGGCCAGGCGCGCGGCCAGGCGCTCCAGCGCCGCGGCGGCCAGCGGGTGCGCCAGCGCCTTGTAGACCGCGTTGCCGCCGCGGACATTGTCGAACGTGTCGATCTCGAGCATCGAAGTCAGACTCCCAGCATCCGGCGCAGCTCGGCGGCGGCCATCGGCGTGTCGTTCAGCGCCGCCGTGGCCCAGGTCTGCAGCCGGCCATCGAAGTTCCGGGCGCGGCCGCAGGCGACCATGTCGTCCATGAAGGCGCCGATGCGGGTGGATTTGCCGGGCAGGCGGGCGATCATCACCGGCGCGTCGGTGGCCACCGCCTCGGAGACCATCGAGACGGAATCCCCCGTCACCACGATCGCGTCGGCGACGGCGAGCATGCCGAAATAGGGGTTCTCGCCCTGCATGTCCCAGATCCAGGCGCCGCGCGGGCGCAGCGCCTCCTCGAGGATGGCGCGGGCGGCGGGCTCGGTGCGGCGCGAGGGGGTGAGCATCAGCCCGACGCGGTCGCGGTCCATCATCCCGGCGAGCTGCTCGGCGAGGGTGCGCGCCGCCGCGGTGTCGAGCCGGTAGCGGCCGTTCGAGCCGCCGACCAGCACGGCGACGAGCGGGCGCGGCAGGCCGGCGAAATGCGGCGCCCACAGCGCGCGCTCGAGGGCGAGGCGCTCGGGCGTGACCCGGTGCAGCGCGGTGCGGGTGACGATGACGTTCGGGCCGGTCAGCCCGTCGTGCTTCGCGACCACCACGGCGTCGAACCGGCCGGTGTCCATGCGCGGGTGCTGGATGATCACGGCCGGCAGGTCCGGCCGGCGCAGCGTCGCCAGCACGCGGGCGGCGGCCCCGCCGGCGCCGAGCATCAGGTCGCCCTCCGGCGGGGCGAGGGCCGCCGCGTCGATCGCGCAGCGCGGATCGGGCCAGAGCATCGGCGAGAACAGGGTCCACGGCCGCTTCGGCGCGATGACGCGGAAATCGGTCCGGAATCCGGCGGCTTCCGCGAGGCCCAGGGCCTGGGAGCGGAGACCGGCGAGGTCGGTGCACAGGACGCGGGCGGTGACCGGAGCGGCCTGTCCGTCGGCGATGGCTTGGGTTGCGGCCATGAGAGTCGGCGCGGCTTGCATCGCGGCGTTTTCGTGCCAGCCGGACATTTCGTCAACACATGTCGCACGGTTGCAGGTTTTTCATCTCTGGGTAGAGTGGCGCCATGGCAAGTTCGCGCCGAATGAAAGCCCGCCACGACCGCGCCGGACCGGCGGCGCCGCCGTGATGAGCGCGGCCGGGAGCGACACGGCATCGCTGCCGCGCTTCGAGGTGCGGCTCGCGGCGCCCGACCTTGCGCCCTGGCTGCCGGGCAATACCGGCATCGAGGGGTTCATCACCTTCGCCGCCCCGCGCTCGGGGCCGCATGTGATGGTGCTGGCGCTGATGCACGGCAACGAGATCGCCGGCGCCGCGGTGCTCGACGCCCTGCTGCGCGAGGGGCCGCGCCCGGCCTGCGGGCGGCTCACGCTCGGCTTCGTCAACCTCGCCGCCTATCGCCGCTTCGATCCGGAGAACCCGGTCGCCTCGCGCTTCGTCGACGAGGACCTGAACCGGGTGTGGGACCCGGCGGCGCTGGAAGGCCCGCGCCGCTCCGCCGAGCTCGACCGTGCCCGCGCGATCTGGCCGCTGATCGCCGAGGCGGACTGGGTGATCGACCTGCATTCGATGCTCTGGCCCTCGGACCCGCTGGTGCTGTGCGGCCAGGGCGCGCGCAGCCGGGCGCTGGCGATGGCGATGGGCACGCCGGCGCTGGTGGTGGCCGATGGCGGCCATGCCGGCGGGCGCCGGCTGATCGACCATCCGCGCTTCCTCGCCGAGGCGGGCGATGCCGCGGCCGTGCTGGTCGAGGCCGGGCAGCACTGGCAGGAGGACACGGTGCGGCAGATGCGCGCGAGCGTGGATGCCGCGCTCGCCCGCGCCGGCATGATCGGGCCGGTGCCGCCGGGCGCGCCGCCGCGCTTCGCCGAGGTCTCGCGGGTGGTGACCGCCAATACCGGCCGCTTCGCCTTCGTGCGGCCGTTCCGCGGCGGCGAGGTGATCCGCCGGCGGGACACGCTGCTCGCGCGCGACGGCGCGGCGGAGATCCGCACCCCGCACGACGACTGCCTGCTGATCATGCCGAGCCTGCGCACCAGCCGCGGCCATACCGCCGTGCGCCTCGCCCGCTTCGCCGCGCCGGAGTGAGCGCCGCGCGCTATTCCGAGCCGCGTTCGGCCCCCTGGCGCCAGCGCGCCTCGGCCTCGGCCTGCAGGCGCTTGAAGCTGCGGCGGCTGAACGGCAGCATCGCCAGGTAGGCGACGACGAGCAGCGAGAGGCCGAGCCAGGGATCGGCCATCAGCACCGCGGCGGCGACGATCACGCCGAGCAGGATGCCGATGACGTAGTGCGGCGGCACCTTGAAGTTCTTGAAGTTCCAGACCGGCAGCGTCGAGATGCAGAGCAGCGCGGTGCCGACCAGCACCGCGGCGCTGAGCGCCGGTGCGCGGGCGAGGGTGGCGAGGCCGGCGCCGCCGTGCCGCGCCGCCTCGAGGCCGAGATAGATCGGCAGCAGCGCGATCGCCGCCCCCGCCGGGGCGGGCACGCCGGTGAAGAAGTTGCCGGCGAAGCGGAAGGCGGGCAGGTGGCCATCGGCCTCGTGCGGGATCTCGTCGATCGCCGCGTTGAAGCGGGCGAGGCGCAGCGCCATGCAGGCGGTGAACATCAGCGGCGGCAGGTAGCCGAACGCGCCCCAGGCGCTGAGCGACCAGAGATAGAGCACCAGCGCCGGCGCCGCGCCGAAGCAGAGGAAGTCGGACAGGCTGTCGAATTCCGCGCCGAAGCGGGAGGTGGCCTTGAGCAGGCGGGCGAGCCGGCCGTCCAGCCCGTCGATCACGCCGGCGACGGCGATGGCGATCACCGCGCCGCCGAAGCGCTGCTCGAGCGCGAAGCGGATCGCGCTGAAGCCGACGCAGAGGCCGAACAGGGTCAGCAGGTTCGGCAGCATGCGGTTGAAGCTCATGCCGCGCAGGCGGGGGCGGCGCGGCGGGCGGCGCCGGGGCAGGGCGAAGAGCGGCGGCTTTTCCGCCCCGCTCATGACCCGCCTTGCGGCGCGGCGGGGGGCAGCAGGCCCATCACCGTCTCGCCGCCGACCATGCGCTGGCCGACCGCGACCAGCGGCACCGTGCCGGGCGGCAGATAGAGATCGGTGCGGCTGCCGAAGCGGATGATGCCGAAGCGCGCGCCGGTTTCCACCCGGTCGCCCTCGTGCACGTCGCACAGGATGCGCCGCGCGATCAGCCCGGCGATCTGCACCACCGCGATCTCGGCGCCGGAATCGAGGCGGATGGCGAGGGCGTTGCGCTCGTTCTCCTCGGCCTCCTTCGCCGCCGCGTTCACGAACTTGCCGTGGCGGTAGGAGATGCGGGTGACGATGCCGGCCATCGGCACGCGGTTCACATGCACGTCGAGCACCGAGAGGAAGGTGGCGATGCGCGGCATCATCACCGCCGGCAGGCCGAGCTCGGGCGGCGGCAGCGCCTCGTCGATGATGACGACGCGGCCATCCGCCGGGGCGAGCAGGGCATCGGGCCGGGCGGGCGGCACGCGCGCGGGGTCGCGGAAGAAGAACAGGCAGAACAGCGCGAACAGCGCGCCGAGCCAGGCCAGCCAGCCGGCGGTGGCGAGGCCGATCAGGAAGACGACGAGGCCGGCGGCGATGAACGGCCGGCCGGCGCGGTGCGGCGGCACCAGGGCGGCGCGCACGGAGTCGATGATGTCCATGCGCGGGTTATGGCGAGCGGGGCGAGGACTGGCAAGAACGCCCTTCGCCCAGGGGCGGGATCAGCTCGTGCGGGATCAGCTCGTGCCGGCGCTGGCCGGCGGCGGCGCGGGCCGGGCGGCGGGCGGCGCGGGCCGGGCCGTTGCGGCCGCCGGCGCCGGCGCGGCGCCGGTTGCGGGCGGCAGCACGAAGCGCTGGCCGGGATAGACCAGGTTGGGATCGCGGATGCTCGCCTCGTTCGCCTTGTAGATCAGCGAATAGTCGACGCCGCGGCCATAGACGCGCCGGGCGATCAGCCACAGGCAGTCGCCGCGCTCGATCACGACATGGTGCGGCGCGACCGGGCCGACCGCGCGCGGGGCGTAGGCGGTCTTCATCTCGCCGATGACGGCCCCCTTCGCGTCATGCGCCGTGAGGCTGAAGGTGCCGGGCTTCGCCGGCATGTGCTCGACCTTCAGCGTCCAGCGGCCATCCGGGCCGGCGGTCGCGGTGCCGAGCGGAGCGCCGTCGAGCGAGAGCGAGACCTGCGCGCCGGGCTTCGCCGTGCCGGCGATCAGCGCGTGGCCCTTGCCGTCGTAGTCGACCGAGCCGATGCCGAGCGTGCCCGGCGCCGGGCCCTGGCCGCTCAGCACCTTCGAGGGCTCGCCGCTCTTGCCGGCGAGCACCGCGAGCGGCCCCTCGTTCGGCGCGGCGGGCACCGAGACGGTGACGTCGCGGTTGCTGGCCAGGGTCTGGCCGCCGGGGCCGGTGGCGGAAAGGGCGAGCTGCTGGCCGCCGGCGGGCAGCGGGCGGGAGGTGACGAAGGCGAAGCTACCGGAGGAATCCGCCTTCACCGTGCCGATCGTCTTGCCGTTGGCGGTGATGGTGACGGTGGCGCCGGGCGCGGCGTGGCCGGCGATCACCGCGTTGCCGCCGGCATCGACGCGCACCGTGTCGAAGCTCGGGGTGCCGGCGGGCCTGGCCGGCGACGCGGCGGGATGGACGGTGGCGTTCGGCGGCGGCGCGACCGGCCGGGTCGGTTCGATGTCGCGGCGGTTGCCGAGCACGGCGAGGCCGATCACGGCGCAGAGGCCGAGCGCGCCGATCGCCGCACCGGGCAGCCAGCCGGGAGCGCGCGTCCGTTCGCCCTGGCTCTCGCCGCTGGGGGTCTGGTTGGTTGACATGTAAAGAACTCTTGATGCCGATCGCTTGCCTATCCTGCATTATCCTGCCACGAGGACGGCCGTCTCGAAAGGTTCGGCAGGTAATTCTGGAATATGAGTCACATTTCGGTCACGGTATTTTGCGGCTCGTCGCCGGGGACGGCGCCCGACTATCTCGCGGCGGCGCGCGCCCTCGGCGAGGGGCTGGCCGCGCGGGGCATGACCCTGGTGTTCGGTGGCGGCAATGTCGGGCTGATGGGGGCGACCGCCGGGGCCGCGCTCGGCGCCGGCGGGGCGGTGACCGGCATCATCCCCGATTTCCTGCGCGCCCGTGAGGTCGAGTTTCCCGGCCTGACCGAACTGATCGTCACCGACACGATGCATACCCGCAAGCGGCGCATGTTCGCCCGGGCGGACGCGTTCGTCGTGCTGCCCGGCGGGCTCGGCACGCTGGACGAGCTGATGGAGATCCTCACCTGGAAGCAGCTCGGCCGCCACACCAAGCCGATCCTGCTGATCGACATCCGCGGCTGGGCGAGCCGGGTGGCGGCGCTGATCGACGGCGTGATCGAGGACGGTTTCGCCCGGCCGTCGGCGCGCGAGCTGATCGAGGTGGTGCCGGACGTGGCGGCCGCGCTCGCCCGGCTCGAGACCTATTCGGAATCGGTCAACGGCGCCTCGTCGCTCGGCAACCTGTAATCCTCGCCGAACCAGCGGCCGAGATCGATCGCGCGGCACCGCGCCGAGCAGAACGGGCGGTGCGCCTCCTGCGCCTTCCGGCCGCAGATCGGGCAGGCGCCGGCGGGTTTGCGGCGGGGGCGGCTTGCGGGAGCCGGTTCGTCGGTCATGGCGGCAACTCGTGCAGCGGCGGGCGGATGCGGGGGCGGCTGATCTCGGCGAAGCCGAGTGCCGAGAAGCCGAGCAGGCGCGGGCGGAGCGGATCGCGCGCGAGGGCGGCGGCAAGGTCGGGGGCCAGTTTCGGCCGGGCGGCGGGTTTCATTCCGGCGAAATCGACCAGGATCGCGCCGGCGAGGTTGCGCAGCCGGATCTGCCGGGCGAGTTCGGGAATGATGGCGCGGTTGAGCCGCAACTGCGCGCCATGCTTGTCGCCCCGCTCGGCGGTGGCCGCGCCGGCATCGATATCGATCGCGGTGAGCGCCGGCGTCGGGCAGACCGTGCCGCGCGCGCCCTGCGGCAGCGGAAAGACCGGCTCGGCGAGTGCGGCGATCTCCTCCGCCACCGGGGCGAGGCTGGCCGGATCGTGCGCGACCCCTTCATGCGCCGCGCGCAGCAGGGCGACGAGTTCCCAGTCATCGGCGAGGATCGGCGCGGCCGGATGCAGGGCGCGGAACTCGGCGATCGGGCCGGGGCCGCGGGCGAGCAGGCCGGGCTTCGCGCCGGGTGCTACACCTTCCGCCAGCGCGAGGCGCGGGCCCTTGCCGCCCTGCGGCGCGCGGGTGATGCGGACCGCGACGGCATCGCCCTCGGCGAGGCTCTTGCCGCCCGCGCTGTCGGGCAGGAAGCCCGATCCGTCGCCGAGATCGACGAACGCGCCGCCAAGTGCCGGGGCGCGGGCGGTGATCCGGCCGGAGCGGAGATCGCCGACGCCATCCGGCGCGTCGGGCCGCCAGCGCGTGTAGCCGGCGAGAGTGCCGGATTCGGTCAGCGCGAGATGCACCGTGCCGCCGCGCAGCCCGGCGCGGATGACGGCGCTCATGCCCGCCAGCCGAGGCCGCGCAGCAGGTTCAGCGTTTCGTGCAGAGGCAGGCCGACCACGCCGGAATGCGAGCCGGCGAGAAAATCGACGAACCCCGCCGCCCGGCCCTGGATCGCGTAGCCACCCGCCTTGCCGCGCCATTCGCCGCTGGCGAGATAGGCCTCGGCGGCGTCGCGGTCGAGCCGGGCGAAGCCGACGGTGGTGAGCACGTTGCGCGCGGCGATGCGCCCGTCCGGCCCGCGCGCGGCGACGGCGGAATGCACCCGGTGGCGGCGGCCGGCGAGCAGGTCGAGACAGCGGCGCGCCTCGGCCTCGGTTTCGGTCTTGGGCAGGATGCGGCGGCCGAGGGCGACGACGGTATCGGCGGCGATGACGAAGGCGCCCGGCGCGGTGACGGAAGCGAGCTTCTCCGCCGCCATGCGCGCGGCGTAGAGCCGGGGCGGTTCCGCCTTGTGCGGGGTTTCGTCGATATCGGGGGACATCACCGCGTCGGGGACGATGCCGAGCTGACGCAACAGGTCGAGCCTGCGGGGGCTCGACGAGGCCAGGATCAGGTCGGCCATGCGGCGGTCCGGCTTACTTGAAGCGGAAGGTGATCCGGCCCTTGGTCAGATCATAGGGCGTCATTTCGACGTTGACGCGGTCACCGGCCAGCACGCGGATGCGGTTCTTGCGCATCTTGCCGCTCGTATGGGCGAGAATGATATGGTCGTTGTCGAGTTTCACCCGGAACATCGCGTTCGGGAGCAGCTCCGCGACGGTGCCGCTGAACTCGATCATGTCTTCTTTTGACATCAAACCTCGATAAAAAATTGCAACATGCGGTTCAAATGAGCCGATGGCGCGTTCAGGTCAAGTTTTCCGCCCGGTTGCGGGTCAGCCTTGCGCGGATGGAACGGGCGTGGCCGTCGAGGCTCTCGGCCACCGCCAGCGTCGCCGCGGCGGGTCCGATGGACGCCATCGCCGCCGGATCGAGGGCGACGAAGGTGGTGCGCTTGAGGAAGTCGAACACCGACAGGCCGGAGGAGAACCGCGCCGTGCCGCCGGTCGGCAGCACGTGGTTGGGCCCGGCGACGTAGTCGCCGATCGCGGTCGGGGCATCGGCGCCGAGAAAGGCGGCGCCGGCATGGCGGATGCGGGCGAAGACCGCGTCCGGATCGGCGGTCATCACCTGGAGATGCTCCGGGGCGACGCGGTTGGCGATCTCGGCGGCCTCGTCGAGATCGCGGGCGATGATGATCGCGCCATGGGCGGCGAGCGAGGCGGCGGCGATCGAGGCGCGGGGCAGGGTTTCCAGCGCGCGGGCGAGTTCGGCGGCGACGGCCTCGGCCAGCGCCGCATCGTCGGTGACGAGGAGCGACTGCGCCGCCTCGTCATGCTCGGCCTGGGCGATCATGTCGAGGGCGACGCGCCACGGGTCCTGCCCGGCATCGGCGATGATCAGCACTTCCGAGGGGCCGGCGATGGAATCGATGCCGACCTGCCCGAACACCTGCCGCTTCGCCTCGGCGACGAAGGCGTTGCCCGGCCCGACGATGCGGTCGACCGGGGCGATGGCTTCGGTGCCATAGGCGAGGGCGGCGACGGCCTGCGCGCCGCCGACGCGGTAGATCTCCGCCACCCCGGCGCGCCACGCGGCGGCGAGGACGAGGTCGTTCATCTGCCCGTCCGGCGTCGGCACGCACATGGCGATCCGCCCGACGCCGGCGACACGGGCGGGAATCGCGTTCATCAGCACCGAGGAGGGGTAGGACGCCTTGCCCCCCGGCACGTAGAGCCCGACGGCGTCGAGCGGCCCCCAGCGCAGGCCGAGCCGCGCGCCGGCGGCGTCGGTGAAGCCGATATCCCGCGGCAGCTGGGCGCGGTGGAACGCCTCGATCCGGGTCGCGGCGAGGTCGATCGCCTCAAGCTGTTCGGCGCCGACGCGGGCGCAGGCGGCGTCGATCTCGGCGGCACTCACCCGCAGGGTTTCGGGCGTGATGGGAAAGCGGTCGTAGCGGCGGGTGAGGTCGATCAGCGCGGCGTCGCCCTCGGCGCGCACCCGGGCGATGATCGCGGCGACCGGGGCGGCGACGTCGGTGGCGCTGGCGCGGTCGCTGGCCAGGGCGGCGAGGGCGGCGGCGAAGCCCGGTTCGGCGGTGTGGAGACGGCGGATCATGCGGCGGCCAGCGCGTCGCGGAAGCGGGCGATCCAGTGGGCGATTTCCTCCGGCCTTGTCTTCAGCGCGGTGCGGTTGACGATCAGCCGCGAGGTGACATGGGCGATGGTCTCGGTCTCGACCAGGCCGTTGGCCTTCAGCGTCGAGCCGGTCTGCACCAGGTCGACGATCAGGCGCGACAGGCCGAGGCCGGGGGCCAGCTCCATCGCGCCGTTCAGCGCCACGATCTCGGCCTGGATGCCGCGCGCGGCGAAATGGCGGCGGGTGATGTTGGGATATTTGCTGGCGACGCGCACGCGCGAGAGCCGGCCGAAATCGGTGCGCCCGGCGGCGTCCGCCGGCTCGGCGACGGCGATGCGGCAGGCGCCGATGCCGAGGTCGAGCGGCGCGTAGATTTCCGGATAGTCGAACTCCATCAGCACGTCGGCGCCGCAGATGCCGATCTCGGCGGCGCCGAAGGCGACGAAGGTGGCGACGTCGAAACTGCGCACGCGGATCACGTCGAGCTCGGGGATCGCGGTGTGGAAGCGCAGCCGCCGGCTGCTCTCGTCGGCATAGTCCGGCTCGGGCGCGATGCCGGCGGCGGCGAGCAGCGGCGCGCATTCCTTCAGGATGCGGCCCTTGGGCAGGGCGAGCACGAGCCCGTTGGTGGCGGCCTCGGCGGCCTTCGGCGATGGGGTCACGGCGGTCATCGCGCGGGTTCGTAGCATTGCCGGCGCGCCCTGCCAAACCCGGCGGCGCGGGGCTTGTCCCGGCGGTGCTGTGGGCGCAGATTGCGGCCATGAGCGAGCATGTGATGATCTGCGAGGTCGGCCCGCGCGACGGGCTGCAGATGGCGAAGTCGAGAATGGAGACCGGGGCGAAATGCGACTGGATCGCCGCCCTGGCGAAGGCCGGGGTGAAGGAGATCGAGGTCGGCAGTTTCGTGCCGGCGAAGCTCATCCCGCAGATGGCGGATACCGAGGCGGTGGTGCGCTTCGCGAAGGAGATTCCGGGCCTCGTCGTCGTCGCGCTGGCGCCGAACCTGCGCGGGGCGCAGGCGGCGGTGGCGGCCGGGGCGCACCGGGTCAGCATTCCGGTCTCGGTGAGCGAGGGGCATTCGCGCGCCAACCTGAACCGCGCGCCGGACGAGCAGGTGGCGGTGGTCGGCCAGATCGTCGAGTGGATGGAAAGCGCGGGCAATCCGGCGGAAATCGAGGTCGCCTGCTCGACCGCCTTCGGCTGCTCGATCGACGGCGTGGTGCCCGAGCGCGAGGTGGTGCGCATCGCCGCCGCACTCGCGGAGACGGGGGTGGAGCAGATCGGCCTCGCCGACACGGTGGGCTACGCCAACCCCGCGCAGATCAAGTCGGTCGTGCGGGCGGTGCGGCGCGAGATCGGCCCGGCGCTGCGCGGGCTGCACCTGCACGACACGATGGGCCTCGGCCTCGCCAACGCGCTGGCCGGGCTCGAGGTCGGGATACGGGATTTCGACGCCGCCCTCGCCGGGCTCGGCGGCTGCCCGTTCGCGCCCGGGGCGTCGGGCAACATCGTCACCGAGGATCTCGTGTTCATGCTGGAGAGCATGGGCTTCGGCACCGGCATCGACCTTGCGGCGCTGATCGCCGCGCGGCGCCTGCTGCACGAGGGGCTGCCGGCCGAGCCGATGCACGGCCAGGTCGCGAAGGCGGGCATTCCGCGCACCTATCGCCAGGCGGCGTGAGGGGCGCGGCATGAGCGGCACACCGCTGGCGGGGCTGCGCGTCGTCGAGTTCGCGCACATGGTGATGGGGCCGACGACCGGGCTGATCCTCGGCGATCTCGGCGCCGACGTGGTGAAGATCGAGCCGATGCCGGACGGCGACAACACCCGCCGGCTGACCGGCTCGGGAATCGGCTTCTTCACCATGGCGAGCCGCAACAAGCGCAGCGTCATGCTCGACCTGAAATCGCCCGAGGGGCTCGAAGTGGCGCGGGACCTGGTGGCGCGGGCCGACGTGCTGACCGAGAATTTCCGCCCCGGCGCGCTGGAGCGGCTCGGCCTCGGCTACGCGGCCTGCGCGGCGCAAAACCCGCGGCTCATCTACTGCTCGCTCAAGGGCTTCCTGCCCGGGCCGTACGAACACCGCACCGCGCTCGACGAGGTGGTGCAGATGATGGGCGGCCTCGCCTACATGACCGGGCCGATCGGCCGGCCGCTGCGGGCCGGCGCCTCGGTGATCGACATCATGGGCGGCAGCTACGGCGCCATCGCGGTGCTCGCCGCCCTCGCCGAGCGGGAGCGGACCGGGCGCGGCCAGCACGTGCAGTCCGGCCTGTTCGAGAGCGTCGCGATGCTGATGGCGCAGCACATGGCGCAGGCGGCCATCACCGGCGTCGAGCCGGCGCCGATGAGCGCGCGCGACGTGGCCTGGCCGGTCTATGACATCTTCAACACGAAGGACGGGCAGCAGATCTTCATCGGCGTCGTCACCGACACGCAATGGAAGGTGCTGTGCGCCGAGTTCGGGCTGGCCGCGCTGGCCGACGATCCGGGGCTGGCGACGCAGGCCGAGCGGCGGGCGGCGCGCCCGCGCACCCTGCCGGTGATCGCCGCGGCCTTCGCGCGGTTCAGCGCGGCGGATCTGGTCGCGCGCTGCGAACGGCTGGGCCTGCCCTTCGCGCCGATCGCGAAGCCGGCGGACCTGTTCGCCGATCCGCACCTGCGGGAGTCGGGCGGGCTGGTCGAGGTCAGCCTGCCGGACGGGCGGAAAATCGGCCTGCCGGGCCTGCCGATCAGCATGGACGGGGCGCGCAGCACGGCGCGGCGCGACGTGCCGGCGCCCGGCGCGGACACGCGGGACGTGCTGGCGGAGCTGGGCTATCCGGCCGCCGAGATCGACCGGCTGATCGCGGCGGGCGCCGCCGGCTGAACGGAATTTCAGGGAAGGAGCAGAAAAATGGCGAAGGTGGCGTTCATCGGGCTTGGGGTGATGGGCTATCCGATGGCGGGGCATCTGGCCGCCGGCGGGCACGAGGTGACGGTCTATAACCGTACCCACGCCAAGGCCGAGGCCTGGACCAGGCAGCACAAGGGCACGGCGGCGCCGACCCCGCGCGAGGCGGCGGCGGGGGCCGATTTCGTGTTCTGCTGCGTCGGCAACGACGACGATCTCCGTTCGGTGACGATCGGGCCGGACGGCGCCTTCGCCGGCATGAAGGAGGGCGCGCTGTTCGTCGACCACACCACGGCCTCGGCCACGGTGGCGCGCGAGCTGGCGGAGGCCGCCGGCGGGCGTTTCGGCGTGATGGACGGGCCGGTATCCGGCGGCCAGGCCGGGGCGGAGAACGGCAAGCTCACGGTGATGATGGGCGGCGAGGCGGCGGATTTCGAGCGGGCCAAGCCGGTGGTCGGCTGCTACGGCGCCAATATCAGCCATATCGGGCCGCACGGGGCCGGGCAGCTCGCCAAGATGGTCAACCAGATCTGCATCGCCGGCGTCGTCCAGGGCCTCGCCGAGGGGCTGCATTTCGCCGAGGCCGCCGGGCTCGACGCGGCGAAGGTCATCGGCGCGATCTCGAAAGGTGCTGCGCAGAGCTGGCAGATGGAAAACCGCTGGAAGACGATGACGGAGAAAAAATTCGATTTCGGCTTCGCGGTGGACTGGATGCGCAAGGACCTCGGCATCTGCCTCGCCCAGGCGAAGGAAACCGGGGCGCGGCTGCCGCTCACCGCGCTGGTCGACCAGTTCTACGCCGATGTGCAGCAGATGGGCGGGCGGCGCTGGGACACCTCGTCGCTGATCGCGCGCTTCGGCGGCGTCTCAGAATAGGCTGTTGTTGATGCGCAGCACCTCGCGGCAATGCGGGGTGTTGGCCAGCGCGCCGCCATTGTTCTCGCAGCGGACCACCTGGCGCATCAGCGCGTGCGGGTTCTTGCGGTAATAGGCGGTCTGGCCGCCGCCGGCGCAGCCGGCGAGGGCGCCGCAGGCGAGCAGCAGGGCCGCGAGGCGGGTCGTGGCGGCGGTGCGGCGGTGGCGCATCCCTCTGGAACCTCCGTGGTGTCGGGGCCGGCGCGGCGCCCGGGCTCACTGGCCGGCGTTCACCGGCCAGAACGCGCCGGCAAGAATTCACCGGAATGTCACAGGACCGCCGCGATCCGGTCATCTTCGTCGCCTCTTGTAGCACTCTCGTCAACCATGGGGAGTTCCGACGTGATGAACATTTCGCGCAAGCAATTCGCGGCGATCCTCGGCGGCGCGCTGATCGCCGGCGGTCTTGCCGGCGGTGTCGCCCAGGCCGAATATCAGGGGCACATGATGCAGGCGCGCCGGGCGCTGCTCGCCGCGCGCCACCAGTTGCAGATCGCCGACCGCGACAAGGGCGGGCATCGCATCGCAGCGCTCCGGGCGGTGAACGAGGCGCTGCGCCAGGTCGATATCGGCATCCGCTACGACCATCACTGACCGGCGTGCTTCGGCCGGCCGGGCCGTTCGCGGCCCGCCGGCCGCGTCTCGCCGCTTGCGGCCGGCCGGGTGCCGGCGTAAGGCTCGTGCTCATGAAAAAATCCACCGCATACCTTTTCGGCGCCGCGATCGCCCTGCCGCTCGTCGCGCCCCTCGCGGCCAGGGCCGCCGACCAGCCGAAGCCGCTCGGCACGTTCAAGGCCTGGACGGCGGCGACCTACGGCACCGGCCCGGACATGGTCTGCTACGCCTTCGCCACGGCCAAGCCGGAAAAGGGGTCGAAGACCGCGCCGGCGATGCTCACCGTGGCCGAACGCGCGACGTTCCGCGACGAGATCTCGCTCAGCCAGGGCGTCACCTACGCCAAGAAGCAGGACGTGACGGTCAAGGTCGGCGGCGCCGCGCTGAAATTCTTCACCAAGGACAACATGGCCTACGCGCTCAAGGGCCCGGCGACGGTGAAGGCGTTCCTCGGCGGCGCCTCGGCCGTGGCGAGCACGGGCAAGGGGGCGAAGGCGGTGAGCGACACGTTCAGCCTCGACGGGTTCGGCGACGCCTACAAGGCGATCGTCAAGGCCTGCCCGCCGGCCGGGCACAAGGCGAAGTCCTGACCGGGTGACGGCGGCGATGCGCGCGGACGCGCCGGCGACGGA
The DNA here is from genome assembly GCF_000202835.1 of Acidiphilium multivorum AIU301. NCBI lineage: Bacteria > Pseudomonadati > Pseudomonadota > Alphaproteobacteria > Acetobacterales > Acidocellaceae > Acidiphilium > Acidiphilium multivorum. The sequence continues at coordinate 3,303,597 of NC_015186.1, forward strand.
CGGGCTGGACGAGGCGGCGCGGGCGCGCATCCTCGCCAAGGCCGCGCTGTTCGCCCCGCCCTCGAACGAGCTGGCGGACGGGCGGCGCGACCTCGTCGGCCTCTCGCGCGAGGAACTCGCCGCGGCGATGGCCGAGATCGGCGAGCAGCCCTTCCGCGCCAAGCAGCTCTGGCACTGGATCTACCACCAGGGCGTGACCGATTTCGCCGCGATGGCGAATATCGCCAAGCCCCTGCGGGCGAAGCTCGCCGAACGGTTCGCCATCGGCCGGCCCGAAGTGGCGGCGGACCATCTCAGCGCCGACGAGACGCGCAAGATGCTGTTCCGCTTCCGCGACCACGAGGCGGTCGAGACCGTCTACATCCCCGATGTCACCGAGGATCGCGGCGCTGTGTGCCTGTCCTCGCAGGTCGGCTGCACGCTGTCCTGCCGGTTCTGCCACACCGGCACCCAGCGGCTGACGCGCAACCTCTCCGCCGCCGAGATCGTCGGCCAGTTCATGGCGATGCGCGACGCCTACGGCGAATGGCCGAGCCCGAAGGGCGAGACGCCGCGGCTGCTCTCCACCATCGTGCTGATGGGTATGGGCGAGCCGCTCTACAATTACGAGAACGTCGCCAAGGCGATGAAGATCGTGATGGACGGCGAGGGCATCGGCCTGTCGCGCCGGCGGATCACGCTCTCGACCTCCGGCGTCGTGCCGATGATGGACCGGGCGGGGGCGGAACTCGGCGTCAATCTCGCCGTGTCGCTGCACGCCGTGACCGACGACGTGCGCGACGTGATCGTGCCGCTCAACCGCAAATACAACATCGCCGAGCTGATCGCCGCCTGCCGGCGCTATCCCGGCGCCTCGAACGCGCGGCGGATCACCTTCGAATACGTGATGCTCAAGGGCATCAACGACAGCGAGGCCGATGCCCGCCGCCTGGTCGAGCTGATCGACGGCATCCCGGCCAAGGTGAACCTGATCCCGTTCAACCCCTGGCCGGGCTCGACCTACGAAACATCGAGCGGCAACGCCATCCGCCGCTTCGCCAACATCGTGATGGACGCCGGCTATGCCGCCCCGGTGCGCACGCCGCGCGGGCAGGACATCCTCGCCGCCTGCGGGCAGCTCAAGTCGAAGGTCGCGGGCGCGGCGTGAGGGGCGGCGCGACGGGGCACTTGCGATGACGGGCCGGGTGGCGCTGATCTCCGGCGGCGGGCGCGGCATCGGGGCCGCGATCGGCGCGCATCTCGCCGGGCGCGGCTGGCGCGTGGTCGCCGCCGATCGCGACATCGAGGGCCTGACACCGCCCGACGGGGTGCGCCTCGTGCGCTGCGACGTCGCCGACGAGGCGGATGTCGCCCGGCTGATCGAGGGCGTCGCGGCGCATGAGGGCCGGCTCGACGGGCTGGTCTGCAATGCCGGGTTCATGATCCGCAAGCCGATCGGCGCGATCGGCCTCGCCGAATGGCGCGCGGTGATCGACACCCACCTGACCAGCATCTTTCTCCTCGTGCGCGGGGCGGAGGCGATGCTGCGGGCGGCGAAGGGCGCCATCGTCACCATCGCCTCGACGCGGGCGCACATGTCCGAGCCGGACACCGAGAGCTACGCCGCGGCGAAGGGCGGGATCGTGGCGCTCAGCCATGCGCTTGCCGTCTCGCTCGGGCCGGATGTGCGGGTGAACTGCATCAGCCCCGGCTGGATCGATACCGGGAAATACCCGATCGCCCCGTCCGACCACGCGCAGCACCCTGCCGGGCGCGTCGGCACCGTGGCGGACATCGCGGCGCTCGCCGCCTTCCTGCTCGGGCCGGACTCGGGGTTCTGCACCGGCGCCGAGTTCGTCGCCGATGGCGGCATGACCCGGAAAATGATCTATACCGAATAGCTGGCCCGGCCGGCGCTTGACCCGGACGCCGGATTTGGCGATATAGCCGCAACGCCGCGCCGTGGGGTCCATGGCGCGGGACGTGTTTTCGTGTTCCGTCTCCGCTTCTGGCCGGCACGCCGGCTTTCTGGATCGAGGTTTTCGTCATGACCCGTCGCTGCGACATCACCGGCAAAAGCGTGCTCTCCGGCAACAATGTGAGCCACGCGAACAACAAGTCGCGCCGCCGGTTCCTGCCGAACCTGCAGGACAGCGCGCTGCAGTCCGACGCGCTGGGCCATTCGGTCAAGCTGCGGGTGACGCCGCGCGGCCTCGCGACGATCGAGCAGAAGGGCGGGCTGGACGCGTTCCTGCTGGACACGCCGAACCGCAAGCTGACGGACGAGGCGCGCACCCTGAAGCGCCGCGTGGCGAAGGCGGCGGCCCGGCGCGAGGCGAAATCGGCCTGATCCTCGCCGCACTCATAGCGAGAACTGCATGAAACCCGCCCCTCACGGCGGGTTTTATCGTTTGTTTATCGTGGGATTGTAGAGTTCGATTGCGGCGCCACATGAACTTACGGTACACTCCGATTCGGAGCGGTCATCCGCCGGTCGGCAACCGGCTCGCCGCCTCCGGCTTGGCTCCCGCACTCAAGGAGGAGATCCTCTATGACCTCCCTGGCCACTGAATCCCCCGAAACCGTCAGCAATCCGCTGGATATCGTCGAGCAGGTCGTCGCCGCGAACGACTGGGCGTTCGACCGCCGGAGCGACAGCGAAATGGCGGCCGAGGCGCCCGGGCGCTGGTGCGACTACGGGCTCTATTTCTCGTGGTCGCACGAGATCTCGGTGATGCATTTCTCCTGCACCTTCGACCTCAAGGCGCCGGAACGCCGGCGCGGCGCGCTGTACGAGCTGCTGGCCCGGGCGAACGAGAAGCTCTGGATCGGCCATTTCGGCATGGACCATGACGACGGCATGCCGGTGTTCCGCCATTCGGTGCTGCTGCGCGGCGCCGGCGGCGCCTCGGCCGAAAGCGTCGAGGACATGGTGGATATCGCGGTGTCGGAATGCGAGCGGTTCTTCCCCGCCTTCCAGTTCGTGCTGTGGGGCGGCAAGACGCCGGACGAGGCGCTGGCCGCGGCCATGCTGGAGTGCGCGGGCGAGGCATGACCGACGCGGTGCTGCCGCCGCTGCTGCTTCTGGGCGGCGGCAAGATGGGCTCGGCCATGCTCGCCGGCTGGCGCGAGCGCGGCGTCTCCCGCGTCGTCGTCATCGATCCGGGCGCCGAGGCGCAGGCGCTGGCGGGTGACGGGGTCGAGGTCGTGCCCTCCATCGGGGCGGTCCCGGCCGGTTTCGCGCCGGGCGCGGTGATCCTCGCGGTCAAGCCGCAGATGGCGGAAGCGGCGGTGGACGGGCTGGCGCGGTTCGCCGGCGAGGCCGTCATCGTCTCGATCATGGCGGGAATCACCATCAACTGGCTGGCCGGCCGCTTTCCGGGCGGCGCCATCGTGCGCGCCATGCCGAACACGCCGGCCGCCGTGCGCCAGGGCATCACGGTGGCGGTGGCCGGCGCGGGTGTGGCGCCCGCGCGCCGCGCGCTGGCCGAGGCGCTGCTCGGCGCGGTCGGCGACGTCGCGATGGTGGACGACGAGGCGCTGCTCGATCCGGTGACGGCGGTCTCCGGCGGCGGGCCGGCCTATGTGTTCCTGCTGGTCGAACTGCTGGAGGCGGCCGCCCTCGAACAGGGCATTCCGGCGGATCTCGCCCGCCGCCTCGCCCGCCAGACGGTGATCGGCTCGGCCGCGCTGCTCGCGGCGAGCGACCAGCCGGCGGATGCGCTCCGCCGCGCCGTCACCAGCCCGAAGGGCACGACCGAGCGCGCGCTCGCCGTGCTGATGGACGATGCGGCCTGGCCGGACGCGATGCGCCGGGCGATCGCCGCCGCCACCGCCCGGTCGCGGGAACTCGCCTCCGGCTGAACGGGCCGCGCGGTGCCGGCGGCAAAAAATGCCGCAACGGTTCGCCGGATTAACGATCCCATAATCTTTCGCTCATAGGGTCGCTGCCGGGGCGGGCTTCAGCCGCGCCGGTGTGCGAGGAAGCGCGTTTGCGGGGCCAACAGGGTCGGTACTGCGCGCGCCGCGACATTCGCCGCCGGCATCCGGAAGCCGTTTCGGAAACGCGGAGGCGTGCCCAGTGCGGAGTCGTATTGCATGACCGATCTTGACCGCCAGTTCCTGCCGTGCGGCCGGCATCGACGAAGAGGCTCCGGCGCCATGCCGGAAGCGCTCGCGCCGCAGCCGCGCCTGTCCGGAGGCGGGCGATGATCACCTGGTTCCGCGAGGTCGCGCCGATCCGGACCAAGCTCGCCGTCGCCTTCGGGTCGGAGACCTTTCTGATCCTCGCCGGCTTCCTGGCCGTGATCTGGGCCGGCAACGGCGGGCCGGAAGGGCTGCCCGTGGTGGTCGGCGCCGTGACCCTGCTGTGGTCGATCGTCGGCGGCTACGTCACCTGGCGGGTGATCACCGACCCGTTCACCGCCACGATCGAGCGGATGGAGTCGATGGTCGCCGGCAATTACGGCGCGCCCGTGCGCTTCACCGGGTATCGCGATTGCGTCGGCCGGCTGACCCGGGTGATCGACCGTTTCCGCGAGGCGGAGCTGGCCCGGCAGCGCGCCGAGGGCGAGGTGCGGGCGATGGCCGACCGCGAGGCCGAGCGGAGCCGCGCGGAGCGGCTGCGCGAGGCCGAGGTCCGCGAGCGGCTCGACCGCATGATCCGCAGCCTCGGCGGCGCGCTCGAAAGGCTCGCCGCCGGCGTGCTCACCGAGCGGCTGATGGAGCCGTTCGCGCCGGAATTCGAGACGTTGCGCACCGACTTCAACGCCGCGATGGACCGCCTGCAGGAGGCGATGCGGCTGATCGCGACCAATGCCGCGGCCATCGGCGCCGGCACCGGTCAGATTTCCAGCGGGGCCGACGATCTCTCCCGCCGCACCGAGCAGCAGGCCGCCACCCTCGAGGAGACGGTCGCCGCCCTCGACGAGATCACCGCGACGGTGCGCAAGACCGCGGAGGCGGCGATCCACGCAAGGAATGTGGTCGGCACCGCGACGCAGGATGCCGAGCGCGGCGGCGCCGTGGTGTCCCAGGCCGTGCAGGCGATGGGCGAGATCGAGGCGTCGTCGAGGCAGATCGGCAACATCATCGGCGTGATCGACGAGATCGCCTTCCAGACCAACCTGCTGGCGCTGAACGCGGGTGTCGAGGCGGCGCGGGCCGGCGAGGCGGGGCGCGGCTTCGCCGTGGTCGCCTCCGAGGTGCGCGCGCTGGCGCAGCGTTCGGCCGACGCGGCCAAGGAAATCAAGACGCTGATCTCGACATCGAACCAGCAGGTGGTCGCGGGGGTCGACCTGGTCGGGCAGACCGGCCGGGCGCTGGAGCGGATCGTTGCCCAGATCGGCGAGATCAACGGCGTCGTCGGCGAAATCGCCGCCTCGGCGCAGGAGCAGTCGACCGGGCTGGTGCAGGTGAATGCCGCTGTCGGCCAGATGGACCAGACCACGCAGCAGAATGCCGCCATGGTCCAGCAATCCACCGCCGCCAGCCACAACCTGCTGCAGGAAACCAACGAACTCGCCGCGATGATCGGCCGGTTCCAGATCGGCGCCCCGGTCGCGGCGCCGGGTGCCGCCCCCGGTCGCCGGCGCGGGGTCGCGGGCACCGGCTCCAGACTTGAGACGTCGGCAACGATGCGCGCCGCCGCGCCGGCGCGGCCGGTCACCCCGCGTGCGCCGGCGCCGTCCGCCGCCGTGACGGCCGCTGCCGGCGATGACGGCTGGGAGGATTTTTGAACGACATGTCAACCACGACCGACACCACGGAACAGCTGATGCTCGATCCCATTCTCGACCTCAAGGCGGCATCGCCGCTGGCGCAGGCGTTGCTGGCCCGTCGCGGCGGCGATCTTCGGATCGATGCCGGCGCGGTCGAGCGGCTTGGCGGCCAGTGCCTCCAGGTCCTGCTCTCGGCGCGGGCCACCTGGGAGGCGGACGGGCACGCGTTCCGCATCGGGCCGATGTCGGACCAGATGGTCGCATCGCTCGACCTTTTCGGTGTCGGGCCCGCCGCGTTTCAATTTCAGGAGGACATTTCCGCGTGACCAAGACGATTCTGACCGTGGATGATTCGCGCACCATGCGGGACATGCTGCGCATGTCGCTGGTCGAGGCGGGCTTTCGCGTGGTCCAGGCCGAGGACGGCGTGCATGGGCTCGAAGTGCTGCAGGCCGAGACGCCGGATGTCATCGTGACCGACATCAACATGCCGCGGCTCGACGGCTTCGGTTTCATCGAGGCGGTGCGGCGGGACGCATCATGGCGGTCGACGCCGATGCTGGTGCTGACCACCGAGGTTGATCCGGAAAAGAAGGCCCGCGCCAAGGCGGCGGGGGCGACGGGGTGGATCGTCAAGCCGTTCGACCCGGTGAAGCTTGTGGACGCAATCCGCCGGGTTGCCGCATGACGGGAGGTGGATCGATGGATCCGATGGCCGAAATCCGGGAAACGTTTTTCCAGGAATGCGAGGAGCAGCTTGCCGAGCTTGAATCCGGGCTCATGCGGATGGAAGCCGGCGAGACCGATTCCGAGACGGTGAACGCCGTCTTCCGGGCCGTTCACTCGATCAAGGGCGGCGCGGGTGCGTTCGGCCTCGAAGACCTGGTGCATTTCGCCCATGTGTTCGAGACGGCACTGGATCTGATCCGCTCCGGGCGGCTCGACCCCGCGCCGGAGGCGATGCGGCTCCTGCTGCGCGCCGCCGATGCGCTGGCCGACCTGGTGCGGGCGGCGCGCGACGGTGGCAGCACCGATCAGGCGCGCATCGCCGGGATCGAGGGCGAACTGCGCCAGCTGACCGGTGGATCCGGCGCCGCGGCCGACGAAGCCGACGACGATTTCGGCGATATCGCGTTCGCGGCGGTGCCGGTGGCGATCGACGCCGCGGAGGAAAGGCCGGCGGCGCCGGGCTGGATGATCCGCTTCAAGCCGTTCGCCGATCTCTACGCGAAAGCCAACGAGACCGCGCTGCTGCTGCGCGAACTCGGCCGCCTCGGCCCGACGCGGGTGACGGTCGACCCCGAGTGCCTGCCGGATCTTGCCGCGCTCGATCCCGAGGGCGCCTATCTCACCTGGACGATCGCGCTCGATGCGGATTGCTCCGAGGAGGCGGTCCGCGCCGTCTTCGAATTCGTCGAGGACGATTGCGAACTGGTGATCGAGCGGCGCCAGCCCGAGGGCGCGGCGGTGCCGGAGCCGCCGGCCCGGCCGGCCGACCAGCCGTCGGATGACGAAATCCTCGCGTTGCTGCGCAATGCGGCGGCTTCGGCCGAACGTGACCATCCGCCCCAGGCCGCGGCCGAGGCGCCGGCGGCGCGGAGCGAGGCGTCGCACGGCGTCGGCGCCACGATCCGTGTCGATCTCGACCGGGTGGACCGGCTGATCGACCTGGTCGGCGAGCTGGTCATCAACGAGGCGATGCTCTCGCAGCGGGTGTTCGAGGCCGGGCTGGCCCGCGCCTCGGCCGTGGTGACGGCGCTCGACGAGCTGGAGCAGCTCACGCGCGAAATCCAGGACAGCGTGATGGCGATCCGCGCCCAGCCGGTGCGCTCGGTGTTCCAGCGCATGCCGCGCCTCGTGCGGGAAGTCGCGGCGATGACCGGCAAGCAGGTGCGCCTGCTGACCGACGGCGAGGGCACCGAGGTCGACAAGACGGTGATCGAGCGGATCATCGACCCGCTCACCCACATGATCCGCAATGCGATCGACCACGGCCTGGAATCGACCGAAGCGCGGCTTGCCGCCGGGAAGCCGGCCGAAGGCGTGGTGAAGCTCACGGCGCTGCATCGCTCCGGCCGGATCGTCATCGAGGTCGAGGATGACGGCGCGGGCATCAACCGCGAGCGGGTGCGGGCCAAGGCGATCGAGAACGGGCTGATTTCGCCCGACGCGCAGCTGACCGACGAGGAAACCGACAACCTGATCTTCATGCCGGGATTTTCGACGGCGAGCGAGATTTCCGACATTTCCGGGCGCGGCGTCGGCATGGACGTGGTGCGGCGCTCGGTGCAGGCGCTGGGCGGGCGCATTTCGATCGCCTCGCGGCCGGGCCAGGGCTCGACCTTCACGCTCAGCCTGCCGCTCACGCTGGCGGTGCTGGATGGCATGGTGGTCAGCGTCGATGGCCATACGCTGATCGTTCCGCTCAGCGCGATCGTCGAGACGCTGCAGCCCCGCGCCGAGCAGGTGCACATGCTGGGGGTCGATGTCCGGGTGATCGGGATGCGGGGTGGCTATATTCCGCTCGTCGATGTCGGCGCCGCGCTGGGCTATCGCCCGGTGCCGGCCGAACCGGAGAAGAGCGTGGCGCTGCTGGTCGAGGGCGAGGGGGGCGTGCGCGCCGTTCTCGTGGTCGATGGAATCCAGGGCCAGCGCCAGGTCGTCATCAAGAGCCTGGAGGCGAACTACCAGGCGGTTCCCGGCATCGCGGCGGCGACCGTGATGGGCGATGGCCGCGTCGCCCTGATTCTCGACGTCGATGCCATCGTCTCCGTGACGAGGAGCGACAATCTGCGGGCCGACGCATGTCGCGTCGAGCCGACCCTCATGCCAGCGAGTTGAGCGATGAATGATGTCATGACCGGCGGGTCGGGAGCCCGCGAACTGATTGCCTTCCGTGTCGGCGTCCAGGAATTCTGTGTCGACATCATGGCCGTGCGCGAGATCCGCGGCTGGACCGCGGCGACCGTGCTGCCGCAGGCGCCGGGCTATATCTGCGGGGTGATCAACCTGCGCGGCGCGGTGCTGCCGATCGTCGATTTCGCGGTCCGGCTCGGATTGCCGCGCTCGGAGCCGTCTGCCCGGCACGTGATCATCGTCGTGCAGATCAACCGCCAGATGGTCGGCCTGCTCGTCGATGCCGTGTCCGACATCCTGACGATGAACGACAACGCGATCCAGCCGACGCCGGACATTGCCTCCGACGTCGTCAAGAGCTTCGTGCGCGGGCTGATGCCGGTGGATGGGCGGATGATCAGCCTGATCTCGCTCGATCATGTGCTGCCGGCGGTGGAGCGGGAAGCCGCATGAATCTGCGCCCCCGACCACGACGGGAGGGAGACGGCCTCATCGACGGGGCGGAATACGTGCTCACGCGCGAGGATTTCCGCACCATCGCCCGGATCATGCGCGAGGAGGCCGGCATCGCGCTGCCCGAATCGAAGGCAACGCTCGTCTATTCCCGGCTGGCGAAACGCCTGCGCACGCTCGGCCTCGGCAGTTTCGCGGAATATTGCGAACTGGTGGAGAGCCAGCAGGGCGGCGCCGAGCGGCAGGAAATGCTGGGCGCGCTGACCACCAACGTGACGCGGTTCTTCCGCGAGCCCCATCATTTCGAGCATCTGCGCAGCCGGATCCTGCCGCCGCTGATGGCCCATGCGCGCAGCGGTGGCCGCGTGCGGCTGTGGTCGGCGGCCTGTTCGAGCGGGCAGGAGCCCTATTCGATCGCGCTGACCGTGCTGGCCCTGCTGCCGGAGGCGCCGCGGTTCGACATCAGGATCCTGGCCACCGATATCGACCGCACAATGCTGGCGACCGGCCGGGCCGGCCTCTATGAGGCGAGCGAGATCGCCGCGGTGCCGCCCGAATTGCGCGAGCGCTGGTTCGAGCCGGCGAACAACAATTCGCCCAAGTTCCGCATTGCCGAGGCCGCGCGGTCGCTCGTCGCGTTCCGGCCCCTGAACCTCATCGGCACCTGGCCGATGCGCGGCCGCTTCAACGCGATCTTCTGCCGCAACGTGGTGATCTATTTCGACGACGAAACGCAAAAACAGGTGTGGGCCCGAATGGTGCCGCTGCTCGAGGAGGGCGGGGCGCTCTATATCGGCCATTCCGAGCGCGTGAGCGGCCCGGCCGAACGCGCCCTCGGCAACGATGGCATCACCACATACCGGCTTGCCGGTGCCCGGGAGATGAGAGGATGACGGTTCGCGTTCTGATCGTGGATGATTCGGCGACGATGCGCGGCGTGATTTCCGCCTCGCTCCGGCGCGACCCGGAGATCGAGGTGGTCGGCGAGGCGGGCGATCCCTACGAGGCGCGCAGCGCGATCAAGGAACTCAATCCGGATGTGATCACCCTCGATGTCGAGATGCCCAACATGAACGGGCTCGACTTCCTGGAAAAGATCATGCGGCTGCGGCCGACGCCGGTGATCATGGTGTCCAGCCTGACCTCGGAAGGCGCGCAGGTGACGCTGCAGGCGCTCGAGGCCGGCGCGTTCGACTGCGTGCCGAAGCCGTCCCTGGGTGACCGGCACGATTTCGACATGCTGGGCGAGAAGGTGAAGGCGGCGGCCAAGACGCGGCTGCGGCTGCGGCCGCGCGAGGCGGCGCCGGCGCGGCCGGCGGCGGTCTCGTCGGCCGGCGGGTTCAGGTCCGACGGAAGGCTCGTCGCGATCGGCGCGTCGACCGGCGGCGTCGAGGCGCTGATCGAGGTGCTGTCCCGCTTTCCGGCGAGCTGCCCGCCCACGCTGGTGGTGCAGCACATGCCGCCCTCCTTCACCCGCAGCTTCGCCGACCGGCTGAACCGGCTCTGCGCGCCGGTCGTGGCGGAGGCCGAGAACGGGGCGGTGGTGCAGCCGGGCCATGTCTATGTCGCGCCGGGTGACGCCCATCTCGAAATCGCCGGCGTCGCGGGGTCCGGCCGGCTGCATTGCCGGCTCCATCAGGGCGAGCGGGTCAGCGGCCACCGCCCCTCGGTGGACGTTCTGTTCGGCTCGTTCGCCCGCGTCATGAAGGGGCGGGCCCTGGGGGTCATCCTCACCGGAATGGGCCGGGATGGCGCCGAGGGGCTGGCCGCCATGCGCCAGAGCGGTGCCGAGACGATCGGGCAGGACGAGGCCTCGTCGATCGTCTACGGCATGCCGAAGGCGGCGTTCGAGATCGGCGCGGTGGAGCGGCAGTTGCCGCTGCCGGCGATCGCCGACCAGATCATCAAGAGCACGAATCTTACTTACAGGGAGGCAGTCTGATGCCTTTGGCCAGCTCGTTGACCGTTCTTGTCGTCGACGATCAGCAGACAATACGCAGCCTCGCGCGGGTCGGGCTCGAAGCGCTCGGAATCGGCGAAATCGTCGAGGCCGAGGATGGCGAGGAGGCGCTGAAGCTGCTGCTGACGCGCAAGACGCCGATCCACCTCGTGATCTCGGACTACAACATGCCCAAATTCAACGGGCTCAGCCTGCTGCGGGCGGTGCGCGCGCACGGGCCGATCAGCAAGACAGCCTTCATCATGCTCACCGGCCGCGCGGACAAGCAGATGGTGATGACCGCCGTCGAGCACGGCGTGAACAATTACCTGATCAAGCCGTTCACCACCGAGTCCCTGAAGGAGAAGATCGAAGCCGTGCTCGGGACCCTGACGTGACGCCGGTTGCCGCCGCATCACCGGACTATGCTCGCCGCATCAACATCGTGCAGGGCGAGCATCGGGTCGAACACGATCCGGAAGCCGTCCTGTGCACGATTCTCGGATCGTGCGTCGCCGCCTGCCTCTGGGATCCGGGCGCGTCCGTGGGCGGGATGAATCATTTCCTCCTGCCCGGCGATGCCCATGCGCAGGCCGGCGGCGGCGCCGCGATGCGCTATGGCGCCTATGCGATGGAACTCCTGATCAACGACCTGCTTCGCCACGGCGCCCGCCGCGACCGGCTGAAGGCGAAGCTGTTCGGCGGGGCCTGCCTGATGAAGGGGCTGACCGATATCGGCCGGCTCAACGCCGATTTCGCCGAGCGGTTCCTCGCCGCCGAGGGAATCGAAATCGTCGGCGGCAGCCTGCGCGGGGAGCGGGGGCGGCGGATCCAGTTCTGGCCGGTCTCCGGCAGGGCGCGGCAGACGCTCCTGGCCGCCGACCAGCCCGCCCTGCTGAGGGCCGAGCCCGACCTGCGCACCCTGAGAGCGCCGCCGCCGAGCGGGGCGGTCGAACTGTTCTGAACGGAATCCCCCCGCCATGGCCGCATCCGACATCAGCCACGCCCTCCCGGACGAGACGATGAATGACATTCCGACCGGCATGACGATGAACGAGCTGTTCGCGATCATCGAGGCCGAACTGGTCGATCTCGGCGCCTATGCCGAACGGATGCAGGAGGTCCTCAGCCCGGCGCTCGTCGCCTCGCCGGAGAGCAGCCTGTGCCGGCAGGAAGCCCAGATGCTCGACATCCTCACCCAGAGGCTGCAGGGGTTGCGCACCTTCATGGAGCATCTGCGCCGGGGCCTGCCGGAGACCTGGCTGGTCGATCCTTCGCGGGCGGCGCGCGCCGTCGTGCTGGGCACCCTGGCCGAGCGGCTCAGCGGCGCCAAGGATGTCGTGCCGCTGCCCGCCGCGGGGGAGATCGAACTGTTCTGACGGGCCGCCGGCGCAAGCTGGCCAGGCTCGCGGCACGTCGTCGGTCCGCTTCGGTTGGTGGCTATGATGCCCATCACATTCAAGTTTTCCATGTTCGTGGCATCGACGTCCTGCCGGCGCGGTTCGCCGGCGGCGCGAACGAATGTGAACGTCGCGGCGCCGGCCTGCCGCTTCCCGCGGCTGACGGGGGCTGGCACATCGCGCCGGCCGGCTTGCGGCGCGATCGGAGAGGGAGATGCACGTGCGAATGGCAGATCAGGCTGACGATGTTTCGGCGCGTGTCGGGATGATCTTCGCGCGCCTGTTTCCCGATCTCGCGCCGACCGAGATCGCGCGCGCATCGACACGCACGGTGCGCGCCTGGGATTCGATCACGACGCTGAGCCTGATCGTCGAGGCCGAGGACGAGTTCGGCATCGTCATCGGCTTCGACCGCATGGCGGCGATCGAGAGCTTCAGCGATCTCTGCCACATCGTCGCGCGGCTCAGGCGTGAACAGCTGGGCCGGCTTTCCGGCTCCCGCCTGCTGCACTGAGGCGCCCCGGGCGGGCCGCTCAGATCGGGCGGCCCTCGCTGGAGGCCCAGGCCCTCATCAGCGTGTTGCTCGGCAGCGTCTTGTCCAGCACCTTTCGCGCGGTCTCGGCGCCGGCGACCGGCAGCCCCGCCGGGTCGAGCAGGCCGAGTTGCACGAGCACCGAGGCCTGGTCCCAGTAGATGTGTTCGTGAACCAGCTTGTCGCCCTCGAACCGGACGATCGCGACGAGCGGGATCTCGACGCGCCGGCCGGTCGGCGGGATGCCGGGCAGCATCCAGTCGATTTCCGAGGTGTGGGTGAAGCGGAAGATCATCTCGTCGACGATGCTGCTGGCGCCCACGGTGCGGCTGACCGGCACCATTTCGGTATCCGGCGGGTTGGCGCCGATGAAATGGTATTTGTAGAAGCGCTTGAGGTGGTCATGGCCGACGCCGCCGGTCATGGTCGGGATGTGGTTGACATAGGGGTCGGCGACCATCGTGGCCATGGTGGCATCGACGTCGCGGGTCTCGAATTCGTAGCGGCAATGCGCTTCCCAGAGGGCTTCCAGATCGTGTTGCGGCATGCGCGTCTCCTCCCGTGTGATGATCCGACCCCGCCGCCTTGCCGGCGCGGGCGTGCGCGGCGAGATCATCGGGTGTGGCGCGCCGCGTCAAGGGGGCGGCGCGGCGCTGGCCAAGGGCCGCGGCGCCGGTCTAAGCTCGGCGCATGGACAATTTCCGCAGAGTTGAAACCGGAGGACGGGCGCCGGGCCCGGTGAGCGCGTGCCGTTCCTGACCGAGGCGGAGCCGCGCCGCGGCGTTCCGCATCAGGTGCTGCCCGGCATTCGCCGCGTGGTGGCCCGCAATCCCGGGGTGATGACCTATCATGGCACCAACACCTGGCTGATCGAGGGCGAGGACGGGCTGACCGTGCTCGATCCGGGCCCCGACGACCCGATCCATGTCGGCGACGTGATCGAGGCGGCGGCGGGCGTGCCGATCCGGCGCATCGTGCTGTCGCACACGCATCGCGACCATCTGGGCGCGACGGCCGGGCTGCAATCGGCCACCGGCGCGCCGACCTACGGCTTCCATCGCCCGGCGACCGCGATGTTCCGGCCGGACCGGCCGATCGGCGAGGGGGATGTCGTCGCGGGGCTGACGGCGCTGCACACGCCCGGCCATGCCAGCGACCACTTGGCCTTCGCCTTTCAGGTGCCGGGGGTGGGCGAGATCCTGTTCAGCGCCGATCACGTGATGTCGTGGTCGTCATCGATCGTGAACCCGCCGGATGGCGACATGAAGGCCTATTACGCGAGCCTGGAACGCCTGCTCGGCCGGACCGAGGTGCTCTACCTGCCGGGGCATGGCCCGGCGCTGGAGCGGCCGCGCGAGCTGGTACGGGAGATGCTGGCGCACCGGCAGCGGCGCGAGGCGGCGATTCTGGAGGCGCTGCGCGCCGGACCGGCGACGGTGACGGACATCGCCGCCCGGCTCTACGCGAAGCAGGACCCGATGCTGAAGATCGCCGCCGAACGCAACGTTCTCGCCCATCTGCTCAAGCTGCGCGCCGAGGCGCAGGCGGAGGAGCACGGCGAGGTCTGGCGGGTCGCCGCCTGAGCTTCGGGCAGAAAAAACCCTGCGCCCGGGGCGGGCGCAGGGGCTGGAAAACCGCTTTATGGATCAGGCGACGGCGCGATCGGCCAGCGCCTGGCGCTGCTCGGCGCGCTGTTCCGCCACCTGCGCCTTCATCGACTTCTGCAGCTTCTCGAAGGCGCGCACCTCGATCTGGCGGACCCGCTCGCGCGAGATGTTGTATTGCTGCGAGAGGTCCTCGAGCGTCGTCGGGTCGTCCTTCAGGCGGCGCTGGATGAGGATGTGCCGCTCGCGGTCGTTCAGCGTCTTCAGCGCGGTGGCGAGAAGGGCGCGGCGGCCGGTCATCTCCTCATGATCGCCGATCGCCTCTTCCTGGCTGTCGGCATCGTCGACCAGCCAGTCCTGCCACTCGCCCTCGCCATCCATGCGGATCGGCGCGTTGAGGCTGTGGTCGGGCGCGGTCAGCCGGCGGTTCATGCTCACCACGTCCTGCTCGGGAACGCCGAGCACGCGGGCGATCTTTTCCACCTGTTCGGGCTGCATGTCGCCATCCTCGATGGCCTGCATCTGCCCCTTGAGGCGGCGCAGGTTGAAGAACAGCTTCTTCTGCGCGGCGGTCGTGCCCATCTTCACCAGCGACCAGGAATGCAGGATGTATTCCTGGATGGCGGCGCGGATCCACCACATCGCGTAGGTGGCGAGGCGGAAGCCGCGTTCCGGGTCGAACCGCTTGACCGCCTGCATCATGCCGACATTGCCTTCGGAGATGAGTTCGCCGAGCGGCAGGCCATACCCGCGATAGCCCATGGCGATCTTGGCCACGAGACGCAGATGCGAGGTGACGAGCTTGTGGGCGGCCGCCTGGTCTTCATTGTCCCGCCAGGCGCGGGCGAGCCGGTCCTCTTCCTCCGGGGAGAGCATCGGGAACTTGCGGATTTCCTGCAGATACCGGGCGAGGTTGCCTTCGCTCGGGGCCATCGTACTGACTCCAGAGGCCATGGGTAGCTCCTTTCGTCTTCTCTACGGGCCGGACATGGATTCGGATGTGGAAAATCCAGACCCTTGTGATGCCGGTCCCTTCACCGCGGAGTATACACAGGTCAGCGATCTTGCCGTATCACGGTCCCGCGAGAACCCCTGAAAAGGCGGTAACGGGCGGGAAAGATCGCGGATCCACTTGACTCCGCTCTTGACTGTGACCTGTCTACCACGCTGATCGGCGGATTGTCAACAAAAAGGACCATACCAGTCCAGTATTGCAGTCATGTCGGGGGAGTAATAGCACCCAGATGTGACAGCAATGTTGCAAGATCGGCCGGAGGCGCGGCCTCGAACCGCAGCTTCGCGCCGCTGCGCGGGTGGGCGAACCCAAGCGTGGCAGCATGTAGCGCCTGGCGCGGAAAGTCCAGAAGAAAATCGCGTTGAGGTTGCTGCATCTGCGATGCCGCGGCCGGCCGGCGACGCAGATAGACGGGATCGCCCACCAGCGGATGGCCGCGGCTGGCGAGATGCACGCGGATCTGGTGGGTCCGGCCCGTCGCCAGCCGGCAGGCGAGGAGCGTCGCGCCCAGGCCGAAGCGGCGCAGCGTGCGGTAATGCGTCAGCGCCGGCTTGCCGCCGCGGGCGACGACGGCCATCCGCTTGCGGTCGCGCGGGTCGCGGCCGATCGGGCCCTCGATCTCGCCCTCGGCGGGCTGCGGCGCCCCCCAGCACAGGGCGAGATATTCGCGGTCGAGATCGCGCGCGGCGAAGGCGGCGGAGAGCGCGTTGAGGGCGAGTTCGGTCTTGGCGGCGACCATCACGCCGGAGGTGTCCTTGTCGAGCCGGTGGACGATGCCGGGGCGCCGCTCGCCGCCGATTCCGGCCAGGCTGTCGCCGCAATGGGCGATGAGCGCGTTGACCAGCGTGCCGTCCGGATTGCCCGGCGCGGGATGGACGACGAGGCCCGCCGGCTTGTCGATCACGATCAGGTCGGAGTCCTCATACAATACGGTGAGGTCGAGCGCCTGGCCCTGCGGCGCCGCCGGGATGGCGGGCGGCAGCGCCACGGTGTAGATCGCGCCGGGCCGCACCGCGGCCGATGGCAGCCTGATCACGGCGCCATCGCACGTGACGGTCCCCGCCTCGATCAGCGCCTTCAGCCGCGAGCGCGACATCTCGCTCAGGCGGGAGGCGAGAAACCGGTCCAGCCGCTCGCCGCCATCGGCCTCCGTGGCGCGGAACGGCCCGCTCCCGTAGGATGGGGCGTCGGGCGGCGCCATGCCGGCGGGCGGGGTTGCATGGGAATCGGAGTTGGGTTCGGAGTTCACGGATGCAGGATACACCAATCCGGCCAAGGCCGGCACGCGAGGCTGGCGCGCAGAATCTGCGGGGGCTGAAAGCGCTCGTCATCGGGCTTGGCATACTGGTCGTGCTGGGCACCGCCCTGGTCATCGGCGTGGTGGTCAAGCGGATTGTGGCGCCGGAGCACGCGGCCGCGCCTCCGCCGGCGGTCGCGCCGCGCACCGCCGCGCCGCCTTTCGCGACCGAACTGCCGGGCGGTGCGGGCAGCGCGATCGCCGGCGTCGCGGCGGCGGGCGGCATGGTGGCGATATGGCTGCATGACGGGCAGGGCGGCGCGGTGGTCTTCGTCGATCCGCGCACGGGGCGGATCGCCGGCACGGCGGCGCCGCGGCACTGAGGCCGGCGCGGTGCGCAAGGCCGACCTGCCACAGAAGACCTGCGCCGCCTGCGGCCGGCCGTTCGCCTGGCGGCGGAAATGGGCGCGGGATTGGGACGCCGTCAAATTCTGTTCCGACGCCTGCCGCACCGGCCGGCGCGAGGCCGCACGGGCGCGCCAGGGCGCGACCGGAAAACCGCGTCGTGGCGCTTGATGCCCGGCGCGAAGTCGACTATCTAGCGGCGCACTCGGTCCCGTTCGTCTAGAGGCCTAGGACACCGCCCTTTCACGGCGGCAACACCGGTTCGAATCCGGTACGGGATACCATTCAAATCATCGAATTTTTCCGCTTCGCCAACGGCAGATACCGGATATCTGGCCGATATCCGCGCCTCTTGCGGCGATGGCCGAGGCCGGACACTTTCATGCCGCCGCCGCTCGCATCCCGGCTCGCGCAAGCCCACCCCGCTGTCTCCGCGCCGCACCGCCGCCCGAGGCGCCGGCTCCGTCAGGAATTTTTACACCCTTGCGATGGCGAATTCATAAAAGCCTGATTTTCGCCGATATATTTTTTGGCATCAAAATTGCTGCGGTTCCGACAGCCTGAATGTCTTGCATTGAAATGAAAGTTGCAAAGCCATGAAGCGGATTTTCAAGATTATTATTGGCGCCATGGTCTTCGGTGGCGCCTGGGCTGCCACCGCCCACGCGGATCCTGTCACCTTCGGCGGGACATATTCGGTGAGCACAAGCAGTGGCCTCGGCGTGAGCAGCGATCCACTCTTCCCAGTCTTCGACCTCGCACCAACGTTTACCCTGTCTCCACTCAATGTTGGACAGTCGGTAACTGACAACCTGTTTACGTTGTATGCAAACCAAAAGGCAGCGGGGAAACAGACTTTTTCTGTCGCATTCGACTTCACTCAACCGCCTCCCTCGTTTGGCGCAAACGGCAGCGGGACAGCGGTCGTCAAGAAACAGACGTATTTTTTCGGACTTTTTTATATCGATAGTATCAAAAACAACTCAATCCAATTCACGAATCCACTTCTCAAGCTCAACTTCGGACCAAACAACGACGGCGAGCTTGATATAAACCTGTTTGCAAATGAATACTTCCCCCACACGGTCAGCGCCAAATTCACCCTGGTGAAGGACCCAACCGCCGTTCCCGAGCCGGGCTCTCTCGTTCTTCTCGGCACGGGTCTGCTCGGTCTGTGCCTGATATCACGCCGCAACCGCCGCCGCGCCTGAGCGCAGTCCGCGCCGTGGGCGTCTGACTGATCAGCCCGTGCGATAGGGCATCATCCGATCCGCCCGGATCGGATGGTGCTCCCGCCGAACGCCGCCGCATGGCCGCACCCCGCCGGCGACATTGCATTCAATTGTATACAATCTTGACTTGACCCCGCCCGGCCTCTACTCAGCACGGGCATGAGGTCTGAAACGGTCTTTCCCGCGACGGTCGACACGCTGGTGATCGGCGGCGGCAACGCCGCCCTGTGCGCGGCGATCAGTGCCCGGCGCGAAGGCGCCTCGGTGCTGGTGCTCGAAGCGGCCCCCGAATTCTACCGCGGGGGGAACACGCGGCACACGCGGAACATGCGTTGCGCGCACGACAGCGCGACGGATTTCCTCACCGGCCCCTATACCGAGGAGGAATTCTGGCAGGACCTTCTCCGCGTGACCGGCGGCGAGACCGATGAGGATCTCGCCCGCTTCATGATCGCCGAATCCAAGGACATGCTGACCTGGATCGCCCGCCAGGGCGTCAGGTTCCAGCCTTCGCTCGGCGGCACGCTCAGCCTGGGCCGCACCAATTCCTTCTTCCTCGGCGGCGGCCGCGCCATGCTGAAATCGCTCTACCGCACCGCCGAAAGCCTCGGCGTGCGGGTCATCTACGAGGCGGAAGTCATCGGCTTCGACATTCAGGACGGCGTGTTCCGCGAAGCCCTGGTCCGGCATGGCGGCGCCGTCGTGCCGGTGAAGGCCCGCACCCTTGTGGCAGCGGCCGGCGGGTTCGAGGCCAATATCGACTGGCTGAAGGAATCCTGGGGCGCCGCCGCCGACAATTTCCTGATCCGCGGCACGCCCTACAATCGCGGGGACATCCTGCGCCTGCTGCTCGATGCCGGCGCCGAGCCGGTCGGCGACCCGACGCAATGCCACGCCGTCGCGATCGACGCGCGGGCGCCGCGCTTCGACGGCGGCATCATCACCCGGCTCGACTGCGTCGTCTTCGGCGTGGTGCTCAACGCCAACGCCGAGCGCTTCTACGACGAGGGCGAGGATTTCTGGCCCCGGCGATACGCCATCTGGGGCCGCCTCGTCGCCGCCCAGCCCGGGCAGATCGCCTATATCGTCTTCGATTCCCGCTCGCTCCCCCTGTTCATGCCCTCGCTTTACCCGCCCGTGCAGGCGCACGACCTGCATACCCTCGCCACCCGGCTCGAGCTTGATCCGCAGCGCTTCGAAGCCACGCTCGCGGCCTTCAACGACGCGGTGCGCGAGGGGCATTTCGACCATACCGTGCTCGATGACTGCCATACCGAGGGGCTGTCGCCGCCGAAATCGCACTGGGCGCGGCGGATCGAGCAACCACCGTTCTATGCCTATCCGGTGCGTCCGGGCATCACCTTCACCTATCTCGGCGTCAGGGTCGGCCGCGACGCGCGGATCCGCATGAATGACGGCAGGCCGGCGGTGAACATGTTCGCCGCGGGCGAGATCATGGCCGGCAACGTGCTGGGCCGGGGCTACGCGGCGGGAATCGGCATGACCATCGGCAGCGTGTTCGGACGAATCGCCGGTCGGGAGGCGGCGCGCCATGGACGGAACTGACACTCGCGGCACCCCCGCTTTGGCCGAGGCCGCGCGGATCATGACCATCTGCAATTCGTGCCGCTATTGCGAAGGGCTCTGCGCCGTGTTCCCGGCGATGGAGCGGCACCGGGAGTTCAGCCCCGGCACGCTCGCGCATCTCGCCAGCCTCTGCCACGGCTGCGGCGCCTGCCTCGACGATTGCCAGTTCGCGCCGCCGCACGAATTCGCCGTCAACGTGCCGCGGACGATGGCCGCCGCGCGCCGGGAATCCTACGCGGCGCATGCCTGGCCGCGCCTGGCCGGCGGCGCGTTCGATCGCGGCGGCATCGTGAACGCCGCCGTCATCCTGCTCTGCGTCACCGGCTTCCTCGCCGCCATCATGCCAGCACTTTCGGGCGCCGGCGGCCCGCTCTCGGCGCCCGGCGCCTTCTACCGGCTGATGTCGCATGGCGCGATGGTCGCGGTGTTCGGCCTCGCGGCCCTCTACGCGATCTTCACGATCGCCGCCGGCATCCGCCAATTCTGGCGCGCCGCGGGCCCCGCGCCGCATATCGGCCCCCGCGCGCTGGCCGGCGCGCTGCACGATGCGATGAGGCTCCGCTATCTCGATGGCGGCGGCGCCGGTTGCCCGGATGCCCAGCAGGCCCCGCGCGACCACCGCCGGCTGTTTCACCATTTCGTGTTCTACGGCTTCCTGCTCTGCTTCGCCTCGACCTGCGTGGCGACCCTCTACAGCTACGGGTTCGATCTCGAGGCCCCCTATCCGCCGACCTCGCTTCCCGTGATCCTCGGGGCGCTCGGCGGCATCGGCCTCGTCGCCGGCGCGCCCGGATTGCTGCTGGAGAAGAGGCGGCGCCCGCCCGCCTTCGCCGATCCCGCAAGCCGCGGCATGGACGTCGCCTTCATCGTCACCCTGTTCCTGCTCGGCCTGACGGGTCTGGCTCTGCTCGTCCTCCGCGCGACATCGTTTGCCGGGATCCTGCTCTGCATCCATCTCGGCGTGGTTCTTGGCTTTTTTGTCACAATGCCATACGGAAAGTTCGTGCACGGGATCTGGCGACTGGTTGCGCTCGTGCGCCACGCGGCCGAATTCGAGGCCGAAACCGCCGGGACGCAGAAGTAAAGCCACTCCGCGCGAGTGTCGGTCTGCCGACCGGACCTTGAAACACAATAATCGACAGGGCAGACCCAGAACGGGCTCCGGGAGAACACAGACATCATGAATCACACGACAGACGAGCCAACGGAACATCAGATCCGCAAGGTCGCGCTGGCCAGCATCATCGGGTCGGTCATCGAGCAGTATGACTTCCTGGTCACCGGCGTCATTGCCGCCACGGTCTGGGGCGGCATCTTCTTCAAGCTGCCGGGGCTGGCGGCCATCGCCGCGGCGATCGGCGTCTACGGTCTTGGCATCGTCATCCGGCCGCTCGGCGCCTTCATCTTCGGCAACATCGCCGACCGCCGCGGCCGCAAGGACGCGATGGTCTACGCCCTGGTCCTGATGGGCGTCAGCACGCTGCTGATCGGCCTGACGCCGACCTATGATTCGATCGGCGCGGTCGCGCCGGCGCTGCTGATCATCTTCCGCCTCGCCCAGGGCATCAGCTTCGGCGCCGAATTCGGCACCGCCTCGACCTGGGTCGTCGAGCAGGCGGCGAAGTCGCGGCATCGCGCCTTCTGGGGCGCCTGGGTCGGCTTCGCGATCCCGATCGGGCTGCTGCTCGGCTTCGGGTCCGTCATCCTCGTGAAGTCGATGATGACGCATGCCGAATTCATCGCCTGGGGCTGGCGCATCTTCTTCTTCATCGGCTTCCTCGTCGCCATCGTCGGCATCGTGATCCGGTCGCGGACCGAGGACAGCTTCGTCTTCGAGCGCCACCGCGCCAGACACGCGGTGCTCGACCTGCCGGCGAGCCGGGTGTGGCGCGAGATGCCCCTGCGCATCCTGCGCACGTCGCTCGTGAACGCGATGTTCAGCGGCGCCTTCTTCCTGTCGTTCGTCTTCGGCACGAGCTACATGAAAGCCGTCGGCTTCACCGCCACGCAGGCCGAAACCGTCGGGCTGATCGCCGCCGCCTTCATGTTCGTCTTCATGTATATCGGCGCGCGCATGGCCGACCGCGTAAGCCGTCGCACCGTGCTGCTGATCTCAGCCGTCGTGTTTCTCGTCTTCGCGATCCCGTATTTCTACCTCATCAACATGCACAGCTTCTTCCTCGCGGTCGTCGCGGAAGTCATCGGTTTCGGCTTCGTCTTCGGCTTCGGCTATGGCGCCATCCCGGCCTTCTACACCGAGAACTTCCCGACGCGGTATCGCGCATCGGGCGCCAGCCTCGGCTATCAGATCTCGCAGGTCTATGGCGGCGGCCTGATCCCCATCGTCGCCGGCCTCATCCTGCGCAGCGCCGGGATTCACCGTGCCTATGTCTATATCGGGCTTCTCGTGATGGTCTACGCCATCGCGGCGATCTACGCGATCCTGACGACCGCCGACACCACGCAGTCGGACCTCGAACACTGACACTGACACGCAAACCCGGTCAGGCCGCCTGGCCTGATCGGGTCGCCTCCCGCCCTCAATACCTGTTTCGGTGGACAACCACGCTGAGCCCGATCCGCAACGCGCCGCTTCGCCTCGCGCAGAGGCTGCGCGCATAGGCATCCTGGCTGGCCGTGACCGCCTTGCCGTTCACCATCAGGAACCGCCCGCCGATAGGCTGGTCCTGGACCAGATCCACCACTTTATTGTCGATATAGATGTTCTTGATGATGTTCGAGCTATAGGACATGTCGACCATGTAGCGGCACACGCGGCGCGGAACGTTCGAGATCTCGACGTGATAGGCGTTGATGTCATGCGGGTCGAATTGCATCACGAAATTATGGTCCCGCACGTCCTGATTTTTCGCGATATGCAGGATCTGCCCCGCGTCGAGTTTCCCATACTGTCGAATCTTGTGGAAATATGAAACGCTCATCCGGTCGTACACCTCGCGCCGGCTACTGAACGGATGCGGATCGTCATACGCGTATTTCACCAGCAGAACGACCGCCAGCGCCGCCACGCACCCGGACAGCACGCCAAGGATCAGCCATTTCGACTTCTGGAAAAAACTCATTTCGAACCCGATATCTATTCCTGCCTTTCTGATTTTTGTTGATGCAAAGTATTATGGACATATAAACAACATATTAACCGGATTCCGGCCGCCACGGCGAATCGTTCGATGCCATTCCGAATCGAATTATCAATGTCCTGACTTGCGCCCGCATCGGACGCGCCGTTTCGATTCGGGCAACCGCCTAGAGCACTTTCCGATCCTTTCGGATCGGATGTAGTGCTCTATCATATTGATAAACAGAGCATCTTTATCCGATCAGATGACTCCATCTGATCGGATGATGCTCTAGTGTCCTGCCCCTGAAATTCGTGGGTGAATTTCAGGGACAAGCAGGCCACTAAACTATTGTTTTTTCCAGTGTCCACTTTGAATCTGAAATCCGATGGATTTCAGATTCGGGACGCTAGAGCACTTTCCGATCCTTTCGGATCGGATGTCGTGCTCTATCATACTGATAACCCGAGCATCTTTATCCGGTCAGATGACTCCATCTGATCGGATGATGCTCTAGCGCGTCAGGCCGCCGCCAGATAGGCGCGCCAGCCGCCGAACCCGGTAATCTCGCGCGCCCCCTCCAGCGCCGCCGGCTCGCACAGGAAGCCGGCAAACCGCCGCCCGTCCGCCAGCGTCACCTGGCCGATCGTCATCGGCCCCGGCACGCCGGCCACGAACCGTCCGAACCCCTCCGCCGTCAGCGACCACCGCTCCACCGCGATGCCCGCCCCCGCGAATCCCGGCGCCCGCACCAGCCCCGGCTTCGCCGGCGCCGTCGCCAGCGCGTAAAGCCGGTAGTCCGGCGCCGTCGTCGTCGTCTCCTCCAGCCGCGCCCCCAGCGCGGTCAGCTCATGGTTCAGCGCCATGCCCGAAAGATGCGCCCCGGCGACGACGATCGAGATCCGCGCCGCCTCCGGCATCGCCAGCGCCCCCGGCGCCGCCCGCCGCGACACCCCGCATCCCGGCGACCCGGCCCGGTGCAGCGCATCGCCCAGCGCCAGCAGCCCGGCGTCGCTGAAGGCCGGCCCGATCAGCGACACGCCGAACGGCAGCCCGTCGGCGCGGAACCCCGCCGGCACCGCCACCGCCGCCATGTCCAGCAGGTTGACGAAATTGGTATAGCGCCCGAGCGCCGCGTTAAGCGCGATCGGCGCCTCAAGCATCGCCGCCACGGTGAAAATCTCCGGCGCGGTCGGCAGCAGCAGCGCGTCCACCTTCGCCAGCTCCGCCCCGGCCTGCCGCCGCAGCCCCATCAGCCGCGCTTGCGCGTCGAACAGGTCCGCCGCGTCGAACCCGCGCGCCCGCTCCAGGATCGCCCGCACCGCCGGGTCGAACGCCTCCGGCGATTGCGCGAAAAACCCCCGCAGCGCCGAAAGCCGCTCGGCCACGAACGCATCCTCGTAGAGCAGCGAAGCCGCGGCGCGGAACGGCGCGTCGTCGATCTCCACCAGCGTCCAGCCGAGCCCCTCGGCCACCGCGCAGCTCCGCGCATAGAGCGCCGCATACCCCGCCTCGTTGCCGCCGATCCGCTCCGCCGCCCCCAGGATGCCGACACGCGGCCGCGCCGGCAGCGCCACCGTCTCCGGCGCCCGCGAATACGGATCCTCCGCATCCACCCCCTGCGCCGCCGCCAGCACCGTCGCCGCATCCGCCGCCGCATTGGCGAACACCGACACGCAGTCGAGGCTCCGGCACGCCGGCACCACGCCGCTCGCCGGCAGCAATCCCCGTGTCGGCTTCAGCCCGACCAGATTGTTGAACGAAGCCGGCACCCGCCCCGATCCCGCCGTGTCGGTCCCGAGCGAAAACACCGCGAGCCCCGCCGCCACCGCGACCGCCGAACCGGAGGACGACCCGCCCGAGATATAGCGCTCGTCGAACACGCAGCGCGGCGCGCCATGGGGCGAGCGCGTGCCGTTCAGCCCGGTCGCGAACTGGTCGAGATTGGTCTTGCCGATCGGCACCGCCCCCGCCGCCCGCAGCCGCGCGACCACCGCCGCGTCCCGCGCCGGCATGTAGGCGAAGGCCGGGCATCCCGCCGTGGTCGGCATCCCGGCGACGTCGATATTGTCCTTCACCGCGAAGGGCAGCCCGGCGAGCGGCAACGAGGGGTCGGCCGCCATCGCCTCGTCCCGCGCCGCCGCGCGCGGCCGCAGCGCGATGAACACCGCCGGATCGCGATACGCCTCGATCCGGTCATAGACCTCATCCACCAGCTCCCCCGGCGTGAACGCCCCGGCGGCGAACCCCGCCCGCAGCGTCGCGATATCGAGCAGATCGGGAATCATGCCGCATCCTCCGGCGCGATCACGGCGAGGCGCTGCCCCGCCCGCACCACCTGTCCCGGCGCGGTCTCGATCGCGGCGAGAACCCCCGCCGCCGGCGCCGTCACCCGGACCTCCATCTTCATCGATTCGACGATCATCACCGTCTCCCCGGCGGCGACGCGCTCGCCCGTCCCGCGCAGCACCTGCCACACGCTGCCCGGCACCGGGGCGGGCAGGGCGCGCATCCCCGCCGCCAGTGCCGTCGCCGCCGGCGGCGGCGTCAGGTCCTCGGCCGGGGCGGCGTCGAGCCCCATCGCCCGCCAGGCCTCGCGCTCGGCGGCGAAGGCCGCTCCCTGCCGCGCCCGGAAGGCGGCGATGCTCTCCGCCTCCGCCGCCATCAGCGCCTGCTGCGCCGCGAGCGAGAATGTCGTCTCCTCGATCCGCAGCGGATAGCGCCCGTGCGGAAACGCCGCCCGCGCCTCGGCCAGGTCCCGCGCGTCCACGGGGTAGAACCGCAGCACGTCGAAATGCCGCAGCAGCCAGGGCGTGTCGCCGAACGGCGCCCGCCCGCCGGGATGGCTGTTCCACATCTGCACGGTGCGGCCGAACAGCTGGTAGCCGCCCGGCCCCTCCATGCCATAGACGCAGAGATACGCCCCGCCGATCCCCACCGCGTTCTCCGGCGTCCAGGTCCGCGCCGGGTTGTATTTCGTCGTCACCAGCCGGTGCCGCGGGTCGATCGGGGTGGCCACCGGCGCGCCGAGATACACATCGCCCAGCCCCATCACGAGATAATCGGCGTCGAACACGATCCGCCGCACCGCGTCCTCGGACTCGAGCCCGTTGATCCGCCGGATGAACTCCACATTGTCCGGGCACCAGGGCGCGTCCGGCCGCACCGTCTCCTGATATTTCCGCATCGCCAGCATCACCTGCCCGTCCTTCCAGGACAGCGGCAGATGCACGATGCGCGAGGGCACCGTCATCGCCGCCGGATCGGGCAAATCCGGCTCGATCGCGCGGATCGCCTCCAGCAGCACCTGCGCCCGCACCGCGTCCGGGTCGAAATGCACCTGCAACGAGCGGATTCCCGGCGTGAGATCGACGATGCCGGCCAGCCCCGCCAGCCGCAGCGCCGCCTGCAACGCGTGCGCCCGCAGCCGCAGCGCGAAATCCAGCGTCATCGCGCCGAACTCGACCAGCAGGTTCGCATCCCCCTGCCGCCGCACCACCATCGTCTCCGAGCGGTGCAGCACCGCCGGGTCGGCGTCGGCACGGGTGAAATGCACCACATCCCCCGGCCGCACCTGCCCGAGCTTCCACAGATCGCCCGACGCCACCACGCCGGGGCAGACGAACCCGCCGAGCGAGGGCCCGTCCGGCCCGAGCAGGATCGGCATGTCCCCGGTGAAATCCACCGCCCCCACCGCATAGGGCACGTCATGGATGTTGGAGGGATGCAGCCCCGCCTCGCCGCCATCCGCCCGCGCCCATTCCGGCTTCGGCCCGACCAGCCGCACCCCGGTCCGCGCCGAGTTGTGGTGCACCTCGTAGGAGGCCGAGAACAGGGTCTCGATATCCGCCTCGGTGAAGAAATCCGGCGCCCCGTGCGGCCCGTAGCGCAGCGCGATCTCCCAGCGCGCGGTCAGTTCCGCCGCCTCCGGCACCGGCGCTTCGCCACGCGCCAGCCCGGCGAGATGCAGCACATCCCCCGCGTTCAGGCAGCCGGTGCCATGCCCGCCGAACCCGCCCAGCGCGAAGGTCGCGGTCGAACCGAGGAATTCCGCCGCCATGAACCCGCCGCCCACGGCGAGATAGCAGCGCTGCCCCGGCCCCTCGATCGCCCCCAGCGCCAGAACCTGCCCCGCCCGCACCGCAACCACCGCGTCATGCGGCACCCGCGCGCCATCGAGCGTCGCCCCCATCCGCGCCCCGGCAAGCGCGATCTCGGCATCGCTGCGGAAGCGCAGCACCGGCCCGGTCAGCGTGCATTCCAGCACCGCCGCCCCCGGCGGATTGCCAAGCAGCGCATTCGCCCGCGCGGCACTCCGCGCATCCATCGGCCCGCTCGGCGGAATCCCCACCTCCCAGGCGCCAAGCCGCCCCGGCAGGCTCTGCAACGACGATTGCGCGCCCGGCTCCAGCACCGCGATCCCTTCGCCCGGCCAGTCCAGCCGCCCCAGCGTCGCCGTCGTCATCGTCCCGGCGCGGAAATCCGCATCGTCCAGCGCCGCCAGCAGATAGGCGCGGTTGGTCTCGATCCCGGTCACCACCGTCGCCGCCAGCGCCGCCCGCAGCGCCGCGATCGCCGCCGCCCGGTCCGCCCCGCGCCCGATCAGCTTCGCCAGCATCGGATCGTAGAACGGCGTCACCTCGCTCCCCGGCGCGATCCACCCGTCCACCCGCGCGCCGGCGCCATAGCGCAGCGCGGTGATCCGCCCGGTCGAGGGCCGGAACCCTTCCGCCGGGTCCTCCGCATAGAGCCGCGCCTGCACCGCCGCCCCGCGCGGGGTCAGCCCCGCCGGCAGCGCGAACCCGCCGGCGGCGGCACGGACCATCCACTCCACCAGATCGATGCCGAACACCTCCTCGGTCACCCCGTGCTCGACCTGCAGCCGCGTGTTCACCTCTAGAAAGTAAAATCCTTCCGTCGCCGCGTCGTAGATGAACTCCACCGTCCCGGCCGAGAGATACCGCACCGACCGCGCGAGGCCGCACGCCGCGTCCTCCATCGCCGCCAGCACCGGCGCGGGAATCCCCGGCGGCGGCGTCTCCTCCACGACCTTCTGGTTACGACGCTGCAACGAACAATCCCGCGCCCCGAGTGCGATCACCCCGCCCGCGCCGTCGCCGAAGATCTGCACCTCGACATGCCGCGCCGCGGTGACGAACTTCTCCAGATACAGCGCCGCCTCGCCGAAATTCGCCTGCGCCAGCCGGCTGATCCCGGCGAAGCGCGCCCGCAGTTCCGCCTCATCGGCGCAAGGCGCCATGCCGATCCCGCCGCCGCCCGCCGTGCTCTTCAGCATCACCGGATAGCCGATCCCGGCCGCCGCCTCGGCCGCCGCCTCCACCGAGCCGAGCAGCCCCGAGCCCGGCAGCAGCGGCACGCCCGCGTCCCGCGCCAGCGCCCGCGCCGTGTGCTTCAGCCCGAACGCCCGCATCTGCTCCGGGCGCGGCCCGATGAACACGATCCCCGCATCCGCCAGCGCCTCGGCGAAATCCGCCCGCTCGGCGAGGAACCCGTAGCCCGGATGCACCGCCTCCGCCCCGCTCGCCCGGCACGCGGCCACGATCGCCCCGACATCGAGATAACTCTCCGAAGCCGCGTTCCCCGCCAGCGCCACCGCATGATCCGCCGCCAGCACCGGCGCGGTGAACCGGTCAGCCGGCGAATGCACCGCGACGGACTCGATCCCCATCCGCTTCAGCGTCCGGCCGATCCGTGCCAGGATCGCCCCCCGGTTGGCGATGAGAACTCTGGAAAACCCGGCCTCCCGCCTCATGGTTCCCACACCACGCAGCGGATCGGCGTCGGCCGGAACCCGTTGCACGGGTTGTTCACCTGCGGGCAGTTCGAAATCAGCACCAGCAGATCCATCTCCGCCCGCAGCTCGACATACCCGCCCGGCGCCGACACCCCGTCATCCACCGTCAGCTCCCCATCCGGCCGGATCGGCACGTTCATGAAAAAGTTCACATTCGAAACGAGATCGCGCTTGTCCATCCCGTATTTCGCGAGCGCCGTCAGGAAATTCTCCCGGCACGCGTGCATGAACCGCGTGGCGTACCCGAACCGCACGGTGTTGCTCTCGCACGAGCACGCCCCCGCGCTGGTGTCGTGAAACCCGCAGGTATCGGCGACGATCGTCGCCATCGCCCGCCCCTCGTTCGAGCGCAGCACCGACCCGGCCGACAGGTCATACCGCCCGCCGGCCCGCGCCTGTGCGGCCAGCGTGTCCTGCGCCGAATAGCGCTCGCCCGGATCGGCGGCGTTATAGAACAGCGCATCCACCGCCTGCTGGCCTTCCAGGTCGATGATCCGCAGCACCTGCCCCGCCTTCAGCGTGGCCGAGAACGGCGCGCGCGCCGGCACCACGACATCGAGGATCGCCGCGTCGAAATGGTGTTCCATCATGCCCTCACGCGAAATAGCGGTCATTGTTCCCGAAGCCGCGCGCGGCCTCCTCCGTCGCGCACCGGCACGGATCGTCCGCCCCCGCCGCCGCCGCGCGATACCGCACGATCCCGATTTCCCCGCTCGCCGCCTGCGATGTCGCCAACGGATGCGGCGTGTTCGACAGCGCGACGAGCAGGTTCATCTCCGCCCGCAGCGTCACGAACGCCCCCGGCGGCGGCGCGCCCGCCAGCGCCGGCCGCCCCGCGTCGTCCACCCGCATCTTCGCGAACAGCGTCAGGCACGGCCCGACATCCCGCCGCCCGAGCCCGAACTTCGCCGCGGCGCTGCGCAGGTTGTCGCGCCCGTTGCGCGCCCCGCCCGCCGTCTCCGGCGTCGACGGCCCGAGGATCGGATCATGCCCCGCGCCGCTATCCGAAATCACCGAGGCCATCACCCGCCCCATGTCCGAAAACAGCACCCGCCCGCCGCCGATCAGCGTCGTCCATTGCAGCTTCGCCGTATCCCCGGCATTGAACCGTTCCGAAACATCGTCGGCATTCCACAGGAAAACCGAAGCCCCCGGGGTGCCGCGCGGGTTCTCCACATGCAGCGCCTCGCCCCGCCGCAGCCGGAGTGCCACATACCAACCCGGCGGAATCACCTCCCGCGAAATCACGTCGCCAGCGCCGATCGCCGGCGGCGCGCCGAGGTCCGGCATCGCCGCCGCCCTCGCCCGCGCCCCCGCCTGCAACGCCTCGTAGCGCGCGCGATACTGCTCCGGCGTCATCGTATCGAGATTGTCCATCATTCCCTCACGCGATGTTAGCGAGGCCGTCCTCGCGGGCGATCGTCCCGGCCGCGGGGTCGTCCCCCGGCCCGTTGCGCGGCGCCCGGCGCCGCACGGGAATGTCATGGGTGATCCGCGCCCCCCGCGCCGGATCGTCGGGCTCCGGCCGCTCGAACACCAGCACCCGCGTGCCCAGCCGGAACGCCTCGCTGATGTCGTGCGTCACCATCACCACGGTCATCCGCGTCTCCTCCCAGAGCCGCCGCATCAGCCCGTGAATATCCGCCCGCGTGCCCGGATCGAGCGCGCTGAACGGCTCATCCAGCAGCAGCACGCGCGGCTTCAGGATCAGCGCCTGCGCCAGCGCCAGCCGCTGCTGCATCCCGCCCGACAGTTGCGCGGGATAGAGCGACGCCGCATGCCCGAGCCCCACCTCCTCCAGCAGCGTCCGCGCCCGCGCCTCCGCCCGCCGCCGCGCCGCGCCGAACAGCCGCCCGAGCAGCGGTGCCGCCGCGATCTCCAGCGGCAGCACCACGTTGCCGAGCACGCTCAGATGCGGAAACACCGAATAGCGCTGGAACACCACGCCGCGGTCCGCCGTCGGCTCGCCCGGCAGCGCCGCCCCCGCCAGCCGGATCGTGCCGTGGCTCGGCGTCTCCTCGCTCATCAGCATGCGCAGGAACGTCGTCTTGCCGCACCCCGTCGGTCCCACGACCGTCACGAAACTCCCCGCCTCGATCCCGAGGCTGATCCGCTCCAGCACGATCCGCGCGCCATACACCTGCCAGACATCGCGCACCTCGATCAGCCGCGCCGCCGCCCCGCTCACGACCGCGCCGCCCCGGCGAACCACGGGAACGCCTTCGCCTGCACGAGCCGCAACGCCGCGTCGAACACCACCGCCAGCAGCGTGATCCACAGGACATAGGGAATGATGATGTCCATCGCGAAATAGCGCCGCACCAGGAAGATCCGGTAGCCGAGCCCGTCCTGTGCCGCGATCGCCTCGGCCGAGATCAAATACAGCCAGGCCGGCCCGAGCGAGAGCCGCAGGCTGTCGATCAGCCGCGGCGCCATCTGCGGCACCACCACCCGGAGCGCGATCTGCCAGGACGACGCCCCCAGCGTCTGCGCCTTGATCATCTGCGCGCGCGGCAGCTCCTCCACCCGCAGCACGAGGTCGCGCACGATATAGGGCGCCGTGCCGATCACGATCAGCGCCACCTTCGCCGTCTCGCCGATCCCGGCGATGATGAACAGGATCGGCAGCACCGCGAGCGGCGGCACCATCGAGAAGGCGGTGATGAACGGCAGCAGCAGCTTGCGAAGATACGGCACCATGCCAACGAGAATGCCGAGCCCGAAGCTGATCGCGGTGGCGATCGCCAACCCCGACAGGATTCGCCGCAGGCTCGCCAGCGTATCCGCGAGCAGCGGATACTGCCCGGTCGCCATGTCGCGCGTGAGCGCCATCTCCCGCATCCCCGCCGCCATCTGCGCCAGCGTCGGCAACACCTTGTCAGATGGATTGACCTCGTGCCGCATCGTCGAGACGACGATGTAGCCAAGCCCGACCAGCAGGAACGGCAGCAGCATCAGCACCCGTCCGCTGCCGGGCCGGGGATGGCGGTTGATGACGCGCATCGCCCGGCTCAGAGCTTTTTCGCCGCCGCCATCCGCATGAAGTCCGACGTGTAGCGGAACTTGACGTTCCGCCTGTCGCCGAGGATCTTCCCGTCCGGAAACGCGATCCCCACCACGTTGGGCGAGGTCGCGCCCTGGCCCATCAGCCCGTGGCGGAACAGGAAGGTGCGGACATATTCCATCGTCTTCACCAGCTGCGCCGAGCGGGTGAACGCGGCCGCCCCCGCCGGGTCGGCGAACAGATGCGTCGTCTTCAGCTGCGCATCGAAACCCTTGAGGTCGGTGCCCGAAAGTTTCGCCATCGCCGTCCGCGCCGCCTTGCCCTCCGCGCTGTCCGACAGCATGATCCCCAGCGTCTCGTACCACGCCCCGGTCAGCGCCTTCGCGAATTCCGGATGCGCCTTCAGCACGTCGGTCCGCACGATGCACAGGTCGAGAATCTCGCCTGGAATCTGCGCCGAGGTGAACACCTCGTGCGCGTCGGCATTCTTCATGATCTCCTGCACGATCGGGTTCCACGTCACCACCGCGGTCACCGCCTTCGTCATCCACGCTGCCGCCATGTCAGCGTCGGAGGTGTTGACGATGCGCACGTCCCGCTCGCTCATGTGGTGCTTTTCCAGCCCCCGGTCGAACAGGTATTGCGACACCGAATACTGCACGAGGTTCACCTTCTGCCCCTTCAGGTCGGTGAACTTCGTCTTGTCCTTGAGAATCACGGCATCGTTGCCGTTAGAGTAATCCCCGGTGATGATCGAGGTCGAATCCACCCCGCCCACCGCCGGCACCGCCAGCGTGTCCATGTTGGTGATCGTCAGCGCGTCGAACGCGCCGGCGGTGTACTGGTTGATCGAGGTCGGATAATCCGCGACCTCGATCACCTCGATCTCGATCCCGTACTTGTCCGCCCATTTCTTCACGATCCCCTTGTCCGCCGCCCAGGGCCAGGGCATCCAGCCGACATAGATCGTCCAGGCCAGCTTGAATTTCTTCGCTCCGCCGGCCCGCGCCACAGGCAGGCCCGGCAGCACCGCCGCCGCCGTCGCCGCCCCGGCTCCCGTCTTGATGAATTGCTTGCGTGTCAGCATCGGTCTTCTCCTCACCGTCGATCGCATCGATCGGCGCGAGGGGGCGAACGGAGAAACCGATGCACACCCACGCACCAAAGTCTCTCCCGGGCTTTTGTCCCGCCGTGGACCGCGCGGATGTCTCCCGCGCGGCTGAAGCTCTCGGACCAGCGCCGGATTTTTGATCCGGCCGGAACCCTAGCTCGGCTTTGTTCCTGCAACCGGCGTGCCAGAGGTGAACGCACCGGCAGAAGCAAGCAAATAAAATAGGCGGCCGGCGTCGAATCTCCATAAATTGCAACGAGAATAGTCATCAAAAGATGTCAAGATATGCAAATGCGGAGTAAATAATCGGATGACGCCGGCGTGATCCGCCCCTGTGGCACGGGAGCGGAGCAGAAGAAGCAAAAACGGAGCAAAATTCTTGCCCACCCCGGCGCGAGTATGTTCTTGTTCCGTTCATGGATGTCACCCGCCGCTTCCGCGCCCTGATCGACACGCTGTGCGACGCCGTCGCCCGGCGCGGGGCTGCCGGCGCCTTCGGCCCCGGGAGCGGCGCCCTCACCATCCTGCTCTGGACCCGCCTGCGCCGCTACGCCACATTTTTGCTCCGCCTCTGCGCCGACGATGTTTCTGCGCCGCGCCCGCGTCCCTCTCGCCGCCGGGCGCGCCCGCCGGCCAATCCCGCAAGGCTCGCCTTGCCGCGCCGCGCCGCCTGGCTTCTCGCTCCGGTCCCCGAGGCCATCGCCGCCGCCGGCCAGCTCCGCGCCCTGCTCGCCGATCCCGAATTGCAGCGCCGCATCGGTGAGGAACCGCGCCTCGGCCGCATCCTCCGCCCGCTCTGCCGCTGCCTCGGCGTGAAACTCCCCGCGCCGCTCCGCCTCCCGCCGCGCCCGCCGCGCCAATCCGGCCGCGACGCCGCAGCCCCCCGCCCGAGCCGCCGCGTCCCGGCGCTGGCACCGCTGCCGCGCCGGTTCCGCCCGCCCGCCGCCTGCGCGCCGCCGCCCCGCCGCAACCGCGCCCCGCCCGGTCGCTGATCCGCGCCAGGCGGCCCGCCCATGTCCGGCCCAACGGCCGGATACTTGTCATGCGGCGAAAATGGACGAACAATATAACATCACGACAACGAAACGATGTGACTGTTCGCACAGGGCAGTTTCCGGTCCGCCCGGATCGGACGCACCGCCCTGAAATCCATGGAGAAGCATGAAGTGAGCGTTTCCGATATCTTCGCGCAGATCGTCGCCCTGGTCGGCGGCGCCGCCGTTCTCGCCCGCCGGTCGGACGCGCCCCGCCAGCCCGCCTGGGGCACCGCGCCGGCCATCCCGCCGGCGAAATCGCAGGGCAGCATCCCGACCCTGAAGATGCCGACGGCGCGCGGCTGGCCCGCGGGGCGCACGCCGGTGGCCGCTCCCGGCCTGAAGGTCAACGCCTTCGCCACCGGCCTGCAGCACCCGCGCTGGATCTGCGCGCTCCCCGGCGGCGACGTGCTGATCGCCGAGGCGTGCGAGGTGCCGCGCCCGCCCTCCTCGATCTTCGACTACGCGATGATCAGCACGATGAAGCGCGCCGCCGCGATGGGGCCGAGCGCCAACCGCATCACCCGCCTGCGCGACGCGGATGGCGACGGCGTCGCCGAAATCCGCAACGCCTTCATGGAAAATCTCAACCAGCCCTTCGGCATGGCCCTGGTCGGCGACACCTTCTATGTCGGCAATACCGATGGCGTGATGGCTTTCCCCTACACGAACGGCGCGGAGCGCATCGCCGCGCCGGGGCGGCGGCTCACCCGCTTCAACCCCGGCGGCCACTGGACCCGCAGCCTGCTGCCGAGCCCGGACGGCGCGAAACTCTATGTCGGCGTCGGCTCGCTCACCAACATCGCCGAGGCCGGCATGGCGGTGGAGGAAGGCCGCGCCGCCATCCACGAGATCGACCTTGCCAGCGGCGCCAGCCGCATCTTCGCCGCCGGCCTGCGCAACCCGGTCGGCCTCGCCTGGGAGCCGCGCACCGGCGCGCTCTGGACGGTGGTCAACGAGCGCGACGGCATCGGCGACGAAACCCCGCCCGACTATCTCACCACCGTGCGCGAGGGCGGTTTCTACGGCTGGCCCTATTGCTACTGGGGCCAGACGGTGGACGACCGGGTGAAGCAGGACCCCGCCCTCGTCGCCCGCGCGCTCACGCCGGATTACGCGCTCGGCGGCCACACCGCCTCGCTCGGCCTCTGCTGGCTGCCCGCCGGCGCGCTGCCCGGCTTTCCCGAAGGCATGGCGATCGGCCAGCACGGCTCGTGGAACCGCAGCACGCTGAGCGGCTACAAGGTCGTCTTCATCCCCTTCGCCGATGGCCGCCCCGCCGGCCCGCCGCGCGACATCCTGAGCGGCTTCCTCTCGGCGGACGAACGCGAGTCCTATGGAAGGCCGGTCGGCGTCGCGCTCGGCCCGGATGGCGGCCTGCTCGTGGCCGACGATGTCGGCGACGTGATCTGGCGGGTGACCGGCGCCTGAGGCCGGCGCGCCCTGCCGTCAGCCGAGGCCGTCATCCTCCGGCGGGCGGAACCGGGCGAGGCGCGGCGCCAGCACCGGCAGCACGAACAGCGAGAGCAGCGTCGCCGTCAGCAGCCCGCCGAGAATGACGATCGCCATCGGCCCCTCGATCGCATCGCCGGGGGAGCCGGCGGCGATCGCCAGCGGCAGCAGCCCGAGGGCCGTCACGCTCGCCGTGATCACAATGGCCGGCAGCCGGTCGGCCGCCGCCGCGCGCGCCGTCGCCGCCGACCAGTCCATCCCGTGCTCCAGCACCAGCCGGCGCATGTGGATCAGCAGCAGCAGCCCGTTGCGCAGCGTCAGGCCGAACAGCGTCGCCAGCCCCACCATCGCGCCGAGGCCGAGATGACCGGCGAGGAAGATCCACACCGCCGCGACGCCGCCGGCAAAGGCGACCGGCAGGATGCCGACGATCAGCGCCACCGCCCGCGCGTCGCGCAGCGCCAGCGCGATGAGCGCGAGGATGACGCCCAGCGCCATCCCCGCATGCACGACGAGCGAGCGCCGCGCCGCCCCGCCCGCGATCGCGGTGCCGCCATACTGCACATAAATTCCGGCCCCGAGCCCAAGCCCGGCGATGCGCCGGCGCAGCGCCGCGACCACCGCCGCGGACCGCCCGTGCGCGGTCTGCACGGTGACGACCTGCACCCGCCGGCCGTCATCGTGCAGGATCTGCGCCGGGCCGCGGGTCTGGCCGATTTGCGCGATCCGCCGCAACGGCACCACCATCCCGCCGGACGCCGCCACCGGCAGGTCGCCCACCGAGGCCGGCTCGCGGCGCAGCGCCTTCGGCAGCGTCACCACCACCGGCTCGACCAGCGTGCCGCGATACACATGGCCGACCACCGTGCCGGCATAGGCGATCCGCAGCGCCGCGAGCGCCGCGCGCGCCGTCACGCCATAGCGCAGCATCGCCGCGCGATCGAGCGTCACCGACAGGGTGGGCTCCGCCTGGGTCGCGGCGAGCGATGCCGCGCGCACCCCCGGCAGGTGCCGCGCCGCGGCGGCGATGCGCTGCGCCGCGACGTCGATCCGGGCGAGGTTCGGCCCGTAGACGGATACCGTCACCGGCGCCGTCACCCCCGCGAGGCTCTCGTCGATCCGCTCGCTCAGGAAGGTGTGGGTCCACCAGGCCAGCCCCTGGATGCCGTCGACCGCGTCGAGAATCCGGCGCGTCGAGCGCGCGGCGTGGCGGTTGCCGGTTCGGCTGAGGGTGATGTCGATCTCGGCCTTGTTCACCCCGGCATGGCCGTTGCTCATCGAGGCCCGGCCGATATGCATCACCGCGCTGGCGACCTCGGGCAGGCGGTCGATCGTGCCGACGACGCGGCGGCCGATCGCCAGCATCGCGTCGATCGACATGCCGGGGGCGGCCAGGAAGTGGACGATCACGTCG
Organism: Acidiphilium multivorum AIU301; assembly: GCF_000202835.1. Lineage (NCBI taxonomy): Bacteria > Pseudomonadati > Pseudomonadota > Alphaproteobacteria > Acetobacterales > Acidocellaceae > Acidiphilium > Acidiphilium multivorum. The sequence continues at coordinate 3,340,466 of NC_015186.1, forward strand.
TTCTCGCGGAAGCGCGGCAGGAAGCGCGCCTGGAGCAGCGGCGCGCTGACCGCCGCCACCGCCGCCACGGCCACCGCCAGCACGGCGGCGAGCCGCCCCCAGCGTTCGAGGCCGGCCAGCGCCCGCCGGTAGGCCGGTTGCAGCAGCACGATCGGCGGCGTGTGCGCCCGCCCGTCATCGCCGCGCCCGAGCAGCAGCGCCGCGAGCGCCGGCGTCACCACCAGCGCCACCATGAGCGAGGCCGCGATCGCGGCGATATAGGCGATGCCGAGCGGCGCGAACAGCCGTCCCGCCACGCCGCCGAGCGCGATCACCGGGGTGAAGGCGACGACGACGGCGGCGCTCGCGAACACGATCGCGCTGCGCACCTCCAGCGAGGCGCGGAGGATCACCAGCAGCCTCGGCGCCGGGGCGGCGGCGGCGCGGTTCTCCCGCAGGCGGCGGGTGATGTTCTCGACATCGACCACCGCGTCGTCGACCAGTTCGCCGAGCGCGATCGCGAGGCCGGCCAGCGCCATGGTGTTGAGGGTGATGCCGAGCGCCGTGATCACCCCGACCGCCGCCAGCAGCGACACCGGAATGGCGACGAAGGAAATCAGCGCCGCCCGCCAGTCGCGCAGCGCGACGAGCAGCACGAGCAGGATCAGCGCCGCGCCGATCAGCAGCACATGGCCGAGATCGAGCAGCGCGACGCGGATGAACGCCGCCGGCGTGAAGGCGCGCGGATCGACGCCGACCCCCTCCGCCCGCAGCCCCGGCGTCAGCCGCGCGATCACGTGCGCCGCCTGGTTGGCGACCTTCAGCGTGTTGGCGCCATAGAGCGAGGAGACCAGCAGCAGCAGCCCCTGCCGGTCATGGATCAGCGCCGCGCCGAACCGCGGCGGCGTGGCGATCCGCACATGGGCGACATCGCCGAGGCTCACCGGCACGCCATCGCGCGCGCCGAGCCAGCTTGCCGCCAGCGCCGCGGCGTTGCGCGCCTGCCCCTCCGGCGCGAGGACGAGGCGCTGGGCGCCGCTGTCGATGAACCCGGCGCCGAGCACGGCGCTCGCCGCATGCGCCGCCCGCGCCACCGCCGCCAGGGTGAAGCCGGTGGCCAGCAGGCGGCGCGGCCGCACGGCGACGTCGAATTGCGGGGGCCGCGCGCCGAACATCACGATATTCGCCACCCCCGGCACCGCCAGCAGCGCCGGCCGCACCTCGGTCTCGGCGATCGCCGTCAGCCGCTCCAGCGACATGTGCCCGGTGGGGTAGAGCCCGATTTCCAGCGCCGTGCCGGTGGAGGACTGCATCGGCGCGAGCCGGGGCACGATCCCCGCCGGCAGCGCGCCGCCGAGTTCGGCCAGCCGCCCGGCGACGCGCTGGCGGTCGCCGAAGGGATCGGTGCCGCCGTGGAACACCAGATGCACCACCGACAGCCCGGCCTCCGAGGTCGAGCGCATCCGCGCGAGGCCGGGCAGGCCGGTGAGGCGGCGCTCCAGCCGGTCGGTGACCAGCTGTTCGGTCTGCAACGCGCTGAAGCCGGGTGTGGCGGTCTCGATCACCACCGTCGGCGCGGTGAATTCGGGAAACACGTCGTAGCGGGCGCCGGGCAGCCGCGCGATCTGGATCGCCGCGAGCCCGCCCACCAGCAGCACGACGACGAGCCGGTAGCGCAGCGCGGCGCGGACGATGGCGGACAACAGCATGGGCCGGTCTCAGGTCCCGCCGGCGGCGCCGGCGGTCCGCGCCAGCATCGAGTTCAGCAGCCCGGCCCCGCGCACGACGATGGCGGGATCGCGCGGCAGCGCCGTGGCGGGCACGAAGCGCGTGCCCGGCGCATCGCCCCGCCGCAGCGAGCCGGTGCCGCCGAGCGGAACGGCGGTGAAGACGCGCGGCGCCGTCCGCACGAAGGCGAAGGCGCGGTCATGGTGCCAGACCAGCGCCGAGACCGGCACGTCATATCCGGCGATCGTCCGCCCCGCCGGCAGCGACACCGCGAGCGGCGTGCCGACGGGCAGGGCCGGTCCGGTGAACAGGAACGCCTGGCCGAGCAGCCCCGGCGGCAGCTGCCCCGCCGGGCCGATGGCATGGAGCGCCGCCGTCCCGCCATTCGCCAGCCGCGCCGTCGCGGCGGCGGGCAGGTGGTTCAGCGCCGCGCCGCCCTGCACCACCGAGACGAGCGACCCGCCGGCTTCGATGGCGCGGAACGGCGCGCCGTTCCCGGCGATCGCGGCGCCGAGCGCGGCGCCGAAGCGGGCCGCCGCCGCCGACCGCAGCGCCGCGAGCCGCGCCCGCGCGCTCGTCGCCCCCGCCTCGGCCTGCTGGACGCTCGCCTCCGAGACATTGCCCGCGGCGTGATAGAGGCGGCGCGTGCGGGCCAGGGTGGCGGCGGCGAGGGTATCCGCCGCCCGCGCCGCGACGATCCGGCTCCGCAGGGTGAAGACCGGCGTCGGGTCGATCACCCGCCCATAGGCCGCGATCATCGGCGTCTCGGTGTGCAGGGCGGGCACCGCGGTGACGATCAGCCCGCTGCGCAGCGTCGCCGCGTCGACGGTCACGCCGCCCGCCGCCCGCGCCGCGCCGGCGCCCAGCACCAGGAACGCCGCCATTGCCATTCCCGCGACACGCCGCCTCATGCGGACACCTCCCTGAAAACCCGATGATGCAGCGCGTCGGCCAGGGCGGCGAGCGCGCGCAGGCGCTGGCCCTCGGCGGTCAGCAATTGTTCGCGGGCGAGGATCGCCTGCCCCTCGGCCTCGACCAGGCGCAGCCGGCCGGTGGCGCCGAGCCGGTAGGCCTGCGCCGCCTGCGCCGCGCGCCGCGCCGCGATGGCATCGAGCCGCCGCGCCGCCAGCAGCGTGTCCCGGCTGCCCCGCCAGGCCGCCGCCGCCGCGTCGATCTGCGCCAGCACACGCGCCTGCGCCCGCTCGAACTTCGCGGCGGCGAGGCGGCGCTGCGCCCGGGCGATGGCGATCTGCCCCTGGTGCTGGTTGAGCACCGGCAGCGGCAGCGAGAGCGAGAGGATGAACTTGCTGTCGCCCTGGTCGTAATGATAGCCGGGGCCGATCGAGATGCCGGGGAACTGGCTGTCCACCGCCTGGCGCAGGGCATCGTCGGCGGCGCGGTAGCGGGCGAGGGCGGCGGCGACCTGCGGCCGCGCCGTGATCGCCGCGCGGACCAGGGCGGGCCAGCGGTCCGGCGCCGGGGCCGATGGATGGGCGAAGGCGGCGAAGGACAGCGACACCCCCCGCAGCGCCGCCGCCGGCATGCCGATCGCGGCGGCGAGGCGGGCGCGGTCGGCGCCGATCCGGCCCGCCGCCTCCGCCGCGGCGAAGCGCGCGCGATCGGCCGCCGCCTCGGCGCGGGCGAGAACGGTCTCGGCCAGCATGCCCGCCGTGGCGCGCTGGGCGATCAGCGCCTGCGCCTGCCCGGCCTCGCGGGCCGCGAGGCGTTGCAGCCGCGCCGCGCGCCGGTCCAGCCACAAGGTCAGCAGCGCATCGCGCACCGCCGACCGCTCCCGCCAGGCAGCGGCGGCGATGACATCGCGGGCGGCGGCCTCGCGCGCCCGCGCCGCCGCGATCCCGGCCTGCCGCGCGCCGAAATTCGCGACCAGGAACTGGATCACCGGCCCGACCTTGATCGGCGAGGGCACCGGCTGGGTGGCGTTGAAGGTCGGCGACAGCGACAGCGTCGGGTTGGGAAGCTGGCGCGCGCGCACGACCTGCCCGGCCGCCACGTCGGCTTCCGTGGTGCGGATCCTGAGGTCCGGCCGCTCGTAGACGGCGACCAGCGTCAGCGCCCGCAGGCCGAAACGCCCGTGCGGAGGCTCGCCCATCGCGTCGAGAAACCGCACGAGGCCGGGCTGGTCGAGCCGGCGGGCGGTCAGCGCGGCGGCGGCGGCGGCGGGGTCGATCGGCGCGGGCCGGACGTGCGCGCAGCCCGCCAGCGCCAGGGCGAGCAGCGGGGCGACCCGCCGCAGCGCGGGCAAAAGTCCGCGATGCCGGGGGCCGGGCGCATGGCCGGCGGACCCGATCAACCGCGATACCTCCGTTCGTGCCGTGCCATGCAACGTCTCCGTGCAAACCGCCCCGCGCGGATCGCGGGAAAACGAGCCGAGGCAGTGAGCGGGCCGGCATGCCAAGTCAATGCCGGCGGGTTCACAAGGTTGCCAGCCGGTTGCCGGAGAGCGCGGCCCTCAGCCCCAGCGCAGGACCAGCGGATCGAGCCGCCGGGCGATTTCCAGCAGCCCGTCGCGCGTCGCCGGATGGAGCGGCGCGAGGGGATGGCGCACCGCCTCGCTGCGGATCACCCCGCCTTCGCGCATCAGCGCCTTCGCGGCGATCAGCCCGCACTGGCGGTTCTCGTAGTTGATCAGCGGCAGGATGCGCTCGTAGCCGGCCACCGCCTCGTCGCGCCGGCCGGCGAGATAGGCGTGCACGATGGGGCCGATCAGGTCGGGATAGCCGCCGCCGGTCATCGCGCCGGTGGCCCCCGCGTCGAGATCGGCGAGCAGGGTGATCGCCTCCTCGCCGTCCCACGGCCCCTCGATCGCGGCGCCGCCGAGCTCGATCAAGGTGCGCAGCTTGGCCGCCGCCTGCGGCGTCTCGATCTTGAAATAGGCGATCTGCGCGATCTCGCGCGCCATCTGCGCGAGCAGCTCGGCCGGCAGCGGCGTGCCGGCCACGGGGGCGTCCTGGATCATCACCGGAATGCGGATCGCATCCGACAGGCGGCGGAAGAAATCCCACAGCCCGGCGGCGCCGACGCGGATCGTCGCACCGTGATAGGGCGGCATCACCATGACCATCGCCGCCCCCATCGCCTCGGCGCGGCGGCTGCGCTCGATGCAGATATCGGTGCTGAAATGGCTTGTGGTCACGATCACCGGCACGCGGCCGGCGACGTGTTCGAGCATCCGCTTCATCAGGATCTCGCGCTCGTCATCGCCGAGGACGAACTGCTCGGAGAAATTGGCGAGCAGGCACAGCCCGTCCGAGCCGGCATCGATCATGAAATCCACGGCGCGGCACTGGCCGTCGAGATCGAGCCGCCCCGACTCGTCGAAAATCGTCGGCACCACGGGGAACACACCCCTGTATCGCGGTCTCGTCTGCGTCTCGGTCATGGTCGTTCCCAGGCTGCTGGTTGCGCCGGCGCAGAGATGCGGTCCGGCGGCGGCGGTCCCCGGCTTGGGTTCGCGCCGCGCGGCAGCTTCCCGTCCCCGGCGGAAAAGTCAATCCGCCGGCGGGCGTTCACATTCCGCGGCGCGGGGTTGCAGTCATGCGGCGGGGCCGCCATTCCGGACGGGTCGGCAACGGGGAAGGGGAGACCATCGGCAGTGGGCTGGGCCAGGACTTTCATGCGCATGGACAAGCGGCGCTATTACGGCGCCAAGGTGCCGCAGATCACGCTGGCGTTCTGGGTCGCGAAGATCCTCTCCACCGCGATGGGCGAGGCCACTTCCGACTTCCTGGTCTTCCACACCAATCCCTATCTCGCGGTGATCGGCGGCGGGCTCGGCTTTCTCGCCGCCCTCGCCCTGCAATTCGCGACCCGGCGCTACGTGCCGGCGATCTACTGGCTGCTGGTCGTGATGGTCAGCATTTTCGGCACGATGGTGGCGGATGTCATCCATGTCGTCCTCGGCGTGCCCTATCCGGTATCGACCGGGATGTTCGCCGCGAGCCTCGTGGTGATCCTCGGCGCCTGGAGCCTGTCGGAACGCACGCTGTCGATCCACACCGTCGCCACCCCGCGGCGCGAGGCGTTCTACTGGGCCACCGTGATCGCCACCTTCGCCCTCGGCACCGCCGCCGGCGACCTCACGGCATCGACCTTCGGCCTCGGCTACCTGAACTCCGCCATCCTGTTCACCGCCCTGTTCGCGGTGCCCGGCCTCGCCCGGCGGCTGTTCGGGCTGAACGAGGTCGCGGCGTTCTGGACCGCCTATATCCTGACCCGGCCGATGGGCGCCTCCTTCGCGGACTGGTTCGACAAGCCGGTGAGCAGCAGCGGCCTCGGGTTCGGCACGCCGGCCGTCGCGGCGATGCTCACCGTCGCTGTGGCGCTGGCGGTCGGCCATATCTGCCTGCGCCACCGCCGGGCCGGGCCGGGGGCGATCGCCGCCGAATAGCCGCAGACGGCGGCTTGCATTGCGGCGGCGCGGGGGCCACAAGACGGCATGTTCGCCGAACAGGCCGGTGCGCCGCGCGCGGCCGCATCCCGCCGCCCCAGACTGTCCGAGGCCGCAAGACGCCTTGTGTGGCGCCTGGTCTATCGCCTGTACGAGAGGCGGCTCGCCCGCGAGGTGGCGGCGGGGCCGCTGCCGCACCATGTCGGCATCATCCTCGATGGCAACCGCCGCCACGCCCGCCTCGCCGGGCTCAGCGACCCGGGCGAGATCTACCGCCTCGGCGCCGCCAAGCTCGACGAGATCCTCGCCTGGAGCGCCGAGCTCGGCATTCCGATGATCACGCTCTGGGTCTTCTCGCCGGCCAATCTCGGCCGGCCGGAGGCGGAGGTCGGCGGCATTCTCGGCGCCGTCGAGGCCAAGATGCGCGCGCTCGTCGCCGATCCGCACATCCGCAGCCGCGGCGTCCGCCTCGCCGCGATCGGCCGGCGCGACATCCTGCCCCCCGCCCTGCTCGCCGCGATCGACGCCGCCGAGGACGCCACCAGCGGCAATGACGGCATGACGGTCACGCTCGCGATCGGCTATGGCGGGCGCGAGGAGATCGCCGATGCGGTGCGCGCCCTGCTCGCCGAATGCGCCGGGGCCGGCATGGACTGCGCCGCCGCCGCCGCCGCGGTGAGCCCGGAGGCGATCCGCCGGCATCTCTATCTCGGCGGGATGCCGGACCCCGACCTGATCATCCGCACCAGCGGCGAGATCCGCCTCTCCGGCTTCATGCTCTGGCAGAGCGTGCACAGCGAACTGCATTTCTGCGACGCCACCTGGCCCGCCTTCCGGCGGATCGACTACCTGCGGGCGATCCGCGCCTTCCAGCGCCGCGACCGCCGCTTCGGCCGCTAGAGCACGTTCCGATCCTGATCGATTTCAGATTCGGGACACCAGAAAAAACGACGGTTTGGCGGCCTGCTTGTCCCTGGAATTGACCCACGGATTTCAGGGGCAGGACACCAGGGCTGGTAGCGGGCCCGCCTGACCGTGCGCCCCGAGCCGGGTTTGCCAGCACCCGCCCCGGCGCATACGCTGTTCCCGTTGTCTTCACGCGGGGCCGGAAACGCCGATGCAGGTCGAACTGCGCCACTGGCGCGCCTTTGTCGCCGCGGCGGATGCGGGTCATTTCGGCCATGCCGCCGAACGCCTCGGCATCAGCCAGCCGGCCCTCAGCCAGCTCATCCGCGCGATCGAGACCGCGCTCGGCCTGTCGCTCTTCGATCGCGCCGGCCGCAACATCCGGCCCAGCGCCGCCGCGCTCGGCCTGCTGCCCGAGGCGCGGGCGATCGTCACCCAGGCCGACCGCGCCGAACGCGCCGCCGCCAGCGCCGCGCCATCGCCGCCGGCTATGTCGGTTCCGCCGCCTTCCACCCTCTCTTCGCCGCCCTGATCCGCGCGATCGACACCACCAGACCGGAAATCGCGCTCCGCATCGACCAGGTCTCCGGCACGATCCAGGTCCAGCACCTCGCCGCAACCCGCCTCGATCTCGGGATTGTCCGCTCGCCGCTGCCGACCCTCGACCCCGCCCTCGCGACCCTCACCCTCGCGCGCGAACGCATGATGATCGCTGTCGCCGAAACCAGCACCCGCCGCGATGCCGGGCCGCTGCCGCTCGCCGCCTTCGCCGAACACCCCTTCATCCAGTACATCGAACAACCGAGCGGCGGCCTCCGCCGCCTCACCGCCGAAGCCTGCGCCGCCGCCGGCTTTGCGCCGCGCACCGTGCAGACCGTGCCGCAAATCGCCACGATGCTCTGCCTTGTCGGCACCGGCATCGGCGTCGCCATGGTGCCGGAAACGATGGCGCGCTTCGTGGTGCCGGGCGTTGCCTACCGGCCGCTGCGCGAACGCATCGTCACCGACCTCATCCTCATCTACCGCCGCAGCGATACCGCGCCCGCCCTGCGCGCCACGCTTCGCCTCGCCCGCCGGCTTGTCGATAAGAGCTCCTTATCGATTTGACCGGAATCGCTGATTGGCCGCGCCGGGCGGTGCGGTATCACGAAGGCATGGAGGAACGTCTCGGCATCGCGGTGAAGCGGGCTATGCTCGCACCGGAGCGGTTCGCGCCCGGCGCGAGCGGTTTCAGCGTACCGGCGGTGTTCCGCGGCGCGGAGGGGGCGGCCGCGCGGCAGGCGCTGATCGTGCTGCACGGCGCGCGGCGGGACTGCATCGAATATGCCGATATCGCGACAGATGCGTTTGGCGACCGGCTCGGCACGCTGGCGCTGGCGGTGCCGCAATTCCCGATCGCAGCGGATCTGGCGGGGGTGGAGGGTGCGGCGCGGCTCGCGCGCTGGCCCGACCGGATCTGGATCGAGGGCGGGGCGGCGGTGGCGCCGGCCGGGCTCGACGCGTTTTCGGTCCTCGATGCGCTGATCGGGCATTTTTCCGATCGCACGGCGTATCCGCTGGTGAGCGAGATCGTGATCGCGGGGCATTCGGCCGGCGGCCAGCTCGCGCACCGGCATGCGGTGCTCTCGCCGCTCGGCGACGCGGTGCGCTACGTCGTCGCCAACCCGGCCTCGTATGTCTGGTTCGGGCCGGCGGCGGGGCCGTGGAAGTACGGGCTCGCGGGGCGGCCTGCCTATGGCGGGGCGCTCGACGATGCGGCGATCGAGGCGCGCTATGCCCGGCGCGACGTGGTCTATCTGCTCGGGCGGCGCGACTGCGACCCGGAACACCGGATGCTCGACCGCACGCCGCCGGCGCTGGCGCAGGGGCCGCACCGGCTGGCGCGCGGGCGCAACTATATCGCTCATCTCGCGGCGCGGCAGGGTGCGGCCCTGCGGCACCGGCTTATCGAGATCGAGGGCGTGGGGCACGACCCTGGCGCCCTGTTCGCCGCGGCGGCGGCGCGCGACGCCGTGCTCGGCGCGGCGCGGAACAATCAGGAGGAGGAAACCAGATGACCACACGCAGAAACGCACTGGGTCTCGCGGCCATGGCGGCCGGGCTCGCGGCGGGGATGGCAGTGCCGGCCCTCGCCGCCGCGCCGCCGCCGACGATCACGAGGGGGGTGCTCACCGTCGCCTACCGGACCGACGACAAGCCGGTCTCCTTCATCGCCGACGGCAAGCCGACCGGCTTTCTGGTGGAGTTCGAGGAGGCGATCGCGGCGAAGCTCGGGCTGAAGGTGAGGTTCGTCGCGACGAGTTTCGCCAGCATGCTGCCGGGCGTGCGGAACCACATCTACGACACGGCGGCTTTCGCGACGCTGGTGACGCCGGCGCGGCAGAAGGCGGTCGCCTTCACCACGCCGATCGGCTACGGCCAGGCGCGGCTGGTGAGCCGGAGCGGGGCGGCGATCGGGAAAGTGGACGGCGCGTCCGGCAAGACGGTGGCGATCACCCAGGGCAGCGCGCTGATCCCGCTGCTGCGCCACATCGCGCCGGGGGTGAAGGTGCGGGAGTTCCCGAACATCGCCGCCAGCCTGAATGCGCTGATCGCGGGCCAGGTGAACGGACTCTTCACCGGGCTCGCGACGGCGAACGCGCTGGTGAAGAAGCATCCCGGTCTCGTCGCGTCGCAGACCGTGACCACGGGCGTTGCCGAATATCCCGTGGCGAAGGGCAATCCGAAGCTGCTCAAGGCGATGGACAGGGCGATCGGCGAACTGATGAAGGACGGCACCTACACGAAGCTGTTCGTGAAGTGGAATCCGCCGGCGGTGCGCATTCCGGATCAGCTCTACAAGGATTATCCGGGCATGCCGCACCAGCCGCCGGCGAAGGCCTGAGCGCGGGGCGCGCCGATGTTCCGGGGGCTGGCGCGGATTCAGCAGACGTTCTTCGACGCGCACATGATCGCGCATGTGATGCCGACGCTGCTGCGCGTCGGCCTGCCGAACACGATCCTGCTCGCCGTGCTGGCCTCGCTGATCGGGATGGTGGTGGGGCTCGCGATCGCGACCGGACTGCTCGCGCGGCCGGCCGTGGTGCGGCTCGCCTGCCGCGTCTATGTCGATATCCTGCGGGGGCTGCCGCACATCCTGACGATCTACCTGATCGGCCAGGGGCTGCCGATCGCGGGGCTCAGCCTGTTCGGCAACGATACCTATGCCTACGCCGCGCTTTCGATCGGGCTGATCGAGGGGGCCTACATGGCGGAGATCTTCCGTGCCGGGCTGCAGAGCGTCGAGCGCGGGCAGATCGAGGCGGCGCGCACGCTGGGCATGACCAGGTGGCAGACGATGCGCGACATCATCCTGCCGCAGGGCATCCGCCGGGTGCTGCCGCCGCTGACCGGGCAGTTCATCCTGGTGATCAAGGGCACGGCGCTGGTGTTCCTGCTGGGGCTGACCTCGTCGCAGCGGGAGATCTTCTCGATCGCGCAGGATTCGGCGATCAACAACGCCAATCTCTCGCCGCTCACCGCGGCCGGGATCCTGTATCTCGCGCTGACGGTGCCGATGACCTACGCGGTGAATGCGTGGGAGCGGCGGCTGCGCGGCGAGCGGCAGGGAGGGCGCGCCGATGTCTGACGCGGCGAACGGCGTGGCCGTGCGGTTCGAGCAGGTGACCAAGCGTTATGGCGCGACCGAGGTGTTGAGCGAGATCTCGCTCGATGTCCGCCGCGGGAGCACAACCTGCATCATCGGGCCGTCGGGGTCGGGCAAGTCGACGCTGCTGCGCTGCACGAACCTGCTGGCGCGGCCGGACGAGGGGCGCGTGCTGATCGACGGCGTGGACATCACCGGGCCGGGCACGGATGTCGACGCGATGCGGGCACGGGTCGGCATGGTGTTCCAGCATTTCCACCTGTTCAGCCATCTCGACGTGATGGACAACGTGACGCTGGCGCTGCGCCGGGTGCGGCGGATGGCGCGGGAAGAGGCCGAGGCGCGGGCGGTCGCGCAGCTCCGCGCGGTCGGGCTCGAGGGGCTGGAGCGGCGGCGGCCGGCGGAGCTTTCGGGCGGGCAGCAGCAGCGGGTCGCCATCGCGCGCGCCCTGGCGATGGAGCCGGCGGTCATGCTGTTCGACGAGGCGACCTCCGCACTCGATCCCGAGCTGGTCAAGGGCATTCTCAACGTGATGCGCGATCTCGCGCTGTCGGGAATGACGATGCTGGTGGTGACCCACGAGATGCGCTTCGCCCGCGAGGTGGCCGGCGAGGTGGTCTTCATGGATCGCGGCCGGATCGTCGAGACGGGCGCGCCGGACCGCCTGTTCGATCATCCCGGGACCGCGCGGCTGCAACAGTTTCTCGACCAGGTTCTCTGATCCCCGCCCACAGGAATATGCCCATGACCGAGAACGTCCCCCCACCCGCGCCGGCCGAGATCGCGGCGCTGTTCAGCCGCCAGTCGGTCTGGCAGTCCTGGCTCGATGTCGAGTCCGCACTCGCCGCGACGCAGGCGGAGCTCGGCATGATCCCGGCGGAGGCGGCGCGCGAGATCGCCGCGCGGGCGCGGCTGGAGACGATCGGCGAGGCGGCGCTGGCGGCGGATATCGCCAAGACGCGCGCGCCGGTGGTCTCGCTGGTTCGGCTGCTCTCGCGCGCTTGCGCGGGCGAGGCCGGCGGCTTCGTTCACTGGGGGGCGACGACGCAGAACGTGGTGCAGACCGGCCGGGTCCTGCTGATGCGCCGGGCGCACGCGGCACTGATGCGCCGGCTCGCCGCGATCCTCGACCGGCTCGCCGGCTTCGCCGAGGCCGAGGCCGGGACGGTGACGGTGGCCCGCACCAATATCCGCCACGCCTTGCCGATCACCTTCGGCTTCAAGGCAGGGGGCTGGATCGAGGAATTTCTCCGCCATGAGGAGCGGTTCCGCGAGGCGGCACCGCGCGTCTTCCGCGCGCAATGGGGCGGCGCGGTGGGAGCAATGCATGCGGTGGGCGAGGCCGGACCCGAGCTGAACCGCCGGCTCGCGGCGCGGCTCGGGCTCGGCTGGCACGAGATCCCCTCGCGCGCCGGGCTCGACACCTTCGCCGAATACGTCCTGCTCCTCGGGATGTTCGCGGCGACCTGCGGCAAGATCGCACGGGATCTCTACGTGATGATGTCGGACGAGTTCGGCGAGGTCATCGAGGATCTCGGCGAGGAGGTGATTGGCTCGTCGACCATGCCGCACAAGGTGAACTCGAAGATCGCGGTGCATGTGATCGCGCTTTCGGCGCGGGTGCGCGCGCAGGTGCCGCTGGCGCTGGAGGCGATGCAGCCGAGTTTCGAGGGCGATGGCGCGAACAACCAGATGCTCTCGGCGCTGATCGACCAGGCCTGCCCGCTGGCCTACGAACTGGCGGCGCAGATGGATGAACTGCTGGCGGCGATCCGGCTGCGGCCGGCGGCGATCGGGCGCAACCTCGCGATGTCGGGCGCGTTCATGGCCTCCGAGAATGCGATGATGGCGCTGGCGCCGCTGCTCGGCCGAACCGTGGCGCACGATATCGTCCATCAGGCGATTGCCGAAGCGGTGGAAACCGGCGGGGATCTTGCGACGCTGATCGCCGCTGCCCCCGATGCGGCCGGGCGCTTCGATGCCGCGATGGTCAGGGACGCGCTCGACCCTTCGTCCTATATCGGCCAGAGCGTCGCGCTGGCGCGCGGAATGGTCGGCCCGGCGCGGGCGGCGGCGGCGCGGCTGCGCGACAGGGCGAATGGCTCCGCGTCGACGGGGCCGCTGGCCTGACGAACCGGCTCCCGCCTGGCGCCGCCGGGCCGCGGCCTCGGAGTGCGCCGGGCCGGGAACCTGCCGGCGGTCACGCACGGTCCCGCCGGCTCGAGGCCCTCACCCATACGAATTCACCCGCAGGCGATGGAGGGAGAGCCGGGCCGATTCATCATCGGCCCGATCCACCAGATTCAAAGTGGACAGTAAAAAACAATCGTTCAGCGGCCTGCTTGTCCCTGAAATTCATCCACGAATTTCAGGGGCGGGACACTAGGCCCCGCGCGGCGGCGTGCCGGCGCGGGCGATGGGGGCGACGAATTGCGGCTCGGTGTCCCAGGGGAACAGGATCCAGGTGTCCTGCGAGACCTCGGTGATGAAGGTGTCGACCAGCGCCTTGCCGGCCGGCTTGGCGTAGACGGTGGCGAAATGGGCGCGGGGGAGAAGCTGGCGCACCTCGCGCGCGGTGGTGCCGGTATCGACCAGATCGTCGATGATCAGGAAGCCCGCGCCGTCGCCGGCGGCGGTGGGCGGCTTGGTGATGGTGGGCTTGCCGATCCGCTCCTCGTCATAGGTGACGATGCTGACGGTCTCGATCAGGCGGCATTCCAGCTCGCGGGCGACGATGGCGGCCGGGATGAGCCCGCCGCGGGTGATCGCGACGATGCCATCGAACGGCGCCAGCGCGTTGAGCCGCCAGGCCAGCGCCTTGGAGTCGCGGTGAAGCTGGTCCCACGAGACGGTGTAGTAATGCGTGGCCATCAGAACAGGCGTCCTCCGTCGGGCACGGTGAAATCGGGGCGGATCAGCACGACCTCGCCGTTTTCGTCCGGCATGCCGAGGGTGAGCACCTCGGACATGAAGGGGCCGATCTGGCGGGGCGGGAAATTGACCACGGCGCAGACCTGCCGGCCGATCAGCCGGTCCGGCGCGTAATGCACGGTGATCTGCGCCGAGGAGCGCTTGACGCCGAGCGCGCCGCCGAAATCGATCCACAGGCGGATGGCGGGCTTGCGGGCCTCGGGGAAAGGCTTGGCATCGACGATGGTGCCGACGCGGATGTCCACACGGGCGAAATCGTCATAGGTGATCGTCGGGGGCGGGTTCTCGGCCATGAGGCTGCATTGGCCAGCGCGGGCGCATTGTCAATCCGGCGGCGGAGTGCGATTTGATTCGGCAGATCGTTACAGGAGTGTCCAGAGAATGCGCGATTTCGATTTTCCGGGCCGCAGCGCGGTTTACGCGGGGCGGGCGATGGCGGCGACCTCGATGCCGGCGGCGACCCTCGCCGCGCTCGACGCCTTGCGGGCGGGCGGCAACGCGCTCGATGCGGCGGTGACGGCGGCGGCGGTGCTCGGCGTGATCGAGCCGCAATCGACCGGCATCGGCGGCGACTGCTTCTGCCTCTACAAGAAGGCCGGCAGCCCCGAGGTGATCGCGCTGAACGGCTCCGGCCGCGCCCCTGCCGGCGCGACGATCGACTATTTCGAGTCCCAGGGAATCGCCCAGTTCGACAACATCTCGGCCCATGCCGTCACCGTGCCGGGCGCCGTCTCCGCCTGGGAGACGCTGCTCGCGGCGCATGGGCGGCGCGGGCTCGATGCGGCGCTGGCGCCGGCGATCCGCTATGCCGAGGAGGGGCATCCGGTGCATCCGCGCGTCGCCTTCGACTGGAAGATTGCCGAGGGCAAGTTGCGCCGCAGCGGCGCCGCCGCGCTGCTGCCGGGCGGCGCCGCGCCGGTCGCAGGCACGATGTTCCGCCAGCCCGAGCTTGCCCGCACGCTGCGGGCGATCGCCAAGGACGGGGCGAAGGCGTTCTACGAGGGGCCGATTGCCGCCACGATCGTGGCCGAACTGCGGGCGCGCGGCGGCGTGCATGCCGAGGCGGATTTCGCCGCCGGCCGCACCGCGGCGAAATTCGTCACCCCGATCAGGCGCGATTTCGACGGGCTGACGATCTGGGAATGCCCGCCGAACGGCTCGGGCCTGCTGGCGCTGATGCTGCTCGGCATTCTCGAAGGGTTCGGCCCGGCGCCGGACGGGCCGATGGGGCCGATCCGGCTGCACCGGCACATCGAGGCGGCGCGCCTCGTCTATCGCGATCGCGACGCGCTGCTGGCCGACCCGGACCAGGCGGAGGTGCCGGTCGCGCATCTGCTGAGCGATGACTATCTCGGCGGGCTGCGGGCGCTGATCCGCGACGACCGGGCGATGGTGGACCTGCCGCACGCCGGCGAGACGGCGCTGCCGCTGCATCGCGACACGGTCTATCTCTGCGTGGTGGACGAGGACGGCAATGCCTGTTCGTTCATCAACTCGACCTACGAGAGCTTCGGCTCGGGCATTCTCGCCGGGGATACCGGCGTGGTGCTGCACAATCGCGGCATGGGCTTCCGCATCCAGCGCGGCCATCCGAACTGCATCGCCCCGGGCAAGCGGCCGATGCACACGATCATCCCCGGCATGGCGACCCAGGGCGGCGAGGCGGTGATGCCGTTCGGCGTGATGGGCGGGCATTACCAGCCGATGGGCCAGTCCTGGCTGGTGACCAACATGCGCCAGTACGGGCTCGACGTGCAGGAGGCGCTCGATCTCGCCCGCGTCTTCCCCTTCGGCGGGCAGGTCGAGGTCGAGCGGTCGGTGCCGGCGGCGACCCTCGAAGGCCTGGTCGCGCGCGGCCACAAGGTGGTGCGCGACGACCGGCCGGATGCGCGGCCGCATGGCGGCGGCCAGGCGATCTGGATCGATCGCGGGCGCGGCGTGCTGATCGGCGGGTCCGACCCGCGCAAGGACGGCTGCGCGCTCGGCTATTGATGCCGCGCCGCGCGGCCATCATCGCGTCGCATCGGAGCGGTCGCCGTTCGCGACTGGCGGTGCGATGAACGGCGGCGGGCCGGGGGACCGGCCGCGGCCGCCGCCGGTGGCGGCGCTGATGCCGATGGCGGTGACCGGCGTGGCCGTGCTGGGCTTCATGCCCGCGCTGATCCTCGTCTTTCTCGCGCAGCTGATCTGGGGCGCCGGGTTCGTCGGGCCGTTCATGCTCTACGTGGTCTGGCCTTTCGCCATTGTCGCGGTGGCGGCCATGCGCATCGTCATGGGCGGGATGGGGCGCGGCAAGGTGCGGATGCTGGCGCTGTTCCGCTGGCTGCGGCTCGGGATGTATGCGGCCTATGGCGCGACGTTCCTGGCGTCCCTGGCGATCGCGCTCGCCACGCCGAGCCCGTTCGCGCGCATCGGGCTGATCGTGCAGATGATCGTCATGGCGGCGATGGTCGCCGTGCTGTTCCGCTGGCTGCGCGGGTTTTCGAGATGGCGGTGGCTCGATCCGCGGTCGCGCCCCGGCGAGTGGGAACTGGCGACCGACGCGGAATTGCGCCAGCCGGCCGATTCGAAACAGATCGGTTACGCGGCCAACAGACTGAAGCGGAATTATCCGGCACTCTATGAGCATATCTATGGCGAGGAGAAAAATTCCGGTTTGAATTCCGGCGAAAAGGGCGAATAGTGGGCGGCGCCGGGAGGACAAGGACATGGAAGACCCCGCCCACGGAGCGGCCCCGCACGGGCCGCGCGCCGTCGCCCTGGTTGGTCCGCAGGGAAGCGGCAAGAGCACGCTGAGCGCCGCGCTGGTCGAGATGGCCGGCGGTGGCGAGGCAAGGCGCGGCGGGCGCGAGCGAAGTTCCTCCCACGAGATGCGGCCGGCCCATTGCGATTTCCTCGGCGAGCGATGGGCGTTGCTGGATTGTCCCGGATCGGTGGAGTTCGTGCACGAGGCGGCGGCGGCGCTCGCGGTGGCGGATCTCGCCGTCGTGGTGGCCGAACCCGACCCGTCGCGGGCGATCGCGCTGCGGCCGGTGTTCCGCATGCTGGAGGACTCCGGCGTGCCTTTCCTCGTCTTCGTCAACAAGGTGGATGCGCTGAGCGCGCCGGCCGAGGCGCTGGTGGCGGCGATGCAGGCGGAAACCGCGGTGCAGCTCGTGCCGCGGCAGATGCCCATAAGCGAGGGCGAACGGGTCATCGGCTATGTCGACCTGCTCTCGGAACGGGCGTTCCGCTACCGGCCGGATGCGGCGTCCGAGCGGATCGGGCTGCCGGCGGCCGTGGCCGAGACCGAGCAGGCGGCGCATGACGCGCTGATCGACAGCCTCGCGGACCGGGATGACGAACTGCTCGAACAGGTGATCGAAGGGGCGACACCCACGCCCGCCGAGCTTTACAGCCATTTCCGCAAGGACATGGAGGCGCGCAGCCTGGCGGGGGTCATGTTCGGCGCGGCCGAGCATGCGCATGGCGTGCTGCGGCTGTGGAAGGCGTTGCGGCATGACGCGCCGGATGTGGGCGCGACGGCGGCGCGGCATGGAATCGCACCCGAAGGGCCGGCCTTGGCGCAGGTGTTCCGCACGAGCTGGCGCGGGGCGGCGGGCAAGCTGTCCTTCGCCCGGGTCTGGCGCGGGGCGCTGCGCGACGGGGCGAGCTATGGCGGCGTGCGGATCGGCGGGATGATGCGCTTCGCCGAGGGTGAATTGCAGCGCGTGGCCGAGGCCGGGGCCGGCGATGTCGTGGCACTCGGCCGGCTCGAAGGGGTGGCGACCGGCGGCACGCTGGGCGAGGCGGCGCCGGCACTGGCGTTCCCCGCGCCGCCGCCGCCGCTGCATGAGGTCGCGATCGCCGCGGCGGAGCGGAAGGACGACGTGAAGCTCGCCGGCGGGCTGGAAAAGCTGCTGGAGGAAGACCCGGCGCTGCGGCTCACCCGCGATGGTGAAACCGGCGAAACGCGCCTCGCCGGGCTTGGTGAAATTCACGTCGGCAGCGCGGTGGAGCGGCTGGAGCGGCTCTCCGGCGTCGCGGTGCGGACGGCGCGGCCGCGCGTGCCCTTCCGCGAGACGATCCGCCGGCCGGTGCGCGAGCACGCGCGGCTGAAGCGGCAGACCGGCGGGCATGGCCAGTTCGCCGATGTGAAACTGGAAATCGAGCCGCGCGGGCGCGGCGAGGGGTTCGCCTTCAACGACCGCATCGTCGGCGGTGCGGTGCCGAAACAGTATATCGCGGCGGTGGCCGACGCCGCCGAGGAAGCGACCCGCCGCGGGCCGTTCGGCTATCCGGTGGTGGATATCGCGGTGACACTGGTCGATGGCGGGTTCCACGCGGTGGACAGTTCCGACATGGCGTTCCGCTCGGCGACGCGGGCGGGCATGGCGGAAGGCCTGGCGAAGGCCGAACCGGTGCTGCTGGAGCCGATCCACCGGATTACGGTGAGCGCGCCGAACGGTTTCACCGCCGGGGTGCAGCGGCTGCTGACCGGCCGGCGCGGCCAGATCCTGGGCTATGCCGAGCGCGCGGGCTGGCCTGGCTGGGACGATACCGAGGCGCTGCTGCCGGCGGCGGAACTGCACGGGCTGGCGGTCGAGCTGCGGTCGCAGACCGCGGGGCTCGGCAGTTTCGTCCACAGTTTCGAGCATCTGTCGGAAGCGCCGCCGCGGCTGGCCGAGAAGGTGGCGCAGGCGGCGGCGACCTGAATTCACGGACAAGGAGCAGAGATGGATACGCATGGTTCCGGCACGCTGGCCGCGCCGTTGCTGATCGGGCGGGATTCGCGGGGCGTGGTCACGCTCACGCTCAACCGGCCGGCGAGCTTCAACGCGCTGTCCGACGAGCTGCTCGCCGCGCTCGATGCGGCGATCGGCGAGATCGCGGCGGATGCGGGCGCGCGGGTGGTGGTGCTGGCGGCGAATGGCCGCGCCTTCTGCGCCGGGCACGATTTGCGGGAGATGATCGCGCGCGAGGAGGCGGACGCGCATCGCGACCTCTTCGCCCGCTGCACCCGGGTGATGCTCGGCTTGCAGCGGCTGCCGGTGCCGGTGATCGCGCGGGTGCAGGGGGTGGCGACGGCGGCGGGTTGCCAGCTCGTCGCGAGCTGCGACCTCGCGGTGGCGGCGGCGAGCGCGCGCTTCGCGGTTTCGGGCATTAATCTCGGCCTGTTCTGCTCGACGCCGAGCGTCGCCCTCGCCCGCGCGGTGCCGCGCAAGGCCGCGCTGGAGATGCTGTTCACCGGCGGGATGATCGATGCCGCCGAGGCGGCGCGGCGCTTCCTGATCAACGAGGCGGTGCCGGATGCCGAGCTGGACGATGCGGTGGCGCGGCTGGTGGAGCAGATTCTCGCCAAGCCGCGCGCCGCCCTCGCCATCGGCAAGGCGCAGTTCTACCGGCAGATCGAGCTCGGCATCGCCGAGGCCTATGAGGTGGCGGGCGAGGCGATGGCCTGCAACATGCAGGACGCGGCGGCGCGGGAGGGGATTTCCCGCTTCCTCGACCGGAAAAAATAGTTCCGTCCCGGACGATAGGACCGCATTCAGATCCGGCCCCGGCGGAAAAACCGGGGCCGGAGCAGAGCGTTAGTACATGTGCTGGCCGCCGTTGATCGACAGGGTCGAGCCGGTGATGAAATCGGCCTCGTCGGCGGTGAGGAAGACCACGCCGCGGGCGATGTCCTCGGCATGGCCGAGGCGGCCGACCGGGATTTTCGCGATGATCTTTTCCAGCACTTCCGGCGGCACGGCGCGCACCATGTCGGTATCGACATAGCCGGGGGCGATGGCGTTGACGGTGATGCCGAAGCGGGCACCTTCCTGCGCCAGCGCCTTGGTGAAGCCGTGGATACCGGATTTCGCGGCGGCGTAGTTCACCTGGCCGTACTGGCCGGCCTGGCCGTTGATCGAGCCGATGTTCACGATGCGGCCGAACTTGCGCTCCTTCATCCCGTCGAAGGTCGCCTTGCAGAGATTGAAGCAGGAGCCGAGATTGGTGTCGATCACCGCATCCCACATGTCGCGGGTCATGCGGGCGAGGGTGGCGTCGCGGGTGATGCCGGCATTGTTGACGAGAATCTCGATCGGGCCGAGGCGGCTGGTGACGCGGCCGATCGCCTCGATGGTCTGCTCGAAATCGCCGACGTCGAATTTCACCGTCTCGATGCCGTGGACGGCCGTGAAATTCTCGGCCGCGGTCTGGTTGCCGGCATAGGTGGCGACGACGGTGCGGCCGGCCGCCTTCAGCGCGACGCTGATGGCGGCGCCGATACCGCGCGTGCCGCCGGTGACGAGTGCAATTCGTGACATGCTGAAATCCTCCCTGTGGATCAGGCGTCCGACAATCGGAAGCGGGAGGCAGTCTGGACTGGTTCCGGAGGACTGTCCATGATCGAAATCAATCGGTTAGCGTAGTTTCATGTCCGAAAGGCGGAGAGCTTGCGGCGCTGGCGGCCGGCATCGTCGAAGTTGTCCGGCGCGAGCCACGCATCGAGGGCGGCGCGCCGGTCGGGCCATTCGGAATCGAGGATGGAGAACCAGGCGGTGTCGCGGTTGCGGCCCTGGGTGACGGCGTTCTGGCGGAAGATGCCCTCGAAGGTGAAGCCGAGACGCAGGGCGGCGGCGCGGGAGGGCAGGTTCAGGCTGTTGCACTGCCATTCGACGCGCCGGTAGCCAAGGTCGTCGAAGGCGTGGCGGAGCATCAGGAACAGTGCCTCGGTGCCGGCGCGGTGGCGCCGGAGCAGCGGCGTGAAGTTGATCGAGCCGATCTCCAGCGCGCCGTTGGCCGCGGCGATGTTCATGAAGGCGGCGTGGCCGGCGGGCTGGCCGCTTGCCGCCTCGATGATGGCATAGGCGACGCGGCCGGGGGTTGTGGCCATGGAATCCACATAGTCGCGGAAGGCGGGTTCGTCCGCCGGGCGGGCGGTGCGCCACCAGGTCCAGTCCCGGTCGTCCGGTGCGGCGCTGAATCCGGCGATGAGGCCGGCGCCGTGGCGTGCGGGGTCGAGCCGTTCCAGCCGGCAATAGCGCCCCTCGAAACCGGCGGCGTCGGGAAGCGGGCGCGGCGTCCAGCCGGGGACGGGCGCGCCGACGATCTGGCCATAGGCGTTGGTTTCGGTCATGCGGTGCGGATCTCGGGTTCGTGGCGGACCGGGAAGTTCATCGACCGGGCGATGAAGCATTTTGCTCCGGCATCGCGGTGCAGGGCGGCGGCGCGGGCGGCGTCGTTGCCTGGCGCGATGGTGACGACGGGGCGCAGGATGGCCTCGACGAACCGGCCGGCGCCGGAGGCTTCCTCCTCCATCACCGCCTCGGCGCGATCCTCGTAGGCCAGCACGGCGATCCCGGCCTCGGCGCAGAGATGCAGATACCAGAGCTGGTGGCAGGAGGAGAGCGAGGCGAGCAGCAGCAGTTCGGGGTTCCAGCGCGCGGGATCGCCGCGGAAGGCGGGATCGGATGTCAGCGCGAGGTCCGGCCGGCCGTCGGCTTCCACCTCGTGCTCGCGGCCATAGGCGGCGTAGGCGCTGGTGCCGGTGCCGCGGTTGCCGGTCCAGCGCAGGGTGGTGGCGTAGCGGTGCAGCCGGCTCAAGCCTGTGTCCCTATTCGCTGTAGGCGCAGGATTCGCCTTCGGAATCGCGGAAGACGGCGACGCGGGCGAGGCCCGGGCAGGATGGCGCGAGCCGCGTCCAGATGAAGCGGGCGAGGTTTTCCAGCGTTGCCGGGCCGAGGCCCTCCACCTCGTCGAGGAAGCGGTGGTCGAGCGCCTCGCGGATCGCGGCGAGGTGCTGGCCGAGCCTGCCGAAATCCATCAGCATGCCGCTCGCATCCGGCGCGCCGCGCAGGGTGACGGTGGCGCGGTAGGAATGGCCGTGGATGCGGCGGCTCGCCTCGGCGGCGATCTGGCGTTGCAGCGTGTGGGCCGCCTCGAAGCGGAATTCCTTGGTGATTTCGTGCATGGTCAGGGGATGCCGAGATATTTGTGGGTCTGCGTCGACAGGCGCCATTGCGGATGGGTGAGGCAGTATTCGATGGCGGCGCGCGTGTTGGCCGCGCGATCCGGCCCGTCCATCGGCTGGAGCAGGAAATGCGCGAAATCGAGCCCGGCGAAGCGCTCGGGTGTCGCCTCCTTCTGGGGATAGACCAGTTTGAGCTCCGACCCCTGGCGCACCACCAGCTCGGCCCCTTCCTTGGGGCTGACGCAGAGCCAGTCGATGCCCGGCGGCGGTTCGATCGTGCCGTTGGTCTCGACCGCGATTTCGAAGCCGGCGTCATGCACCGCTTCGATCAGCGGCGCATCGAGCTGGAGCAGCGGTTCGCCGCCGGTGAAGACGACGAGGGCGTCGCGGGTGCAGGCGGCGGGCCAAGCGGCCTGGATGGCGCGGGCGAGACCGGCGGCATCGGCGAAGCGGCCGCCGCCCGGTCCGTCGGTGCCGACGAAATCGGTGTCGCAGAAGCGGCAGGTCGCACTGGCGCGGTCCTCCTCCCGGCCGGACCACAGGTTGCAGCCGGCGAAGCGGCAGAACACCGCGGCGCGGCCGGCATTGCGCCCCTCGCCCTGCAGGGTGGGGAAGATTTCCTTCACGCTATAGGCCATGATGGCGGCATCTACCGCACATCCGCCGCTCTGGCGACAGGGAGCACGGCATTGCCGCCATCGCCGCGTGGCGCGGCTTGATCCGGCGCGCCCGTCCCGGCACGATCATGCGCATGAACGCAACGAACTCGCCGAAGCATCATCTGCTGATCACCGGGACCGGGCGGAGCGGCACGTCCTTCCTCGTCCGCTGGTTCGACGCGCTGGGGATGGAGACGCATTTCTCCCGCTTCGGCGAGCATGCGGCCTGGGACGAGGAGGCCAATGCCGGCGCGGAAAACCTGCCGCTGCCCGCGCTGGATGCGGACATGCCCTATGTCGTGAAATCGCCCTGGGTGTCCGAGTTCATCGACCAGTTGCTGGCCGATCCGGGCATCGTGCTGGATGGCGTGATCGTGCCGATGCGCGACCTGATGGACGTGGCGGCGAGCCGGACCATTCTCGAATTGCGCGACATGGCGGCCGAGCCCGACTGGCCGGCGGTGATGGAACGGCCCTGGGCGCATCGCGGGCGGACGCCGGGCGGGATCGTCTATTCGCTGCATCCGCTCGACCAGGCGCGGGTGCTCGCCCTCGGCTTCCACCATCTGCTGGAGCGACTCGTCGCGGCGGAGGTGAAGGTGGTGATGGTTTCGTTCCCGCGCCTCGTCGAGGACGCGGACTATCTCTACCGCGCGCTCGCCCCGCTTCTTCCGGCGAGCGTGGATGCCGCTTCGGCCCGGGCCGCGCATGCCCGCGTTGCCGACCCGGCAAAGGTGAGGGTGGGGCCGGGCGGGCGGGATTCGACGCTCGAACGGCTGGACAGGGTGGCGCTGAACCGCGAAATCGGCCGGCTTCGCCGGGAAATGGCCGCGCTGGAGGGGCGGCTGGCCGAGGCGAGTGGTGCCGCGGCGGCGGCGCGGCGGCATGCCGAGACGATCGAGCGCAGCACGATGTGGCGGGCCCTCTTCCCGCTGCGGCGGGCGCTGCACCGTCTGCGCGGCCGCGCATGACAGCGCTTTCTTTTTGGCGAGACTTCACCCATATTGTAAAAGGAATGTAACACAATGCCCGTGCCACGCGAATCGGCCCGGGAGCGGCAGGGGGACTCCGGCGGATGCAGGGCAGATTTATGCCGAATGGCGGGGTGAGCTGCGTCCGCAGTCCCGGATCCGTTTACGGAACCTTGAACTTTTCGGCGCCAGACTGGCGTGACGAGAAAGGCGGTTTGCGCCCATGATGTATGACCTTTACCAGACGCAGGACGATCTTCTGGCCCCGTTCCGGATGGCGGCGCGCGCGATGGCGCCGCTGATCGACCTGCTGACGCCGCCGGCGGGAATCCCGACCCTGCCGGTTGCGACGCGCGCCGCACTGGAGATTTTCGGCAATAGCGGCATTTCCCATAGCCGGCCGGAGTTCGGCATCGCCAGCGTGCGCGCCGGCGGGCGGGACATTCCCGTGACCGAGACGGTGGTGAGCGGAACGTCCTTCGGCGACCTGCTGCATTTCCGCAAGGAGACTGCCTCACCCGGCCCGCGCGTGCTGATCGCGGCGCCGCTTTCGGGCCATTTCGCGACCCTGCTGCGCAACACCGTCGAGGTCATGCTGCAGGATCACGACGTCTTCATCACCGACTGGAAGAACGCGCGCGACATTCCGGTGAGCGCGGGGCGCTTCGGCTTCGATGAATATGTGGCGCATATCATGGACTTCCTGCGCGAAATCGGGCCGGGGGCGCATGTCGTCGCCGTGTGCCAGCCGGCGGTGGCGGTGTTCGCCGCGACCGCGCTGATGGCCGAGGCCGGCGATCCGGCGGCGCCCCGCAGCATGACGCTGATGGGCGGGCCGATCGATACCAGGCGCAACCCCTCGAAGGTCAACGACCTCGCCAAGACCCGCGACATCGCCTGGTTCCGCAGCAACCTGATCACCACCGTGCCGCGCCGCTTCGCCGGGGCGGGGCGGGCGGTCTATCCCGGTTTCGTGCAGCTCGCCTCCTTCGTGTCGATGAATCTCGACCGGCATATCGGCGCGCATCTGCGCCAGTTCCGCGCCATCGTCACCGAGGATGACGCGAGCGAGGCGGCGCATCGCAAGTTCTACGACGAATACCAGTCGGTGATGGACCTGACGGCGGAATTCTATCTCGAAACGGTCGAGCGCGTGTTCCAGCGGCACGATCTGCCGCGCGGCCAGCTGAGCTGGCGCGGCCAGACGGTGCGCCCGGCGGCGATCCGCAAGACATCGGTCTTCACCGTCGAGGGCGAGCGGGACGATATCTGCCCGCCCGGCCAGTCGGTCGCGGCGCTCGATCTCTGCACCGGGCTGAAACCGGCGCAGAAGCGCAACCATCTCCAGCTCGGCGTCGGCCATTACGGCGTGTTCTCGGGCTCGCGCTGGGCGAACGAGATCTATCCGCAGCTGCGCGAGGTCATCGCCGCCGCCGGCTGAACGGCTGGCGCAACCGCCTGGGGCGGCGGGCTGGCGGCGCGGGGCGAAACACATGCGTCGCCATGAGCTGGCGGACGCGCCGCACCGTGTGGTGGCGGGACAGGCCGGTGGCGATCACCGCATCGGCGCGGCGGCGTTTTTCGGCATCCGGCATTTGCAGGGCGATGATCCGCTCGATCTCGGCGTGGGGCAGGCCGCGGCGCAGCACCCGCGCGATCTGCACCGCGCGCGGCGCGGAGACCGTGAGTGCGAGATCGACCCGCGCCTCGCCGCCGGTTTCGAACAGCAACGGAATGTCGAGCAGCACGGCGCGGGCGCCGCGCCTGCGGGCGGCGGCGAGGAATTTTGTCTCCGCCGCGCGCACCATGCGGTGCATGATCGCTTCCAGACGGCGCCGCGCGGCGGGATCGGCCAGCACATGCGCGCGCAGGGCGGCGCGGTCGAGCACGCCGGCGCGCACCACGCCGGGAAACGCCGCCGCGATGGGCGCAAGCGCCGCCCCGCCCGGCGCCTGCAGCGCGCGGACCGTGGCATCGGCATCGAACACCGGCACGTGGCGGCGGCGGAAGAGTGAAGCGACGGTGGATTTCCCCATGCCGATTCCGCCGGTGAGGCCGATGATCTTCATCCCATCAGGTCGGCCGCGACGGCGCGGTAGAGCGCATCGTCCACCACCGGGGTGACGCCGAACCAGGCGGCGAAGCCCGGCACCGCCTGGTGCAGCAGCATCCCGAGCCCCTCGACCGCGACGAGGCCGCGCGCCCGCGCCGCCGCCAGCAGCGGTGTTTCCAGCGGGACGTAGACGATGTCCGCCACCGCCATGCCGGGGGCGGCGCGGGCGAGATCGAGTTCGAGCGGATTATGCCCGGCCATGCCGAGCGAGGTGGTGTTGACCACCAGCGCGTGGTCCGCCAGCGCCGCCGACCGCGCCTCCCAGGGGATGTGGACGAGGCCGAATTCCCGCGCCAGCGCCGCCGCGCGCTCCGGCGAGCGGTTGCACAGCGTGACCGCCGCCCCCGCATCCTGCAGCGCGGTGGCGATCGCCCGCGCCGCCCCCCCGGCGCCGAGCACCAGCGCCGGGCCGGCGGCGGGGTTCACGCCATGGGCGCGCAGATTGGCGAGAAAGCCCGACCCGTCGGTATTCGCGCCCTCGATCCCCGTGGGCGTGAAGACGAGCGTGTTCACCGCCCCGGCGCGCCGCGCGCTGTCGGCCACGCGGTCGCACACGGCGAACGCGGCTTCCTTGTGCGGGATCGTCACGTTGGCGCCGGCGAAGCCCATTTTCGCCAGCGCGGCGACGCAGGCGGCGAAATCGTCCGGGGCGATGGCGAGCGGGAGATAGGCGCCGTCGATCCCGTGGCGTTCGAGCCAGGTGCCGTGCAGGCGGGGCGAGCGGGAATGGGCGACCGGATAGCCGATCACCCCGGCGAGGCGTGCGTGGCCGGAAAGGATCATGAGCTGTTTCGATCATGAAGCGGCGCCGGCGGCAAGGGGCGGTTTCGCGCCGGCGGTTCCGCGCCATATCCGCGACAGGGCGGAGGGATGCGATGGACGGAACGGGACGGGATGATGTGGCGGTGGTGTTCGGCGCGGGCGGCGGCATTGGCGGCGCGCTGGTGGCAGCCCTTGCGGGCGATCGGCGTTTCGCCGCGGTGATCGGGCTCGGGCGGGGCAGCGCGCCGCGCTTCGACCTGCTCGATGAGGCCAGCATTGCCGACGCGGTGCGGGCGGTGGCGGCGCGGGGCGCCATTCGCCTCGCGATCGATGCGACCGGCTTCCTGCACGATGCGGCACAGATGCCGGAGAAGAGCCTGCGCGAGCTGGACGCGGCGCGCCTTGCCCGCAGTTTCGCACTGAACGCGATCGGCCCGGCGCTGCTGATGAAGCATCTGCTGCCGGCCTTGCCGCGCGAGGGGCGGGCGGTGTTCGCGACGCTGTCGGCGCGGGTTGGCAGCATCGGCGATAACCGGCTCGGCGGGTGGTATGGCTATCGCGCGTCGAAGGCGGCGCTGAACCAGTTCGTGCGGACGGCCGCGGTGGAGCTGGCGCGGCGGTCGCCGGCGGCGATCTGCGTCGCGCTGCATCCGGGCACGGTGGCGACGGGGCTTTCGTCCCCTTTCGCCGCCAGCGGGCTCGACGTGCAGGCGCCGGAGGTGGCGGCGGCGCGGCTGCTGGCGGTGATCGACCGGCTTACCTCAGCCGAGAGCGGCGGGTTTTTCGACCATCGCGGCGAGGCGGTGCCGTGGTAGGTGACGGCACAGGCACTTCAGGCGGTGCCGTGGTAGATCAGGCCCTATAGGGCGGGCGGCCGGTGGCCAGCGCGTCGTCCAGCAGGTCGAGCCGGTCCTGGCCCCAGAACAGCTCGCCGTTCAGGATGTAGGAGGGCGCGCCAAACACGCCGGCGGCCTCGGCCATCTCGCGGTTGCGCTGTTAGGCGGCTTCGATTTCGGGTGTGCCGGCGCGGGCCTGGAGTTCGGGACCGATGCCGGACGCGGCGGCGAGGTCGGCGATGGTCGCGGGATCGGCGAGGTTGCGCTCCTCGGCCCAGACCGCAGCGAAGACGCGGCGGAGGAACGGGTCGGGGTCGCCGCCAGCTTCCGCGATGGCGATGGCCAGGCGATCCGCCAGCACCGGGTCCACCGGGAAGAATTGCGGGTGCAAATTGAGCGGGAGGCCGCGGCGGGCGCGCCAGCGTTGCAGCTCGACCAGACGGTAGCGCTGGCGGACCGGGTGGCGCTTGGCCAGCGGCTGGCCGCCGGTTTCGGCGAAGATCGCGCCGAGCGGCACCGGGCGATACTCCACCGCCGCGCCGTGGCGGCGGGCGATGTCGAGAAAGGCGGCGTGGCCGAGATAGGTCCAGGGGGAATGGCTGGTGAAGACATAGGTGATGGTGGCGGCCATGGGCGTTTTCCTCCGCGCTGCTTGCGTGCTGCGCCCATGTTGATAGGGAAGCAGCGTGCCGGCGCCAAGGGCGGCCCGGCGGCGACCACCGCACTCCGGAGAGACCGAACCGCATGAGCTCCATCCTGACCCTTTCCTGCCGCAACCGGCCCGGCATTGTCGGCGCCGTCGGCCATTTCCTGCACGCGCACGGGCAGGACATCCGCGAGGCGCAGCAATTCGACGACCGGGCGAGCGGGCGCTTCTTCATGCGCGTGGTGTTTGCCCCGGTGGGCGACGCGCCTTCCTCCGGGCTGGAGGCGGAGTTCGCCGCGGTCGGGCGCGAGTTCGGGATGGACTGGGAGATCACCCCAAGCGGGCACCGGATGCGGACGATGATCCTCGTCTCGCGGTTCGATCACTGCCTGGTCGACCTGGTCTATCGGCAGCGGATCGGCGAACTGCCGATGGACATTGTCGGCGTGATCGCCAACCATCCGCGCGAGAGCTACGCCCATCTCGATCTCGACGGGATTCCCTTCCATCATCTGCCGATCGCGCCGGATACCAAGATGGAACAGGAGGCCGAGGTGTGGCGGCTGATGCGCGAGAGCGGCGCGGAACTCGCCATCCTCGCGCGCTACATGCAGGTGCTGTCGGACGGGCTGGTGGCGAAGCTGGCCGGGCGCTGCATCAACATCCACCATTCCTTCCTGCCCGGCTTCAAGGGTGCGAAGCCCTATCACCAGGCCTATGCGCGCGGGGTGAAGCTGATCGGCGCGACGGCGCATTATGTCACCACCGCGCTCGACGAGGGGCCGATCATCGAGCAGGATGTCGAGCGCATCTCGCATGGCGACACGCCAGAGGCGCTGGTGCGCAAGGGGCGCGACATCGAGCGCCGGGTGTTGGCGCGCGCCGTGCTCGGCCATCTGGAGCGGCGGGTGTTCATCAGCGGCAGCAAGACGGTGGTGTTCGCCGGCTAGAGCAAAAAAGGGGGGGGGAAACGGCGATGTCGCGCGCGGTGCTGTTCGATACGGAAACGACGGGGTTGGAGCCGCTTGGCGGCGACCGGGTGATCGAGGTCGCGGCGATCGAGCTGTGGAACGACCTGCCGACCGGCAAGGTGTTCCACACGCTGATCGACCCCGAACGCGACATTCCCGCCGAGGCGAGCCGGGTGCATGGCATGACCAGCGCGGATGTCGCCGGCAAGCCGAAATTCGCCGAGATCGCCGCCGAATTGCTGGAGTTCTTCGCTGAGGATCCGCTGGTCGCGCATAACGCGCCGTTCGATTTCGGCTTTCTCGACGCCGAGTTCGCCCGTATCGGCCGCGCCGCCCTCGACAGGGCGAGGATGATCGACACGCTGGCGCTGGCCAAGCAGCGCTTTCCGGGGATGCCGAACTCGCTCGACGCGCTGTGCCGGCGCTTCGACATCGATCTCTCCGCCCGCACCACCCATAACGCGCTGCTCGACTGCAAGCTGCTCGCGGAGGTTTATGTCGAGCTGACCGGCGGGCGGCAGCGCGGGCTCGACCTTGCCGCCGAGAGCACGATCCGCCTCGTCGAATATCGCAGCGAGGGGCCGCGCACGCCGCGCCCGATCGTCGCGAGTGCGGCGGAGCTGGCCGCGCACGAGGCGTTCATCGAGAAGCTGAAGGAGCCGGTCTGGCGGCTCGATCAGGCTGCACCGACCGACCAGAGCGCGAAGGCGTAATTCAGCGAGGTCTGCTTCAGCGCGTCGAACCGGCCGGCGGCGCCGGCATGGCCGGCTTCCATGTCGATCCTGAGCAGCGCCGGCGCGGGGCCGGTGGCGAGCGCGCGCAGGCGGGCGACGAATTTCGCCGGCTCCCAGTAGGTCACCCGCGGGTCGGACAGGCCGCCGGTGCACAGGATCGGCGGGTAGGCGCGCGCCGCCAGGTTGTCATAGGGCGAATAGGCGGCGATCGTGTCATAGGCGGCGGGATCGGTGATCGGGTTGCCCCATTCCGGCCATTCCGGCGGGGTGAGGGGGAGCGTGTCATCCGAGATCGTGTTCAGCACGTCGACGAAGGGCACTTCGGCGATCACCCCGGCCCAGAGATCCGGCCGCATGGTGAAGGCGGCGCCGACCAGCAGCCCGCCGGCCGAGCCGCCCTGGGCGACGATGTTCCCCGCCCGCGCATAGCCGCCGCCGATCAGCGCCTCGGCGGCGGCGATGAAATCGGTGAAGCTGTTCATCTTGTGCGCGGCGCGGCCGCCGAGGAACCAGTTCCAGCCCTTCTCGGTGCCGCCGCGGACATGGGCGATGGCGAAGATCCAGCCGCGATCGACCAGCGAGAGGATCGAGGTGCGGAACCACGGCTCCATCGGGATGCCATAGGCGCCGTAGCCGTAGAGCAGCAGCGGGGCCGCGCCGTCCAGCGCCTGGCCGCGGCGCATCAGCACCGTCACCGGGATCGACGCGCCATCGGCCGCCATGGCGTCGATGCGCCGTGTTTCGTAGCGCGCGGGGTCGTGGCCGGAGGGAATGTCCTGGGTCTTGCGCAGGATCGCCGTGCGGGTGGCCAGATCGTAGTCGAAGGTCTGGCGCGGGGTGGTGGGCGAGGAATAGACGTAGCGGATCGTCGCGGTGTCGTATTCGAGGCCGGATTCGGCGCGCAGCACATAGGCCGGCTCGTCCTGCGCGATCTCCCACTCGGCGCCGCCATCGCGCGGGGCGACGATGATGCGGGTGTTCGCCTCGATCCGTTCGAGCCGGACGATGTGGTGTTTCAGCGCGAAGGCGCCGACGAGGTAGCGGCCCGGCCGGTGCGGCACGAGGTCGCGCCAGTGCGCATGGCCCGGGGCATCGAGCGGCGCCTCGACCAGCTTGAAATCCACCGCGCCGTCGGCATTGGTGCGGATGATCAGCCGGTCGCCGGCATCATCGACATCGTAGCGCAGGCCGGGCTCGCGCGGGGCGATGAGCGCGGGCGGCGCGGTCGGGTCGTCGCCGGGGATGCGCCAGACCTCGCTGGTGTCCTGGTTGCCGGCGGAGACGAGGATCGAGCCGCCGGACAGGCTGGTCTCGACGCCGAGAAAGAAGCCGGGATCGGGCTCGGCGTAGACCAGCGTGTCGCCGCCATCGGCGAGGGCGCGGCGGAACACCTTGGTCGGCCGGCCGTGATCGTCGCGGAAGACCCAGAAGATGAA
Source organism: Acidiphilium multivorum AIU301 (assembly GCF_000202835.1). Classification (NCBI taxonomy): domain Bacteria; kingdom Pseudomonadati; phylum Pseudomonadota; class Alphaproteobacteria; order Acetobacterales; family Acidocellaceae; genus Acidiphilium; species Acidiphilium multivorum. The sequence continues at coordinate 3,371,131 of NC_015186.1, forward strand.
GCGCGCGCAGGGGGAAAAGGTGAAATCGCCGCTGCAGGATTCGATCGGCGGGGCGGGCTCGGCGCCGGTTTCGATCTCGCGGACATGGATGCGGTAGACTTCCGACCCTTGGGTGTCTTCCGCCCACGCGAGCAGGCGGTGGTCGTCGCTGTGCGCGACCGCCGGGGCGGAGAAGAAGGCATGGCCCTTCGCGCGCGCTGGCAGGTCGAGCAGCACTTGTTCGGCGCCGCCGGCGCGGGGCGTGCGGGCGATGACCGGATGCTCGGCGCCCGGATCGAAGCGGCGGTAATAGGCGTAGGGGCCGTGCGGCGCGGGCACGGTCGAGTCGTCGTCCTTGATCCGGCCCTTCATTTCGGCGAGCAGCGTCGTCTGGAGGTCTTTGGTGCCGGCGAGCACGGCATCGGTATAGGCGTTCTCGGCAACGAGATGGGCGCGGATCTCGGGATCGAGGGCGGCGGGGTCGCGCAGCACCGCCTGCCAGTTGGCATCGCGCAGCCAGGCATAGTCATCGGTCCGCACCCGGCCGAGCTGTTCGATGCGGACCGGCTTGCGCGCGGCCGCCGGCGGGGTGGGTTGGGGCGCGTTCGGCGTGTTCATGGGGGCCCTACGCTCAGAACAGGCCATGGATCGCGCCATCGGGGTCGAGCCCGATCGCCTCGGCGGCGGGGATGCGCGGCAGGCCGGGCATGGTCATGACATCGCCGGCGAGGGCGACCACGAAGCCGGCGCCGGCGGAGAGGCGGGCATCGCGGATCGGCACGGTGAAGCCGGTGGGCGCGCCGCGGCGGGCCGGATCGGCGGTGAAGCTGTACTGCGTCTTGGCGACGCAGACCGGCAGGTGGTCGTATCCCTGCGCCTCGAACCGGGCGAGGCGTTTGGCCGCCAGCGGCGAGAGCTCGATGTCGTCGGCGCCGTAGATGCGCTGGGCGATGGTGCGCAGCTTGTGCGGCAGCTTCATGTCGTCCGGGTAGAGCGGGGCGAAGCGGGCGGATTTCGCCGCGATCGTCTCGATCACCGCCTGCGCGAGGTCGGTGGCGCCGGCGCTGCCATCGGCCCAATGGGTGCAGAAGCAGATCCGCGCGCCGCCATCCTCGTCGAGTGCTGCGCGCAGGGCCTCGCGCTCGGCCCCGGTATCGGTGACGAAGCCGTTGATCGCGACGATCACCGGCAGGCCGAAGGCGCGCATGGCGGCGACGTGGCGGCGCAGATTGGCGGCACCGCGCGCGACCGCGCCGGGATTCTCGGCGCCGAGATCGGCCTTGGCCACCCCGGCATGCATCTTCAGCGCCCGGATCGTCGCGACGACGACGGCGCAGGAGGGCGCGAGCCCGGCCTGCCGGCACTTGATGTCGAGGAATTTCTCGCCGCCGAGATCGGCGCCGAACCCGGCCTCGGTCACCACGATGTCGGCCAGCTTGAGCGCGGTGCGGGTGGCGATGACCGAGTTGCAGCCATGGGCGATGTTGGCGAAGGGCCCGCCATGGACCAGTGCCGGCGTGCCTTCCAGCGTCTGCACCAGGTTGGGTTGCAGCGCGTCGCGCAGCAGGGCGGCCATGGCGCCGACGGCCTTGAGATCGGCCGGGGTGACGGGCGAGCCGTCGCGCCGCTCGGCGACGACGATGCGGGCGAGGCGGCGTTGCAGGTCGTCGAGATCGCGGGCGAGGCAGAAGATCGCCATCACCTCGGAGGCGACGGTGATGTCGAATTTCTGCTCGCGGGCGGCGCCGTTCGCCCCGTCGCCCAGGCCGAGAACCGTCTGGCGCAGGGCGCGGTCGTTCATGTCGATGGCGCGGCGGAAGGCGATCCGGCGCGGGTCGATGCCAAGCTCGTTGCCCCAGTAGACATGGTTGTCGAGCATCGCGGCGAGCAGGTTGTTGGCGCTGGTGATGGCGTGGAAATCGCCGGTGAAATGAAGGTTGATCTCCTCCATCGGCGCGACCTGGGCGCGGCCGCCGCCGGTGGCCCCGCCCTTCTGGCCGAAGCACGGGCCGAGCGAGGGCTCGCGCAGGGCGATCATCGCCTTTGCGCCGGCGGCGCGCAGCGCATCGCCGAGGCCGATCGAGGTCGTCGTCTTGCCCTCGCCGGCGGGCGTCGGGCTGATGCCGACGACGAGCACCAGCGCGCCGTCCGGCCGGTCTTCGAGCGAGCGGATGAAGCCGCCATCCACCTTGCCCTTGTAGCGGCCATAGGGGATCAGCGCCTCGGCCGGTATGCCGGCGGCGGCGGCAATCTCGCCGATCGGGCGCAGGCGTGAAGCGCGTGCGATGTCCAGATCCGACGCCATGAATCCTCCCGTTTTTCCTTTCCGTCTTATGTCCGCGCGGCCATGGGGAAGGCAAGGCTTGCCGTGCGGTGTCCCGCACCGGTAAATAGCGCTCATGACATTGCCGTTCTCCTTCCCGGCCTGGATGCCTGCCTGGCTCGGGCTGGTGCTGCTGCTCGTCGGCCTGCTCTATGCGCTGGCGATGCTGGCGATGCCGTTCTCGGTGTTCGGCGTGAAATCCCGCCTGGAGGCGATCGAGGAACAGCTCGATCAGGTGCAGGAGGAACTGCGCATCCTGACGATGCGGCTGCCGGAACCGCTGCGCGGCGTGACCGTGGATGACGGGCTTTACGACCCGTTGCCGCGCAGCGCCGCGGGGTATGACCGCCCGGCGGTCCGGCGTCCGGCCGCCGCCGCGCCGCCACCGCCGATGCCCGAGCCGCCCCGCCCGGCCCCGCCGCGCGAGGCGCCGGCGCGTGAACCCCTCGGCCGCGAAGCCCCCCGCCCCCGTAGTCCGGCGCCGCGCGGCGTGCCGCCGCGGCGGATCGAACCGCGGCTCGACTAGGCCGCGAACCGACTGCTAGTCTGCGCCCATGACACAGTTTCAGGGCGCCGACGCGCCGACTTTCGCGACATTTCCCACCTTTCTCGGGCTCGATCGCCGCGCGCGCGACGCGGCCCATGTGGTGGCCGGCATTCCGCTCGATGTCGGCGTGACCAACCGCGCGGGCACGCGGTCCGGCCCGGCGGCGATCCGCGTCGCCTCGCGCATGCTGGCGGGCAACCACCATCCGCACTACCGCGTCATGGTCGATGACATGGACCTTGCCGATGCCGGGGATTTCGCCATCGCCCTCGGCGATCTGCCGGGCAGCCTCGCGCTGATCGAGGCGCAGGCGGCGCAGATCGGCCATCTGGTGGCGCTGGGCGGCGAGCACGGCATCACCCTGCCGTTGCTGCGCGCGCTGGCGAAGGCGCGCGGCGGGCCGGTCGGGCTCGTGCATTTCGATGCCCATGCCGACACCTGGGCCGAGAATTTCGGCCAGGTCTACAGCCATGGCTCGGTGTTCTATCACGCGCTGAACGAGGGGCTGGTCGATCCGCGCCGGATGATCCAGATCGGCATTCGCTCGCCGCTGCTCAACGAGGCGCATGACTGGACGCTGGCGCAGGGGGTGACGATCCTCTCGGCGCAGGACGTGCATGAGCAGGGGGTGGACCGCGTCGCCGAACGGATCCGCGCGGTGGCGGGGACGGGGGCGACCTATCTCAGCTTCGACATCGACTGTCTCGATCCCGCCTTCGCGCCGGGCACCGGCACGCCGGAAATCGGCGGGCTGGCATCGTGGCAGGCGCAGGCGCTGCTGCGCCGGCTCGGCGGGATCGATTTCGTGGGCATGGATCTCGTCGAGGTCGCGCCGGCCTATGACGTGAGCGAGATCACCGCCCTGGCCGGGGCGACGATGGTGTGGGAGTATCTCGCCCTGCTCGCCTCGCAGGGGCGCTGAAACGAAAGGCCCGGCATCGGGGGATGCCGGGCCATTGACGCCGCGCGTTCAGGCGCGCCGGCCTACCAGTTGTTGTCGGGATCGAAATCGTTGCCGCCGCCGGCATCGCCGCTGTCCCAGCCGGGATTGCCGAGCAGGCCGTCATCGCGGTCGGGCGGCGGGGCACCGGGGTCGCCGCCGGAGGGATCGATCATCGGCGTGCCCGCGTGGCTGCCGCCGGCCAGTCCGTCGATGATACGCTCGCCGGCGGCGAAGCCGGCGCCGGCGGCGAGACCGGTCATCAGCGAGCTGCCGAGCCCGCCGCCGCCGAAGCCGCCGCCCATCCCGCCACCGGGAGCGCCATAGGGCGGGGCACCGTTCGGTGGCATGCCGCCGGGGCCGTAGCCGGGCGCGCCGGGCCAGGGTGCCTGCATCGCGCGGCGGTTATGGCCGAACCAGCGCACCAGCAGGAACAGCACCACGAGCCCGCCGATCACCAGCACCGCGGGATGGACGTGCACGCCGCTGCGCGGCGCGGCCGGGGCGGCGGCGAGATGCGCCTTCAGCGCGGCGACGCGGCCCGGATCGGCGAAGGGCAGGCCGGGCGCATAGGCTTCGGCGCGCGCGAGCGAGGCGCGCGCGGCGGCGATGCGGCCGGTCGCGTCCTCCGCCTCGGCCTTCAGGTACCAGGCGACGCCGCTCTGCGGATGGGCGCGCAGCGCGCCGCGCAGATCGGCCAGTGCGGCGTCGGGATGGCCGCCGGCGATCAGCGCCTGGATCTGCTGCGGCGTCGGCGATGCCGCCCGCGCCGGGGCGAGGGACAGCCCGGCCCCCGCGAACAGGGCCGCCGCCAGCAGGATGGTGCGAAAGATCTTCAACCCCTTCATTAGGGACCTCCGCGGGCCGGTGGTGGTGGGAAAAAGCGCCAGCCCGTGCCGCCAATATAGGCAGGGGGCGCTGCAAATCACAGATCCGTGCGCTGGCGTGCCGCGCCGGTCGCCTGCCGGGTCTCGACAGCTTCGCGCCGCGCGGCGAGACTTGCGCCGACGCCGCACAGGAGAGCCGATCCCGATGACCGACAGAGAGTCCCGCCTGCCCACGCTCGACCGTCTTGCCCGCGACCTTGAAGCGGGGCGCACCACCGCCGCAGCACTGGTCGAGGACTGCCTCGCCGCGATCGCCGATCCGGCGGGGGACGGGGCGCTGACCTTCATCTCGGTCGATGCGGCGGGCGCGCGGGCGGCGGCCGCGGGGTTCGACGCGATGCGCCGCGCCGGCATGGCGCCCTCGCCCTGGGCCGGCATCCCGATCGCGGTGAAGGACCTGTTCGACATGGCGGGGCAGGAGACCCGCGCCGGCTCGAAGGTGCTGGCGGGATGCGGGCCGGCGGCGCAGGACGCGCCCGCGATCGCCCGGCTGCGGCGGATGGGCTTCGTGCCGATCGGCCGCACCAACATGACCGAGTTCGCCTATTCCGGCATCGGCACCAACCCGCATTACGGCACGCCGCCGGCGCGCTGGCGGCGCGAGGAGCGGCGGATTCCGGGCGGCTCGTCCTCGGGCTCGGCGGTCGCGGTGGCGGCGGGGATGGCGCATGCCGGCATCGGCACCGACACCGGCGGCTCGTGCCGGATTCCGGCGGTGTTCAACGATCTCGTCGGCTTCAAGCCGACGGCGCGGCGGATTCCGCGCGAGGGCGTGGTGCCGCTTTCGTCCTCGCTCGACTCGGTCGGGCCGCTGGCGCGCTCGGTGGGCTGCTGCGCGCTGCTCGATTCGATCATGGCAGGCACGCCGGAAGCCCCGCCGGCGCCGGCGGAACTGGCCGGGCTGCGGCTCGCGGTGCCGCGCGACGTCGCGCTCGATACGCTGGACGACGAGGTCGCCGCCGGGTTCGACGCGGCGCTGCGCCGCCTGTCCGCGGCGGGGGCGCGGATCGAGACCATCGCCATGCCGGAATTCGCCGAGGTCGCGAAGCTGAACGCGCGCGGCGGGCTGACCGCGGCGGAGAGCCATGCCTGGCATCGCCCGCTGCTGGCGCGCGGTGCCGAGGCGTATGATCCGCGCGTGCTGGTGCGGCTGCGCCGGGGGGCGGAACTTTCGGCGGCGGATTACATCGACCTGCTGGCCGGCCGCGCCGATCTGGTGGCGCGGGCGCGGGCGCGGCTCGCCCCGCATGACGCGCTGCTGATGCCGACCGTCGCCATCCTGCCGCCGCGCATCGCCGATCTCGACGACGACGCGGCCTTCACCGCGGCCAATCTGCGGGTGCTGCGCAACCCGACGCTGATCAACATGATCGATGGCTGCGCGATCTCGCTGCCGCTCAATGCGCCCGGCGCGGCCCCGGTGGGGCTGATGGTCTGCGGCGTGGCGGAGACGGACCGGCGGATCTTCGCCATCGCCGCCGCGATCGAGGCGCTCGGCCCGGCCTGACCGGGCGCGCCGCGCAGGGCGCCCATTCCCGCCGTCGCGTTGCGCCACCGCCGTGGCGCTCTATGCTCGGCGGGGCCGACCGGCCAATGACAGGGGGAGACCGCAGATGACAGACCCGATCCGTGTGGACGACGCGTTGCCCGAGGATGCCGACCGCGCGGCCCTGGTCGGCCGCGCCTGGCTGCCCGGCGTGGGGCCGGTGGTGGTGGCGCTGCGCGGCGCCGAGCTGATCGACATCACCAGCCGCGCGGTGCCGACGTCCTCCGCGCTGTTCGCCCTCGACGACCCGGCCGGGCACGCCCGCGCGGCGGCGGGGCAGACGATCGGGCGCGTCGACGAGATTCTCGCCAACAGCGACGAGGCGACGCGCGATCCGTCGCGCCCCTGGCTGCTCGCGCCGGTCGACCTGCAGGCGGTCAAGGCTTCGGGCGTCACCTTCGTGGTCAGCCTGCTGGAGCGGGTGATCGAGGAACAGGCTCGCGGCGCGCCGGAGAAGGCGACGCAGATCCGCGCCGATCTCGACCGGCTGATCGGCGCCGACCTGCGTGCCCTGCGCCCCGGCTCGGAACAGGCGATGGCGGTGAAGGCGGCGCTGATCGAGCGCGGCCTGTGGTCGCAATATCTCGAGGTCGGCATCGGCCCGGATGCCGAGATCTTCACCAAGGGCCAGCCGATGAGCGCGGTGGGCTTCGGCGCGCATGTCGGCATCCATCCCGGTTCGAGCTGGAACAATCCCGAGCCGGAGATCGTCGTCGCGGTCTCGCCGGCCGGGCGGATCGTGGGGGCGACGCTCGGCAACGACGTCAACCTGCGCGATTTCGAGGGCCGCTCGGCGCTGCTGCTCGGCAAGGCGAAGGACAACAACGCGAGCTGCGGCCTCGGCCCCTTCGTGCGGCTGTTCGACGCGGGCTTCACGCTCGACGATGTCCGCCGCGCGCGGCTCGACCTCACGGTCGAGGGGGCGGACGGGTTCCGCCTCGAGGGGATGAGCTCGATGACCGAGATCAGCCGCGATCCGGCGGATCTGGTCGAGGCCGCCGCCGGGGCACACCACCAGTATCCGGACGGGTTCGTGCTGATGCTGGGGACGATGTTCGCGCCGATCCAGGACCGCGACCGGCCGGGCGAGGGCTTCACCCACAAGGACGGCGATCTCGTCACCATCGCCTCGGCCCGGCTGGGGCGGCTGCGCAACCGCGTGCGGCCCTGCCCTGACTGCGCGCCCTGGCGCTTCGGCACGCTCGACCTTATGCGCAGCCTCGCCGCGCGCGGCCTGCTCTGATCGGCTGAGGCCCGATTCGCCCGCGCCCGCGATGAGGTGGTTGGCGCGTCTCCGACGGGCGGCGGCGCTGGATCGGCGGCCCTCGGTATCTCGCGGTCAGGGGGACGACATCAGGGCGCCGACCCCAGAACCACGCGGACGATCAGCGAGGCGGCAAGCGCCAGCATCGTGATGCCGACCAGGGCATCCAGCACGCGCCATGCGGCGGGCCTTGCGAAGACGGGCTTCAGGATGCGCGCGCCGTAGCCCAGCGCCGTGAACCAGGAGAAACTGGCGCAGACGGCGCCAAGGACGAAAATCGGGCGCAGGGGGGCGGGCTGCGCCGATCCGATCGTGCCGAGCAGCAGCACCGTATCCAGGTAGACATGCGGGTTCAGGAAGGTGAAGCCCGCCGTGGCGGCGAGGGCGCGGCGTAGGGTGAGGCTGCCGTTTTCGGCCATCGTGACCGCGGCGGGAACCAGCATCCGGCGCAATGCGATCAGGCCGTACGAGGCGAGGAACGCCGCGCCGCCGAGGGCGAGCAATGCCGTGAACTGGGGCGCGGCGCCCAGAAAGGCGCCCACGCCGCTCACGCCGGCCACGATCAGCACGGCATCCGCGACGCCGCAGAACAGCACGATCGGGCCGACATGTTCGTGCCGCAGCCCCTGCCGCAGGACGAAGAGATTCTGGGCGCCGATCGCGACGATGAGCGCGGCAGACGAGGCGAACCCGGTGAGGAACGGGGGAAGAAGATTTGTCATGGGTGGATCTATGAGGCTGGCCCGCACATTAGGACAGCTTGTTTTTCTAAGGTCGATTAAGCGATACTTCAGAGATGCTTGATTATTCCGCCCTGGCCGCCGTCGGCGCGGTGATCCGCGAGGGCAGCTTCGAACGCGCGGCGCACGCGCTGGGAATCACCGCTTCGGCGGTTTCCCAGCGCGTGCGCGGCCTTGAGGAACGGCTCGGCTCGGTTCTGATCGTCCGCGGGCAACCCTGTGTTCCCACCGATATGGGCCGTGCCCTTTGCGCGCATCTCGATCGGGTCAGGCTTCTCGAGGACGATCTGGCGCCGGCCCTCGCCCTGACGGGGGCGGTCTCGCCGCTCACGCTGAAAGTGGCCGTGAATGCGGACAGCCTGGCAACCTGGTTTCCTCAGGCGGCCGCCGCGTTCGGGCGCGGCGCGGGGATCCTGCTCGACCTCGCGCTGGATGACGAGGCCCATACGGCCGACCGGCTGCGCTCGGGCGAGGTGCTGGCCGCGGTGACGGCCGATCCCGAACCCGTGCAGGGCTGCCGGACGATCCTGCTCGGTGCGCTGCCCTATGTCTCCTGCGCCAGCCCGGATTTCATGGCGCGGCATTTTGTCGGGGGCGTGAACCGGGACACGCTCATGCGGGCACCGCACATGCAGTTCGACCGGCGGGACGCGTGGCAGGCGCGTTGGGCATCGGAGGCGCACGGCGTCGAGCTTGCCGCGCCGACGCACTGGATTCCCTCGACGCATGCCTTTCTGGACCTCTGCATCGCCGGGCTGGCCTGGGGGTTGCACCCGGCGCCGCTGGCCGAGCCGCATCTCGCCGCCGGGCGTCTGACCGAATTGCCGCCCGGCCTGCGGATCGACGTGAAGCTGTACTGGACCGTGGCCCGTCTGCACGCGAGGGCGCTGGAGACACTGACCCGCGCGGTTTGCGCCACCGCCGCCGAATGGCTCGACAATTGATCTTCGCCCCTATGTGCTGCCGGTCTGGCCCGGTGACGCCGGCGCTACGCACGTTCCTGGCCGCCGCCACTCAGTCGATGATGCGCCGGTAGAGATGCCAGGTGGAATGCCCGAGGATGGGCAGGACGATGGCGATGCCGAGCAATCCGGGAACGGCGCCCAGTGCGAGGCCGACCAGGACGATCAGTCCCCACAGGCCGAGAATTGCCGGATTCCGCCGCAGCGCCCGGATCGATATCCCGAGCGCCGCGGGCATGTCGGCGGGTCGGTCGAGCAGCAGAGGGAAGGACGTGACGCCGATGGCCAGCGCCGCGACCGCAAACACGAAGCCGGTGCAAAGCCCGGCGGCCATCATCGCCCAGCCGGCGGGCGTGGTCAGTGCCGCCGCCACGAAAGCCGCGAAGGACCGCGGTTCGGCCGCCCCGAGGGTCCGGATGTAGATGAATTCCGCCGCCCCGAGCCACAGGAGCAGGAGGAGGATCTGCAGGCCGCCCATCGCCAGGATCGCGCCGATCTGCGGCGAACGCAGGATGCCGGCGGCCTCGATCACCCTCGGCGTGCGGCCGGACTCGCGCAGGCGGCTCAATTCCATCAGCCAGACCGACGCCAGCGGCCCGATCAGGGCAAAGCCGGCCACCAGGGGCACGACGAGCGGCAGGAGATGTTCGTTCGCGACGACGGCGCTGAGGAAGAGACCGGCAATCGGGAAGACGAGGGCGAGGACGACGATATCGGTTCGGTCGGCTTCGAAATCCTCGAACCCGCGGCGCAGCGCCACGGCCAGATCCTCGATGCCGATCCGGCGGATGTTCACCGGAAGCGTCTTCGCCTCGGCCCAGTAGGTCTCGCCATCGGCGGCGCCGATTTCCTCCACGGCGTGCCCCGGCGCCGACAGCGCCCATTCGATCGGATTGCGGATATGCATGGCGACACTCCCCCCGGATCTCGAAAGATTGGGTGGTGCTTCGCGCCCCGCGGAACAACCGACGGGCGCGCCGCAACCGTCATGCTCCGATCGCATGGCAGAGGCGAGCGGCGGCGGTTGGCTTTCGCCGGCCCGCCGCGGGCGACGGGGACGCGGGGCGATCAGGTCATGCCGGTTCGGCGCCCTGGATGTCGTTCAGTTCGGCGCAGTCGGCCGCCGACAGATCGAGGCCCGCGGCGGCCAGGTTCTGCCGCAGGTGATCCGCCGATGCCGTGCCCGGGATCAGCAGGATGTTCGAAGACCGCCGGAGCAGCCAGGCCAGCGCCACTTGCATCGGCGGCACGCCGAGGCGTCCGGCCACCGAGGAGAGTTTCGATGACTGCAGGGGCGTGAAGCCGCCGAGCGGGAAATACGGCACATAGGCGATCCGCTCTTGCGCCAGCGCGTCGATCAGGGCGTCGTCGTCGCGATGCGCCAGGTTGTAGTGGTTCTGGACGCAGACGATGTCGGTGATCCGGCGGGCTTCCGCGATCTGTCCGGGCGTCACGTTGCTCAGCCCGACATGGCGGATCAGCCCCTGCCGCTGCAGTTCGGCGAGGACGGAGACCGGTTCTTCGATCGAGCCCTCGGCCGGGCCGTGCACGGCGTGCATGCTGCGGAAATTGACGACCTCCAGCCGTTCGAGGCCGAGATTGCGGAGATTGTCGTGAACGGCCCGGGTCAGTTCCGCGGGCGCAAGGGCCGGCAGCCAGGAGCCGTCATCGCCGCGGCGCGCGGCAACCTTGGTGACGATGACGAGGTCGTCAGCGTAGGGATGCAGCGCCTCGCGGATCAGCTGGTTGGTGACGTGCGGGCCGTAGAAATCGGCGGTGTCGATGTGATTGACCCCGGCGGCCACGGCTTCGCGCAATACCGTGCGGGCAGCCTCGGGGTCCCGGGGCGGGCCGAAAACGCCCGGCCCCGCGAGCTGCATCGCGCCGTAGCCGAGGCGCCTGACGGGCCGGTCGCCGAGGGTGAAGGTGCCGGACGGGTCTATGCTGGACATGATCTTCTCCATGCTGTGGATGGATCACAGCTGGCGACTGACCATCCGCATGATAATCCGCTACAATCCATACGGCTTGTGCGGGAACATGAACAATCGGACCTGATCTCGACGCCTTGAACGCCTTCATGACCGTGGCGCGTGCCGGTGGCTTCCGCGAAGGCGCGCGCGTCAGCGGCGCCAGCGCGTCGGCCCTGAGCGAATCGGTGCGCCGGCTCGAGGCCGCGCTCGGCGTGCGGCTGTTGCACCGGACCACACGAAGCGTCGTGCCGACCGACGCGGGGGCGCAGCTCATCGAACGGCTCGGCCCGGCATTGCGGGAGGTGGAGGACGCGCTCGATGTGGTGAACGTCTTCCGTGCCCGACCCGCCGGAACACTGAGGCTCAATGTCCCCGTCAGCGCGGCCCGGCTGGTCCTGCCTTCCATTCTTCCGCCCTTCCTCGCCACGTTCCCGGAGATCCGGGTGGAGATCGTTGCCGAGGATGATTTCGTCGACGTCGTCGCGGCGGGGTGCGACGCCGGGATCCGCTATGACGAGCGGCTGGAACAGGACATGATCGCCGTGCCGATCGGCCCGCGCGTCCAGCGTTTCGCGACGGCCGCCGCCCCCGCCTATCTCAACCGGCGGGGCCGGCCGGCGCACCCGCGCGACCTGCTCGCCCATGCCTGCATACGGGGCCGGTTCCGCAGCGGCGCGATGCCACCCTGGGAGTTCGAGCGCGACGGCGAGATCGTGAAGATCGATCCGGCCGGCCCCTTGCTGGTCAGTTCCGGAACCGCCGCCGATCTTGCGATTTCGGCGGCCCTTGCCGGTGCCGGAATCATCTATCTCTTCGAGGACTGGCTGCGGCCGCATCTCGACAGCTTCATGCTCGAGCCGGTCCTGGAACCGTGGTGGCAGGCGTTTTCCGGCCCGTTTCTCTATTATTCAGGCCGGCGCCTGTTGCCGGCGCCGCTCAAGGCGTTTGTCGATTTCCTGCGGCAGGCCGGTGGATAGGCCCGGCCGCCGCCTTCGTCTTGTCGAAGCGGGCGCACCAACGGTCGCGCGTCCGGCGAGGTTTGCCGGCTGACGGAATTGCTTGGTAAGACACGGTGCACAGGGAGGTCGGTCATGAGCCTATCGGGCGCAACGGGGCGGAAGGTCATCATCACGTGCGCCATCACCGGCGCCATACACACGCCGAGCATGTCGCCGCATCTGCCGGTGACGCCGGAGGAGATTGCCGATTCGGCGGTCGCTGCCGCGGAGGCGGGGGCGGCAATCCTGCATCTGCATGCGCGTGATCCGGAAACCGGCAGGCCCGACCAGTCGCCTGAGGCATTCGGGCGCTTCCTGCCGCGGGTGAAGCAGCGGACCAACGCCGTCATCAACCTGACCACGGGCGGCGCGCCCTACATGACGGTCGAGGAACGGGTGCAGCCGGCCGCGACGTTCCGGCCGGAGGTTGCCTCGCTGAACATGGGGTCGATGAATTTCGGCCTGTTCCCGATGCTCGACCGGTTCAAGGACTTCAAGCATCCGTGGGAGCGGGAGGCGCTCGAGACTTCGCGCGACCTGGTTTTCCGCAATACGTTCCGCGATATCGAATTCGTGCTCCGCACGCTCGGCGAGGCAGGCACGCGCTTCGAATTCGAGTGCTACGATACGGCGCATCTCTACAATCTCGCGCATTTCCTCGGGCGCGGCCTGGTGAAGCCGCCGCTGTTCATCCAGACGGTGTTCGGCATTCTCGGCGGTATCGGCCCGCATCCTGAGGACGTGATGCACATGAAGCGGACGGCCGACCGGCTGTTCGGCGACCAGTATCGCTGGTCGGTCCTGGGGGCGGGACGCAATCAGATGCCGATCGCCGCGCAGGCCGCGGCGATGGGCGCCAATGTCCGCGTCGGGCTGGAGGACTCGCTCTGGATCGGCCCCGGCCAGCTCGCGGAATCCAACGCCCAGCAGGTGCGCAAGGTCCGGCAGATCCTCGAGGGACTCGGCCTCGAGATCGCGACGCCGGACGAAGCGCGGCAGATCCTGTCCCTCAAGGGCGCCGACCGGGTCGCGTTCTGAGCGACGGGTCTGGCTGCGACATAATCGGCTGAATTGGAGAGTGGAATGAAGATTGCGGTTGTGGGTGCCGGCCTCGTCGGCTCGGCCTGGGCCATCGTGTTCGCCCGCGCGGGACATGACGTTGCCGTGTACGATGCGGTCGAGGGCGGCGCGGACCGCGCCATCGGCCTGATCGGCGACCGGCTGAAAACCCTCGAAGAGGTCGGCCTGATCGAGGATGCTGCGGCGGCCGGCCAGCGCGTCCGCGTGGCGGCGTCGCTCGCCGATGCCGTCGTCGATGCCGCCTACATCCAGGAGAGCGTCTTCGAAACGGTCGAGCAGAAACGCCAGATCTTCGCGGCGCTGGACGCGGTGGTGGGCCCCGAAACGCTGATCGGCAGCTCATCGTCCGGCATTCCGGCGTCCGCCTTCACCGATCATGTCGGCTGCCGCGAGCGATGCCTGATCGCCCATCCGGTCAACCCGCCCTATCTCATTCCGGTCGTCGAACTTGTTCCCGCGCCGTGGACGGCGGCGGCAACGGTGCAGCGCGTGCGCGCGCTGATGGAAAGCGTGGGCCAGGAACCCGTCGAACTGACGCGGGAAATCGAGGGCTTCGCGCTCAACCGCCTGCAGGGGCTTCTCCTCGCCGAGGCCTGGAAGCTCGTGGCGGACGGGATCATGTCGGTCGAGGACGTCGATCGCACCGTCTCCGCCGGGCTCGGCCTGCGCTGGAGCTTCATGGGTCCGTTCGAGACGATCGACCTGAACGCGCCCGGCGGCGTCGCCGACTACGCGCGGCGCTTCCGGACGATGTACGAAACCATCGCGGGCTCGCGCGGCGTCGATCTCGGCTGGGACGACGCGCTGATCGCCGAGGTCGAGCGCCAGCGGCGGGTCGCGCTCCCGGCCGACCGGCTTGCCGAGCGTTCGGCCTGGCGCGACCGCCGGCTGATGGCCCTCATGGCTCACAAGCGCAGTTCGCAAGATCCGGCGGCCGGCTGATTTCCCGATCGGCCCGATCCGGAATAATTGTACCGCCGGTCCACGACCGGGATGCAAACATCGCTTTGGTCACCCGGTTCGTGGTGTTAAGGTCGAGATCCGACAAGAAACAGAAATCCGGCGTTCGCCCTGGCCGATGATCGCCCGCAGCAATGAGGGCGGCGCCGATGGGGAAAGGAAACGATCATGACCCGGCGGACTGGAAACCCTCTCGGCTTCGCCCTGGCTCTGGCTTCGACCGCTACCCTCGTCACCGGCCTCGCCATCCCTCGCGCCATGGCGAAATCAACCGCCCATGACGGCATCGCCCTCAGCAATTCCTACGCCGGCAACAGCTGGCGCCAGCAGATGCTCAAGATGTGGAAGGAAGCCAGCCACCAGGCCATCTCCGGCGGCATCGTCGCGAAAACCAAGATCGTCAACGCCGACAATTCCGCCTCCCAGCAGGAATCCCAGATCGAGGATCTGATCCTCGAGGGCTGGAAGGCCATCGTGATCGACGCCGCCTCGCCCACGGCGCTGAACGGCGTCATCGCCAAGGCCTGCCACGCCGGCATCGTCGTCGTCGCGTTCGACAGTCTCGTCACCGCCCCCTGCGCCTACAAGGTCGCCTACAACTACGTTCACATGGGGCAGATCGAAGCCCGCTTCGTCGCGAAATCCCTGCACGGCAAGGGTAATGTGCTGGAAGTCCGCGGCATCGCCGGAACCTCTGTCGATACCGATATCCACAAGGGGATCGTCGAGACGTTCAGGAAATATCCGAAGATGAAGATCGTCGGCTCCGTCCACGGCGACTGGACGCAGAGCATCGCGCAGAAGGCCGTCGCCGGCGTGCTGCCCTCGTTGCCGCATATCGAGGCCGTCGTTACCCAGGGCGGCGATGGCTATGGCACCTACGAAGCCTTCATGGCCGCCGGGCGGGGAACGCCGCTGATCATTTTCGGCAACCGCCAGGTCGAGCTTTCGCTCTGGGCGAAGCTGGACAAGAAGCCGGGCGGATACCACACGATCTCGCTCTCCTCGGCGCCCGGCGTGTCATCCATCGCCTTCTGGGTTGCCCAGCAGATCCTCGCCGGCGCGAAGGTGCCGAAAGTGGTGAACGTCCCGCTGCTGCAGATCCACGCCAACCAGCTGCAGAGCTGGCTCAAGGTGCTGCCGCAGGGCGCTGTCGCGACACCGCTCTACAGCCAGACATGGACGGAACGCCTGATCGCGGCGAATCTCCACCACACGGCGCCGCCGGCCTCGCCCGGCCCGGAGACGCTGCACTGACCGCAGCCGCCGCCCCCCTGATCCGGCTCGCGGCGATCGCCCGCGACTTCGGCAGCGTGCGGGCCCTGCAAGGGGTGGATCTGGACATCGATGCCGGGCGGATGCTCGGCATCGTCGGCCATAACGGCGCGGGAAAATCCACGCTGATGCAGATCATCGCCGGCACCCTGCCGCCATCCTCCGGCGCGATCGCGGTGGCCGGCGCGCCCATCCCCGCCTATGGCGTCCGTGCCGCGCATGCGCTCGGCATACGTTGCGTGTTCCAGGAACTCTCGCTCTGCCCCAACCTCACCGTCTTCGAGAATGTCGGGATCATGCATCGGAGCCTGCGCGGCGCCGGCTGGCGCGGGCGCGCCCGGCACCTGATCCGCGCCTCGCTCGACGCGATCTTTCCCGGCCACGGAATCGACCCGGACCGCCAGGTCAGTTCGCTGTCGATCGGCGAACGGCAGATGGTGGAAATCGCCCGCGCCTTCAGCGAGACCGAGGAGAAGGTCCGCCTCGTCATCCTCGATGAAGCGACCGCGTCTCTCGCCGGCCACGCCGCAACCCAGCTCCTCGACTTCACGCGCGCCGCCCGCGCCCGCGGCATCGCCTGCGTCTTCATCTCCCATCGCCTCGCCGAAATCCTGGCCTATGCCGACGATATCGTCGTGCTGCGCGATGGCGGCATCGTCGGCACGGCGCCCGCCTCCGGGCTCGACGAAGACCGGCTTGTCGCGATGATGGGCGAGGTGCGCGCTCCCGCCGGGCGCGATGCCAGCAGCGCGCGCAGCGCCGGCGTGCCGCGCGTCGAGGCCGCGGGGCAGGACGGCGAGTCGCTGCCGCTGCGCGTTCATGCCGGCGAAATCGTCGGTCTTGCCGGCCTCGCCGGTCATGGCCAGCGGGCGTTCCTGCACCGGGTCTTCGCCGCCGCCCGCCACCGCGAGCGCGGCCTCGCCGTCAATGGCAGCATCGCCCATGTCAGCGGCGACCGCGCCAGCGAGGGAATCTTTCCGCTCTGGTCGGTGATGCGCAACATCTCCGCCGGCGCGCTCGGCCGGCTCTCCCGCTTCGGCCTGATCGATCCCGCCGCCGAACGCGCCCTTGCCGAGGCGTGGGCGCGGAGCCTGGCGATCCGCACGCCCTCCGTCTCCCATCTCGCGACCCGCCTGTCCGGCGGCAACCAGCAGAAGGTGCTGGTTGCCCGCGCGCTGGCCTCCGGGGCCGATATCCTCCTGCTCGACGATCCGACGCGCGGTGTCGATGTCGGCACCAAGCGCGAGCTTTACGCGCGGATGCGCGCGCACGCCGCCGGCGGCCATGCCATCCTCTGGTACACCACCGAGAACGCCGAGCTCGCCGAGTGCGACCGGGTCTATGTTTTCAGCCGCGGCCGGATCACCGACGCGATCGACCGCGACGCCTATTCGGAAGACCGGGTGATCCGTGCCTCCTTTGCCTCGGCGCCGCCCGGGGGCGGCTTCGCCCGTGCCGGCTGACCCGTCCGCGATACCCGCCGGCCAACCCGCCCTCGCAGCCGCCCTGCCGCGCTTCAAGATCGCCCTGCCCGTCGCCGCCCTGGCCGCGATGTTCGGCATCATCTTCTGGATACGGCCGGCGATCCTCAGCTATTTCGGCATCGGCCTGCTGCTCGATCTCGCGATGCCGGCGGTCTTCGCCAGCATGGCGCAGATGTGCGTCATCGCCATCAATGACATCGATCTCGGCATCGGCCCGTTCATCTCGCTCACATCCTGTATCGCGGCGACGCTGCTGGTCCGCGCCCCCGCCGCCGGCCTCCTCGCCCTCACCGCGGCGATCGGCGCCTACGCGCTGATGGGGGGGCTGATCCATGTTCGCCGGCTGCCCTCGATCGTGGTGACGCTGGGCGCCTCGTTCATCTGGCTCGGCTGCGCCCTGCTGCTGCTGCCCTCGCCCGGCGGCGGCGCGCCGTCCCTCATCGCCGGCTTCGTCAACCTCTCGCCGCCGCTGGTGCCGCTGCCGATCCTCGTGCTCGCCGGCGCCGCGCTCCTCGGCCATTTGCTGCTGATGCGCACCGCGCGCGGCGCCGTCCTGCGCGGCATCGGCGGTAATGCGAAGGCGGTCGAGCAGGCCGGCTGGTCGCTCGCCCGCGGGCGGATGCTGCTCTACGGCATCGCCGGGGCCTGCGGCGTGATCGCCGGCCTGCTGCTGGATGGCATCAACACCTCCGGCGACGCGACGGTGGGCGCGCAATACACGCTGACCTCGATCGCGGCGGTGATCGTCGGCGGCGGCGAGTTCGTGGGCGGCGACGTCTCGCCGGTCGGCACCGTCACCGGCACGCTGATCATGCTGCTCACAGGCTCGGTGCTGTCCTTCGTGAACATCTCGACGAGCTGGCAGCTCAGCGTGGAGGGCGGCATCCTGATCGTGGTGCTCGGCCTGCGCGCCCTGGCGCGGACGGCATAGGAGCGGCGGATGGGACAACGCTTCGCGAACGCTCCGCGCTGGATCTGGTCCTATCTCGCGGCGGCGGTCGTCTACTTCGCGATCGTGGTCATCGCCGCCGGCGCCGGCAGTTTCCAGACCTTCTCGATCGCGCTGCAATTCGCCACATTCTTTGTCATCGCCGGGCTCGGGCAGATGCTGGTGATCACCGCCGGCCCGGGCAATATCGACCTGTCGATCCCCGGCGTGATGACGCTCGCCGGCTATCTAGCGACCGGCGCGATGCACGGCAGCAATGCCGGGCTGCTTTCCGGCCTCGCCCTCGGCCTGCTCATCGGCCTCGGTGCCGGGCTTTTCAATCTGGCGCTGATCCGCCTGCTGCGCATCCCGCCGATGGTCGGCACGCTCGCCTCCGGCTTCATCTACCAGTCCGCCGCCATCGCCTATTCCAGCCACGCGGTGACGCAGCCCTCGCCGCTGCTCGCGGCGTTCACGTCCGGCCGCGTGCTGGGCGTCTCCGCGATGACGGTGCTGTTCATCCTGCTCACCGCCGCCTGCGCGGTCGGGCTCCAGCGCACGCGGGCGGGTCGGGCGGTGCTCGCTCTCGGGCAGAACCGCCGGGCGGCCTCGCTCGCCGGCTTTCGGGTTGGAGGTGCGCTCTCGCTGGTCTATCTCGCCTCCGGCCTGCTCGCCGCCATCGCCGGCATCCTGCTCGCCGCCTATTCCGGCGGCGCCTCGCTCGACATGGCGCGCGAATATCTCCTGATGTCGATCGCCGTTGTCGTGATCGGCGGCACCTCGATCGCCGGCGGCGACCCGGCCCCGCCCGGCCTCTGGGGCTCGGCCATGCTGCTCGGGCTGCTCGTCACGATGCTCAACCTGCTGCACATGCCTGAGGGTGTCCGCCTGATCGCGACGGGCGGCGTCATCATCGGTGTCCTCGCCGTCGCGACGCCACAGGGAACATGACCAGCCGTTCCGGCGGGCACGGCATTCAGATGAACAGAAGCGCAAGATGATCTGCACGGAAAACGCGGGATGCTCAGAGGCTGGCCATCTGAACCATCTTACTTTGGCGGGATATCATGCTATTAAAATCCTAAATTTCCCCAACCGAGGCCGGAAGAGCAATAGACTAACTTTGATCTCGGGCACGAACTCCAAGCGTATCATGTGAACATGTAATAATTTTAAATCTGGACCACTCAGCGGGATTGGCTACGTCGAGGCCCACCAACTGTCTTGGCGCGCGATATATCCATGAGTGTACCGAAAAATAGTAATTGATTAAGGATATTATATGCGATCTTTAGTTATTTCGCCGCAAGCTGGATTTGGAAATCGCCTACGGTCTCTTTGTACTGGAATATTTCTTGGGCAAATTACGAATCGTAAAGTATTCCATTACTGGATTCCTGACGATAATCTAAGTCATGTCGAAAATGTAAATGACATGAAGCGTATAACTCCAGAATATTTTTTTGATTTTTCTATACCGTTGTTTGAAAAAAATGAAGTCGATATTATTTTTAGTGAGTGGGATCAAAATGATTTTTGGCACAAACAGCAATCAACTGCTTACAATAATTTGAAATTTCGGAATTTTCGGAAGTATATTTCAATAGATGAGATTATTAATTCAGAAGATGATATCGTTGTGGTAGAAACTTCACTAGAATTATTCCCTGACAATATCAATATTCCTACCTCTACCATTATGTCAGCTATTTACTGTAATTATTTTAAATTATCGCAAAAATGGAATAATTTTATTTCTAACATTCCTGTATTTGATATCGGTTTTTCTATTCGGAGAGGAAATTTTCTTCACTATAACCCAAAATCGGAAATATCTCTAGAAAATGCTATGGCTCGAATTAATTCTACGCCGGGCACTAAAATAATTTTTAGCGACGACCATGAATATGTTTCGAGATTACGTAAAATGACTGGTGCCGTAATGGATATTGATATGTCTATTACACAGGGAACTGTTGATCATTATTTTTCTCAATTCTTGATACTGTCTCGATGCCTTAAGGTCATTGGCACGCAGGGGTCGTCTTTCCCGGAACAGGCAGCTATTTTCGGCAATGTTCCTTTCGAGCCAATCTGATTGATCCGCCCTGCTAAGCGGCATCAACGTTGAACCCCGCGTTGGGGTGGACCCCTTGGGCTTCACCACAGAGTGCTGAGAACTGATTGATACGCTTGCGCTGCTACACATCGTTGGACCGCTGGAGCCTTGTTGCTTAGTCCCGGCATTTGGCGGATTGGGTTGATGAATCGGTCTGGTTCTGAAGTTCATCGTTTGCAGATGAATTCGTGTGGGGTGGGGGGCTTGAGCCGCCGGGCGAAGTTGCAGGCATCCCCAAGCGCTCAGTCGGCGAAGGGGTCCTGCATCAGGATGGTGTCGTCCCGCTCGGGGCTGGTGGAGAGCAGGGTGACCGGGCATTCGACCAGTTCCTCGATGCGGCGGACATACTTGATCGCCTGCGCCGGCAGGTCGGCATAGGAGCGGGCGCCGCGGGTCGAGCCGGACCAGCCCTCGATGGTTTCATAGACCGGTTCGGCCTTGGCCTGCGCCGCGGCGCCGGGCGGCAGATGGGGCAGGGTTTCGCCGCCGATGCGGTAGCCGACGCCGATTTGCAGCGTCGTCATGCCGTCGAGCACGTCGAGCTTGGTCAGCGCGAGGCCCTGGATGCCGCCGACCTTGACCGCCTGGCGGACCAGCGCGGCGTCGAACCAGCCGCAGCGGCGGGCGCGGCCGGTGACGGTGCCGAATTCATGCCCGCGCTCGCCGAGCAGGCGGCCGGTCTCGTTGTCCTGCTCGGTCGGGAAGGGGCCGGAGCCGACGCGGGTGGAATAGGCCTTGGCGATGCCGAGGACGCGGCCCGCGGCGTCCGGCCCGACGCCGGCGCCGGCGGCTATCTGGCCGGAGACGGTGTTGGACGAGGTGACGAACGGGTAGGTGCCGTGATCGACATCGAGCATCACCGCCTGCGCGCCCTCGAACAGGATGCGGGCGCCGGATTTCTTTGCCTCGGCCAGGCGTTCCCAGACCGGTTCGGCGAAGGGCAGGATCTGCGGCGCGAGGGCGAGGAGCTGGTCCATCAGCTCGGCCTTGCCGAACGTGGGCGCGCCGAGGCCGGCGAGCAGCGTGTTGTGGTGCAGCAGCAGCTCGTCGAGCCGCCAGTCGAGCGTCTCGGGTTCGGCGAGGTCGCAGATGCGGATGGCGCGGCGGGCGACCTTGTCCTCATAGGCGGGGCCGATGCCGCGGCCGGTGGTGCCGATGCGGCGTGCGCCGCGGGCGGCCTCGCGCGCGGCATCGAGGGCGGCGTGCAGCGGCAGGATCAGCGGCGCGTTGTCGGCGATGCGCAACGTTTCGGGGGTGACGTTCAGCCCCTGCTCGCGCACCCGGCCGATTTCGGCGAGCAGGGCCACCGGGTCGACCACCACGCCGTTGCCGATCACGCCGAGCTTGCCGCGCACGAGGCCGGAGGGGAGCAGCGAGAGCTTGTAGGTCTGGTTGCCGACCACGAGCGTGTGCCCGGCATTGTGCCCGCCCTGGAAGCGGACCACGACATCGGCGCGGGAGGCCAGCCAGTCGACCACCTTTCCCTTGCCCTCGTCGCCCCATTGCGCGCCGATGATGGTGACATTTGCCATGGCGTTATCCTTCGAGCGGAACGGCGCGTCCGTCGCGCCAGAGATGGGAACAGGACAGGCGGCGCGCCTCGTCGGCGTCATCCGCCGCGGCGGCGAGGCCGCGAATGGTGGCGAAGCCCTCGGCGCGGGCGCGAGCACCGGCCTCGGCCGGCGTGCCGGCGGGCAGGAACAGGCGCGGGCGCAAGGCCGGGCGCGGGGCGACGGCGAGGATCGTGTCGGGATAAAGGGTGATGCCGGTCGCCGATTCGCCATTGTCGCAGAGATAGCGTCCGCCGCGGCCGAACTCGGCCTGGCGGCCGGGCGCGAAGATCGTGAGCGCGACGCCGGTGTGGTAGCGATAGCCGCGGAACTCGACCGGGTCGATGGTCAGCCGCAGGGCAGGCATCAGGGCGCGGATGGCGGCGACGGTCGCGCTCAGCCGGTCCGCCAGGGCGCGGACCGGGGCGGGCAGGTCGATCGCGGCGAGGCGGCCGATCGCGGTCTCGGCGGTGCCGGCGGCCTCCAGCAGGGCGAGGAGGGTGGGGGCCAGCGCGCCGCCATGGGCGGCGATCTCGGCGGCGTCCTTGCGGTCGAGCGCGCGGACGAGGGCGGCATGGGCCGAAGTGTCGCCCAGCAGGGCGGGGATCAGCGGCGGCATGGTCAGATCGACGCTGACCTCGCCGATGCCGGTGGCGGCGAGGGCGGCGGCGGCGGTGACGATGATTTCGGCGTCGGCCTCCGGCACGTCCGGCCCGATCAGCTCGATGCCGGCCTGTGCGACCTGGCGCTCGGGGGCGAGCTGCGAGCCGCGCACCAGCAGGCATTGCCCGGCATAGGCCAGGCGCAGCGGCCTGGCGGCGGCGGCGAGCCGCGTGGTGGCGATGCGGGCGATCTGCGGCGTGGTGTCGGCGCGCACGCCCATCATGCGCTGCGATTCGGGGTCCATCAGCCGGAAGGTCTGCTCGGCCACGGCGGCGCCGCTGCCGGCGAGCAACGTGGTCTCGAACTCGACCAGCGGCGGCTTGACCCGCTGATAGCCATGCGCGCCGAAGCTCGCCGTCAGCGTTTCGGTCAGCCTTGCCTCGGCCTCGGCGTCCGGCGGCAGCAGGTCGGTGAAGCCCGCGGGCAGCAAAGCGGGGTGGGGCGGCAGGTCGTCGGTCATGTCGATGCGGGTTCCGGCGCGGCGTGGGGACGGCCCGAAGGGGCCGGTCTCGCGCGGCCTATAGCATCCGGTGCCGCCGCGGCCAATTCGGGGTGGAAATCGCCCTCGCCGCGTGGCAAGGTGATTTCAACCTAAGCGGGTATTTTGATCGTGCTTTTCAACTCGGCTCTTTTCGTCTTCGGGTTTCTGCCGGTCTTTCTCGCCGGCTTCGCCCTGGCCGGGCGGATTGCCGGGGCGCGGGCGGCGCTCGGCGTGCTGCTGCTGGCGAGCCTCGTGTTCTACGGGTGGTGGAAGCCGGTGCTGCTGCCGCTGCTGGCCGGATCGATCCTCGGCAATTATCTGCTGGCGGGTGCGATGCGGCGCTCGCGCCGGAAGCGAGGCTGGCTCGTCGGCGGGTTGGCGGCGAACCTGCTGCTGCTGGGCTGGTTCAAGTATGCCGGGCTGCTGGCGGCGAGCGGGGCGGCGCTGCTCGGCCTGCCCGCGCCGGCGCTTTGCATCCTGCTGCCGCTCGGCATCAGCTTCTTCACCTTCCAGCAGGTGATGTATCTGGTCGATACCGCGCGCGGCGAGGTGCCGGAGTGCGGCTTTCTCGACTATGCCTGTTTCGTTGCCTTCTTCGCGCATCTGATCGCCGGGCCGATCGTCCGGCCAGGGGAGATCATCCCGCAATTCGCCCGCCATCGCGGCAGGGTGCGGCAGGAGGATCTCGCTTGCGGCATCGAGATCTTTCTCCTCGGCCTCGGCAAGAAGCTGGTGCTGGCGGACAGTCTCGCCCGTTTCGCCGATCCGGGCTTCGCCGCCGCTGCCGCAGGGCATTCGCTGTCGCTGATCGAGGCGTGGGTGGCGCTGCTCGCCTATGGCGCGCAGATCTATTTCGACTTCTCGGGCTATTCGGACATGGCGATCGGGCTGGCGCGGATGATCGGCATCGGCTTTCCGCTGAATTTCCGCAGCCCCTATCAGGCAGGCGACATCTCGGACTTCTGGCGGCGGTGGAACATCACGCTCTCGTTCTTCCTGCGCGACTATCTCTACATTCCGCTCGGCGGCAACCGGCGCGGCGAGGCGCGCCGCAATCTCAACCTGATGATCACCATGCTGCTCGGCGGGCTGTGGCATGGCGCGGCGTGGTCGTTCATGCTGTGGGGCGGGCTGCATGGGCTGTATCTCGTGATCCATCACCAGTGGCGGCGGTTTGGAACGCGCCTGCCGCGGTTGGTGGCGCAGGGGCTGACGCTGCTTGCCGTGCTGCTGGCCTGGGTGCCGTTCCGCGCCGAAAGCCTCTCCGCCTGCCGGATCGTGCTGCGCGGGCTTGTCGGCGCTGGCGGAATGCTGCTGCCAAACCAGATCATCGCCGCGATCCCCGCGCTCGGCGCGATTGCCAAGCCGGTCGCGGTGCTGCCCTGGCTCGGCGCGGCGCGGACGATGAGCGTGGTGCAGGGGAGCGCGCTGATCGCGCTGGCTTGGGGGATCATGCTGGGGGCGCGCGACATCCACACGCTCGGGGGGCGCGGGCGCGGCCTTGCGCTGATCGCCGGGTTCGCCTTCACCGCGCAGGCGCTGATCTTTGCGCCCTATGCGCGGCCTTTCATCTATTTCCAGTTCTGATGCGCCGGCTTGTTCTCTGCGCCATCGCCTCGCTCGCGCTCTATCTTGCCGCCTTTGCCTTCGTGCTCGACCGCCCGCTCTCGCTCGGCCTGCTGCGGCTGGAGATGCGCGAGAAGCTCGCCCGCGGCGCGGCGCTGCCTTCGCCGAAGCTGGTGATCCTCGCCGGGTCGAACGGGCCCTATTCGCATTCCTGCCGGGTGATCGGCGCGATGCTGGCGCTGCCTTGCGAGAATGGCGGCATCGCCGTCGGCATCGGGCTCGATGATCTGTTCCTCCGCTGGCTGAAGCTGCTGCATCGCGGCGACATCGTCTATCTGCCGATGGAGGTGCAGCAATACGACATCAGCCGCGCGGCGAACCGGATGGATGTCGATGGCGCCATGCTCTTCCGCCACGACCGGGCGCTGCTGTGGCAAATGCCGCCGGGGCGGATACTTGGCGCCGCCTTCGACAACACCATGCCGGACGGGCTGGAGGCGCTGGCGGAGATGGCGGCGCGGGCGGCGGGGCTCGGCCATCTGCGCGCCCGCCTCGCCCGCGAGGAGGATGCGGAGGGCGACGAGATCGGCACCAGCCTTGCGACCGCCGACCGCGCCTTCCTCGCCGGGCTGCATCGGGTCGAGCCGTCGGCGCGGGCGATCCGGGACGGGTATGGCACGGTGCTGATCGGCCAGTTCGTCGCCGCCGCGGCGGCGCGGGGGGTGATCGTGATCGGCGGGCTGCCGACCGATTTCCGCGATGTCAGGCTGCCGCAGGCGGATATAAGCGCGATCGGCGGGGTCTATCGGCAGCATGGCGGGCGGTTTCTCGAACTCGCCAATCACAGCCGGTATCCGCGCGCCGATTTCTACAACAGCGAGGATCACCTCGCACAGCCCTGCCAGTATTTTCACAGCATGCTGGTGGCGCGCGGCCTTGCCCGGCTGCTGCATCGCCGGCTGGTCGCGCCGGCGCCGGCGATGCTCAGCCTGGCGGCGACCTGCCCGCAAGAAACGCTGCCGCCCGCGCAACACAGCGTTCGAACATCGCGAGCGAGTCGAAGGGCAGGTCCTGGCCCTCCGGCGGGGTGACGAGCCCGCCCTCCAGCGCGCCGACTACCATCAGGTTGTCGCCCAGGCCGAAATCCTCGACCGCAATATCGCTAACGGGATCGGGCAGCGCGGCGATTTGGCGGCGGCTGCGCGCGGCGAAGGGCGTGGACGCGTTCGAGTAGCCGAAACAGGGCCGGCGGCGGCCGAGGAACCAGCCCAGCTCGACCAGCGTCCCGGCATCGGCGGAGGCGCCACGGAAGGGGGTGAGATGGGCGATGATGATGTCGCTGGCCTCCATCATCCCGACATCCTGCCGGAAGATCGCCCGCCACAGCGCCTCGCCCGGCTGGCGTTCGGGCGCCGGCGCATCCAGCGGGACGAGCGCATCGATGCCGTGGCCGGCGGCGATCGCGACCTTTCGCGCGGCATGGGCGTGCGCGTCGGGCAGGAACAGGTCCGGCCCGGCGAGATAGGCGACGGGCCGGCGAGTCAATGCGGTTCGTTCATCAGGCCGTAGCGGTGCAGCTTCCGGTAGAGCGTGTTGCGGCTGATGCCGAGGCTGGATGCCGTGGCGGCGATACGCCAGTGATGCCGTTCGAGTGCCGCGACGATCCGTTCGCGCTCGGGATCTTCCTCTGCCAGGGGCTGCGGCGGGACTGGGCCGTGCGCGGGCATGGTGCGGACGATCATGTGCGGGAGGTGATGCACCTCGATGCGCCCGGCTTCGGCGAAAGCCAGGGCGGTACGCAGCGTGTTGCGCAGTTCGCGGATATTGCCGGGCCAGTCGTGCTCGATCAGCGCCTGCATCGCGGCGGGGGTAATGGAGATCGATGCGCCCTCGCTTTCCTCGGCGCAGAGTGTCTCGATCAGGTCCTGCCGGTCAGAGCGTTGCCGCAAGGCGGGCATCGTCAGCGACAGGCCGTTGAGCCGGTAATAGAGGTCCATGCGGAACTCGCCGCGCGCCACCATCGCTTCAAGGTCGCGATGGGTGGCGCTGATGACCTTGATGTCCACCGGAGTCGGCGTGGAACTGCCGAGCGGCACGATCTCCTTTTCTTCCAGCAGCCGCAGGAGGCGGGCCTGAATGGAGAGCGGCATGTCGCCGATTTCGTCGAGGAACAGCGTGCCGCCATGCGCGGCCACCGCCTTGCCGCGCATGCCGCCCGGCCGCGCGCCGGTGAAAGCGCCGGTTTCGTAGCCGAACAGTTCGCTTTCGATGAGCTGCTCGGGAATTGCCGCGCAACTCATTGCGACGAACGGCGCGGCATGGCGATTGCTCGCGCGGTGGATCGCGCGGGCGAAGGTATCCTTCCCGGTGCCGGTCTCGCCGAGGAGCAGGATGTTGATGTCCCGGTTCATGACGCGCTCGGCGCGCCACACGTTGTGCGCCATGGCCCGGTCGGCGCCGGCCAGCGCCACGAGTTCCCGCGGCTCAGGCTTGCGTTGCCGCATCTCGGCCGGCGGCCGCAGCGGTGCGCGCTCCACCAGCGCATTGCGCGCGCTGACGACGGCGCGGGCGCGGGCGCGGGTCTGTTTCGCCGGCCAGACGCTGGCATAGCCGTGCCTGTCGTTTCCGTGCGCGATCGGCCAGATGGCGAAGGGCTGGGTTTCGGCATGCTCCAGCAGACGGTCCAGCGAAATGTCGAAGACTTCGGCCACGCTGCGACCGACCAGCGTATTGTATCCGGCGGCGCCCAGCATCGAGGGCACGGAATTGTCAACCGCGCGGATCAGTCCGTCCGAATCAACCGCCAGGAGGGAATCATACGGCAGGCCGACGAGTTCGGGGCGCTCATGGAAGCGCATGATCATGCAGTCACGGAAACTGTTGGTGAAATGCAGTTGCTCGATGATGCGCGCCGACATGCTGACGAGTGCGATCGTCGGCACCTGGGCGGCGCGGCTGTCATCACAATCAAGGCATGTCGCGTCGATCGCGCCCAGCAGCCTGCCGTTCGCGCCCCAGATCGGCGCTGCCGAACAGGTCATCCGGCTGTTGCGGGTGAAGTAATGTTCCTCGCGATGCACAACGCGTGAACGCCGGTCGTGCAGCGACGTCCCCGGACCGTTCACGCCGGCGTGCTGCTCGTCCCACATGTAGCCGGGCATCATGTTTGCGGCACGCGCCCGCTCGGCATTCGCCGCATCGGTGAACACGTCGAGCACGGTGCCGTCGGCATCGGTCAGCATCAGAACGTAGCGCGATGCCGTGGCGGACTGGGCGACCTGCTGGCTGATCTGGCCAAGCAGCCTGTGCATCTCGACCCGGCCGAGGCGCTCGAACAACGCATGTTCCTCGCGGATCTGCCGCAGCGCCGCGCCGCCCACATGAACGGCTGCCGGCGGGGCTTCGGGATTCAGCCTGTAATCGTCTCGGCATCGCCGCCAGGCGGCTTCGATGTAGTCCTCGCGTCCGGCGGAACCGCTTGCCGCACGGCTTGATTTTGCGGCGGACGTCGCCGCCGCGTACATCATGTCATGACTTGCGTCGGTCATCTTGCGGCCACTCCCCTGACCGAATTTTACGGCCTGTGCCATTGCCGGTCTGAACGCCGGATTGAATTGCAACAGTCTGGCGGGGCAGAGTGTTCCACACAAATTACAGATTGTCACCCCGATTTGCTTGTGTCGTGACAAGTCTGTTCCGCGACTCAAGGATAATCGCTGGCTTTGGCTCCTAGCTTCGGCTGGCACGGGAATTGCTGGTGATGGTCCCAGCCGGGCAATCCGGTACGCGTCAAACGTCCGTCGCCGATGCCCGCGGGGCCCCGGCGCGCATTTGGAGGGAGCGTAATGACAAGACTTGGGACAAAATCGCTGAAGCGGTCGCTGCTGGCGGCCAGTTTCGGCATTCTCGGGGCAGGGGCGCTTGTGCTGTCCGCGCAGGCGGCCACGTCGGGTAGCGCCAACGAGTCGCTGCTGCAGATGCAGAAGAACCCCAATGACTGGGTGATGCCGACCGGCACCTACAACAACTGGCGCTACAGCACGCTTGACCAGATCAACTCGAAGAACGTCAAAAACCTGCAGGTCGCCTGGACGATGTCGACCGGCACGGAT
The DNA here is from genome assembly GCF_000202835.1 of Acidiphilium multivorum AIU301. NCBI lineage: Bacteria > Pseudomonadati > Pseudomonadota > Alphaproteobacteria > Acetobacterales > Acidocellaceae > Acidiphilium > Acidiphilium multivorum. The sequence continues at coordinate 3,399,508 of NC_015186.1, forward strand.
CGCGGTCTCGAGGGCCAGCCGATCGTCATCGGCGACATGATGTATTACGAGACGTCGTATCCGAACTACGTCTATGCCGTGAACCTGAACCATCCGGACCAGATCGCGTGGAAATATACGCCGCCACGTGATTCCAACGCCCCGCCGGTTGCCTGCTGCGACGTCGTGAATCGCGGCCCGGCCTATGGCGATGGCATGATCTTCGTCGATGCGCTGGACGCCCGGCTCTATGCGCTCAACGCGAAGACCGGCAAGGTCGTCTGGTCTGCCGACAATGGCCATCCGAAGGACGGCCAGACCATGACCGGCGCGCCGATGGTTGTCGGCAACAACGTGATCGTCGGTATCGCCGGCGGTGAATACGGTGTCCGCGGCTACATCACCGCCTACAACATCCACACCGGCAAGATGGTCTGGCGCGGCTACAGCGAGGGACCTTCCAAGGACACGCTGATCGATCCGGCGACGACGATCAACGGCGCGACCGGCAAGCCCGTCGGCCCGCATTCGAGCATCAAGACCTGGAAGGGTGACGAGTGGAAGGTCGGCGGCGGCACGACCTGGGGCTGGTATTCCTACGATCCGAAGCTCAACCTGATCTATTACGGGTCGGGCAACCCCGGCACCTGGAACCCGAGCCAGCGCCCGGGCAAGAACCGCTGGTCGATGACCATCTGGGCCCGCAACCCCGAGACCGGCAAGGTCAAGTGGGTCTACCAGATGACCCCGCATGACGGCTGGGACTATGACGGCGTGAACGAGATGGTTCTCGTCAACGTCAAGTATCACGGCAAGGAAGTCCCGGCGCTGGTGCATTTCGACCGCAACGGCTTCAGCTATGTCATGAACCGTGAGAACGGCAGCCCGATCGCGATCCACAAATACGATCCGTCGGTGAACTGGGCGACCGGCATCAACCCGAAGACCAACGAGCCGATCGTCGACCCGGCGAAGATGACCGAAGCGGGCAAGGACGTGAAGGACATCTGCCCGTCGTCGCAGGGTGACAAGGACGAACAGCCCGTCTCCTACGATCCGAAGACCGGCCTGTTCTACGCTCCGCTGAACCACCTGTGCATGAGCTACCAGGCGTTCAACGTGAAGTACAAGGCTGGCTTCCCGTTCGTCGGCGCCATCGTGAACATGATCCCGGGACCGGGTGGCTATCGCGGCCGGTTCATTGCCTACAACCCGATGACCGGCAAGACCGAGTGGCAGATTCACGACATGTTCCAGGATTGGGGCGGTGCGCTGACCACGGCGGGCAATGTCGCGTTCTACGGCACGCTGAAGGGGATGTTCCGCGCGGTCGACATCAAGACCGGCAAGATCCTCTACCAGTTCAAGACGCCGTCCGGCATCATCGGCAACCCGATCACCTACATGCATGACGGCAAGCAGTATGTCGCGGTGCTGAGCGGTGTGGGTGGCTGGGCCGCGATCGGCATGGCGGACAACCTGCACAAATCGTCGGCCGGCCTCGGCGCCGTGGGTCTGAACGCGACCCTGACCGACTATACGAACCTTGGCGGCACGCTGATGGTGTTCTCGCTGCCCTCGAAAGTGGCCAGCGCGAACTGAGTCGCGTCGTGACCATCCAGCCCGGGTTGCTCCCCTGCCCGGGCTGGAGCTTTTTTCTTCCAGTCCGCCTCCGGTGGACGCCCGGCGACTACAGGTACCGGCCCCCGCGGTCGGTCATGCTGACGGAGTGAAACCCATGAAATCGTCAATGACCCGCTGGATCATGTTCGCGGGCTGTGCCGCCTTCTTCGCCGCCGCGCCAAATGGCGTCGCAGCGGCCAGCACAACCGCTCAGCCCTCCAACAACAGCCACGTGCTGCGCGTGTGCGCCGATCCCAACTACCTGCCCTACTCGAACCGGGCGGGGCAGGGATTCGAGAACAAGATCGCCGAACTCGTCGCCAAGGCGATGGGCCGGAAGCTCGAATACACCTGGGCCAGTTACCGGATGCATGGCGGCTTCTCGAACTTCCTCGCTCTCAATCTCGATGCGCACAAATGCGATGTCGTCATGAACCTGCCGACGGGCGACAACGAGGAAATGGCGACCAAGCCGTATTATCGCTCTTCGTATGTGTTCGTGACCCGCAAGGGCAAGCATTTGCATATCCGCTCGATGCGATCGGTTTCGATGCACGCGATCAAGATCGGCTTCGAGGCCGGCACGACGCCCGAGACGGCGATCAAGATGCTTGGGCTGATGGAGAATGCCGTCGCCTTCCATGTCGCGAGCAATCCGAACGCCTCGCCGCGGCAGCTTCTGCAGGCGGTTCAGGATGGCAAGGTCGGTGTCATGGTGACCTGGGAACCGGCGATCGGCGCCTTCATGAAGGATTTCCCCGGCCTGCAGATGCGCCGGGTGCCCTCGGAGGAATATGCGCCCGGTCTGCCGCAGGTGAATTACACGTATTCGATGTCAATGGGCGTGCGGAAAGGTGACAAGGCACTGCGTGCCGCGCTCGACAAGGTGATCGCGACCCACAAGAGCGAGATCGGCGCGACCCTTGCCAAGTTCAACGTGCGCCTGCTGCCCAACCCCAGGCACTTCAACTACTCGAACAACTAACAGTCCCAGTGACGAACCGTAGCACGAGAAAGAGTGAGGCATGACCAAGAGTTCGATTACTACCTTCATTGGCGCCACTGCGACCGGCGTTCTCGCGGCCGGGCTGCTCGGCGCCGTGGCTCTCGCCGCCAGCGGTTCCGGCTCGATGCCCAAGGGCGAGCAGATTGCCAAAGGCAGCGACTGCTTCTCCTGTCACGCCATAAACCAGAAGGTCGTCGGTCCGGCCTTCGATGCCGTTGCCAAGAAGTTCGCCGGCCAGTCCGGCGCTGAAGACACGCTGGTAAACGCGATCCGCAAGGGGCATGTCGGCACCTGGGGCAAGATCCCGATGCCGCCGCATCCGAAACTTTCGGATGCGCAGACCAAGGAAATCGTCTCCTGGATCCTGAGCCTCAAGAGCGCCAAGGCCGCCAGCGCACCGGCATCGAGCGGGAAGACCTACACCTATACGGTGAAGGGCAAGAAGGTGAAGGTCGATTTCCCGATCTTCCAGCCCGGCACCGACAAGGTCACCAAGGACGTCTTCCGCGGCTACGAGCTGTTCAATTCCTACTGCTTCCGCTGCCATGGCGAGGATGCCGTGGGCGGTTCCTACGCGCCCAACCTGCGCGCCTCGCTCAACAACGGCATGACCGAGGCCGGCTTCACCAATGTCGCGATGACGGGGCGCAAGGCGAAGGGCATGCCGAGCTGGGCCGGCTTCTTCACCCCGCACCAGATCCACGTGATCTACCAATACGTCAAGGCCCGCGCTGTCGGCGCCGTCGGCACCGGCACGCCGAAACAATGACGGGGCAGGGCGTCGCGCTGTTCCGCCACCAGACATAGTCACAAGGGAGTTCGAAACATGGCCATTGCACTGCACCCTTCCATCGACCACGGCGTCAAGCCGGGCTCGTCAACCTTCGCCGGCGGCACGCTGCGCTGCCACTGCCCGAGCCATCAGGTGGTGGTGCGCGTCGACTCGCAGACCGCCCATAACCACGCCTGCGGCTGCTCCAAATGCTGGAAGCCGGCGGGTGCGAAGTTCTCGATCGTCGCGGTGGTGCCGCGGGACAAGGTTCACGTCGTCGAGAATGGCAACAAGCTGCACATCGTCGATCACAACGCGGTCATCCAGCGCCATGCCTGCCGCGAATGCGGCGTGCACATGTTCGGCCGCATCGAGAACAAGGACCATCCTTTCTACGGGCTCGACTTCGTGCATACCGAGCTGTCGTCGGATCAGGGCTGGTCGGCGCCCGAATTCGCCGCCTTCGTCTCCTCGGTGATCGAGCAGGGCACGCCGCCCTCCGAGATGGGCGCCATCCGCGCCCGCTTGAAAGAACTCGGCCTTGAGCCGTATGACTGCCTTTCGCCGCCGCTGATGGATGCCATCGCGACCCATGTCGCGAAAGCCAACGGCAAGCTCGCGGCCTGACGCGTCAAGGAGGATAACAACGATGGATGTTCGCGCCGCGATTGCGTGGAAGGCCGGCGAAAAACTGGAGCTCGGCACGGTCAGGCTGGATGGGCCGAAGGCGGGCGAGGTGCTGGTGGAAGTCAAGGCCACCGGCATCTGCCACACGGATGAATACACGCTGTCGGGCGCGGACCCCGAAGGCCTCTTTCCGGCCATCCTCGGGCACGAGGGTGCTGGTATCGTGGTCGATGTCGGTCCCGGCGTGACCAGCGTGAAGAAGGGCGATCACGTGATTCCGCTCTACACGCCGGAATGCCGGCAGTGCAAATCCTGCCTCTCGCGCAAGACCAATCTCTGCACCGCGATCCGTGCGACCCAGGGCAAGGGCGTGATGCCGGACGGCACCTCGCGCTTCTCCTGCGACGGCGAGCCGGTGATGCACTACATGGGCTGCTCGACCTTCGCCAACTACACCGTGCTGCCGGAAATCGCGGTGGCGAAGGTGCGCGAGGACGCGCCCTTCGACAAGATCTGCTATATCGGCTGCGGGGTGACCACCGGCATCGGCGCGGTGATCAACACCGCCAAGGTGCAGCCGGGCGATAACGTGGTCGTCTTCGGTCTCGGCGGGATCGGCCTGAACGTGATCCAGGGGGCGCGCCTCGCCGGTGCGAACATGATCGTCGGCGTCGATCTCAACAACGGCCGCAAGCCGATGGCCGAGAAATTCGGCATGACGCATTTCGTCAACCCGGCCGAGATCGGCGAGGATCTCGTGCCCTACCTCGTCAACCTGACCGATGGCGGCGCCGATTACTCCTTCGAGTGCATCGGCAATGTGAAGGTGATGCGCCAGGCGCTGGAATGCTGCCATCGCGGCTGGGGCACCTCGATCATCATCGGGGTGGCCGGCGCGGGGCAGGAGATCTCGACCCGGCCGTTCCAGCTGGTGACCGGGCGCAACTGGCGCGGCACCGCCTTCGGCGGCGCGCGCGGCCGCACCGACGTGCCGAAGATCGTCGACTGGTACATGAACGGCAAGATCAACATCGACGACCTGATCACCCATGTGCTGCCCTTCGAGCAGATCAACGAAGGCTTCGAACTGATGCGCAAGGGCGAGAGTATCCGCAGCGTCGTCGTCTACTGATGTCGAGACGGCTCAGCCTGCTCGCCGTGTCCCTTCTCGGGGGCACGGCGTTCGCCACTCCGGCGTTCGGACAGAACGCGAAACCCCTGATCGTTCCCTCGCCGGGCGAGATCGCGATCCACAAGATCGTGGTCAGCGCGACCCGTACCCGGGAGGCGAGTTTCAACGTTCCGGTTTCGATATATAGTATCTCCGGTAGGCAGATCAGTTTCGCCAACGCGGAAGAGAACCTCAGCGAGACGCTGAATCGCGTACCCGGCATCGACGTGCAGAACCGGCAGGACTATGCGCAGGGATTGCGCATCACCTCGCGCGGCTTCGGCGCGCAGACACCGTTTGGCGTGCGGAATATCCGCATCCTCGTCGACGGAATGCCACTGACCGGTCCGGACGGAACGACCGACTCCGAGGTGATCGACCTTGGCGACATCAGCCGGATCGAGGTTCTGACCGGCCCGTTCTCCGTCCTGTACGGCAATGCCTCGGGTGGAGTGATCCAGGTCTTCAGCAAGAACGGCCCGACCCGCCCCACGGTCGGTGGCAGCGTGATTGCGACGTCCTATGGCGGATGGCGCGTCGGCGCGACCTATGGCGGCACCGCACGCTGGGGATCTGACGGTTCGTTCAACTACATGATGAACGCGTCGGATTTCTATACTGGCGGATACCGCCAGCATAGTGCCGCGCGGCGCCAGCAGTTTTATGGCAAATTCCGTGTGCAGGTCAGCCCGAATACCAGCTACACGCTGCTGATCGACGGCCTGAACGAACCGTATTCGGAAGACCCGGGCGGCCTGACTGCTGCGCAGTATCATGCCAATCCGCGCCAGGCCGGCACCGGTGCCGATGCGTTCGGGACCCGCAAGGTGCTGCGCCACCTGCAGTTCGGCCTCGTCTTCAAACACCGCTTCAACGCACAGAACAGCGTCCGCGTGGTGGTTTACGAGGCGACCCACTCAGTGCTGCAATTCCTGCCCTTTACCGGCAGCTACGCGGCTTCCGGCGGCGGCGTGGTGGATCTTGCCCGAAAATCCGGTGGCATCGACGCGTCCTGGACCCACAGGGACGAGGTTGCCGGCGTTCCGGTCACACTCATCACCGGTGTGGATTTCGGCTACGAACAGCAGCACCGCAAGGGCTATGTCAACGAGTTCGGCTCAATCGGCGCATTGCGTCGCAACGAGCAGGATGTCGCCCGCAATGTCGCCGAATACGCGCAGGTGAACGCCCACGTTGCCAAGCGCACGACTTTGGTCGTCGGTCTTCGGCACAGCAACGATTATTACAGCGTGACCGACAATTACGTGACCAGCACGCTGACCAACGACTCGGGATCGGTCAGCTATGGAAACACGAGCTTCGTTGCCGGCGCCACCTATCACCTGACGCCGACCACCAATCTCTACGCCGACTATGGCGAGGGTTTCGAAACGCCGACGCTCGACCAGCTCGCTTACCTGCCCAACGGCCTCGCGGGGTTCAATTCCGCCCTGCGCCCCACGACCAGCCAGAACTTCGAGGCGGGGATCAAGAGCCTGATCGGTGCGGATACCTATCTCCAGCTCGCGGTGTTCCACATTCACACCAACAACGAGATCGAGGTGTCTTCCTCGAAGGACGGACGTACCGCTTATTCGAACCAGGGGCAGACGGCGCGCAACGGCGTCGACGTCAGCCTCGATACGTATCTGCCTCACCATGTCGAGCTCTACGGCTCCTATTCGCTGCTGAAGGCGCACTTCCTTGCCAACCAGTTCGCCGGCAGGTCATTGCCCGGCGTGCCGGACCAGCGGATCTACGGCGAACTGGACTGGCATGATCCGTCGACCGGATTCTATGCCCAGGCGAATGGTCAGTGGCAGAGCCGGATGTATGTCGACTCGCAGAACTCGGCCTACGCGGCGGGCTACTTCACCGCTGGCATCGCCGGGGGTTTCCGGCAGAACCTTGGGCCGATCCGGTTCAATGAATTCGCTCGCATCAACAATCTCTTCAACCGGACCTATGTGGGTGCGGTCGTGATCGCCGCGAGCAATGCCGCCTATTACGAGCCGGCGCCAGGGCGCAACTTCGTGATCGGGATGCGGGCACGTTACCGGTTCTGACCGCTCTCGCGGTCAGAACAGTTTCCCGGGGTTGAGCGTTGCGGCCGGATCGAGCGCCGCGCGGATCCTGCGCATGATCTCCCGCTCGGCCGCTGACCGCAGTTGCCCGAAGGCGTGGGTCTTGATTTGTCCGATGCCATGCTCGGCGGAAAAGCTGCCGCCGAGTTCCATGACGATGGCGTTCACATCCTCCATCAGGTCCTCGCCGCGCGCGGCGAAGGCTGCAGCGTCGCCATCCTCGGGCTGCAGGGCGTTCAGGTGGATGTTGCCATCGCCGATATGTCCGAATGCAACCATGCGGGCGCCGGGATGGCGGGCGCCGAGCATCGCTGCGGCGCGTGCAAGCAGGCTCGGTACTGCCGCGACCGGGACTGAAACATCGTTCTTCACCGAGGCGCCGGCCCGACGCTGCGACTCCGAAAGATGCTCGCGGATAGCCCAGAACGCCGCCCGCTGTGCCTCGGATTCGGCGATCGCTGCATCGGTGATCACACCGGCTTCAAGCGCGTCTGCCAGCACGGCTTCCATCGTCTCCCGCAGCGGATCGCGTCTGCGGGTCGTTGCCAGTTCGAGCAGCACATAGTGCGGTGAAGCCGTTTCGAGCGGGAGCCGGAAGTCCGGCATGTATGACTGGTTCACGGCCATGGCGGCGCCGGAGATGTATTCGAATGCGTAGAGCGCGGCTTCGTCTTCGTCGCGGAACCGGGCAAACAGGTCGAGCGCGGCCTCGACGCTGGGGATCGCGCAGAAACAGGTCTGCCGTTGGCGCGGTGCCCGCGCGAGGCGCAGCACGGCGGCGGTGACGATGCCGAGCGTTCCTTCGGCGCCGGCGAAAAGCTGGCGCAGCGCATAGCCGGTATTGTCCTTCCGCAGCCGGCGCAGTCCGTTCCAGATCGTGCCGTCGGCCAGTACCACCTCCAGCCCCAGTACGAGATCGCGGGCGTTGCCGAAACGCAGGGTGTTGTTGCCGCCGGCGTTGGTCGAGATGACACCGCCGATCTGCGCGGACCCTTCCGAGCCGATCGAAAGCGGCAGCAGGGCACCTGCGTCGCGCGCCGCGTCCTGGGCCGCACGGAGCGTGACCCCGGCCTCCACTTCCATGGTGAGCCCCGCGGCATCGATGGCGCGCACGGCATTCATCCGCGAGAGCGAAAGCACGAGTTCCGCCCCGTCCCGCGACGGCACGGCGCCTGCGACCATCGACGTGTTGCCGCCCTGGGGCACGACAGGAACGCCGGCCGCCGCGCAAAGTCGCAGCGCGGCCGCAACACCCGCCGTGTCGCGCGGCCGCAGAACCGCGCGGGGCATGTTGCTGACGAGGCCGCGCCAGTCCGTGCCGAAGGGGGCGATGTCTTCAGGGGCGATGATGACCCCTCCGGGGCCAAGCGCGGCGGCGAGGTGGTCGAGCAGATTGATCATGAGCCGACTATATCGCCTGTGCCAGCCGAGCCAAGGCAGTCCATGCTGGTCATGTTGCTCCGTTTGGGAACATCGGGCCTGGGGCCACACACGAAAGCTTGATCCTTCTGGCGACTATGATAGCGTTATCAGGCAGCCACGGGCGTGCGATGGTGTCCTCGTACCCTTGAGGCAGCTTCACTTCGAACTGGGGAGACGTTCATGAGAACCGACCAAATGAAGTCACGCTCTGGCCTTGCCCGCCTCGCCGGCGGCGTTGCGGCCGCGGCCATGGCCGTTGGCATCGCGGGAATTGCCCATGCCGGTGCCGTCTCGAACACGACGCCGACGCCGAAGGATTACACCAGCACGGCGAGCAGCAACTCGACCTGGATTCTCGGTGCCAAGAATTACGACAACAACCGTTATGTCGATATCGGCCAGATCACGCCGGCCAACGTTGCGCAGCTGAAGCCGGTCTGGACGTTCCATATCTCGGACAATGGGCCGATCGAGGCCGCGCCGGTGGTCTGGGACGGCACCGCCTATATCACCTCCGCCCACGACCATGTTTACGCGATCGATGTGAAGACCGGAAAGCTGAAATGGCAGTTCTCCGACAATCCCCACGTCATTTCCTTCGCTGCCAATCGTGGTGTCACGCTGCTTGATGGCAAGGTTTATCTTGCGACGCTCGACGGCCACCTGATCGCGCTGAACGCGACCACCGGCAAGAAGGTGTTCGACAAGGTGGAAGTGTCCGACACCGCGAACTCGTTCTACACGATGCAGCCGCTGCCCTACACCAACCCGAAGACCGGCAAGACGGTGCTGCTGCTCGGCATCTCGAACGGCGACTGGGGTGGAATCGGCACGATCCAGGCGATCAACCCTGCCAATGGCGCGGTCGAATGGAAGTATGAAACCATTCCGGGCCCGGGCCAGAAGGGTAACAAGACCTGGAGCGGCGACTCCTGGAAGCGCGGCGGCGGCGCCGTGTGGACGATGATGGCGCTCGACCCGAAGACCGGCATCCTCTATGCCAATGCCGGCAACCCGCAGCCGGACTTCAACGGCCCGGCGCGCAAGGGTTCCAACCTCTATTCCGACAGCCTGCTCGCCATCAACATCTCCGGCGCGAAGCCGAAGATGGTCTGGGCCCACCAGTTCATCCCGCATGACACGCATGACTGGGATCCGGTGATGCCGCCGATCCTGTTCACCGGGAAGGTGGACGGTAAGGAGATGCCGCTCGTGGCCGACGGCGACAAGGCCGGCAATTTCTGGCTGCTGAACTCGCAGACCGGCAAGCTGGTGAACCACCTCGCCGTCAGCATGCAGTACAACCAGAACACGGAGCCAAGCCTGAAGGGCAACGTGGCCTGCCCGAACACCAATGGCGGCGTCGAATACAACGGCGGCAGCTACGACCCGAAGACCAACATGATCTACCTGCCAAGCTCGAACGAGTGCGGCTTCTGGCGGGCGACGAAGAACGTGGTCTACATCGCCGGGCAGTTCTATCTCGGTGGCGCGTTCCCGAAATTCGTCGGGCCGAACACCGGGCAGTTCAACGCGATCGACGTGAATACCGGCGTCTTCGCGTGGCGTAACCCCTCGAAACTGCCGATGGCGGGCGGCGCTCTCTCGACCTCGACCGGCCTCGTCTTCACCGGCCTCGAGAACGGCGATTTCGATGCCTATGACGCGACGTCCGGCAAGAAGCTGTGGAGCTACGATACCGGCTCCCCGATCATCGCGCCGCCGGTCGCCTTCACCCAGGGCAAGACCGAATACGTCGCGGTTGCATCCGGTCAGGCGGGCAACCAGGAACTGCCCAACATGCCGAAGACCAACAAGGGAACCATGCTGACCATGTTCGCGCTGTCGAAGTGATGGCGAAAGGCGGTCTTCTGCGTTTTCTGGCTGCGGGGGCGGTTCTTGCCGCCCTCGCGGTGCCTTCCGGCCTCGCTGCGGCACCCGCCTCGGACCATGCACGGGCCGAGGCGGCGCTGTCGAATATCCGAGCCGCGGTCGCGGCAATCATGGATGCCGAGAACGACGCCACCAATGGTCCCGCCCGCTATGTCCAGGCGGCGCACCGGGCGATCAATCTTCTGGTCGGCCGCGGGGATAGCGCCTTCGATCCCGCCGCCGGCGATCCCGGCGATCCCGTCGGGGCGATCGGCGAGGTCAATCACCTGCTCGATCGTCGGGCGACGCCGCCCTTCGTGCCGGCGCTACACGGGGTTCTTGTGAACCTCCAGTCTGCGGTGGCGAATCTCGGCGACGCGGCCAAGGCGCATGGCCTTGGCGCGTATCAGAACGATGTCTCTCAGGCGCTCCAGACCATGGAAATCGCCGAGGGGCGTTCTGGAACGTTCGACGTGTTCGGCGGCATGCGCGGGGCCATCGCCAATACCGAACTCGGTGTGCCGGCTGGTGCGCCGACAGAGAATGGCTGTGCCGCTCCGCATGTGGCAGGCTACGGGCTGTGGCATGGCTGGCTGGTATGGCATGCCGTCAAGCTCGACGGTGGCCCGATCGCCACCGCCGGCAGTTCGATCGTGAAGAAGGAAGGTTCGATGCTCGTGCTATACACTCCGGCCGCCGCGATGGTGCATCATCTCTGTGCCGCCGATGTGAAACATCATGCCGCTACCCATGCGTCGGTGCAGCATGCCTCGGTCCAGGTGACCAAAGCGCCGGCGGCCCGGCTCATCAGGGTTGCGGACACGGGCGGCGACGGCGCCGTCTCCTACACGATGGCGCAAGCTACGGCAGGCAAGACGGTGTATTCGACGCATTGCGCGAGCTGCCACGGCGCCAATCTGCAGGGCGTTGCCGCACCGGCCATCGCCGGCAAGGAATTCCTCACGACGGCGCACACCAACGGCTACTCGGTCTCGATCCTCAATACGATCGTGACCCAGAACATGCCGTTCAACGATCCGGGTTCACTCAAGCCCGGCGAATATGCCGATGTGATGGCCTATCTGTTGGCATCAAACTGCTTCCCGGCTGGAAAGACGGCCTTCCCAACCAATCCGGGCAGCCATTTCGGGACAGTGAAGCTTTCTATTCCGGCGCATCCGGCCGGCACGCCCGACAAGAATGGCGTTTGTCCGGTAAAATAATCGCGACACTTTTCGTGCCGCTCTCGGGTCGGCCCGGCCGGACACCACTATCCGGCCGGGCCTTCTTTATCGTGCGGCGCTGTCAGACGATGCCGGCGCGCCGCGTGTAGTCGCCGAACCCTTCGCCCGGCTGGTGGTCCTTCGCATAGGCGGCGATGACCGGCGCGAGGGAGGCGAGGATTTCCGCCTCGCCGACATTCTCGCGGTAGACCGTGTTGAGCCGCGAGCCGTCGGCAGCACCGCCGAGCATCAGGTTGTATTTGCCGGGGTTGCGGCCGACCAGGCCGATCTCGGCGATGTAAGGCCGGGCGCAGCCATTGGGGCAGCCGGTCATGCGGATGGTGATCTTTTGCTCCGCAAGGCCGTGATCCGCCAGAATCCCGTCGATCTTCCCGACCAGCGTCGGCAGGTAGCGCTCGCTCTCGGCCAGAGCGAGGCCGCAGGTGGGCAGGGCGACGCAGGCCATCGCCCCTTCGGCGAGGCGCGACACGTCCTGACCGACCGCATGTTCCGCCAGGATCGCGTCGATCGCGGCGCGCTCGGCATCGTTCGCGCGGGCGATGATGATGTTCTGGTTGGTGGTCATCACGATCGCGCCGGTATCGATGAAGCCGGGCAGGCCGGCGATGGCGGCGAGGGCGGATTTCAGCCGCGCATCGTCGCGGTCGGCGATGCGGCCGTTGACGATGTGCAGGGTGAGGTGGTGGTGGCCCTCGGCGTCGGTGGTCCAGCCGAGTTGGTCGTGATTGCCGGCGAAGGCGAAGGGGCGGGCGGGTTCCAGCGGGGCGCTCATCCGGCGGTTGACCTCGGCGCGGAACCAGTCGAGCCCGTGCGTGTCGATCGTGTATTTCAGCCGGGCGTGCTTGCGGTTGGCGCGGTCGCCGAAATCGCGCTGGGTGGTCAGCACCGCCTCGGCGGACTCGACCAGCAGATGCGCTGGGCAATAGCCGATCACGTCGCCCACCCGCGGATAGGTCTCCGGCTCGCCATGCGTCGCCCCCATGCCGCCGCCGACCACGACGTTATACCCGGCGATCACCCCGTTCTCGACGATGGCGATGTAGGAGAGATCGTGGGCGAAGACGTCGACATCGTTCGAGGGTGGCACGGCGATGGCGATCTTGAACTTGCGCGGCAGGTAGGTCGCGCCGTAGATCGGCTCGGCCTCGGGCTCGCCGCCGAGCACCCGCTCGTCGCCGATGAACACCTCGCGCCAGGCGCCGGTGCGCGGCAGGAAATGCGCCGAGAGCACCCGCGCCGCTTCCGCCGCCTCGGCATGGGCGCGGGAGAGATAGGGGTTGGCGGTGGAGATCACGTTGCGGTTCACATCGCCGCAGGCCGCGATCGTGTCGAGCAGGGCGGCGTCGATCGCCCGCAGCGCGGCGCGCACGTTCGACTTGATGATGCCGTGGAACTGCACCGTCTGCCGCGTGGTCACGCGGATGGTGCCGTTGGCCCGCTCGTCGGCGATGCGGTCGAGTGCGAGATACTGGCGCGGCGTCAGCACGCCGGCGGGAATCCGCAGCCGGGCCATGAACATGTAGGCGCGGTCGAGCTTGCGCTTCGCCCGCTCGGGGCGCAGGTCGCGGTCGTCCTGGACATACATGCCGTGGAACTTGACGAGCTGGCCGCCATCCTCGGTGAGGCCGCCGAGCGCCTGCTGGCCGAATTCCTCGATCAGCGTGCCGCGGAGAAAGTCGCTCCGCGCCTTGATGTCCTCGTTGCGGGAGAGTTGAATGACGTCACGATCCGCCATGGTGCAATCTTTCGGTTAGCGTTGTCGGGTCAGGCGGCCTGGCCGGCGCGGTCGAGGAAGATGCCGCATTCGGTCTTGCTGGTGCCGCTCCAGCGGCCGGCGCGCGGCGGCTCGCCGGGGCGCACGCGGCGGGTGCAGGTGGCACAGCCGATCGAGGGGAAGCCCTCCGCCTCCAGCGGGTGGCGCGGCAGGCGCCGGGCGGCGAAATAGGCGTCGATATCGGCGCGCTCCCAGTCATGCAGCGGGTTGACGATGGTCCGCCCGTCCGGCCCGGTCTCGATCGGCAGGATGCGCGCCCGCTGGTCGGACTGGGTGCGCTTGCGGCCGGAAATCCACGCCTCGAACCCGTCGAGGGCGGCATCCAGCGGCATGGTCTTGCGGATGGTGCAGCAGAGATCGGGGTCGCGCCCGAACAGCGCGCCATCCGGATCGAGCGCGGCGAGATGCGCGGGGTCCGGCCGGATGGTGCGGACATCGTGCAGCCGCAGCCGGGCGATCAGCGCGTTGCGATAGGCGATCGTGTCGGGAAACAGCTTGCCGGTTTCAAGGAAGATCACCGGCAGGGCGCGGTCGATCCTTGCCGCCATGTCGAGCAGCACGGCCGATTCGGTGCCGAAGGAGGAGACCAGCGCGATCCTGCCGTGATGGGCGTGCAGTGCGGCGCGCAGCATGTCCAGCGTCGCACGCGCGCGGTCGGAGACGGGTTCGCTCATCAGTAGACGTCCTTCTTGTAGCGGCCGGCGGCGATCAGCGCATCGAGTGCTGCCTGGCCCTTCGCGGCGTCATCGCCGCCGAGGATGTGCGCGAGTGTGGCGTCGACATCGCGGGCCATCGCCTTGGCGTCGCCGCAGAGATAGAGCGTCGCGCCCTCGGCGAGCTGGGCTTGCAGCGCCGCGCGCCGCTCCCACAGCACGTGCTGCACGTAGCGCTTCTCGGGCTGGTCGCGCGAGAAGGCGAGGTCGATCTCGTTCAGCACGCCGCTCTTCAGCCAGTCCTGGATTTCGAGCTGGTAGAGGAAGTCGTGGGTGAAGCGGCGATGGCCGAAGATCAGCCAGGTCCGGCCGGACGCGCCGGTCGCCTCGCGCTCCTGCAGGAAGGCGCGGTAGGGGGCGATGCCGGTACCGGCGCCGATCATCACGATCGGCGCGGAAGAATCTTCGGGCAGGCGGAAATGCGGGTTCGCCTTGATGTGGATGGGCAGCGTGTCGCCCTCGCGCAGCCGCTCGGCGACCATGCCGGAGGCAACGCCGAGCCGCGCCCGGCCAGCACTTTCATAGGCGACCTTGGCGATGGCGAGATGCGCCGCATCGCCCACGAGCTTTTGCGAGGAGGCGATGGAGTAGTAGCGCGGCGGCAGCTTGCGCAGCAGGCCGGCGAGTTGACCGGCATCGATACGGTGCGGAAACGCCTCGAACAGGTCGAGCGGCTGGCGCCCGGCGATGAAGGCGGTGCGCGCCGCCTCGTCGGCGGCGAGGGCGGCGAGCTTCGCCTCGCCGGTCAGCGCGGCATAATCGGCAATCAGCTTCGGGGTCAGGGTGGTGATGTCGCGCTCGCGGATCAGCGCCTCGCGCGCCGCGGCGTCGCCGGCAAGGCCGGTCGCGCCGAGGATCGCATCGGCGAGCGAAGGCGCGTTGGTCGGCGCGATGCCCAGCGTGTCGCCCGGCTCGTAGCTCAGGCCGGAGCCGGTGAGGTCGAGTTCGAGATGCAGCGTCTCGCTCTCCGAGCGCGACGAGGTGATCGGGTGCAGCGCCGCAACCTCCGCCTCGAACGGGTTGGCCTTGCTGATCTCCACCCCTTCGGCGCGGTGGAAATCGACATGGATGACCGAGCCGGCATCGGCCTGCGGGGCGAGCGAGGTGAACAGGCTGTCGATGAAATTCGCGGCCGGGGCCTCGTAGTCGAGATCGCAGTCGAGCCGGGGGGCGATGCGGCGGGCGCCGAGCGCCTCAAGCCGGGCGTCGATCTGCTTTCCGGTCTCGCAGAACTGCGCGTAGGAGGAATCGCCGAGGGCGAGCACCGCGAAGGTCACGCCCTCCAGCGCCGGCGCGTCCTCGGCCAGCAGGGCGCGCATGAACGGGGCGGCGCGCTGCGGCGCCTCGCCCTCGCCCCAGGTCGAGGCGATGACCAGCAGGTTCTCCGCCTCGGCCAGCGCGGCGGGGGCGATATCCGCCATGTCCAGCACGCGGGGGGCGAAGCCGCGCTTCTGCGCGTCCTTCTTCGCGGCGTTGGCCAGGGCCTCGGAATTGCCGGATTCGGTGGCGAACAGGATGGTGAGCTTGGTCTTCGCCGCCGGCGGTGCGGCGGGGGCGGCGGCGTCGCCCTTCGCGGCGTCGATCCCGGCGAGGAAGCCGGCGAGCCAGGCGCGCTGCGTGCTGGAGGCGCGGCCGATCACCTTGTCGAGAACGGCGATGTCCTCGGGGGCGAAGGGGGCGGAATGGGGCAGGGCGGCGATGCGGGTCATGATGTCAACCTTGTGCGGAGCGGATCGAGGGTTCGGCTTCCGGGCGGTGCGGCGCGATCATCGCACCGATTCCGGCGACGGGACCGACGATCACCAGTGTGGCGGCCGGCGGCAGGGTGGCGGCGATGGCGGCGGCGGCGCCGATCGTGGTGTGGACGACGCGCTCGCGCGGCGTCGTCGCGTCGAGCAGGAAGGCGAGCGGGTCGGTCGGGCTGCGGCCGCCGGCGATCAGGGCGGCGGCGATCCGGCCGATATTCTGCCGCGCCATGTAGAGCACCAGCGTATCGGCGGCGCGGCCAAGTGCCGCGAAATCCACCTCGCCGCCGGCCGGCCCCGCCTCGCCGGTGGCGAAGACCACGCTGCGGGCGACACCGCGATGGGTGATCGGCATATGCGCCGCACTCGCGGCGCCGATGCCGGCGGAAATGCCGGGGATGACGCGGAAGGGGATGCTCGCCGCGGCGAGGGCGAGGCACTCCTCGCCGCCACGGCCAAAGACGAACGGATCGCCCCCTTTCAGGCGCAGCACCCGCAGCTCCTGCCGGGCAAGGGCGATCAGATCCTCGTTGATCGAGAGCTGCGGCGTGTGGATGCCGCCGGCCCGCTTGCCCGCCGGCACCAGCCGCGTCGTCGCCGGGGCGAGGGCGAGGATTTCGGCCGGCACCAGCGCGTCGTGCAGGATGACGTCGGCGGTCTCGATCGCGTGCAGCGCCGCCAGCGTCAGCAGCGCGGGGTCGCCGGGGCCGGCGCCGGCCAGCCAGACGCTGCCGGGGGCGAATGCGGGATGTCGGATCATGCGAGCCAGCCTTCTTCCTCGACGAGAGTGGCGATCCGCCGTGCGGCCTCGGGCATTTTCACGCCCTCCTGCTGCCAGGCGCGGCGCAGCGCGCGGACATGTGCGACGCGGTCGGCCCATTCCGGGCCGAACCGGGTTTCGAGATCGCGCCGCAGCACGCCGGCAAGCCCGGGGGCGGCGCCGGCGGTGGAAATCGTGAGCAGCAGGTCGCCGCGGCGGATTTCGGCGACCGAGTGGAAATCGCAGAAGGGCAGCACGTCCTCGACATTGACGAGCACGCGCGCCGCCCGCGCCCGCGTCGCCAGCGCTTCCGCCGCCTCGGCCGGGAGATCGACGATCCAGAGCACGTGCAGCGCCGCCAGCGCCGCGTCGTCCGGCAGGGCGCGGCGCAGGTTCGCACCCGCCGCCTCGACAGCCTCGGCGCTGGGATCGTCGGAGAACAGCAGCGCGCCCTCGGCCCCGGCCGCCCGCAGCGCGCGATAGCGGCGCAGCGCCAGCGTGCCGTTGCCGGCGACGGCGAGCGAGGTCAGACGAGGGTCGAGCGCGATCGGGATCATGGTGTCTCCTGCACGCCCGGAGTATAGGAACGCGGCCGGGGCAGGAAAACATATTTCTCCTAAAACAGCGTTTTCGGCCTAAAATAAGTTTGATTTTCTGAATTATTCGGGTCATATGAAAAAAGAGTCTAAATTTGAAGGATAATTTGGAATGGCTGACAAAGCCCGGACCAGCCAGGCGGCCGCTGCCGCCGCGCCGGCCGCCGCCATCACGCTCGACAATATCGACCGCGCGATCCTCCGCCTGCTCGCGCGCGACGCCACCGTGCCGCTCGCCATCATGGCGAAGGAGGTCGGGCTTTCGGCCACGCCCTGCTGGAAGCGGATCAAGCGGATGGAGGAGGCGGGCGTGATTCAGGGGCGGGTGGTCGCACTCTCGCCCGAGCGGCTGGGCTATCCGGTGTCGGTCTTCGTCTCGATCGAGACGGCGGATCACTCGGATGGCTGGATCGCCCGCTTCGCCGAGGTGGTCGCGACCATGCCCGAGATCGTCGGCGCCTGGCGGATGAGCGGGGATGTCGACTACCTGCTGCACGTCATGGCGCCGGACATCCCGTCCTACGATGCGTTCTACCGCCGGCTGATCGCCGCCGTGCCGCTGCGCAATGTCAGCTCGCGCTTCGCGATGGAACGGATGAAATCCGGCCCGCCGCCGATCTGACCGGCGGGCCGGGGCAGGTGGTCAGGCGGTCAGATGTTCCTGCAACCGCGGCATCAGCTCGACGAGGTTGCACGGGCGGTGGCGGGAATCGAGCTGGAAGACGAGAATGTCGTCCCAGCCATCCTTCACCGCACCGGTCGAGCCGGGCAGGGCGAAGAGATAGGTGCCGCCCGCCACCCCGCCGATCGCGCGGGACTGGATCGTCGAGGTGCCGATCTTCTGGTAGCTCAGCATGCGGAACAATTCGCCGAAGCCTTCGATTTCCTTCTCCAGCACGCGGGAGAAGGCCTCCGGTGTCACATCCCGCCCGGTGATGCCGGTGCCGCCCGAGGTGATCACCACGTCGATCGCCGGATCGGCGATCCAGGCGCGCAGCTGGGCGGCGATGAGGTCGGCGTCGTCGCGCAGGATGGTGCGCGCGGCGAGCCGGTGGCCGGCGGCGACCACGCGCGCGGCCAGCGCGTCGCCCGAACTGTCGGTCTCCGCCGTCCGCGTGTCCGAGACGGTCATCACCGCGATGGCGACGGGAACGAATTTGCGGCTTTCGTCGATGCGCGACATGGCGTGGCTCCTTCTGTCTGCCGCGTCATATAGCGTTTCGGCGCCGGCGGCGCAGCCCGGCCCTTGACGAAGTGCGGGGCGGATGAATGTCTTGCGCATGGCATATCCCGCACTCGCGCTCACACTCCTGCTCTTTCTCATGCTGGTGATGGCCGGCGCCTGGGTGGCGCAGCGCGCGACCCGCAATTCCGGCTGGGTCGACGTGTTCTGGACCTTCGGCACCGGCATCGCCGGTGCGGTCGGCGCGCTGGTGCCGCTCGGCACCGCGCCGCCGGCGCGGCGGCTGCTGGTCGCGGCGCTGGTGCTGGTCTGGGCCGGGCGGCTCGGCGGCTACATCCTGCGCCGCACCGCCGCCATCCGCCACGAGGATGCGCGCTATGCCCGGTTCCGCGCCGAATGGGGGGCGGGGTTCGAACGGCGGATGTTCGTCCTGCTTATGATCCAGGCCGCGGTCGCCTGGCTGCTGGCGCTGGCGGTGACGCTCGCGGCGAGCAACCCTTACCCGCTCGCCCCCGGCCTGACGCTGGCCGGGCTTGCCGTGTTCGCCGGATCGGTCGCCGGCGAGGGGCTGGCGGACCGGCAGATGCACGCCTTCCGCGCCGATCCCGCCAATCGCGGCAAGGTCTGCGCCCGCGGCCTGTGGGCGTGGTCGCGCCATCCGAACTATTTCTTCGAGATCCTGGTCTGGCTCGCCTATCCGCTGATCGGGCTCGCCGGCCCGTGGTGGCCGGGGCTCGCCGGCCTCGCCGCGCCGCTGTTCATGTACTGGCTGCTGGCGAAAATTTCGGGCGTGCCGCCGCTCGAACGCGAGATGCTGGCCTCGCGCGGCGACGCCTATCGCGACTATCAGGCGCGGGTCAGCCCGATCGTGCCCTGGCCGAAGCGGCAGCGCGGCTGAGCCCCGTGCATCCGGACGATGCCCGCCCGCCGTATCACGTCTGGTCTGACCCAAGCTCCGGAGTGAATGAATGAACCTTGCCGCCACCATGGCCGGAATGGCCGAGCGCCTGCCGATCCCCGACGCGCTGACCCGCCGCGGCATCGCCGGGCTGGTCGGCCGGACCGACCGCAAGCTCGCCTCGATGACGGAAGATGCCGAACGCGCCTTCGCGCGCGACATGGCGCGCCTGCCGATCGCCCTGCACACCGATGCGGCGAACGCCCAGCACTACGAGGTGCCGGCGGCGTTTTTCGGTCATGTGCTCGGACCGCGGCGGAAATATTCGAGCTGCTTCTTCCGCTCTCCGGCCGATACGCTGGAGACGGCGGAAGTCGAGGCGCTGGAGCAGACCTGCGACCATGCCGGCCTCGCCGACGGGCAGTGCATCCTCGAGCTTGGCTGCGGCTGGGGCTCGCTCAGCCTGTTCATGGCGGAACGCTACCCCGCCGCCGCCATCACCGCGGTATCCAACTCCGCCTCGCAGCGCGCGCATATCGAGGCGGAGGCCGCGCGGCTTGGCCTGGCCAATCTGCGCGTCGTCACCGCCGACATGAACGCATTCACCCCCGAGCGGACATTCGACCGGGTGGTTTCGGTCGAGATGTTCGAGCACATGTCCAACTGGCAGAGCCTGCTCGGGCGCGTCCGCCAGTGGCTCGCCCCCGGCGGCGCGCTGTTCCTGCACGTATTCTCGCACCGCACCGGCCCCTACCGCTTCGATCACGACGATCCGGCGGACTGGATCGCCCGGCATTTCTTCACCGGCGGCATCATGCCGAGCCACGGGCTGATCGGCCAGTTTTCCGACCTGTTCGCGCTGGAGGCCGACTGGCGCTGGAACGGCATGCATTACGCCCGCACCGCGCGCCTCTGGCTGGAGAATTACGACCGCAATGCCGGCCCGATCGGCGAGATTCTGAGTCGCGTCTATGGCGCCGAGGCCGCGGTGTGGAAGCGGCGCTGGCGGCTGTTCTTCCTTGCCACCGAAGGCTTGTTCGGCCATGCCGGCGGCGAATCCTGGGGGGTCAGCCACTACCGGCTGCGTCCGGCCTGATGCGTGCCGCCGCCCGCGCCCTTGCCGGCTTCGTCGCGCATGAGGACGGGCTGACCGCGACCTGCAACACCGTCGCCCTCGTGCTGGCGGGCAACACGCCGTTCTATCCGCTCTATCTCTGGGCCGTGCTCGGGCGGAATGCCGGCCCGTTCGTGCTGCTGACTCTGGCCTCGCTGCCGTTCTGGCTCGCCGTGCCGCTGCTCGCCCGGCGCAGCGGCTATGCCGCGCGCGCCCTGCTCTGCACGGTGGCGACGCTGAACACCGCATGGTGCAACCATGTGCTCGGCTTCTCCTCCGGGGTGGCGCTGTTCCTGATCCCCTGCGTGATGCTGGCGACACTCGGCTTTCACCAATCCGAACGGCGGACGATGTTCGCCCTCGCCGCGCTGCCCTTCCTTGCCTATGCCGCGCTGCGCCTCGCACCGATGCCGCCGATCGCGACCTACCCGGCGTCCGTTGCCGCCTCGCTCGCGACGCTGAATGGCTTCAGCGTTGCCTGCCTGACATTTTTCCTCGGAATCGCCTTCGCAGCCGTCCGCCCCTCGGCGCCGGCGGCGCGGGGCTGAGCCGGGCCGACCGCCTGGCCTCTTGCCTTCGCCGCGCCGCGCCGCTAGAGACATGCCGACCGGGTGCGTAGCTCAGCGGGAGAGCATCGCCTTCACACGGCGGGGGTCACAGGTTCAATCCCTGTCGCACCCACCAGATTTTCCAAACAAATCTATGATTTAGAGGATGGTCTGGCCCGGTCCAATCAATTTTCCTGATTTTGCGCCCCGATTTTTCCTGCTTAATCGCAGCTACAAGCTGCTATGGCGGCGAGACGGCTCTGATGTCTCAGTGATTTGAACGCGAGGGCAACCCGATCGGCTTGCATGGCAGGGTTGGACATTCCGGATGAGCCGGGAAGCCGCAGCATGAGCGCGGAGTGTTGAGGCAGAGATTGGGAAAAGCTCTTTGTTGATCAGCGGCAGGCTAGCAGACCACATTCGGCGTGTTTCTCGTCCGAGATCAGCGGGACCTCTCAACAGAATTCAACAGAGCTTAGCGCCAGTCGGGCGATAAGCCCCGAAGGCGGCGGTCAACGGTGGCCGGTCGCTCGTCTTGCCACTCTCGACCTAACGGGCTGCTGCAAGAGGTCTGTGAGAGGAACGCCGTCCTAGGTAGGTTCGGCCTGGTGAGGCATTTTCCACTCGGGTGCGGTTCGAGTGCTTTCTTCCGGCTCAGGTACCGAGCGGTTTCGGCAGCCTTGGCAGATTGCAGGCCACCATCGCCAAAGTGAAGCGGGCCCGCACGTGCTTGATGCCGCATACATGGTCTGCGCCATGCCGCCGACTGTCTTGGTCCAGCCGAAGGGGTCCTCGATCTTCGTCCGGCGTCACTGCGATTTCGCTAGCCCGGGTGCCGGGTGGTTCTGCCATCGATGGCGGAGCGCCGAGACTTCCGGGCGGCATGCGGCGTGACCACCATCTGGCGCAGATCAGCAGTGAAGTCGGCGCTGTCGTAGCCGCTGTCAGCCGGCCGCGTCAGGCGCCGGGTCGATCCGGACGAATGCCTGTGAAGCATCTGCTGTGCGGCCCGACATGCGGCGTGGCCACCGCCCTGCGTCAGGTCGGCCTGCACGATCAGGCTGGAGCGGTTCTCCATCAGGCTATGCCCCAATGAAGCACAGCATGGCCCCTGCGCCGGGTGACGTCTTGAACAGGCGGGCGTCGGGATCGATCGTCGAAGCACGGGTCGCGCTGGAGTGTCGTTCGCCGCGGAAATCGGCTTCGGCATTGCCCGACTTCAACAGTGGAACCCGGAACGATACGATAACGGCACGATAGAGGATTGGGAGATAACGGTTTTTTCGGAGCCGTTTGAAGATCTTTTAAAAACGTAGTGCCACGTATCGCGCGATTGTGTGTTGATCTTGCTTGCATCGGCTCCGTAGCGTGGTGTCCGGAGTCGGGGTCATGTTCTTCCGCATCAAACCATCAGGTGGCCGTCGCTACCTGCAGATCGTCGAGAACAAGCGGGTCGATGGCAAGGTCCGCCAGGTTGTGCGGCTGACCATCGGCCGGATGGACGAACTCGAAGCAAGCGGCCAGCTCGCGAGGCTCCTGGCCTCCGGCGCCCGCCATTGCGAGCAGATGATGCTGCTCTCCGCCATGGAGAATGAGGCGACCACGCTGAGCATGCGCCGGTTCGGCGCGCCATTGCTGTTCGGCCGACTGTGGCAGGAGAGCGGGATCGCTGCTGTGTTCGAGGAGCTGCTGGCCGGGCGGCAGTTCGAGTTCCCGGTCGAGCGCGCGGTGTTCGCCACCGTGCTCCACCGGATTATGGTCTCGGGCTCGGATCGCGCCTGCGACAAATGGCTCGACGATTACGACATTCCCAGCACCGAGGAGCTCGGCCTGCATCACCTCTACCGCGCCATGGCCTGGCTTGGCGAGGAGTTGCCGGAGGCAGAGCAGGCGGATGCCACGCCCTTTGCGCCACGGACGGTGAAGGATCTGGTGGAAGAGCGGCTCTTCGCTCGGCGGCATGATCTGTTCACCGATCTCTCGGTCGTATTCATGGACACCACCTCGCTGTATTTCGAAGGTGCCGGCGGCGAGACGCTGGGCGCGTGGGGCCACTCCAAGGATTACCGCCCACAGCTCGCGCAGATGATCCTGGGCGTGGTGATCGATCAGGACGGAAGGCCTATCTGCACCGAGATGTGGCCGGGCAACACCGCCGATGTCTCGGTGCTGGTGCCGGTGATCGACCGCCTGCGGTCGCGCTTCGGCATCACCCGGGTCTGCGTTGTCGCCGATCGCGGCATGATCAGCGCCGCGACGATCGCCGCGCTGGAGGAGCGCGGGCTGGAATACGTCCTCGGCGCAAGGGAACGCACCGACCGCATCGTCCGCGAGGTGGTGCTGGCCGATGAGCGCCCCTACATCCCGCTCTGCCTCGAGCGCGCAAGTGGCGACGAGACACAGCTCTTCATCAAGGAGGTCAAGGTCGCGGGCAAGCGCTATATCGTCTGCCGCAACGAGGCGGTGGCCATCGAAGAGGCCGAGACCAGGCGCCAGGTGGTCGCCGCCCTCGATCGTCAGCTGAAGCGAGGCGACAAGGCGCTGATCGGCAACTCCGCCTATCGCCGCTTCCTGCGCCCGGTCAGTGACGCAAAGCCCGGCCGCAAGAGCAAGCTGTTCGAGATCGACGCCGGCAAGCTCGCCGAGGAAGCCCGCTTCGACGGCGTCTTCGTGCTGCGCTCCAATGCCAGGATCTCGCCGCTGCAGGCGGTGCTCCGCTACCGGGACCTGCAGAATGTCGAACGGCTGTTCCGTGTGGCGAAGGCGACGATGCGCACCCGGCCAATCTACCATTCCTCCGACGCCGCCATCCGCGGCCATGTGTTCTGTTCTTTTCTCGCGCTGATCCTGCACCAGGCGCTCGACGAAAAACTCCGCCGGGCCGGCAAGCGCGTCGAATGGGCCGATCTCCTTCGTGATCTCGACAGACTGCAGCACGGCGAAATCAGTCAGAACGGCAAGCGCTGGCAGCTGCGCACCGAAGCCGGCGTTGCGGCGGCCACAGCCTTCAAAGCCGCCCGCATCGCCCTGCCGCCCCGTCTGCAGACCCCCCAGCAAGCCGTAACCTGATCCGGCTGCGCATTCCGCCCTGTAGTGCCACAGCTCCGGCGCACGCCAGATTTCACACGCCTTTTCAATTGCTTAGGAAAACCCGCTGTTTAACTGGGGCATTGCGGTTGCGGCGTGGGGCGGGTCATCGGTCGCAGCGGATGCCGCGCCGGGATGCGCTCCTCAAGATCGACGTAGATCAACAGCGATCACGTCACCTCGTCCGATCGGCGCATTGCCACCTCCGTCCTCGCAGTGGCGTTGGTGCATCATGTTCTGCAGCCGGCCTCGAGGCGGGGACTCTTCAGCGCCTTGTTAAGGGGAACGGCTGAACTTGTATGGGCGCAGTAGGGATGATTGTATGGGAATTGTGGAAATGAATCAGTATAAACTGATCGATTTCAGTGATTTGGTCGAACCGTTTAGATGCGGATGCCATATGCGATAAATCTGGGTACTGGGCGTTATTGTTGTCATTGCATTCGCAAATCTCGGATTTTGATGCATTACTTCATGACAGGTCAGCAAAAAATCCCACCTTGGCATGATTGCTGAAAAATCCAGCAATGAGATGGGTGATCGCTGAGATCAGTTCGCCCACGTAGGTGTTGGCAAGCTGCGAAAGCCTGGCTTCGCGAAAAGATAGCCTTGCATGAGCGTAATCCCGAGATCGTTCAACGCCGAGCATTCGCCAAGCGTTTCGATGCCTTCGGCAACGACGGTGATCCCCATTTCCCGGCACATCGCAGCGCAATGGCTGACGATGCTCCTGCGCCTCTTGTCTGACTCGATGCCGCGGATCAGTTCCATATCGAGCTTCACCAGATCCGGGCGGAATTTGGCGAGTAGATTGAGATTGGAATATCCCGACCCAAAATCATCAATCGCCGTGCGGAAGCCCATAGCTGCGTATTCCGCCACGATATCGGCCAAATGATCGGGCGCGCTCAACAATTCTCCCTCGTTAATCTCGAAGATAAGCTTTCTGGTTGGAAATCTGGTCCGGGCGGCAGCTTGCAGAGTCGTGCGAATGCACGCTCGGGGCTCATAGACTGCATTGGGCAGAAAATTGATCGAGAGATCGCAAGAACTATCGCCGAGCCCAAGAGCGGCGGCGGTTTCAATCGCCGTCACTCGACATGCTTGGTCAAAAGCATAGAGTTCCGACTGGCCGATGGTTTCCAATATACTCCCAGCCGACTCTCCGGCGGGGCCGCGCACCAAAGCCTCATAGGCAAACACTGATCGTGCCGCGACATCGATGATTGGCTGAAATGCCATGGCGAGCGGCCTGTCGAATTGCCCCTGTCGACAGCCTGCACATGAGCTTGTGTCTCTGAGGCGCGCTTTTATCAGCCCCATTATCGCGTCGCCATTATTGATACATCCTCAAGTAGATGCTTTCGAGAGATACAAATTAAGCATCCAAAAGAATGCAACCAATTATTTAACGATCGCCTAAAATATATATCACCGTTTCTCGACGTCGCTGATGGTTCAGTCAATCGTGCGGGCAAGGCATGCGTCGCATCGTCAATGAGCAGTCTCGGGCCAGCGTTTCGCCGTCCCTTGACGCCGACGGCGCCATCACCTTATCAATATGATAATTCGACAATTCCGGAAATGACGATGAACGGACCGCCGGCAATCGACGCATCCTGGACCGTCGCGGCGCTTGCCGCTCTGGCGCACGAGCACCGTCTCGCCGCCTATCGCTTCCTGGTCGAGGCAGGACCGGCTGGCCTGCCGGCGGGCGAGATCGCCGAGCGGCTCGGCCTCGCGGCGTCATCCCTCACATTCCATATCCAGGCCCTGACCCGCGCCGGGCTGATCACCCAGCGGCGCGCCAGCCGCCATGTGATATACGCTGCCGATTTCACCGCCATGAACGGCTTGGTCGCCTATCTCGTGCGCAATTGCTGCGGCCACGCGGCCGCCCCCGCGCCGGCCTGTGAACCGGGGCGGTCCGCAACAAAACAAGGATCAGACACATGACCGTCACGATCTACCACAACCCTGCCTGCGGCACGTCGCGCAACGTCCTCGGCCTGATCCGCAATGCGGGGCTCGAGCCGGTGGTGATCGAATATCTGAAAACCCCGCCCTCGCGCGAGGAGTTGCGCGGCCTGATCGCGCGGATGGGCGTGCCCGTTCGCGCCGTGCTACGCGAGAAGGGCACGCCCTATGCCGAGCTCGGTCTCGATGATGAAACGCTGACCGACAATGCACTGCTCGACGCGATGATGGCCCACCCGATCCTCATCAACCGGCCGATCGTCGTCACCGAGCGCGCCGTCCGCCTCTGCCGCCCCTCCGAAACCGTGCTCGACATCCTGCCCACTCCCCAGCAGGGCGCCTTCACCAAGGAAGACGGGCAGCAGGTGGTCGACGACGCCGGCCGCCGCCTGCCCTGACCCACCCGCCCGTCACCCGGAAGACCCTCCATGCTCGCCTTCGCGATCTTCATCGCCACACTCGCGCTCGTCATCTGGCAGCCTCGCGGCCTCGGCATTGGCTGGAGCGCGATGGCCGGGGCGGCGGTCGATCTCGCCCTCGGCATCGTCCACTGGCGGAATATCCCCACCGTCTGGCACATCGTCTGGAACGCGACCTTCACCTTCGTCGCGCTGATCGTCGTTTCGCTGCTGCTGGACGAGGCCGGTTTCTTCCGTTGGGCGGCGCTGCATGTCGCGCGCTGGGGCCGTGGGCGCGGGCGCCTGCTACTGCCGCTGGTTGTGCTGTTCGGCTTCGCGATCGCCGCGGTCTTCGCCAATGACGGCGCCGCACTGCTGCTGACGCCGATCGTCATGGCCATTCTCGCCAGCCTCGAATTTCCCCCCGCCGCGGCGCTCGCCTTCATCATCGCCACAGGCTTCGTCGCCGACACGACGAGCCTGCCGCTGGTCATCTCCAACCTCGTCAACATCGTCAGCGCCAATTTCTTCGGCATCGGCTTCACTCGCTACGCCCTGGTGATGGTACCGGTCGATCTCGTCGCCCTCGCGGCGACCCTCGGCGTGCTGATGCTGCGCTACGGCACCGTCGCCAGCCGGCATTATGATGTGGATGACCTCGAAGCCCCAGCGCACGCAATCCGCGACCATGTCGTCTTCCGCGCTGCCTGGCCGGTGCTCGCCCTCCTGTTCGTGGCCTATTTCGTCACCGCGCCGCTCGGCGTTCCGGTTTCCTATGTGACAATCGCCGGCGCGATCGCGATGCTGGCCCTCGCCGCGCGCTGGCCTGGCGGCGGCGGCGGCGGCGTGATCGATATCGGGCGTGTGCTGCGCGGCGCGCCGTGGCAAGTGGTGATCTTCAGCCTCGGCATGTATCTGGTCGTCTACGGGCTGCGCAACGCCGGGCTGACTGACCAGCTCGCCTCACTGCTGCGGATCTTCGCCGCGCATGGCATCTGGGTTGCGTCGCTCGGCACCGGCATTCTCGCCGCCCTACTTTCCTCAGTGATGAACAACATGCCGAGCGTGCTGGTCGGCGCGCTGGCGATCTCCCATGTCCATCCCCCCACCGCCATCCGCGATGCGATGGTCTATGCAAATGTCATCGGCTGCGATCTCGGCCCCAAGCTCACCCCGATCGGCAGCCTGGCGACGCTGCTCTGGCTGCACGTACTCGCCGGCAAGGGCGTGCGGATCGGCTGGGGGCAATACATGCGTGTCGGCCTGCTGATTACCCCGCCGGTACTGCTGGTCACGCTCGCCGCGCTTGCGCTCTGGCTTCCCATGCTAGGATCCTCCGGCCACGGATGAGGACGCCCCTTCCCCTTCGATTACCGCGCGCCTGCCGGCAGCCAGGCGAACCTCGATATGACTCGCGCAGATCACCGATTCCGACCAGCAAACGCAGCCGAAATAATAGGTCAGACGTCGTTTCTCGATGTAGGAACACAACGCCATGATGGCTTTCCACAGGTGGCACAAACGTGTGTCACATGTGTGGGGCGATATTAAGTGACATCAGCACATTCAATGAGTTGTGAAGCGTGGCGTCCCCGGCGGGACGGGAAGACGTGGCGATCTGAGCTTTAAGAATGCTGCGACATCAGGGGCATACGGGCGTTAACCTGTGTGGGCATGTCTGTATGGTTGTTGTGTTATGGCACCGATTATAGACAACTGCTGGCTTCCCTTCATTGTCGTTATTACTGCGTTCATCATGTGGCTCCAGCGGCGAGACGGGGCGGCTCGGTCAGGCTAGAGCCAGCCTGTCCGTGCGGCGATTGCTATCGAACTTCCCTTCCGCATGGTGGCGAGTTTTCGTCTGCTGACACTCGGCCGCTTCAAAATCGTCTCCTTCGGCGGATATGAGGCCTTGGGCTTCGCAACCAAAATCCTGACGCCTCGCACCGAGGCCACACTGCCGCCAGCCCAGCGGGCGGCAGCAGCCGAGATACGAGCGCGGAAAGCGGCTCTTATCTGCCCCCGCGCCGCCTCCGCGTGAAGTGGATATCCTGCTCGGCCTGACGGCCGCCTACACAATCGGCACGGCCACACTCATCTGATTCATCGTGTTTCCGTCGCAATACTATATCGATGGCACTGGCCTGCTCATTAGCGCGTAGCCGCTTTATGCCGTCTTCACCCGCCTAGGAGCCTTCGCGGGCGAGTAAGGCTGACGTGATCTCTGAAACGCGTCGATGGTCTACATCCGCGCTGCTTTCGCAGGATTGCAGGAGATCGTGCCGATCTTCAACGGAAGAGTGAAGCTGCGCCGGTACAGCCACCAGACAGGGCCGAGTTTCACATGCCAGCGCCGCTCGAATCGGCGGATGGCGCAGACATTCAGGCGCTCACGCCGCGCCAGCGTCGCCAGCGCCCTCGCGTGCAGATAGGCGGCTGTCTCCCGCGCCACGGCTGATGGCGACGGCGGTTGCGCGGGTGGGCCGAAAATCTCGACACTGCCGACCCTCGCGTCGAGATGCCACCCCGCGCCATTCACAAGGCTTAGGATAGCGCCGGGATTCCGGATCTGGCTTGTTTCGACCAGAATATCCGCAACATCGTAGCGTGCGAGAAAGACGCCGAACTCGCGTCTAGGGATCTTCCCGTATTCGCCATTGTATAGCGGCATGATCAGTGGCCATTCGCTGAACGGCCTCGCTATTCCACCGCCCAGATAGCCCTCGGCGGCCATGCGAAACCGCATGCCGGCGGCATATTGCTCTCCGATATGATTGCCCTGGAACGGTAGGATCAGCACCGTGCGTCCCCGCAACGCGGCGTGATCGGCGCTGGCAGTGAATATTCGCGGCAGTTTGACATCGCTCCAGTGCCCGACGACTGCGGGATTGGGTATGCAGAAGGCCAGCGCGCCGGCGACCAGCGCATATCGCAGCGGCGCGATCGGCCCTGCAACCGGTTTTGCAAGCCACGCCGCCACCGCCAGCGCCACCATCAGATCGGCATAGATCATGAAGCGTTGCGGCAGCATGTCATGAACTATCGGCATCCATGACACGAGCTGCCATGGCGCGGGAAACACGCCGTGCCCTGCGACGTGGATGACCGGCCCTAGCGACAGAACGGCGGCGCCCAGGGCCATCGTCAGCGGCAGGCGGATTTCGGGATCGTCGGTGGTCAGGTAAATGCCGGCGAGCAACAGGATGAGCGGGAGCCCGAGATATCCGGCCTCCTCGCTGAAATTGCTCCTGAATGTGCCGGCGATGCCGCGTGCCATGTGACCGAAGGGTAGCGTTACGGGTGTCGGGATAATGAAATTCAGCAGATCCGTGGACGAAGCCGATGGCGCGGCGATGCTTGTGCTGCCGCCGCCCCCGCCGAACAGCATCTCGATCAGCAACGGCGACGCTAGGGCGCCGCCAACGAGAAGCCCGCCGAGGAGCCCGGGGGCCAGTCGCCGCAAGGCGGCACGGGCCTCGGGTTGCTGCCTGTAGATCAAGCCGAGACTGAGGGCTGCCATGAGCACGGCGCTGGCGGCGATTTCCTGCGAAACGCAGAGCTGAAAGGCAAGCAGAACGCCGATCGCCAGAGCGAGGCCGGCGGATGGCCATCGCAGTCGCAGCGAGCGAAGCGATGCCCACAGGAGTAGCGGCACGGCTATCGTGAAGTTGAGATTGAGGTGGCCGAGAGACTGGCCCATTTCATAGCTGGAAAAGCCGAATATGAGCCCGGCTACGAGGGCGGGGATCGTGCGGCCGGTAAGTTCGCGGGCCGCCCAGAACATCCCCATGCCGGCAAGCCCTGGCGCGAGCCGCATCAGCCAGTTGTAGGTCGATAAGGCGCCGAACATGGCCGTGAACGGTGCCGCGATGAACCCAAGTGCTGGGATCGACGTCCGCCAGGCCAGATTCATGCCGGCCGGCGCTGCGACGTAGCGGGTATGGAACAGTGAGAGGTGGTGCGCCCAGGCGAACGGCCACCAGTTCAGGAACCAGATGAACCCCTGCGGGTCTTCGCCGTAACCAATATAGGTGAACCCTGCCCCAGATGATGCTGAGCCGAACAGGGACACGCTGATTACTATTAGAAGCGCGGCCGCCAGCCAGGCTCCTGTAACTCTGAGGTGGCGCAAGGCTCGACGATCCTGTCTAGAAGGTGTGGTGTGGTCGACCGGTGACACGCTCGCTCGAACCTGTCGATCCGGAGGCTAGGTCGACGTCGTCATGGGGGCTGTTCGAAGTCATGGCAATATCTTTTTGGCGGCACCGCGCGCTGGCCAATACGGACAGTTGACGTCGATCCATCAGCGCAAGAGGCAAATGAACATAACGAGGCGTCTCCGCTGGAAGTGAAGGCGCGGCGGTCTGAAGCCAAGGAATACTGCGCACGCAATCATATCTGCGTGTTGACCTGCGTGGACAGTGCTGTATGGACATTGCGGAATGGCATCGACCACTGACAAGCGTTGGTTACTCCTTCGTCATAGGACTTGGTGGGTGGTTCTTGATGTTCCGCGCAAGCTCCGTAGGCAGCTTGGCAAGTCGCGCTTCGCCGCCAGCCTCAAGACCCATGATCTCGCTGTGAACTTCCACTCGCTGCGGCACTGGTTCATCACGAAGGCACGGCGGAACGCTGACCAAGCGGTTGTCGCCCGCATTGTCGGCCACGCTCAGCAGACCATCACCGACCATGTTTACAACCACGGCCCGGGCGATGACGTCGAGCGGCGCTGTGTCGAGGCTGTGCGTCTCCCCGAGTAGCCCGGCGGCGGCCTCAGAGGCCCGCTCAGCGGCTCTAGCGTCTCACCGCAAAACCACACCACCGCAGAGCTACACCGGCCTCAGCGAGCTTATACGGCCTCGCATGAACTTGTGTGGCACTGCGCTGCCCCGGGCGGCGGCGGACGACAACCCATGACCTGCCGCCAGCTCATCCAGCCGCGTCACGACCGCTGGAAGCTCACGACAAAGCCGCGCCGATGCGGCCCCTGCGCTCACTTTCCCATTAAAGTCCTCCTACAGAAGAAGCCGCCGCCAAGTATACCCTAAGCATACTCTAGAAGACTACTGAAAGACTGCTGCTAGACCTCCCAAAGCCTACCTCATGACCCCTGCATGATTACCTTAGGGCCATATTTACCGTAGATCATACCCCATTGATATTGCACTGAGACCTGTGAGACTACTTGAAGACCCTGCTAGCCCGGATTTCTCACGCGGGTATCTGACGAGACGGCCGGCGCCGATGATATTGGCAGTCGACGGCGTCTGAAGCGGCTATGCGAGCGATCTCGGCGTGGCGCGGGCGAGCGTGGCCTACGCCGGGTTTGGTGGCGTGATTTCTGGGGATGGCGGCTTGCGATGTCTGGGTCGTGTCAGGCGCCGGCGTTTCCGAGCAAGGCGTGGGCGATGCTGAATTCGTATTGCCAGGGATGGGCTGAAGCCATTGCGATGCGGATGCGCCGGACACTGCATGTTACCTGGGCACCGATCTTGAGCAGCTTCAGGCGGATCGTGCCACATGTGGCCTGGGCGAACTGGGTGTGGACCAGGCCGATCCGGCGCAGTGCGCAGAGCAGGACATAGGCCATCGAGGCGAACCAGAGGCGCAGCTGATTGGCGCGCATGGTGGCGGCCGAGGTGCGGTCGGCGAACAGGTCGAGCTGGCACTCCTTGATCCGGTTCTCCATCTCGCCACGGGCGCAGTAGATCGCCTCGTAGAGATATTGGCCGGCGACCTCCGCGGGCTTGAGCGAGGTGACGATGAAGCGGGGATTGGCCTCGCCCTGGGTCCATTCCGCCTTGCCGATCACACGCCGGGGACGATCCCAGCTCTCCAGCGTCTGCCAGATGAAGTCGCGGAACCGGCGGGCCGGCCTGCCGGTCGCGGTGCTCTCGGCCTCGGCAGCGGCGAGTTCAGCGCCGATTTCCGCGACCAGGCGCGGGTTACGCGCGAGGCCGAAGACGTAGTCGACGCGGTTGGCCTCGCACCAGCTCATCAGGGTGTCGCGGCAGAAGCCGGAATCCCCGCGGAGCAAAATCCGCACGCGCGGCCAGCGCCGGCGGATCTGGCGGACGATCCGCGCGATCTCCTCGACGGCGCCGGCGGCAGCGTCGATGTTCGATCGCCGCAGTTTGGCCGCCAGCAGGTGCCGGCCGCAGAAGACGTAGAGCGGCAGATAGCAGAAGCAGTCGTAATAGCCGTGGAAGAACCGCCCCTCCTGGTGGCCGTGCAGGGGATCGTCGGTGGCGTCGAGATCGAGTGTGATCTGCGCCGGCGGCTTGCGATGGGCGTCGAGGAACAGATCGACGAACAGCGCCTCGATGGCCGCCGGGTCATGGCTGATCCGGTGATACCGCGTGGCATCAGCGCGGCTCAGCTCCAGCCGGTTCAGCGTCGACTTGCCGGCCAGCGGTGCGCAGCCCGCACGCCGTGCCGCGAGCTTGCCGGCGAGGACGGCGAGCACCGGGTCATGGCGTAGTTGGTCATGATCGATCAGGTCCTCATAGCCGAGCGCGATGCCAACCACGCGCTGCAGCAGGAGTGTGCGCACGTCGTGCTCAATGTGATCGGGGGAGCGCCGGTCGGTGAAACAGGCGGCGAAGCGCTCGGTCAGCCGGATCGCCCGATCGGTCGCACCGAGCAGCAGCGCGCCGGCATCCGAGGTGATCGCACCGCCATCGAAACCGGCGACCACGACGCGACCGGAAACCTCTCCAAATTCAAACTTTTCCGCACTACACTCTGTCGGCATCGGGGCGCTCCTCTGCTTCGCGAAATTCCTTTGTTGCAGAAGAACTTTCGCCGATTCAGAGCCCCGATGCACCTAACCCCGTGAGAAATCCGGGCTAGGGTCTGTGCATGCCCCTTCAAGCCTACTCAGCGCCCTGCCCATAGCCCAGCCTCAGCCCGTGCGTGTCTGCTAGGCATCCCGCAGGGCCTCACGCCTTGTCCGGTGAACACGCTCCAGCGCTTCCAGCAGCGTTGCCGCGACCACGCAACCACCCGCGCCGCCGTTGTCGCCCGCATCGAATACGCCCCAGCTACCATCGTCGTGCAATTCTATCAGCCAGCGCTCGGGAACGTAGTCGTCGTCGAGGGACTGCGAAGGGACGTCGAGGACTGCGAGGTAGTCGAAACCATCGCCGCTCTGTCGCGTCATGGGCAGCCCAAGCCCGTTGGCCAGCTCAAAAGCTCGCCGCCGGATCAGCTCCGGCATCAGCACCGCATCCGCCGCTCCTGATTTTTTGTCTTCAATCACCTCTACCGTATACGACATATTTCCTGTCCTATCTCGTCGTTGTCTGTGCTGCCGTCACGACGCCGCCTAGTGCGCTGCTCGTCTCTCAATGACCCGCTTGACGCTCATGGCGGCCCAGCGACCGCCTCGTGCCGTCCTGATCTGTCGTTCGTTGAGCTGCTCCGCAATGGCCCCAAGGCTCAGCCCCTGCGCTTGCATGGCCTCGATAGTCGGCCCAACGCGCTCCGCGAACGCATCAGCGCGCCGCATCGCGGCGGCTGTGCCAAGCCGGTTGTCGACATTCGGGCCGCCCCGGTAGCCGCCTAGCACGGTCCCGCGAGCCTTTGCCGCTGCCAGCGCTGCCTTGGTGCGCGCTGAGATCATCCGCCGCTCCTCATCCGCCACCACAGCCATGATGCCGATGGTCAGGCGGTTCGCGTGTGGCATGTCGACTGCTACGAACTCGACACCCGCCTTCTCCAGTCCCAACAGGAAACCCGCATCTCGGCTGAGCCGGTCGAGCTTGGCTATCAGGAGCCGCGCCCCGGTCAACCGGCATGCCTGAAAGGCCGCAGCCAGTTGCGGCCTGTCGGCATTCTTGCCGCTCTCGACCTCGACGAACTCGTCCAGCAGCTCACGAGCTGCTGCGCTGAGGTAGCCCGCGATGGCACTGCGCTGCGCCTCCAGCCCAAGGCCGCTTTGCCCCTGCCGCGCCGTTGAAACCCTCAGATACGCTACGAACCGCTCGACCATTGCCACCCTCACAAATCACTCAACCGACGTTGCCTGACTTGTGACACGCCCAGCGCGGCTTGACCCGAGTCATTCGGGAATCGCCGGGATTCCCAAAGTGCATGACTCAGCCCCGCGTCTGGCACGCTTCGTGACGCGCACGACCATGACGACAACCATGCACCACGACGACACAGCGCGCTCATCGCGGCAATGTCGTTCACGTCATTCGATTTCGATTTAAACAGCGCCATTTGATTCGTGCGGTTGTGTCGCAGATTTCGCGATGATTCACGTTTTGATTCGCGACGACGAACGCGGCACCACCGGGTGTCATTGTTGGTCACTTCGCAAACACTGCTAAAGGTTGTTGCTGTTGTTTATCCCTGTGCGTCCCCGCGTTCAGCGGGATGCGCCGCCGGATTTCCTGACCCCCGGGGTGTCCTGCGGCCACGCTGGAAAGCCCCCCACCGTGATCGAGAACCGCATGCCGACCCCGGGTAGCCCGGCGGCGGCCTCAGAGGCCCGCTGAGCGGCCTCAGCGTCTCCCCGCACAAAACAGCACCACTGGAGGGCTACACCGGCTCCAGCGAGTTTATACGTCGTCGCGTCAACTTGTGCGGCGCTGCACCGCGTCGAGACTGCGCGACCGCCCGCCCGGCGGCGGCCTCAGAGGCCCGCTGAGCGGCCCCAGCGTCTCCTCGCACCGGCCTCAATGAGCGCATGCTCCACCGCGTCCCCGTATCAGCCTCTGCCCGGCTTGCCCGGCGCATCCCCACGACCGCCCGCCGACCCCGAAGCGTTCCGGCCAGCATGCCGCACCGGTGCGCGGTGACGACGCCGGAAACCTGTATGGGCAGCTGTGTGGCCGCTTGTATGGGCATTTCGGAAACGGATCGAAATATATCTCATTATTTCAATCGTTTAGTCGCATCGTGAAAAAGGTATGTCCCCGGCGGGATTCGAACCCACGGCCCCAGGATTAGGAATCCTGTGCTCTATCCGGCTGAGCTACGGAGACAACCTGTTCTTATATAGTTCAAACCGGCTACAACGTCACGCCGCGTCGCTCACCGGTTGGTTGAGGCGGTATCCACCGCCCTCGGTGATCAGCAGTCGGGCATGGGCTGGCTCGGGCTCGATCTTCTGGCGCAGCCGGTAGACATGCGTCTCCAGGGTATGAGTGGTGACAGCGGCGTTGTAGCCCCACACCTCGTTCAGCAGGACCTGTCTGCCAACCGATTTCCCGCCCGCGCGGTAGAGGAATTTCAGGATTGCAGCCTCCTTGTCGGTCAGGCGAATCCGTCTGTTCTGTGACGGTTCGTGCAGCAACTTCATCGCGGGGCGGAATGTGTACGGCCCGATCTGGAGGACTGCGTCCTCGCTGCTTTCAAAGTTGCGGAGATGAGCGCGCAGCCGGGCCATCAGCTCAGCGAGGCGGAAAGGCTTGGCGACATAGTCGTTCGCCCCTGAATCGAGCCCTCGCACCACATCCTGCTCAGCCGCGGACCCGGTCAGCATGATGATCGGAACCTTGATTCCCTCCTCACGCAACCGTGCGCAGAAGCTGCGCCCGTCGCCGTCGGGCAGGCTTACGTCAAGGATGATGGCATCAAACCGTTGCTCGGCCGAAGCAATCATTCGTTCGGCTTCAACAATCGAGCCGGCCTCGCTCGGCGCGAACTCGTCTTCAGCCCGCAATTGCTCGCAGAGCGTCGAACGCAATGCCAGATCATCATCGACGACCAGGATCGGGTGAACGTTCGCCATGTATCCCATTTCCTCGAATTCTCCGTTCCAAGCCCGGCACTGCTGCCGCACCAGGGAGTTTGCCGCTCTTTCCTATAGTTCAAAAGGTCCGATTCGCAGACCTTTCATTATAAATCTTCCATGATCTCGCTCACATGCGCGTGAAAACGCCGCAATCTTCGTGCAATGTCGGAAAATGGCCGGCGATATGGCGCAACAGACGGGTTCCATCTTATATCTGTACGACCATGAACTCATTGCCAGTCCAGGGTCAGAAGAGCACGAACGCCGACGCGTCCGGAACCTTGCCACCGCTTGATCCGGTGCGCACCCGCGCGGTGCATAGGGCCGTCGGCGACGCGCGGCGGGGCGTGCCGGTCGTGCTGGCCGGGCAGCATCCGCTGATCGTCGTCCCGGCCGAGACAGTGGGTGCCGAAGGGCTCCACCTCATCGACCGCCTGGGAAGTTCCGGCGCCATGCTGTTGCTGGCCCCGTCGCGGGCGGCCGCCGTGTTGCAGGAACCGCTTGATGAGACTCTCCCGGCGATTGCGCTCGGCCTGACCCGCCCGCTGATCGATGTCGCCACACTCCGCCGCCTTGCGGATCCAACCCTTGAGCAGATCATGCCAGGCTTCCGCCGTGTTGCGCCGCCACCGCTGGCCGAGGCGGCGCTGGCGCTGGGCAAGCAGGCGCGGCTGTTGCCGGCGATGATCACGGCGCCGGTCCGTCCGGGCTGGGCGTCGCTGCCTCTTGGTGGCGGCCTGCTGGCGGTGCCTGCCGCCGACCTGCTGGCTTACAATCGGAATGTCGCGGCAACCCTTCACCGCGTGGCGGAAGTCGCGGTGCCGCTGGACGACGCGCCGGACGCCCGACTCGTGGCGTTTCGCGCACTCGATCAGGGTATCGAGCACATGGCGATCCTGGTCGGCGACCCGTCGGCGCAGGCCGCGCCGCTGGTGAGGATCCATTCCGAATGTTTCACCGGCGATCTGCTGGGCTCGCTGCGCTGCGACTGCGGCCCCCAGCTCAAGGGGGCCATTCGTCGCATGGCGCAGGAAGGCGGCGGTGTCGTCCTCTATCTCGCGCAAGAGGGGCGCGGAATCGGGCTGATCAACAAGTTGCGCGCTTACACGTTGCAGGATCGCGGTCTCGATACCGTCGATGCCAACCGGGCGCTTGGCTGGGGGGCGGACGAACGCAACTTCCACATCGCTGCCGCGATGCTGGCGGCATTGGGGCTCGACCACATCCGCCTGCTGACGAACAATCCCGAAAAGACGGCCGGCCTCGCCGCGTGTGGCGTGGATGTCGTCGAGCGGGTGCCGCATGTGATCGCGCCGAACGGCGTCAATGACCTTTATCTTGCGACCAAGGCCCGCCGGTTCGGCCACCTGCTGGACTAGATGCGCCAGTGACGTCGACAGGCAACGCGCCGACGGCGCTATTACGCGAAGGGGGGCCGATTACGCTGGCGGCCGCCGGGCTGACATTCCGCGTCGCCATCGGCAAAGGGGGCGTCTCTGACAGGAAGCGCGAAGGAGACGGCACGACGCCAGCCGGCCTCCTCGTGCTCCGGCGCGTGCTGTACCGCGCCGATCGGATCTCACCGCCGGCGTGCGCGGTGCCGCGCGAGCCCCTGTCTCCCGACGATGGCTGGTGCGACGACCCCCAGCATCCTGACTACAACCGGATGGTCCGCCTGCCGCATGAGGGCCGGCATGAACGTCTCTGGCGCGCCGACGCCGTCTACGATCTGGTCGGCGTGCTCGGCTGGAACGACAACCCGGTGGTCCGCGGTTCTGGGTCGGCGATCTTCCTGCATGTGGCGCGCCCGGATTATGCGCCGACCGATGGTTGCATCGCTCTCGCCCTGCCCGACCTTCTGGCGTTGCTGAAGGCCGGGCTTGAGGCGATCATGGTTCAGTGACCGAGAGGGATGTTTACCCCGAAGGAGACGCTGGGCGGGCCGACGTAGACCGGCGGCGGGGCATAGTAGACGGGCGGCGGCGGATAATACGCCGGCGGAGGCGCATAGCCGTAGACATAGCCGCGGTGCCAGCCTCCATCGTCATCGTCATGGCGCCATCCGTGATGCCAGCCATGGTGCTCCCAGTGATCGTGTCCCCAGGGTGGGTCGGCGAAGGCGGTTGCCCCCGTTGCCACTAGGCCAATTCCGGCGGCGAGCAGGACCGAGGCAACCCGGCCGATTCGGCCTGTCGCTTTTCTGCTGCGTTCCGACATCTTCAAATCTCCTGCATTCGTCGTTGGTCCGATACAGACGACCCCATGATGGCATCGAAAGGGCGGCTTTCGGTGCGAATTGTGGCTTACAAAAGTTTCACCCGGCGTCCGCATGCCAAAAGCACTTGCGAAACCCCCCATGGGCCGGGCATGCAGGGGCGTGACACATCCGAAGACGTTTTCCGAAGCATGGAGCCAGCCGTGAAACGGCGCTTGAGAGCGTTGGTGCTGCCCGTTCTCTTCCTCGTGGTGACGGCGTATTTCGTTTTCAATGCCATCAATGGTTCGCGCGGGATCATCGCCCAGCGCCACGACCAAGCCGTTCTTGTGAAGGACCGGCAGTCATTGACCGATGTGACGGCCCGGCGCGACCGCTGGCAGGCCCGGGTCGATGCCCTGCATCATCACGCTATCGCGCCGGACATGCTCAACGAACAGGCGCGAGCCGTGCTCAATCTTGCTGATCCCGACGATCTCGCCGTGCCGCTCCATCCGGCCCCGGCCCCGGCGTCGTCCGCGCCTGCGGCACCAACGCCTGCGGCGCCGGGCCGTCCCCACTCCTGAAGCCGCGTCTGGAGCAAGGCGGGTTTCCCGAGATTCCGGCGAATCCTGGCACGAAATAGGGCTTTCGTCGTGCTGATCAGGGCCTTAACCAATTTTTGGTTAACATGAATATTGCATTGCACCATCATTGTTTTTTTGTTTTCCCGCTTGCGTCGTGCCCCCGTTCCGACGCATTGGAAAGAGATCAACCGACGGAGGGGGATCATCGTGGCCAGCCGTACAAGATCGACGGGCGGGAAAGCCCAGCCAGCCTCACGCAAGCGCAGCAGCCAGAAACAGCAATCCATGGACAGGGACGAGCTTCTGGCCGCCTACGAAAAGATGCTGCTGATCCGCCGTTTCGAGGAAAAGGCCGGCCAGCTCTACGGCATGGGGCTGATCGGCGGGTTCTGCCATCTCTATATCGGGCAGGAAGCGGTGGTGACCGGCATGCAGCTGGCGATCGAGCCGGGCGACCAGGTCATCACCTCCTATCGCGATCACGGCCACATGATCGCCTGCGACATGGACCCGAAAGGCGTCATGGCCGAGCTGACCGGCCGGGCCGGCGGCTATTCCAAGGGCAAGGGCGGCTCGATGCACATGTTCTCGAAGGAGAAGGGCTTCTTCGGCGGGCACGGCATCGTCGGCGCGCAGGTCTCGCTCGGCACCGGCCTTGCGTTCGCCAATCACTATCGCGGCAATGACCGCGTCTGCCTGACTTATTTCGGCGAGGGCGCCTCGAACCAGGGCCAGGTGTTCGAGAGCTTCAACCTCGCGGCGCTGATGAAGCTGCCGGTGATCTTCATCATCGAGAACAACCGCTATGGCATGGGCACCAGCGTCGAGCGCGCGTCGGCCTCGCGCGATCTCAGCCTGAACGGCGCGCCCTGGAGCATTCCGGGCCTGCAGGTGGACGGGATGGACGTTCAGGCCGTCAAGGAAGCGGGCGAGCAGGCGGTCGCGCATTGCCGGGCGGGGAACGGGCCGTTCCTGCTGGAGATGAAGACCTATCGCTATCGCGGCCACTCGATGTCCGACCCCGCGAAATACCGCACCCGCGAGGAGGTGCAGAAGATGCGGACCGAGCACGATTGCATCGATCTCGCCCGCAAGGCGCTGGAGGCGATGGGGGTGAGCGACGAGATGTTCAAGGCGATCGACGACGACATCAAGAAGCGGGTGCAGGACGCGGCCGATTTCGCGCAGCAGAGCCCCGAACCCGATGAATCCGAACTCTGGACCGATGTGCTGGTGGAGGGCTGAGCATGACCACGGACGTTC
The DNA here is from genome assembly GCF_000202835.1 of Acidiphilium multivorum AIU301. Classification (NCBI taxonomy): domain Bacteria; kingdom Pseudomonadati; phylum Pseudomonadota; class Alphaproteobacteria; order Acetobacterales; family Acidocellaceae; genus Acidiphilium; species Acidiphilium multivorum. The sequence goes on from NC_015186.1 coordinate 3,439,890, forward strand.
TGATGCCCGCGCTCTCGCCGACGATGACCGAGGGCAAGCTGGCCAAATGGCTCAAGAAGGTCGGCGACCGGGTCAAGGCCGGCGATGTTCTCGCCGAGATCGAGACCGACAAGGCGACGATGGAGGTCGAGGCGGTCGACGAGGGCGAGCTGCTGCGAATCCTGGTCGATGAGGGGACTGAAAACGTCGCGGTGAACACGCCGATCGCGGTGCTCGGCGCGCATGGCGAAAAGGCAGAGTCCCCTTCCGCCGCCGCGCCGGCGCCGCAGGCTACGCCCGCGCCCGCGCCCGCGCCCGCGCCCGCGCACCAGCCCGCTGCCGCGCCGAAGGCGCCGCCTGCCGAGGTGGCGCCGGCCGCCGAGAACGATTGGGGCCCGACGCAGGAAATCACCGTCCGCGAGGCGCTGCGCGATGCGATGGCCGCCGAGATGCGGCGCGATGCCGACGTGTTCCTGATGGGCGAGGAGGTTGCCCAGTATCAGGGCGCGTACAAGATCAGCCAGGGCCTGCTCGACGAGTTCGGCGCGAAGCGGGTGATCGACACGCCGATCACCGAGCACGGTTTCACCGGCATGGCGGTGGGGGCGGCGATGTCCGGCCTCAAGCCGATCGTCGAGTTCATGACGTTCAACTTCGCCATGCAGGCGATCGACCAGATCATCAATTCGGCGGCGAAGACGCTCTACATGTCCGGCGGGCAGATGGGCTGCCCCATCGTCTTCCGCGGGCCGAACGGCGCTGCCGCCCGCGTCGCGGCCCAGCACAGCCAGTGCTACGCCTCGTGGTATGCGCATTGCCCGGGCCTCAAGGTGGTCGCCCCGTGGTCGGCGGCGGATGCGAAGGGCTTGCTGCGCGCGGCGATCCGCGACCCGAACCCGGTCATCTTCCTCGAGAACGAGATTCTCTACGGCCACAAGCACCAATGCCCGACCGACGATGACTTCATCCTGCCGATCGGCAAGGCCAAGGTCGAGCGCGCGGGCGAGGATGTCACCATCGTTGCTTTCTCGCTGATGGTCGATGTCGCGCTGAAGGCCGCCGAGGCGCTGGACCAGCAGGGGATTTCGGCGGAGGTGATCAACCTGCGCACGATCCGCCCGCTCGACATCGAGACCATCGTGAATTCGGTGAAGAAGACCAACCGCGTCGTCTCGGTCGAGGAGGGCTGGCCCTTTGCCGGCATCGGTGCCGAGATCGCGATGCAGATCACCGAACATGCGTTCGACTGGCTGGACGCGCCGCCGACCCGCGTCGCCGGGCTCGACGTGCCGATGCCCTATGCCGCCAATCTGGAAAAGCTCGCGCTGCCCCAGCCGGACTGGGTCGTCGGCGCCGTCAAGAAACTGTTCTGAGGGAGGCGCGAACATGGCCACGAACATCCTGATGCCGGCACTCTCGCCCACCATGACGGAAGGCACGCTGGCGCGCTGGCTCAAGAAGGAAGGCGAGACGATCAAGGCCGGCGACGTCATCGCCGAGATCGAGACCGACAAGGCGACGATGGAGGTCGAGGCGGTCGACGAGGGCGTTCTCGGCAAGATCCTGGTCGCTGCCGGATCGGAGAATGTCGCGGTGAACGCGCCGATCGCCATTCTCGTCGAACCGGGCGAAGCCGTGCCGGACAGCGCGCCCGCTGCCCCGGCGCCAAAGCCCGCCGCCGCGCCGGAACCGGTGGCGGCACCTGCCCCGGCTGCGGCAGCTCCGGCCGCGCCGGCGGCGGAGACGACCGGGCATGGCCCGCGCGTCTTCGCTTCGCCGCTCGCCCGCCGCATGGCGCAGCAGGCGGGGATCGACCTCGCCACGCTCAAGGGCTCCGGCCCGAACGGGCGGATCGTCAAGGCGGATATCGACGCCGCCCGCGGCAGTGCCCCGGAAGCCGCGGCACCGGCGCCGAAAGCGCCAGCTGCCGCCCCACCGGCGCAAGCCGCCGCGGCCCCGGCCGCGCCGATCACCGCGCCGCATGACGCGATCCCGCATTCCTCGATGCGCAAGGTGATCGCGAAGCGGTTGCAGGCCGCGAAACAGACCATTCCGCATTTCTATCTGTCGATGGATGTCGAGCTCGACGCGCTGCTCAAGCTGCGCGCCGAGCTGAACGCGCAATCCCCCAAGGAGGGGCCGGGCGCGTTCAAGCTTTCGGTCAACGACCTGATCATCAAGGCGGTCGCCGTCGCCCTGCGCCGCGTTCCGGCGGCCAACGCCTCGTTCACCGAGGAGGCGATGATCCGTTATCACGACGTGGACATCTCGGTGGCCGTCGCGATTCCGGACGGGCTGATCACGCCGATCATCCGCAAGGCGGACCAGAAAGGCCTGGCCGCGATCAGCAACGAGATGAAGGATCTCGCCGCGCGGGCAAAGGCCGGCAAGCTGAAGCCGGACGAATTCCAGGGCGGATCGTTCTCGATCTCCAATCTTGGCATGTATGGCATCAGCTCGTTCTCGGCGATCATCAACCCGCCGCAGGGCGGCATTCTCGCCATCGGCGCCGGCGAGAAGCGGCCGGTGGTGAAGGGTGAGCAGATCGCCATCGCCACGGTGATGACCGTCACCCTGTCCTGCGACCATCGCGTGGTGGATGGCGCGGTCGGCGCCGAATTCCTCGCGGCGTTCAAGTCCATCGTCGAACAGCCGCTGGGGCTGATGCTTTGAGCGACCATTCGGCCGGTGTCGCTTCAGGGGCGGCGGCAACGCTTCGCCCTGCGGCACCGGCCGACATCGCCGCGCTGCTCGATCTCGTTCACGCGCTCGCCCTTTATGAAAAGGCGCCCCACGAGGTGGAGATGACCGCGCCGATGCTGCACGAGGCGCTGTTCGGCCCGCAGCCTCTCGCCCGCGCCGTGCTGGCCGAGGCCGATGGCGCGGTCGCCGGTTTCGCCCTGTTCTTCACCAGCTTCTCGACCTGGACCGGCCGGGCCGGGCTCTATCTCGAAGACCTGTTCGTCCTGCCCGCGGCGCGGGGCCGGGGCATCGGCCGCGCCCTGCTGCGCCATCTCGCGCGCGAGGCGGTCCGGCTCGGCTGCGCCCGGCTCGAATGGTCGGTGCTGGACTGGAACCGCCCCGCCATCGATTTCTATCAATCCCTCGGCGCCGTCCCGCTCGATGAATGGACGCGCTACCGTCTGAAGGGCGAGGCCCTCGCCGCCCTTGCCGCATAGGAGCAGAACAATGACCGATCAGAGTTTCGACGTGGTGGTGGTGGGCGGCGGCCCCGGCGGCTACGTGACCGCGATCCGCGGCGCGCAGCTCAAGCTGAAGGTCGCCCTGGTCGAGCGCGAAAATCTCGGCGGCATCTGCCTCAACTGGGGCTGCATTCCGACCAAGGCGCTGCTTCGTTCCTCCGAGATCAACCACCTGCTCCACACCTTGCCCGAATACGGTTTCTCCGCCGAGAACGTGAAGTTCGATCTCGACAAGGTGGTGAAGCGCTCGCGCGGCGTGGCAAAGCAGCTTTCCTCGGGCGTCGCCCATCTTCTGAAGAAGAACAAGGTGACGGTGTTCGACGGCACCGGCCGGCTCGCCGGCAAGGGCACGCTCGCGGTCGAGAAGGACGGCAAGCCGGTCGCCACGCTGAAGGCGAAGCACATCATCCTCGCGACCGGCGCGCGCGCCCGCGTCCTGCCCGGCATCGAGCCGGATGGCCGGTTCATATGGTCGTATCGCGAGGCGATGGTGCCGGACATCATGCCGAAATCCCTCGTGGTGATCGGCTCCGGCGCGATCGGCATCGAGTTCGCGAGCTTCTACCGCAACATGGGCGCCGAGGTGACGGTGGTCGAGGCGCTGCCGCGCATCCTGCCGGTGGAGGACGAGGAAATCTCCGCCTTCATGCACAAGCAGTTCGAGAAGCAGGGCATGAAGCTGCTCGTCGGGGCGAGCGTGAAGGGCGTCGAGAAGGGCAGGGACAGCGTGACCGTCACGATCGAGGCCGGCGGAAAGGCGCAGAAGATCACCGCCGAGCGGGTGATCTCCGCGGTCGGCATCGTCGGCAATGTCGAAAATCTCGGCCTTGAGCAGGCCGGCGTGAAGGTCGAGCGCACGCATGTGGTGGTCGATGGTTTCGGGCGCACCGGCGTCGAGGGCATCTACGCGATCGGCGATCTGACCGGCCCGCCCTGGCTCGCCCACAAGGCCAGCCACGAGGGCGTGGTCTGCATCGAGCATATCGCGGGGCTGAAGCCGCATCCGTTCGAGACCTGGAACATCCCCGGCTGCACCTATTGCCGCCCGCAGGTCGCCTCGGTCGGCATGACCGAAGCAAAGGCGAAGGAAGCCGGCCGCAAGGTGAAAATCGGCCGCTTCCCCTTTATCGGGAACGGCAAGGCGATCGCCATGGGCGAACCCGAAGGCATGATCAAGACCGTCTTCGACGCCGAGACCGGCGAGCTCCTCGGCGCGCACATGGCTGGCGCCGAGGTGACCGAGATGATCCAGGGCTACGTGGTCGCCCGGCAGCTCGAAACCACCGAGGCCGAACTGATGCACACCGTCTTCCCCCACCCCACGATCAGTGAAGCGATGCACGAATCGGTGCTTGACGCGTATGGACAGGTCATCCACTTCTGATCCGTCATGCGCGTCGAGATCGATCACCGGAATTCGGGGGGCGGCAAGCTCCGCCATCCGGAAAAGCAGCACAGGCCGGATAACCCGATCCAGCGGAAACCCGCCTGGATCCGGGTGAAGGCGCCGAACCATCCCGTCTATCACGAAACCCGCGCGCTGATGCGCGAGGCCAAGCTGGTGACGGTCTGCGAGGAGGCGGCCTGCCCGAATATCGGCGAGTGCTGGTCGCAGCGCCACGCGACCATGATGATCATGGGTGAAATCTGCACCCGCGCCTGCGCCTTCTGCAACGTCACCACCGGCCAGCCGGCGCCGCTCGCCGCCGACGAACCGGCCCGCGTGGCCGAAGCCGTGGCCCGGCTCGGCTTGCAGCATGTGGTGATCACCTCGGTCGACCGCGACGATCTCGATGATGGCGGGGCGGCGCATTTCGCGGCGGTGATCGGCGCGATCCGCGCCGCCGCACCCTCCACCACGATCGAGATCCTCACCCCGGACTTCCTGCGCAAGCCCGGTGCGCTGGAGGTGGTCGTCGCTGCCAGGCCGGACGTGTTCAACCACAATCTCGAAACCGTGCCGCGGCTCTACCCCTCGATCCGCCCCGGCGCGCGCTATTACCAGTCGCTCCGCCTGCTCGACCGGGTGAAGCAGCTCGACCCAAGCATCTTCACCAAATCCGGCCTGATGGCCGGGCTCGGCGAGGACCGCGGCGAGGTCGGCCAGGTGATGGACGACCTGCGCATCGCCGATGTCGATTTCCTCACCATCGGCCAGTATCTCCAGCCGACGGTGAAACACGCCGCGGTCGACCGGTTCGTCACCCCCGACGAGTTCGCCGATCTTGCCGCCATGGCCCGCGCCAAGGGGTTCCTGATGGTGTCGGCGACGCCGCTGACCCGCTCCTCCTATCACGCGGATGCCGATTTCGCCGCCCTGCGCGAAGCCCGGGCCGCCCGGCACGCGGCCTGACATGCCGAGCTACACCGAGCGGAAACTGGTCCTCTACCAGCCCGGCCAGATGTTCGATCTCGTGGCCGATGTGGGGAAATATCCGCAATTCCTGCCCTGGTGCATCGGCGCGCGCGTCCGCTCGCAGCGCGGCGATGAAATGCTGGCGGACCTGACCATCGGGTTCGGTCCGTTCCGCGAGAGTTTCACCTCCCGCGTGATGCTGAACGCGCCCGAGCATATCCATGTCCGCTACGAGAACGGCCCCTTCCGCTACCTGCGCAACGAGTGGCGGTTCCTGCCGGACGAGCGCGGCACCATGATCGATTTCTATGTCGATTTCGAATTTCGCAGCCTGATCCTGCAGAAGGCCATCGGTGCGGTGTTCGCCGAGGCGGTGCGCCGGATGGTCGCGGCATTTCTGAAGCGCGCGCGCGATGTTTACGGCACGCCGCAGTCCGGCGCCGATCTCGCGGCACCCGCCGAGGGCTAGGATGTACGCCCCGCTCCGGCCCGATCCTTCGTTGCCGCCGGTGCGCATCAATCTCTATTCTGATACCCAGACCAGACCGTCGCCGGCGATGCGCGAGGCGATGCTCGGCGCCGAAGTGGGCGACGAGCAACTCGGTCTTGATCCGTCCGTGAATGCGCTCTGCGAGCGTGTGGCCGCCATGCTGGGGAAGGAGGCGGCAATGTTCCTGCCCTCCGGGGCGATGTGCAATTCGGTGGCCATCCTTACCCATTGCCGTCCCGGCGACGAGATCATCGCGCACGAGACCGCGCATATCATCGAGGCTGAGGGCGGAGCCCCCTGGGCGCTGGCGGGGGCGCGCGTACTCGGCCTGCGGGGCGCACGGGGCATGTTCTCGGCCGACGATCTTCGCGCCGCGCTGACGATGCCTTCCCGCTATGCCGCGCCGCAGGTGCTGCTGGAAATCGAGCAGACGGCCAATCTCGGCGGCGGCACGATCTGGCCCTTGGCCACTCTTCGTGATCTCGTCGGCATTGCCCGCGCGGCCGGAATGGCAACGCACATGGATGGCGCGCGCCTGATGAACGCGGTGGTCGCGAGCGGAATCTCCGCCGCCGCCTACGCGGCGCCGTTCGACACCGTGTGGATCGACTTCACGAAAGGGCTTGGCGCCCCCCTCGGTGCCGTTCTGGCCGGTTCAGCCGACCTGATCGATCGCGCCTGGCGGTGGAAGCAGCGTCTGGGCGGTGCGCTCCGGCAGGCCGGAATCTGCGCCGCGGCCTGCCTGTATGCGCTCGATCATAACGTGGACCGGCTGGCCGAGGACCACGCGAATGCCCGCGACCTTGCAGCAGGGCTCGCGGCGATCGGCGGTCTCAACGTCGAACCGCCGGAGACGAATCTGGTCTATGTCGATGTCGCGGCTTCAGGCCGCACTCCCGGGGACTGGGCGGCGGCGCTTCGCGCGCAAGGGATCATGGTTTCTGTGATGGGGGCGACCCGGCTACGGCTATGCACCCATCTCGACGTGACCGGCACCGATATCATCGAGACGATTGCCGCCTTTCACAACCTTGCCTGAGACGGGCGACTTCTTCCGCATCGCGTGATCACGGTGCGACCGGCGCGATACACCTCCGACCACCGCTGTGCAGGCCACCACGAAATATTCGCAGAAAGGGAGCCTCCTGGAAGAAGCTCCCTTGTCCGTTTGCGGGTCAACTTCAGTTGAGCTGGCGCTGATTTTGCTGGAGCTTGGCAACCTGCATCATTGATGTGCTGTCGGGTGTTTCCGGCAGGTGTGGCATGGTCTCGACCGGAAACTTTCCGGTCAGGCTGTTTAGGAACGCGACGATGTTCGTCGTCTGCAGCCCGGTCAGCGTCTTGCCCAACTGACATGCGGCCATCACCCGAACGGCGGTTCGCAGCGACCCCACGGACCCGTTCTGGAAATATGGCGCAAGGACGGCGACGTTGCGCAGGCTCGGAACCTTGAAGACGTGCTCGTCGCTTTGCTTGTGCGTGACGTCAAACCGTCCGGGATCGTCGGCGAGATGGTACTCCCGCACATAGGTGGCGCAGGTCGGGTTTGTCGGGATCATGGGGAATTTCCTGAACCAACCGGTTCCCATGGGCAGGCCCGGATTATCGAACATCGCGCCGGCGTGGCAGCTCGCACAGCCGAGATCGGAGACCTCGTGCATTCCCTGCTTCGCCGACTTGTCGAGCGCGTTCTTGTCGCCCTTCAGATACCGATCGTATGGGCTGTCGGGCGTCACCAGGGTCCGTTCGTATGTGGCGATCGCCTGAACGACGTGTTCGAAGGTGATCGGCGTCTTGCCGCCGAAAACACGGGCAAATTCCCGCCTGTAACCGGGAATCCCAGCCAGGCGCTTCACGATGGCTCCGGAACTCGGCATGCCCATCTCGATCGGATTGAGCAATGGCCCCTTCGCCTGATCTTCAAGGCTCTTTGCGCGTCCGTCCCAGAACTGGACCGTATTGAACGCGGAATTGAACACGGTCGGCGCGTGTCTTGGCCGGTCGACGCGGCCCAGAACACCGAAGGAGAGCGGCAGTCCATCGCTGCCATTTCCCGCGACGTTGTGGCAGGTGTCGCAGGACACGTCGCCCGACAATGACAGCCGCGGATCGAAATACAACTGCTTGCCAAGATGGATCTTCCGGGGGGTCATCGGGTTGTCGGCGGGAACCGGCACCTTCGATGGAAACTCGCCGCCGGGGGGAGCGGCCGAGGCCGCTTGCAGTCCCGCCATAATCGCGCCGGTGATCAGAGCGGTGTAAAGCGCGATCATTTTGCGCCTGATCGGCGCATGGACAAGATATTGTCGTCTCATCGGAGTCTCTTTTGCTTGTTCAGGAGATGTTTTTGTTCATATCGTCCTCAAATATTTTATAAATCATGAATGTATATTGTCGATTTTGTCGCTTTTTGTGAGGTTGGATTGGTCGTTCCTTGCCTATCCGGTTGTTACCCACACCCACTAAATGTAGGGTGTGTCCATTCCCCGGAATAAAGCTCGTCAAAGGTTGGTGCGGCTGCCCTACCCGCGATTCCGAGCAGCGAGCGGAACGCGTTGAAGGGATAGAGGCGCCGGTTGAACCGAAACGTGAATTCATTGAGGTAGGCTTGTAGATGTTTGGCGCTGACCCCGTGATGGATGCCGTTGATCCAGGTCTTCAGGTTGGTAAAGACCAAGTGGACGATCGGCAGGAATTCTTCTGCCACCTCCGGGTCGCCGCATTCGGCGATTGCATGGTGGTCGAACCCGCGCCTTCCGAGACCGGCATAGCCGCTCCAGTCGTCGGTAACGATCAGCGATCCGGGAGCAACGGCGTTTTCGACGAATCCGCAGAGCGAATTGGCGCTACGGTCGGGGACAACAGCGAGACGAACGCGTCCCGCGTAGCGACCGTCTTTCCGATTGTCGAGCTTGGTTCCCGGTTTCCGGTGGCGCACCTCCACGGCACAGGCGACGAGAACCTTGTGATGGACACCCCGTCCATCGCCTCGGGTTCGTCCTCCAACCCACGTTTCATCCACTTCGACGTGTTCTTGCGGCGTGTCGCCAATCTTGTCGCGCTCGGGGCGCACCATCCCGGCGCGCAGCTTATGAAGGATGCCGAAGGCGGTCTCGTAGCGCGACAGGCCGAGTTGCCGCTGAAATTGGACGGCCGACATTCCGGGCGTCTGGCTGGCGATCAAGTAAGCCGCCCAGAACCAAGTCGACAGCGGCGTGTGACTGCGTTCCATAACGGTCCCAGCCATCAGGCTTACGTCTTTGCGACAGGCCCGGCAGCGCAGAACGCCCGGGCGCGCCTCGAAACGGAACGGCTCGCCAACGACGCCGCACCTTGGGCAGGCGAACCCTCCATTCCAGCGGGCGCTTTCGAGATAGGCGGCACAGGCCGCGTCGTTCGGGAAAATACGCTGGAATTCCGGCAGAGACTGCGGGAACGGCAGGTCTTCACGGGCCAGGACATCCATGCCCAACACTAGATCTAGTAGGTATGGGAGTCAACCGGATAGGCAAGGGTCGTTCTTCGTTGATATTGATGAGTGCAGGCTGGATCTGATAGCGGCTTAGTCACGCAAGTGAAACCATGTTCTCGGCCAGGTTATCTGTCGCGCGTGGTGCTAGGAGGTTTTCGATTGCGGCGGTGATGAAGCCGAGGCTGGTGCCGTCGACCAGGAGGCCATTGGATACTTTACCGTCGACCGCACCGATGACGATCTGCGGTCCCGGAATCGGCAGGGCCTGCATCGCAAGCATCGTTTCGTTCACCTGGGCCTGTGCCCTGACCCCGCCCGTAAATGCAGGTGATGATGACACCACAATAAAGGGCTTGCCCTTCAGCACAGAATTGCCATGCGGTCGTGATGCCCAGTCAAGGGCGTTTTTCAATGCGCCGGGCATGCCGTGATTGTACTCCGGGGTCGAAACGACAAGAGCGTCGCTCTCCGCGATTTGCTTCCGGAAGTCATGAACGGCGCGGGGCGGTTTGTCGTCGTCCAGGTCCTGGTTGTAGAGCGGGAGGTCGACCCCGACGAGCGACAGGCTGACACGAGCGTCAAGGACACTCCTCACTCCAAGGAGGACGGCGCGCGAATGGGCGTTGCGCCGCAGGCTGCCGACAATGCCGAGCAGCCGCAGCGGTGGATGCAAGGCCATCTCCACCTCACGCTCCCGCCGGCCGGGCGGGCCCGGTTCCCGCGCCGCTCGTCTCAATCGCGGTCGCGATGGCCGCCATGTCATCGTTGTCGAGCCGCAGGCTGGCGGCGGCAATCCAGCCGTCTACCTGCGACGCATTGCGCGCGCCGACAATGGCGCCGGATACGCCCGGCCAGGCGAGCGTCCACGCAACGGCGGCGGCCGGGACCGAGACACCGTGCCGTTCTGCAACAGGACGCAGCGCGTCGACGAGACGGAGGTTGCGGGCCAGCTTGTCGCCAATGAATTCGTCATTGCGCGAGCGCCAGTCATCCGCCGGAAGCGATTTTGCGCGTTCGATCGAGAACCGCCCGGTCAGCAGCCCCGCCTGCATCGGGCTATAGACGATGACGCCGGTGCCGTGCGCGTGACACCAGGGCAACTCGCGCTCCGCGGCATCGCGCCGGATTGCCGAGAAGGGGGGCTGCAACGTGTCGACATGGCCAAGCCGCTCAGCCACCGCAAGTTGCTCGGCACTGTGATTTGACAGGCCAACGGCCCTGACTTTCCCTTCAGCCTTGAGGTCCAGCATCGTCTGCCAGTAATCTGCCAGCCGTGTGCCGTCTTTCGCTGGCCAGTGCACCTGATAAAGGTCAATTCGTTCGATGCCGAGGCGCCGCAGCGATGCATCGACTTCGCGCCGGATGCTTTGCGGCGAGCCGACCTGCCGCGGCATGGCGTGGCGATCGGTCTCGTCCCATACCAGGCCGCATTTGGTGAACACATAGGGGCGTTCGGCTTGTGGCATCTCCGCCAGCGCACGCGAGACGACCTCTTCGGAATGGCCGAGCCCGTAGATCGCTGCGGTATCGATCCAGTTCACGCCTCGCGAAACGGCATGCCGGATTGCCGCGATCGAATCGCGGTCATCCTGAGCCCCCCATCCTACGGCCCAGTCAGCCCCGCCGATGGCCCATGCGCCGAAGCCGACGCGGGTGATCTCCATATCGGTCAGGCCGAGCCTGATCCTTGGCAGCGTCGTATATGCATCCATCTCCAAATCTCCATTCTGGCGCCCGGGAGATGGAGAGCGTTGAATATCGTTCAAATAAAACTTATTGATCCGAATCTTCTCTCGGATAGATGGAGAGATGGCGCATGGAGCTCAGACAGCTGCATCATTTTGTCGCGCTAGCCGAGGAGCGGCAGTTCACGCGCGCCGCACGTCGCGTGAACATCGTGCAATCGGCGCTCTCGACGTCGATCCGGGCACTCGAGAGGGAACTCGATGCGCCCCTTTTCGTGCGCAGCACCCGTGACGTGCGGCTGACCGGTGCGGGCGAGATCTTCCTTGAAAAAGCGCGATTGGCGATCGAGGCGGTGCGGGATGCGCGTAGCGCCGTTGCCGAAGTGCAGGGCCTGAAGCGGGGAACGCTGAAAATCGGCACAGTGCAGAGCCTGCCCGCATTTCTCGACCTGCCATTGCTTCTGGCGCGGTTTCACCAGCGGCATCCCGGCATCGAAATCCGGCTCATTCAGGGCAGCTCGTCAGCCCTTGCGGACCGGACACGGGCCGGCGGCATCGATGCCGCGTTCTTCCCGGTGGGTACGCATTTGACCGATCTCGTCACAACGATGATCGCGTGTGACGAGGTTGTGCTCGCCTGTCCCCGCGGTCATCCGCTGGAGGGACTGACCGGCGTCGCCCTCGAGGCGATAAAGGATTTTCCGTTTGTCGACTTCGAAACGGGCTGGGGTACCCGCAGGCTGGTCGACGGCCGCTTTGGTGATGCCGGCATCGGCCGCCATACCGCGTTCGAAGTCAGCGATCTCGACACGATGCTGAAACTGGTCAGTCTCGGCCTAGGCATTGCCCTCCTGCCGGAGACGGTCGTTGTGGCGCGTGATCCGGACATCGGGATGGCGCGTCTCTCATCACCCGAACTCTGCTGGGAACTGGTCGTCGCCCACCTGCCCGTCGCCGGCCCGGGAACCCCGGTGGCCGCATTTCTTTCCCTGCTTCACGAAAGCCTTGTCATCACCGACACGGCGCAGTTGCCCGAAGCCTGATGAAAGATGGACCTCCGGTTCGGTCAGGCGATGTCGCCCGCCGGAAACGCGGCACCACGCCCGCCATCCGCCACGAATTGCGCAGGCACGCTGCCATCGAGCCGGTCATCGGCCACATGAAGACCGATGGCCACCTCGGACGGAATTTCCTGCTCGGCGTCACGGGGATGCCATCAACGCCATCCTCTCAGGCGTCGGCCATAACCTCTGTCGCCTCCATAGAAAGTCGTTCACCAGGCCGCCGCCTCGGCCGGCCAAATATCGCATAGTTCACAGCCAACAATCCTGCGCCGGATCCCGCGCCATGAAGTCCGGCGCGGAGGCAGGATGCCGTCAGATCGTACGGGTGCCGCGGGCGATGGCGGCGACGCCGGTGCGCGACACCTCGGCGAGGCCGAGCGGGCGCATCAGCTCGAGAAACGCATCGAGCTTGTCGGTGGCGCCGGTGAGTTCGAAGATGAAGCTTTCGGTTGTCGCATCGATCACCCTTGCGCGGAATGCATCGGCAAGACGCAGCGCTTCGAGCCGCTTCTCGCCAGTGCCGATCACCTTGATGAGTGCGAGTTCGCGGGCGATGTGCGGCCCTTCGGCGGACAAGTCGGATACGCGGTAGACAGGCACCAGCCGGTCGAGTTGCGCCTTGATCTGCTGGATCACCAGTTCGGTGCCGGAGGTGACGATGGTGATGCGGCTCTTGCGCCGGTCGTCCTCGACGGGGGCGACGGTGAGACTGTCGATATTGTAGCCGCGGCCGGAAAACAGGCCGATGACGCGCGCGAGAACGCCTGATTCGTTTTCCACCAGCACGGAAATCGTGGCGGCGCGCATGGCTTCCTGGACGATGGCGTTCATGTCGGCTCTTTCAGGTTCGGGATCTCGGGTCTCGGCGATGATGGCGGGGCTCAGACGAGCACGAGCCCCTCATCGGTGATGCCGGCGGCGCTGGACTCGTGTTCCGGCCCGAGCAGCATCTCGTTGTGCGCAGCGCCCGAAGGAATCATCGGGAAGCAGTTCTCCGCACGGTCGACATGGATATCCGCGATCACCGGCCGGTCGGTCGCCAGCATCTCGTCGATCACCCGGTCCAGATCGTCGATGCTCTCGGCGCGCAGGCCCACGGCGTGAAAGCTCTCGGCGAGGCGCACGAAATCGGGCAGGGCCGCCGAATAACTCTCGGAATAGCGGCCACCATGCAGCAGCTCCTGCCACTGGCGCACCATGCCCATGTATTCGTTGTTGAGGATGAACACCTTCACCGGCAGGCGGTATTGCGCGAGCGTGCCCATCTCCTGGATGTTCATCAGGATGCTGGCTTCGCCGGCGATGTCGATCACCAGCGCGTCGGGATGGGCGATCTGCACGCCCATCGCCGCCGGCAGGCCGTAGCCCATCGTGCCGAGGCCGCCCGAGGTCATCCAGCGGTTCGGCTTGTCGAAGCGGAAATGCTGGGCCGCCCACATCTGGTGCTGGCCCACCTCGGTCGTGACATAGGTTTCGCGGCCCTGGGTCTTTTCCCACAGCCGGCGGATGGCATGCTGCGGCTTGATGATCGCGCCTTTCTCGAAGCTCTGGGTGAAGCGCAGCGAGTCCTTCTCGCGCCACGTTTCGATCATGCGCCACCATTCGGCCAGCGCTGCCGTGTCCTGCCGGGAATTGTCCTGCTTCCAGGCGGCGATGAGGGCGCGCAGCGCCTCGGTCGCGTCGGCGGCGATGGCGATGTCGACGACCACGTTCTTGTTGATGTTCGACGGATCGATATCGATATGGATTTTCTTCGAGTGCGGCGCGAAGGCGTTGAGCCGCCCGGTCACGCGGTCGTCGAACCGGGCGCCGATGTTCAGCATCACGTCGCAGCCATGCATGGCGAGGTTGGCCTCGTAGGTGCCATGCATGCCGAGCATGCCGAGAAAGGCCGGGTTCGAGGCCGGGAAGGCGCCGAGCCCCATCAGCGTCGAGGTAACCGGCGCGCCGGTGAGCTTCGCGAGTTGAACGATCAGTTCGGCCGATTCCGGACCGGAATTGATCAGCCCGCCGCCGGTATAGATGATCGGCCGCTTTGCCCCCTTGAGCGCGCTCACCGCTTCGGCGATCCGGGTGAGATCGGGGGCGGTGCGCGGGCGATAGGAGCGGTGCGGGCCTTCCGGCGCCTCGGTATATGGCGCTGGGTTGATCAGGATGTCTTTCGGCAGGTCGATCAGCACGGGGCCTGGCCGCCCCGTCCGCGCAACGTGGAATGCCTCATGCACGATGCGGGCGAGATCGTCCGAGCGCTTGACGAGATAGTTGTGCTTGGTGGCCTGCCGGGTGATACCCGTCGTGTCGGCTTCCTGGAACGCGTCGTTGCCGATCAGATGGGTCGGCACCTGGCCGGTCAGGCAGACAACGGGAATGCTGTCCATCAGTGCGTCCACCAGCCCGGTGACGGCGTTGGTCGCCCCCGGCCCGGAGGTGACGAGCACCACACCGACCTTGCCGGTCGAGCGGGCATAGCCTTCGGCTGCGTGAACCGCCGCCTGTTCATGGCGGACAAGGATGTGGCGGATCGCGTTCTGCTGGAAGATCGCATCATAGATCGGCAGCACGGCGCCGCCCGGATAGCCGAAAATGACCTCGACCCCCTGCGCCTTCAGTGCGCGGAGAAGGGTTTCGGCCCCGGAAGCGACTGTGGTGTTCACGGCGTTCATATCCCCATCCTGTCAGATCGCGACGCAGGCCTACCCCGGTCTGCTGCGGTGCGTCAACTCGATAAATTAATAAATGAAATGATCGAACGGACTGTGCTTTCGGAAAATTGCGTAGAATCAGTGAATCTTGATCTGATCGTATGCGTGTTGCGCTGATCTGCCAGTTTCTGATGGCGGAACCAGGTCGCTTGGCGTTTCGTATAGGCTGCGGTGGCGGCGATGGCGCCGGACGCCGCCTCGTCGAGGCTGATCGCGCCGGCGAGATGCGCCAGCAATTCCGGCACACCGTGGGCGCGCAGGCCGGGCAGCGCGGGATCGGGGGCGCGGGCGGCGACGGCGGCCACTTCCGCCAGCGCGCCGGCGGCGAGCATCGCTTCGAAGCGCGCCGCGATCGCCTCGCGCAGCGCGGGGCGCGGCGGGTCGAGCAGCAGCAGCATGACGCGATATCCGGCGAGCCCGGCGCGCGGCGCGGCATGCCAGGCGGCGAGGCCGCGCCCAGTGCCGAGCAGCACCTCGGCGGCGCGGGCGAGGCGCTGGGGATCGCTCGGCCGCAGCTTCGTTGCGGTTGCCGGGTCGCGCGCCGCAAGCCAGGCGTGCAGCGCGGCCGGTCCATCCGCCGCGAGCATCCGCCGCGCTTCCGCCCGTGCGTCCGGCCCCGGATCGGGGATCGGCGCGATGCCGTTGACCAGCGACGAGAGATACATGCCGGTGCCGCCGCACAGGATCGGCAGCTCGGCCGCTGCCAGCTCGGCCAGCGCCCGGCCGCGCCACCAGGCGGCATCGACCGCCTCTTCCAGCCGGCGCACGCCGTAGAGGCGGTGCGGCGCCGCCGCCTCGTCCGCGGGCGTGGGGCGGGCGGTGATGATCCGCCAGTCGGCATAGCATTGCATCGCGTCGGCATTGATGATCGTGCCGCCGAAGCGTTGCGCGGCGGCGAGGGCGAGGGCCGACTTGCCGGAGGCGGTGGGCCCTGCGACGATCAGCAGCGGCCTTGCCGGCGGGGCGGAACATGCTCTAGGCGACTGGGTCATGAAATTCGTTCTGGTGCTGGTCGCGGCGCGCGACAAGGTGACGTTGACCGACACGATGGTGGCCCGCGTGCGCGAGCTGGCCGCCGGCGGCCCGCCGGTGTGGCTTTCGCCAGGCGAGGCCGCCGAAATTCCCTGCATGAATCCGCCAGACTTCGCCCTGGTGCGCGCGGCGATCGACAATGCGCCGGTGGACGTGATGTGCGTCAGGGATCGCGGGCGGCGCAAGGCCGTGCTGGTCGCGGACATGGACAGCACGATCGTGACCTCGGAAACGCTCGACGAGCTGGCCGCCGAGGCGGGGGTGGGCGAGCGCGTCGCCGCGATCACCGCGCGCTCGATGGCGGGGGAGCTGGATTTCGCCGATGCGCTGCGCGAGCGCGTCGCCCTGCTGGAGGGGCTCGATGTCGCGGCGCTCGAGCGCACCTGGCGGCGCACCGCGATCATGCCGGGGGCGCGAGAGCTGGTGGCCACCATGCGCGCGCATGGCGCGGTGACGGCGCTGGTCTCGGGCGGGTTCACCTGGTTTACCAGCCGGGTGGCGGCGGAGGTCGGGTTCGACACGCATCGCGCCAACGAGTTGCTCGATGACGGAACCCGGCTGATCGGCCGCGTCGCCGAGCCGGTGCTGGACCGCGACGCCAAGCGGACGGCGCTGCACGAGCTGGCGGCGACGCGCGGGGTGAAGCTGTCGGCGACGCTGGCGGTGGGCGACGGGGCGAACGATCTCGCGATGATCGCCGATGCCGGGCTGGGAGTGGCGTATCACGCGAAGCCGATCCTCGCCGAGGCGGCGCCGGTGCGCATCGAGCATGGCGACCTGCGCGCGCTGCTCTTCGCCCAGGGCTATCCGGCCGCGTCGTTCAGGGAGTGAGGCCGAGACGCGGGCGCTCGATCAGCGGGCAGCGGTTCATGACCACGACGAGCCCGGCGGCGCGGGCGAGGGCGGCGGCGCCCTCGTTCACTACGCCGAGTTGCATCCAGATCGTCTTCGCCCCCAGCCGGATCGCGTCGCGCACCGCCGGCAGCACCCGTTCTGAGGCGCGGAACAGCTCGACCATGTCGAGCGGCGTCGCATCGTCGAGCGAGGCGGCGACCTCCCGCCCGTGCAGCCTGGTGCCGGCAAGGCCGGGATTGACCGGGGTGACGTCGTAGCCGAGGCGGAGCAGCGCGCCGAGCACCTCGTTCGAGGGGCGGGCCGGGTTGGCCGAGGCGCCGACCAGCGCGATCCGCCGCGTGGTGGTCAGTATGCGCGCGATCGTCGTGTCGTCGAGCCCGTCGATGTTCATGAGCCGCCTCTGGCCTGCCGGTGGAGCCTCCTGTAAGCGCATGGGCCATGCGCACCGCAAGACCCTATCTGATCTTTCTGCTCGGCCTGCTGAGCGTTGCCGCATGGTATCTGCCGAACCGGCCGCGTGCCGGCGGCGTCGTCATGCCGGATGCGCGGTTCAACTCGGTGTCCTACGCGCCGTTCCGCAACGGCCAGTCGCCGCTGACGAAAACCTTCTCCTCGGCCGCCGAGGTGGAGCAGGACCTGCGCCTGATCGCGCGGCACGCGCGCGGCATCCGCACCTATTCCTCGATCGAGGGCGATTTCGACATCGGCGCGCTGGCGAAGCGGGCGGGGCTGAAGGTCTGGGCCGGGATCTGGCTCGGGCCGAACCCGAAGGACAATGCGCGGGAGATGGCGGCCGGGATCGCCGCGGCGAACGCGCATCCGCACACGATCACCCGCGTCGTCGTCGGCAACGAGGTGCTGCTCAGGCGCGACCTCTCGGTGGGCGAACTGATCCGCGATATCGACCATGTGCGCGCCCGGGTGAAGCAGCCGGTCGCCTATGCCGATGTCGCGAGCTTCTGGTTCGAATTCCCGCAGGTGGCGAAGCATGTCGACGTCGTGATGATCCATCTGCTGCCCTACTGGCAGAACCACCCGGTGGGGGTGAACGCCGCGATCGCGCGGATCGGCCGGACCATCCGCAAGGCCGAGCGCGTCTTTCCGGGCAAGACGATCTCGGTGGGGGAGACCGGCTGGCCGAGCCGGGGGCGCTGGCGGGCGGATGCCGCGCCCTCGCGGGTCAACGAGGCGATCTTTCTGCGCCGCTTCGTCAGCCTCGCCGATCGCGAGCATGTCGACTACAACCTGATCGAGGCGTTCGACCAGCACTGGAAATACCACGACGAGGGGATCGCCGGCGCCAACTGGGGCATCTGGTCCGCAGGACGCCGGCCGAAATTCCCCCTTGAAGGTCCGGTGGTGGAGATGCCGCATTGGCCGCTTTATGCCGGTGCCGCGATCGCGCTGTCGGTGATCCTCGCGCTTATCGGCGGGATGGCGGGTGTCTCCGGCTTGGCGCTCGCTTTCGGCCTTGGCAATGCGCTCGTCTACGCCTGGGCGATCACCCATCACGTGCTGTACGACGAGTCCCTGATGATCTGCGCCGCGATCAATCTGCCGGCACAGGGTCTGCTCGCCCTTGCCGCTCTGCGCGTTGCCTCACGCGGCAAGGGGCGGCGGCCGCTGGATGGAGCAGCAACGGTGTTGCTCCTGCGCGCGAGCCTGTTCGGCAAGGCTAGCCCCCGCGACTGGGGCAAAGGCCTCTTCGACCATCTCTGGTTCCTGTTCGTGGTGACCGCGGTCATCGTCCAGGCGGGGCTCGTGTTCGATCCGCGTTATCGTGACGCGCCGTTCCCTGTCTTTGCCGTGCCGATCGCAATCGCCGTCTGGCGACTGGCGGTGGCCGACCGGCCGGCCATGCGCAGTTGGCGCGACTGGCTGCCCAGCGTCCTGCTGGTCGCCGGCGCCGTGGCAAGCGCCGTGATTTCCGGCCCGCTCAACCTCGAATTCATGCTGTGGAATGCGCTGGTGCTGGTGCTGGCGGCGCCTGCCGTTCTGGCGCTTGTCAAAAGGCAACGGGCCGGCTGATCAGGCCCGTTCCGTCAGCGCATCGCCAGGCTTTCGTTGCTCGGTGGAATGATGAAGCAGGACTGATGAGCGCGTCTCATCGCGCTGCAGACCAGATTCGCATCGTTATGGTCGAGGCCGGCAATCTGAGCGCGCCAGATCCGGTGCCGGTGCACCACGGCGCTGCCAACCCTGGCGATGCCGACCTTGCGCTCGCCGCGTATGGTCAGGGCCTGCCTCTTGGCGAGGATGTAGCTGTCATAGGCGCCAACCTGGGCGGTCCATCCCGGGATCATGTCGCGCGTGACATGGCCGACCGAACGCGCAACGATCATGTGAACAGGAGCGGTTCTGCTTCGGCTCGCCACGAGCACGGGCGCCGCGGCCGGCTGGCGCACCGGGGGCGGAGGCATTGCGGCGCGAGGCTGTGGTGACGTGGCAGTTGCGATGACGGTCGTCGGCGCACCGCTTTCGGCTGCGAAGCCGGCATCAAGCAACTGGGTCATGCGATTGTAAGCAACGATCCAGGACGGGGCGTGCATCTCCACGCCGATCAGCATGTGACCGTTGCGCACCGCGGCGGTGACGAGGTTGAACCGCGCGAGGTCCGTATAGCCCGTCTTCATGCCGATGGCGCCGTTGTAGCGCTTGAGCATGCCATCGATATTGGGGATCGTGCGGCCTTCGAAGCGGAAGCTCGGCACGGAGAAAAGATAGCGATATTGCGGATAGTCCAGCAGCAGGTGACGGGCGAGAATCGCCATGTCGTAGGCGTCTGTCACCTGGTTCGGATTGGGTAGGCCGGATGGGTTGCGGAACTCGCTCCGCTCCATGCCGAGAGCGTGGGCGCGCGCTGTCATCTCGGCGGCAACGCGCCGGATGCTGCCGCCGCCGAGGTACTGTCCGAGCGCCGTTGCCGCGTCATTGGCGGAGAGGGTCGTCATGCCCAGCATTGCCTGCATGACCGTTACGGTCTGCCCCGCCACAAGATTCAGCTTCACAGGCTGCACTGACGCCGCCGCTGGACTCACCGGGAGCGGGGTATTGGCGTTCAGGCGGCCGTGGCTGAGTGCGTGGAAAGCGAGATCCAGCGTCATCAACTTGGTCAGGCTGGCCGGGAAGCGCTCGTTATACGCGTTGTGCTCGGAGAGGATGCGGCCGGTTGCCGCGTCCATCACGATCCAGTCAATCCCGGGCGCAAGCGGCCCCGAGGCGGCCGGAGAGGCAATGCCCCCAAGGCGTTCATGTATGCGCACGACATGTCGATACCGTTGATGCAGATTAGCCTGCGCAGCCTGAGGTGCGGCCAGCGCCGCGCCCATCAAGCCGCCTGCCGCGAGTACCGAGCCGCGCCGCAGGATGTTCACAATCCAGCCTTGCAATTCGGCCAAACGCATACGGTCCCCCAAACATGAACGAAGCCTCATAAGACGGATAGGATGAAATGTCGGCGCTGTCCAGTTCAAAAATAGAAATTAACAAAAAAGCCAAAGGGTTAATAGGATATCCTCCTGCGCTCCGTGTTTGTGGGAGCGGTCGGCGCCGTGAGGCTTAACCGCAGTGTCATTGTGCGTTGCACAAAAAGCATTGACTTACCCTCGCGGCAGGCTTAAATCGGCCATGTTGCACTGCACTATAAAACGTGGGTGCAAGGAATTTGGCGGTCGTTTTTCTCCCTTGCGACGAAAGCAACGACGGCCAAGACTGGTGCGCGGGCGCATCGGCATCGTTGCAACGGACACACGAGGAGTAACTAGGATGAGCACAAAGATCAAAGCGACCGAGACGGTGCAGCAGGCGGCCGAAGCCACTGTTGAGGCCACCAAGGCCCAGGTTGCCGCCGGGTTCGAAAAGACCCTGACGTCGATGAAGGAAGGCATGGAAAACGCCGCGAAGGGTTTCGAGGCCCAGCAGGCGAAGGTCAAGGAGCAGATGGCGAAGGCGATGAAGACGACAGAAGAGATGATGGCGTTCAGCCAGGGCAATTTCGAGGCGATGGTAA
This sequence comes from Acidiphilium multivorum AIU301, assembly GCF_000202835.1. NCBI lineage: Bacteria > Pseudomonadati > Pseudomonadota > Alphaproteobacteria > Acetobacterales > Acidocellaceae > Acidiphilium > Acidiphilium multivorum. Next base: position 3,460,737 of record NC_015186.1, read on the forward strand.
AGGCCGGCCAGATCTTCACTGCGGGTCTGCAGGGCATTTCAAAGCAGATTGCCAGCACCACCCAGGCCTCTGTCGAGGAGACCGTGGCAATGACGAAGGCGCTCGGCGGCGTGAAGTCGGTGAAGGAAGCCGTCGATCTCCAGACCGGTTATGCCCGTGCGATGATGGAAAAGGCGGTCGCCGAGACCGGCCGGATCACCGATGCGTCGCTCAAGCTCACCGAGCAGACCATCGCGCCGCTCACTGCGCGTGTCACTCTCGCCGTCGAGAAGTTCGGCGCGGCGCTCTGAAGCGGAAGGGCGGTTTCACCGCCTGACGGATGAATGATAAGCGGACGGGCCGGATTCCGGTCCGTCCGTCGCCATTTGCAGATTTGCACGCGGGTCGGGTGCAAGTCGACGGTTCTGCATGACAGCGACCGCAATCGCATTTATGGGGCCATCGGCATGGACGATTTTGACGACCAGGACGGCATGGATCCGGTTTTCGCCACGCAGGCGCGCGCTCGTGCGAAGAGACCACCGCTTTACCGCGTGATGATGTTCAACGATGACTACACGCCGATGGAATTCGTGGTCGCAACGCTGGTCGGGCTGTTTGGCAAGACGACCGATGAGGCGGGACGGATAGCGTTGCGGATCCATCGCCGCGGTGTCGGCGTTTGCGGCATTTTCACCTACGAGATCGCGGAAACCAAGATGATCCAGGTTCTGGAACTCGCCCGCGAGAACCAACACCCGCTGCAATGCATGATCGAGCCGGCCTGACAGGGACGCCGCCTGTCGCTGTACGATTGGTGACCGCGCGGCTTCGTCTCGCGCCGCTCGCCATCGCCGATGCTGCGGAACTCGCGGCCGTTACCGACCATCCGATCATTACCGGACGCATCGATTTTCTCTCCTCGCCCTTCGGCCCCGCGCAAGCGCGGGCGTTGATCGAATCCGACCCGGGATTTCATGGCATCCGCCTTGCCGCCGACGGGCAGCTGATCGGCCTGCTCGGCGCGCACCGCGGGCCGACGGATGGCGGCGGTTCCGCGATCGAGATCGGCTACTGGATTGGTCCTGCGTTCCAGCGCTGTGGCTATGCGCGCGAGGCTTTGACGGCGATGCTGCGGGCATTGCACGGAGAGATCGTCTTCGCCGAATGCCATCCGGCCAACATCCCGTCCTGGTCGTTGTTGCGTGCAGTGGGCTTCGAGCCCACCGGCCGCGCCGGAAAGCGCGAGGGCAGGGAGAGACTCTCCTACGTGCCGCCGGCATGAATACATGCTGGCCCTCGGCCGCAAAAGCCGGTATAAGACAATCACGGCGCTTTTCGGTTCTGGTTGCTGCGTGCGTTACGGCGTTACCGCCTTCGACACCTCCCCAAGTTGAAGAGTTTGCTGGCCCTCATTTCGTGGGCTGCCGTTTGTTTGGAGAGTCGCGATGTCGACAGGTACTGTTAAGTGGTTCAACGCAACCAAGGGCTATGGCTTCATCCAGCCGGATGACGGGTCGAAGGACGTGTTCGTGCATATTTCTGCCGTCGAGCGTGCCGGCCTGGGCCGCATCGATGAGGGCCAGCGCCTTGAATTCGAGGTCCGCAAGGGCCGCGAGGGCAAGATGTCCGCCGAGAACCTGAAGGCGGCTTGAACCCAGCCTGTCTCGGAAAAGGCGCCGTGAAAGCGGCGCCTTTTTTCATGTCTGCTGCTCAGCGCAGCGTCACGGTTCCGTAAGCCAGCGTCTTGAACGTATGGTCTTTCGGGTGACCGAGAACCTCGATCTTCCCCTCGCCGTACAGCGTGATGTTGGCGCTTTCGCGCGCGAACACCCTCATGTTGCCCTGCCCCCGCACCAAGACCGTCACGTTGGCCGCCCGCAGCCGGCTGGCATCGATCGACGCGACTCCGCGTGAAATCATCCGGAATTTGCCCACTTCGCCCGAGAGGGTGGCCGCAGTGGCGCCGTCATTGATGAAGTCGAACGTTTGGCCGGACAGGTTCCGCACGTCCGCCCGCACGAGTCCTTTCGTCGTAAGCGCGGCGAGCGAGGGGGCGGTGATGATGACATCCACGGTCTCGTTCTGCGGCAAGTCGAGCGCGCTGGGGCGATCGATGTCCAGCACGCCCCGTTTCACAGACACGCTCAGATTTTCCACGAGATAGGGATCGCCGGTGAGCTTCACCGAGCGTGTTTCCCCTCGGGTGAAGTTGAGACGAAAACGGCCGTGCAGGACGATCGCATCGAACCGGCCGACATGCTCGCTCACCGTCCGCGTCGGCATCGCAGCGTTCCCGCTCGCCGCAATCAGCGGCGCTGCCACGAAAACGCCAGCCAGGAATCCGCGCAGCTTCATCCGCCGATCCTCCCAGAGCAAGCCTATCGGCTTTTCGCGCCGTCGGGCAAGCATGGCGTGGGCGCCCGGCGGATCATCCGCCCCGGCGGATGATCCCGGTGCCGAATTTCGCGCGCAACCGCTCGACGGCATCCTCGCGGGCGGCGCGGCGCGGCGTTTCCTGATCGACCAGATCTCCGCGGTCGGCCTCGGCGGCATCGGTGAGCCGCGCGGCGCCGATCCCGATCAGCCGGTAGCGCGGGCCGGCGGCGCGCATCAGGACCGGTTTCGCCGCCTCGAAGATCGTTTCGGCCAGCTGTGTGGGAGCGGTCAGCCGCACCGCATGGGTATGCGTCTCGAAACGGGCGGTCTTGAGCTTGAGCACGAGCCCGGCGGCGGCGAAGCCCTCGGCGCGCAGCCGCCGGGCGAGTTTCTCGCAGAGCGGAAACAGGGCGCGGGCGAGGGATGCCGCATCGTCGATATCCTCGGCGAAGGTCGTCTCCGCACTGATCGACTTCGTCGCCCGCGCGGGGTCGATCGGGCGGGGATCGATGCCGCGGGCGCGCGCGGCCAGCATCGGCCCGTCCTCCCCGAGCCGGGCGCGGGCGGCGCGATCGTTGAGGGCGGCGAGCTGGCCGACCCGCGTGATCCCCATGCCGGCGAGTTTGCGCGCCAGTGCCGGGCCGACGCCGGGGAGAATGCCGACCGGCTCCGGCGCCAGCACCGCCGCTGCCTCCGCTCCCAGCACGGCGAAGCCGCGCGGCTTGTCCCGCTCGGCGGCGAGTTTCCCCAGCAGCCGGTTGGCGGCAAGGCCGATCGACACCGTCACCCCCACCTCCGCCTCGACCTGCCGGGCGAAGCGGCTCAGCACGACCGCGGGCGGCGCCCTGTGCAGCGCCGCGGTGCCGGAGAGGTCGAGCGCCGCCTCGTCGATCGAGAGCGGCTGCACCAGCGGCGTCAGCGTCGCCATCAGGGCGCGGATCTCGGCCGCCGCCGCCGCGTATTTCCGCATCTCCGGAGCGATCACCACCGCGTCCGGGCAGAGTTTTCTGGCCTTGAACATCGGCATCGCCGAGCGCACGCCCGAGAGGCGGGCGATGTAGCAGCAGGCCGCCACCACGCCGCGCGTCCCGCCGCCGACGATGACCGGCTTGTCGGTCAACTCCGGCCGGTCACGCTTCTCCACGCTCGCATAGAAGGCGTCGCAGTCGACATGGGCGATGGCGAGGGTCGCGATCTCGTCATGCGCGACGAGGCGCCGCCCCTCGCATTGCGGGCAGGCGCCGGCGGCCTCGAAGATGGTATCGCAGTCGCGGCACAGGGTCGGCATGGCGAGCGCAGGAAACGCCTTATCGGCGCCGGGCGGAAGCGAAAAATCGCGTCAGATCGAGCGGACCAGATGCACCAGCCCCGACCATTGCTGGGCAACCCATCCGCCGCTCGCCATCGCCTCGGGTGCTTCGGGGTCGCCGGTCGGTGCGAAATCCTTCGAGAAATCGGCGGTGCCGAACAGCATGTCCCAGAACGGAAACACCGCCCCGTAATTGATCGAGCGTTCGCCGGCGGCGAGAATGCCGTGATGCGCGCGGTGAAACCGCGGCGAGACCAGCAGCCGCTCGCCGATCCGGCCGAAGGAGAGGCGGATATTGGCGTGGCTGAAGCTCTCGACAAAGCGCAGGATCAGCACCAGCAGCGGGAATTGCAGCGGCGGAATCCCGATCAGCAGCCCGACCGCCATGAACCAGAGAAAGCCGATCATCTCGTCGAGCACATGGTTGCGGTCGTCGGACCAGAAGGTCATCTGCCGCTGTGCGTGATGCACCGCATGCAGCGCATACCAGACACGGAAACGGTGCGAGAGCCGGTGCCGCCAGTAATCGGCGAAGTCGAGGATCAGCGCGTAGAGCGCGAAGGTGATCACCGGATGGCCGAACAGCGGCGGGAAGATCGTCTCCAGCATCGGCGGCACATAGCCATGATCGGCGAGAAACCCGTCGAGCCGCACCTGTGCCGCGTAGAACAGCACGAAGGTCATCACCGGCAGCACGCCGACGCGGGCGAGAAAGGTGTAGAACACATCGACCAGCACCACCCGCCGGCTGTCCCACCGCTCGATCGGCATTGCCCGCTCCAGCGGCACGCAGACCGCATAGGCCAGCAGCATCTGCGTCACGCCATAGATCGCGACCAGCGTCCAGCCGAAGGAGAGTTCGCTCCACTGCATCAGCCCGAACCGGTAGAGCAGCGGCAGCACCGCCACCTGCTCCACCCAGCCGGCCAGATCGTTGAACGGATGGGCCGGCAGCATGCTCAGGCCAGGCGCATCGCCGTGCGGGCGGCGGTGTCGGTCAGCAGGGTCGAGAGATAGATCCCGTGCGGCGAGCGGCCGACCGTGATGTGGTCCACAGCACCGCTCGCCGGGTCGAGCACGGCGACGCGGGAGGCGAAGCGCAGCGCGATCCACAGCCGTCCGTCCGGTGCGAAGCATAGATCGTCCGGCCCGCCCGGCATCGGAATCCGCCGCTTGAAGCCGAGGCTCTTCGCGTCCAGCACGGTGAGCGAGCCGGCGACGCGGTTGGTGACGTAGAGTTCGCTGCGGTCCGGCGTGAGGAAGATGTTGTGCGCGCCCTTGTCGGTCAGCACGGTGCGCAGCAGCTTGCCGTTCGCCGGATCGACCACGGCGAGATGATCGCTCCCCATGATCGCGACCAGCACGATGCCGTCATGCCACATCACCCCGGCCGGCGTCTTGCCGACCGGCGCCGTCCAGCGGACGCGCATGGTGGCGAGATCGATCGCGACCAGCGTGCCGGAATCCTGCATCGAGACGAAGACGGTGCGCGAATCCGGCGTGTAGCTCAGATGGCTCGGCATCGATCCGGCGCGGAAGCGGTGGGCGAGGGTCAGCGTGTCGGCATGGTAGATGTCGACATGGTTGAGCCGCAGGCAGTTCACGGTGAGGAATTTGCCGTCCGGGCTGAACCAGAGCTGGTAGGGATCGGGGATCAGCTTGTGGCCGCGTTCGCGCCCGGTTACGGGGTCGAAGAAGAACAGCGCATTGCCCGAAGCATCGGCGATCAGCAGCGTCTTGCGGTCCGGCGTCAGCGCCCAGTGGCCGGGTTCGCGCAGCGTCGGCTCGGTGTGGATCACCTTGCGCGTCGTCATGTCGATGACCGAGACGCGCGAGCCGCCCGAATCGAGCACGATGCAGATCGGCGGCGTCGGGCCGGCGGCGCGGGCGAGGGAAGGCGCCAGGCCGAGAAACGCCGGCGCGGCCAGCAGCGCGCGGCGGGAAAGCGGAAGCATGGTCATGCCGGGGCCGATCCTTCGTCGGGATTGATGAACACCGCCCGCGCCCATGTGAAGAACGTCAGGCTGGTCGTTGCGATCAAAGTATTATCTGTCAGAGATTGCACTGCGAAGGCGAGAAACACAAGGCGGATCAGCCGTCGCTGCCCCACCGGCAGCGCAGCGCTGCCCCGAAACAGCCACAGGCCGAGCAGGCCGAACAGTAGCAGCGCACCGGGCACGCCGCCCTCGCAGGCGATGCGCAGATATTCGTCATGCGCCGCGTTGGTGCCGAGGAAGCGGCCGATCGGCGAATGCAACGGCACGATCACCTTGCCCGCGCCCACCCCCCAGCCGAGCCAGGGCGAGCGCGCCAGCGCCGCCTCGAAATAGGGCCAGATCAGGTTGCGGTTGGACAGGCTGGCGGCATCGCCCAGATGGATGAGGTCGATCACGCGGACGAAATGCAGCGCCGGCCCGGCGAGAAGCACGGCGCCGAACGCCGCGCCGCCCGTCGTCAGCAGGCCCAGCCGCGCTCGCATGCCGAAATCCGGCGCCTCGACCGAAAGCAGGGTGGCGAGCGTGGCGAAGGTGGCGAGCGCCAGCGGCGCGCGCGCGCCGCTGGCCAGCAGGATCAGGAAATTCGCGCCAATCCACGCCCATTCCCGCCGTCGGCCGCTGCCGGCGAAGGCAACCAGCCCGGCATAGATGGCGATCATCGCGAACCCGCCGAGAAAGGCGGGCGAGCTCGAGGCCTGCAGTCGGATCGCGCCGAGCTGAACGCCATAGAGCGCCCGCAGGCCGGCCGCGTGCAGCAGCAGGCCGAAGGCCACGGTCACCGCCGGGCCGATGATGGTGCAGCGGATGATCGCCGCGCGCATCCGCGCCTCCGCCCGCATGAAGCCGGCGGCGAACGGCGCCGCAGAGCCGACCAGCGAGCGCAGCGAGGCGAGCGGCGTCAGCCCCGGCCAAAGGCCGTGCACGAAGCCGCCGACAAACATGACGAGGAAGGCGAAGCCGGGATTGTAGCGGTCGAACCGGCTCCCGCGGCGCAGCGCGGCCAGCCCGATGATCGCCAGCCCCGTAACCTTGAGCAGGGCGATGATCGTCTCGTGATGGCCGATCATGTCCGATAGCCACATCTCGGGCGTGGTCGCGACCAGGATCAGCCAGGCGGCCATCGCCCCTTCCGGCCAGGCGAGCGCCGCGGCCCCGGCCAGGCCGAGCGCCAGAAGGCCCTGCAAGGGGCCGATTGCCTGCGGCACGAGGAGCAAAAGCGCCGATCCCGCCACAAGGGCGGCGGCCACGGCGAGCATCGCCCCTCCGCGCGCGATGCCGCCGGTCACGGCACGGCGATGATCGTGTAGTGCTCGTCCGGCCCGGCCTCGGCGGCAGAGGCGGCAAACCCGGCGGCGGCGAGGAGTGTCAGCGCCTCCGCAGGGTCCATCCGCCGCGCCATCGGCGCGCCGACCGCCCCGGGCCCCGCCGGGTCGTATTCGGCGATGAACAGCGCGCCGCCGGGCTTCATCGCGGTGCGGATCGCGCGCAACGCCGCATCCTTCTCCTGCATATGATGCAGCGCATCGGTCAGCATCACCCGGTCCGGCGCCGCGGGCAGCGCTGCCAGCGCCTCGGCCCGCCCCACGATCGTCTCCAGGGCAAGGCCGCGCCGCGCCGCCTCGGCGGCGGCATAGGCAAGGGATGCGGAATCCGGGTCCATCGCCAGCACGCGCGCGCCGAGAGCCGCGTATTCGAGGGCGAGCGCACCGGTGCCCGCGCCGATATCGAGCACGGTCATGCCGGCGGCAAGGCCAACCCGCGCCGCCCAGATTGCGGCGAGATGCCGCTTCTCCGCCTGCCGCGCGACGAGCCGTTCGAGCCGTGCCGCATCCGCCCCGGGTTGATTTTCCGCCTGCATCGGCCAACCCTAGCCCAAGCCAAGGGATCGACAAACCGAAATGATTCTCCACGCCTCAACGACCGGCACAGGCCCGGATGTCATTCTGCTGCACGGGCTGTTCGGCGCCGGGCGCAATCTCGGCGTCATCGCTCGTGGGCTCGCGGCGCAGTTCCGCGTCACCACGCTCGATGCCCGCAACCATGGCGACAGCCCGCACGATGCGGACATGCGCTACCGGGCAATGGCGGAGGATGTCGCCGAGACGATGGAGTCGCTCGGCATCGCCTCGGCCGGCGTGGTCGGGCACTCGATGGGCGGCAAGACGGCGATGACGCTGGCGCTCACCCATCCCGGCCGCGTCACCCGCCTCGCCGTGCTCGATATCGCGCCGATCGCCTATGGTCACGAGCATCTGGGCTATGTCCGGGCGATGCGCGGCCTCGCGCTGCATCCGGGGCTGACGCGGCAGGAGGCGGACGCTGCCCTCGCCGCCAGCGTGCCGGAGCCGGCCTTGCGCGGATTCCTGCTGCACAATCTCGTGCTCGGCGCGGCGCCGCGCTGGCGCCTCGGCCTTGAGGAAATCGCCGGCGCGATGACCGATCTGGTCGGCTGGGCGGATCCGGCGCCCGGTGCGCGCTACGATGGCCCGGCGCTGTTCGTCGCGGGGGCGACATCGTCCTACGTGCCGCTGGAAGCGCATGGGGCGATCCGCGCCCGCTTCCCGCAGGCCCGCATCGAGACGATCGCCGATGCCGGCCACTGGCTCCACGCCGAGAAGCCGCGCGAGGTGCTTGCGGCGATCGAGCCCTTCCTGCGCGGCTAGGGGGGCGCTGCGCTAGAGCCGCAACCCGCCCATGGCGCAGAGATGCGCCCAGTGCTCCGGGCTGACCGGGCCGACCGACAGGCGCGACAGGCGCACCAGTGCGAGGTCCGCCAGCGCCGGATCGGCCTTGATCGCGGCAAGGCCGACCGGATGCGGCATCGGCGCGATGGCCTTCATATCCACGGCCACCCAGTCGCCCGACTCGGCGGTCGGGTCCGGATAGGCCTCCCGCACCACCTCGACCACGCCGACGATCTCGCGACCGATATTGGAGTGGTAGAAGAAGGCGCGGTCGCCCACGCGCATCGCCTTCAGGTTGTTCCTGGCGGCGTGGTTGCGCACGCCGGTCCAGGGTTCGACGCCGTTGGCCACCTGCTGGTCCCAGGAGAACGCGTCCGGCTCGGACTTGACCAGCCAGTAGTTCACGGCGTCAGCGTGCCGTCGCGCACCACCGTGCGGAAGCCCTGGATCTCGACCGCGCCGAACAGCCCGGCCTTGCTATAGGGGTCGTTCGCGACCAGCGCCTCGGCCGCCGCGCGGTCCGCCGCCTCGTAGACGATCATCGAGCCGCAAGGATTGCCGTCCGCCCCCAGCATCGGGCCGCCGAAGACAATGCTCGACTTTATGCTTTCGAGGTAGGCAAGATGCTCCGGGCGCACCTGCTTGCGCAGGGCAAGACCGTCTTCCCGGTCATGGGCGATCAGGAGGAACTGCATGGGATGGCTCCATTCTGGCGTTTTCTCTGCCTCCCAGCATAGCGGCGGATCGCTCTGCGCCAAGATGTGATCGCGGGAACCGGGTGCGTGCGAGGGCGGGGGGTGTCAAAAATTCAAATTCGTATTAGACAATCTATCAATGGACCGTTCAGCAATTACGGAATACGCGGGAGACGTGCCAGGCGGCGCGATCGCCGTTCCGACGTCGAAAACCGGGGCCTGGCTGCATCGTTTCGCCAATCCCGGCCGCTTCCAGCGCTTGGTGCAGCCCATCATCCCCTGGATCGGCTGGACGGCGCTGCTGACCTGCACGGTCGGACTCGTCTGGGGCTTCTTCTTCGCCCCGGCCGACTGGCAGCAGGGTATTGCCTCGCGCATCATGTATGTGCATGTGCCGGCGGCTTGGGTGGCGATGAACGGCTACGCCGCGCTGGCGATCTGCTCACTGCTCTCGATTGTGTGGCGGCACCCGCTCGCCGATATCGCGGCGAAGGAGATGGGCCCGGTCGGCGCCGGCTTCACCGCGCTCTGCCTGATCAGCGGGTCGCTCTGGGGCGAGCCTGAATGGGGCACCTACTGGGTGTGGGATGCACGTCTGACCTCGGTGCTGATCCTGTTTTTCCTCTATCTCGGCCACATGGCGCTGATCCGCGCCTTCGACAACCCGCAGCACGGCTATCGTGCGGCCGCGATCCTCGGCCTGGTCGGCGCGATCAACCTGCCGATCATCGTGTTCAGCGTCTATTGGTGGAATTCGCTCCACCAGGGCAACTCGATCACTCTGACCGGCCCCTCCAAGATCTACATCACCATGCTCTATCCGCTGCTGATCTGCACGGTCGGCTTCTATCTGGCCTTCATCGCGATGTCGCTCGCGCGGATTTCGAGCGGAATCATGGAGAACCGCACGCGGGCCCTGCTGCTCGCACGCGCGGAGCGCTCCGGGAACTGAAGACATGGTCAAGCATACGATGCCCTACGTGGTCGGCAGCTACGGCGTCGCCCTCCTCATCATCGGGTTTCTCTCGATCTCCTCGTTCTTCCGCTATCGCTCGGCGCGGCGCAGGCTCGCCGCGGTCGAGCCGCGTCGGCACGAGAAATCCGGGAGTGCCGTGTGATGATGAGCCGCAAGAAGCGCCGCCTCTGGATCGTGATCGCCTGCGGCATCGGCCTGTCCACCGCGGTGGCGCTGATGCTGTTCGCTTTCCGCTCCAGCCTGTCCTTCTTCATGTCGCCCGAGCAGGTCGCCGCCCGCCATCCGCCTCCGGGCCGTGTCTTCCGCCTTGGCGGCATCGTGCAGGCGAATACCGTGGTGATGGGCACGCGCAACGGCGCGCCCTACACCACATTCCGCATCACCGATGGCCGCGCTTCGATCCCTGTGGTCTATACCGGCGTATTGCCGGGCCTGTTCCGTCAGGGGCAGGGCGTGGTCACGATTGGCGCGATGGCCAAGGGTGACAGCGAGTTCATGGCCTCTACCGTGCTGGCCAAACATGGCGCCGATTACATGCCGCGCGATGTCGAGATGGCGCTGCGCAAGGCCGGCAAGTGGAATCCGAAATTCGGGCCGCCGCCCAATGCCGGCGCCTGGGATGACAAGTCGCCGGCGCAGATCGAGGCATCCAACAATGGCTGAGCGGACGGGAGAGACCGGAGAATGATTCCCACCCTGGGCAATTTCGCGCTCGCGCTGGCACTGGCTATTGCCGTCGCACAATCGGTCATCGGTATCGCCGGTCCAATGCTGCGCGACCGATTGATCCTCCGCACCGCGCCCGCACTGGCGATCAGCCAGTTCGTGATGCTCGGCCTCTCCTTCCTCGCCCTGGTATGGGCCGGGGTCGTGTCGGATTTCACGGTTCGCAACGTTGCCGAATACTCGTCGTCGACAACGCCGCTCCTTTACCGGATCACCGGCACCTGGGGGAACCATGACGGGTCGATTCTGCTCTGGTGCCTGATCCTGTCGCTCTGCGGCGCGACCGTCGGCGCGTTCGGCAACAGCATCCCGACCAGCCTGCGCTCGCGCGTGCTCGGCGTGCTCGGCCTGATCTCGGCAGGCTTCATGGCGTTCGTCATCGCCGTCTCCAACCCGTTCGCGCGGATCTGGCCGCCGCCGCTGCATGGCGCGGGCGTCAACCCGATCCTGCAGGATCCTGGCCTCGCCGTTCATCCGCCGATTCTCTACACCGGCTATGTCGGCTTCTCGATCGCCTTCGCCTTCGCCGTCGCCGCCCTCATCGAGGGGCGGGTGGACGCCGCCTGGGGGCGCTGGGTGCGGCCCTGGGCGCTGGTTTCCTGGCTGTTCCTCACCTGCGGCATCTGTTTCGGGTCGCTGTGGTCCTATTACACGCTGGGCTGGGGCGGGTACTGGTTCTGGGACCCGGTTGAGAACGTCGCGCTGCTGCCCTGGCTTACCGGCACGGCGCTGATCCACTCGGCCATCGTGGTCGAGAAGCGCGAAGCGCTGAAGACATGGTCGGTCCTGCTTGCGATCGCGACCTTCTCGCTCAGCCTCTGCGGCACCTTCCTCGTCCGCTCCGGCCTGCTGAACTCGGTGCATGCCTTCTCGGCCTCGCCGGCTCAGGGCCTGTTCATCCTCGTACTGCTGGCACTGACTATCGGTGGCTCGCTGCTGCTCTTCGCCTTCCGCGCTCCTGCGCTTGCGGCGAGCGGGGTTTTTGCGCCGGTCTCGCGTGAGGGCGCGCTGATCCTCAACAACATCTTCCTCTGCATCATCGCCGCGGTGGTGTTCACCGGAACGATGTATCCTCCGTTCCTCGACCTGCTCTTCAACCGGCAGATCTCGGTCGGCGCGCCGTTCTATGATCAGACGGTTCTGCCGCTCACCGCACCGCTGATCCTCGCGATGGCGGTAGGGCCGATGATGTCCTGGAAGCGCGCAGTCCTTCTGCCGGCTCTGACCAAGCTGTGGTTCGGCGCTGTGGTCGCGCTGATCGTTTTCGGCGCGTTCATCCTTCGAGGCCATTTCGTGGCGGCTCTCGGCCTTGCCGGCGCGGTCTGGGTGATGATCGGCGCGCTGATCGATCTCGCCGAGCGGGTCAGGCTGTTCCGCGTGCCGCTCCGCCAGTCCTTCGCGCGGCTGTTCACCATTCCCCGTGCCGCGATCGGCGCCTCGCTCGGGCATCTAGGCTTCGGCATCGCGGTGCTCGGCATCGCTGGCATGTCGCTGCAGGTGCATACGATCCGGGTACTCAACCCCGGCCAGTCGATCGATCTCGGCGGCTACAACTGGAAGCTGATTTCGATCGCGCCGGCCAAGGGGGCGAACTACGCGGCGCGGGAAGCCACCATCGAGGTGACGCGGAACGGCCATTTCGTCGAGATGATGCATCCCGAAACCCGCTTTTTCACGAACCAGAAGGTGAAAACGGTGGCCGCAGCGATCAGCACCAACGGTGTGCGCAACCTCTTTGCCACCTTCGCCGGTGACAACGACAGCGGTGGTGGCGAGTTCCGGTTCAACATCCATCCGCTGGCGCCGGAGATCTGGCTCGGAGGCCTCATCATGGCGCTTGGCGGCGCGATCTCCCTGACCGACCGTCGTTTCCGCGTCGGCGCCCCGGTGCGCAACAGGCTGCGCCGGCCGTCCGGCTCGGCCACGGTGTGATCCTGTCCGATGAGCGTCTCGCGCCGCATGCTGTTCGGTCTGCCGCTGCTCGTCGTGGGTGCAGGCGGCGTCGGCTTCTATGAACTGCTCCGCCGGATGAGGACCGGCAGTTATAATCCGCAAGCCTTCGACAATCCTCTGGTTGGCCATGATGTGCCGGATTTCACCCTGCCGGGCGTGAACGGCCGGAAGGGCTTCGACAAGCCGGTGCTTGCCGCCCAGAAGCGGCCGGTTCTGGTGAATTTCTTCGCTTCCTGGTGCGTGCCCTGCGCGGGTGAGGCGCCCTATCTCGACCGGCTGGCGAAGGCCGGCGTCGATATCTGGGGGATCGCCTATCAGGACAAGCCGGAGGCGATCGCCCTCTACCTCGCAAAATACGGCAATCCCTATGCGCGTCTCGCCACCGATCCCTCGGGGCGGACTGCCATCAACTGGGGCGTCTACGGTGTGCCGGAGAGTTTCCTGATCGCGCCGGGCGGCAAGGTGGTGTGGCATATCGCGGCGCCTCTGGTGCCTGAGATCATCGATGACCAGCTCCGGCCCGCCATGCAGAGGCTCACATGAGGCGTTGGCTCGTTCTGCTGTTCGCGGGACTCGTGCTCGCCTGTGGCACGGCGCTGGCTGCGCCGGCTTCGTCCTCGTCGGCGAGCGCCCATCCGACCAGCATCACGCGCGATGGCGTGAAGCTCACCTTCGCCCAGGAAGCCCGCGCGGAGGCAATCGGCAACAAGCTGCGCTGCCTGGTTTGCCAGAACGAGACGGTCGAGAATTCGCAGGCCGGGCTGGCCAAACAGTTCCGCACCATTATCCGCCGCCGCGTCGTCGCCGGAGACAGCAACCGCCAGATCATCGATTTCATGGTCAAGCGCTATGGAATCTACGTTCTGCTCAAGCCGCCCTTCCGGCCGGAGACCTGGCTGCTCTGGCTCTCGCCGGCTCTGGCCGCCCTGATCGGGCTGGCCGTTCTGCTCTTCGCGCGCCGCCGCCGGCGGGCAGCTCCCCCCCCATTGTCGCCGGAAGAGACCGACCGGCTGAAGGAACTCCTGTCTTGATCTGGCTCTGGATGGCGGTGCTGGCCGCCGTTGCGCTCGCGCCTGTCGTGCTGGTCTGGTTGCGCCGCGGCACAATCCGCTACCGGCGGGAGACCGCCATGGCGCTGCACCGTGCGCAGCTTGAGGAAATCGAACGGGACCGCGAGGAAGGCCGGCTGCCAGAAGAGGAATACCAGGCCGCAAGGCTGGAGGTGCAGCGGCGGCTGCTCGCCGCCGACCAGATCCCCGAACCGGAGGCAAACCGCGCCGCGCGCGGTCTGATGATTGCCACTCTTGCCGCCATTCCTGTGGCCGCCGTGGTCGTGTTCGTTCCATCCGGCCTGCCGCTGGTGCCATCCGAGCCGCATGCAAGCGTGATGCGCCAGCGCGCGGCGGCAGAGCGGCAGGACAACGCGCTGATCGACAGGCTTAAGCAGAAGCTGGCGGAACTGCCGCCGGGTAGCCCGGACGCTCGGCAGGGCTATCTGCTGCTCGGTCAGGCGCTGGTCAGCCAGAACAAGCTCCACCAGGCCGCGCGTGCCTGGCACGTGGCATTGACAATCAAATTCGATCCGACACTTGCCGCTGAAACGGCAGAGGCCGAAAGCGAAGCCGCCGGCCATGTGACACCGGATGCGGCCGCGCTGTTCCGGAAGGCGCTAGCCGAGGCGCCGGCGCAAGCGCCCTGGCGTTCCCTGGCCGAGCAAAGGTTGCGCGAAGCTGCGGTGCTGCAGTCCAGCAATGGCAGCCCCCCCTTGTCGGGCAAGGCGACCGGGGCCACGTCCACGCCATGAGCAAGTCGGTCGAACCAGGCAGTCTCCCCAAGGAGGGCGGTGACGGGAAGTCGTCCGTCACCACGGATGCTGGGGCGTCAAAGCCCTGGCCCAAGGAGATCGGCGGCCCCAAAGGCCCTGAACCCACGCGCTACGGCGACTGGGAACGCAACGGTCGTTGCACCGACTTCTGATGGTCTTGCGGATGCTCGGTTCCTGAGTCCCGGGTTTATTCGCCGGACAGTTCCCGCCGCCGCTGGTCCAGTTCTTCACTGTAGCGCCGCAGGGCGTATTGCTCGGTGAGAACACCCAGAACCTGGCGTGTTTCCTCGCCGTCGATGACGGCCAGGACATCGCATTCCGCCTTCTCGAACGCCCGGATCGCCTCCTTCACCGTTGCCTGCGGCACCAGGAAATCGTCGCGATGGCGCACCAGATGCTGGATCGAGTCCTCGGCTGCTGCGTCCGGCGCATGAACTTCGGACGGGTAGGCGAGGCCGGCATAATGCTGGTTTTCGTCGAGCACGACCACGTACTGGGTTCGACCGAGGGGGAATTCGGTCTTGAAATCCGCGATCGCGGTTGTCTCCTGGGTGATGTACTGGTTGCGGCGCATCATCCGCCCGACGGTGAGATTATGGATCCAGCCGATGTCGACCGCGCTGCGGATTGTCTCGCCGCGCAAATGGAAGCGCCATGTGGTGAACGAGTAGCCGAAGAACCGGCGAACGGTAAGGGATGCGGCGATTGCCGCCATCAGCACCGCAATGGTGATGCTGAAATTGTTCGTACTCTCGAGCGTCAGGAAGGTCATGGTCATCGTGCCGCTGACGATCGATGTGGCGAGCGCAGCCATGCCGACAACGGCATAGAAGCCGATCGGCACGCCATGCGCGAAGGGGAGCATGACCGCGACGTCGCCATAGGCGCGGCCGAGCAGCGACCCCATGAACAGCGCGGCGAAGAACAGGCCGCCGCGAAAGCCGGTGGCAATGGAGAAGGCCGAGGCCGTCGATTTCATCACGAGCAGGGCCACCGCCAGCATGAACGGGTAGACCACGGCGAGTTGGGTATGCAGGGAGGAATTGCCCGAGGCCATCACCTTCGGCGTGATGCTGCCGAGCAGTCCGACCACGACACCGCCAATGATCGGTCGCAGCCAGATCGGAACGCCGGTGCGCCGGAACACCGCCTCCAGCGAGGTGACCGCCCGCATGATTGCGATACCGACAAAGCCGGCGATGATGCCGAGCAACACCGCCAGCGGATAGGCGTAGCCCGGCGTATGGGTGGGCAATACGACGTTCAGCGGCCGTACGCCGCCATTCATCAGCAGTTCGACTGCGAGCGTGCCGCTCAGCGAGGAGATCACCACCATCGTCAGCGTTGGCAGCGAATAGGTGCCGATGACGAGCTCGATGCCATAGAAGGCACCGCAGAGAGGAGCGTTGAACGCGCCGCCGATTGCAGCCCCCGCCCCGCAACCGACCAGCACCCGCAGGTCGTTCCGCCTTAGCCGAAGATGCTGGCCTACCCAGGAAGCCAGGCCGCCACCGAACTGCGCGTAACCGGCCTCCTGCCCCACCGAGCCGCCGACGCCGTTGGAAAACGAGGTCTGCATCGCCACGATGATCGAGTCCCTGAGCGACATCTTGCCGCCATAGAGCGCGTTGGCCTCGACCGGGTCGACGAAATTGGTCATCCGGTACCTGCCGAGAAGCCACGCGACCGACCCAAGCACGGCGCCGCCGAGGATCGGCACGAAGATGGCGCGCAGCGGGTCGATATGTGTCTGCTGAGACAGTCCCTCGTCGAGATTCGGCAGCGCGAAGAACCAGAAATGAAAATGATGGCTGAGAAAATCCATCAGATAGACGCAAAACCCCGACAGCACGCCGACCACGGCCGCGAGCATCGCGAGCCAGATCTCGTCGGTGCGCACCAGAGCGCGCACATGCATCGGCGCATCCACCGTGATTGCCGCGATCCGTCGTCGCAGCGCCGACCACCAGCGGGAATTGGACCGATGCTGAACAGTGGAACTCGCCATGCTGCGCCCTGTGAAGTCTTCTTGTGTCAGGACGGACCGCCCGCCCGGCGGTCAGATGCCGCAAATTTCCGGCAGCATCATGGCCGCAGCCACAGTTACAACAGGAAAGTTAACGGTCAACCTCCGATTCGATGGAAAAGGCCGATGATTCCGATCCGTTTCGCCGATCAACGGATCAGGTCAGGAGTTCGATCAGGAACGGCCCCTTGCGCTCGAAACTCGCCGCCATCAGTTCGTTGAGCTTCTCCATGCTGCCGGCTTGCGCGGCGGCGACGCCCATCCCCTCGGCAAGGCGCACGAAATCGATGTCCGGATGGCCGAGATCGAGCATGTCCATCGCCGTCCGTCCCGGATTGGCGCCGACATTGGCGTATTCATGCAGCAGGATCGCGTATTTCCGGTTGGCGAGGATCACCACCGTCACGTCGAGATTGCAGCGCGCCATCGTCCAGAGCGCGGTGATGCTGTACATCGCCGAGCCGTCGGCCTGGATCGCGAGCACCCGCCGCCCGGAGCCGATCGCAGCACCCACGGCGCCCGGCAGGCCGCCGCCGATCGCCCCGCCCGGCACCTGCAGCCACAGATGCGGCGCCGCCCCATGAGTGAAGCGCGAGAAGCCGCGGCCGAAGGAAATCCCCTCGTCGATCACGACACTGTCATCCGGCAGCAGGGCGGCGATCGAGGTGGCCACCGTCTCCGGCGCGATCGCCTCCTTCGCCGGCGCAGGGCGCGGCGTCACCGCGATCTCCGGCGTGCCGGCGCCGATGCGTTCGGCCAGCGCCTGCAAGGCGGCCACGCCGTCCTGGCCGATATCCGCCAGCGTGTGCACCGTGCAGTCATCCGGCCAGAGCCGGCCCTTCTTGCCCGGATAGGCGAAGAACCCGACCGGCGGCTTGGCCTCGACCAGGATCAGGTGGCGGATTCCCTCCAGCGAGTGCACCGCGGCGTCGATCTGGTATGGGATGCGCTCGATCGGCGGCCGCCCCTGTCCGCGTTCCATCCGCGCGTTGAACATCTCGGCCAGCATTTTGGCACCGGTCGTCTGCACGATGGCGGTGGCGATCCGCAGCGTCGCGTCGGTCAGCGTCCGCCCGCCGAGCAGCAACAGGGCAGGTTCGCCCGAGCGCAGCACCTCGGCGGCCGCGTCGATGGCGGAGGCGTCTGCCGTGGGGCGCGGCGGCACCGGTTGCGGCGTGCCGATCACCCCGCCCTCGGTCCAGGCCGTGTCCGCCGGCAGGATCAGCGTGGCGATCGTGCCGGTCCGGGCAGCGGCCACCGCCTCGGCGGCATCGTGTCCGACCGCGTCGGCGGTCATCGCGGTCCGGACCCACCCGGAAACCGGCCGTGCCCAGCCTTCGGTGTCGGCGGTCAGCGGCGCGTCCAGCGGGCGGTGATAGGTCGCCTGATCGCCAACGATATTGACGATGCCCGACCGGCCGCGCCGCGCGTTGTGCAGGTTGGCGAGCGCGTTGGCGAGCCCGGGGCCGCAATGCAGCAGCGTCGCCGCCGGGCGCCCCTTGGTCCGCCAGTACATGTCGGCGGCACCCGAGGCCACCGTCTCGTCGAGGCAGAGAACGCAGTTGATCCCGGGAATCCGGTCGAGCGCCGCAACGAAATGCATCTCGCTGGTGCCGGGATTGGCAAAAACCGTATCGATGCCGCACGCGATCAGCGTATGCACCAGACTTTCAGCGCCGTTCATGGACCCGTCTTTCCTTCCCCGTTGGCCGGTCGATTTTCGGACACGGAAACTGCCCGTTCCGGACGGGTCGGGCAAGGGGGGTCAGCGATGCGCGGGTAGCGGCGCGTCCGCCATCGGGCGCAGCCAGAAATGAGGCATCTGCGCCACGAATCGCTGCCGCAGCGAGGCCAGTTGCGCATCGGTGAGCCCGACCGCCTGAGCGTTGAAATAGTCAGGGTCGCGGGTGAACACCATGTAGGCGATCGTCTCGTTCACGATGAGGTCGCGATCGTGCGGATCGTAGCCATCGCGGATCAGGAAGCTGCGAAAGGCGGCCTGTTCCGACGGCGTCATCTGCGTGTCGTAGAACCGGTGCACGAAGCGACGGTATGAGGGAATGGTGAAATAGGCGCCGTGTGAAAGCTCGTGGCGCAGGATGACCGCCCGCGATACCCAGCTGATGCGCCGGCTGCCCTGGGCCTGCGGAATCGAGATGACCGCGCCGTTCGCGCCGGGCCGCAGAAACCCTTCCCGCCGCGCGATCTCCCGCAGCCGGCGCTCATCCGCGGTGAGCCGGATGCCCTCGGCATGGGCGAGGCGGAAGAATTTCCGCAGGGCCCAGGCCGGATAGTCATTGCCGTAATAATAGGTCGCCTCGGTCGCGTTCGCCTTCGCGAGAACCTTCGTGAAGGCGGCCTCGCCCAGCACGCGGTTCCGCGGCGTCGAGGCCTTCTCGATCAGCGCCGCGATCCGGTCGAACATCATGCCCTGGGCCCGCAGGTCCGGGCAGTCGATCACGAGGATCAGCGGATCGTCACGGAAGCGGAAAATCGTGAAATGCCGGCCGACATGATTGAAAATCCCGGTCTCGCCCGCCTTCGGATAATCCGGACGGCGCAGCGCCATCCACCCACCGATCCCGACACCCGTTACGGCGGCGATTGCGACGATCAGCGCAACGGCCAGGCGCGTCGCCGGCGGGCGGGTCCGAGCGCCGGCGGCGCGTGAGGGAATCTGTCCCATCGGCACGGTGTCGTCCGGATCGCCGGACGCCGCCGCGCGCACATCCCACCCCCGCCGCGCCATCAGACGCCGCCGGCCATGCAGGAGGGGCCTACTTGCCGGTGTTGATGATCTGAACCCGGCGGTTCGCCCGGTTCGCCACGTTCGGTCCGGTCGGCACCAACAGGTCCGCCTCGCCGACGCCGGTCGCCTGCAGGCGGGTGGCCGGGATGTCGAATTTCGACATCAGATAGGTCTTCACAGCGGCCGCCCGTGCCTGGGAGAGGGCGAGGTTGGTCGATGCCGCGCCGGTCGTGTCGGTATGGCCGACGACCCTGAAATGATAGGCGGCGAGCGTCTTGTCGGTCAGCGCCCGGCCGAGACGGTCGAGTTCGGTGACGGCTTGCGGTGTCAGCTTGGCCGAGCCCGTCGCGAAATCGATGTTCAGGTTGATCGACGGGGTCTGTGCCGCGGCATGGGAAACCGCCGCCGGCGCGGTGGTCTTCATCCGCATCGCCGCCGGCTTCGCCACCGACGGCGCGGGTGCTGCCTGCGCCGCCCCCTGCGCGAGCGGGACGATGCCGCGCGTGGTGCTCGACACATTGCCGGTCGGCTTCAGAGCCTGGATGATCTGCTGAGCCGACGGGCCGCTGGACTGCGCATGGGCGGCACCCATGCCAAGCAGTGCAACGACGGCGGCGGCGGAGACGCCCGTGAAACGCATGATCAACTCCCTCGATCTTGGCGACATTCTATCCGGTTGACGGTCGGAATGCCAGTTCGCATCCGTTATGGCATGCTGTTCCACTCACGGCTGCGACGCGGGTCACACCGGCCGATTAGCGCCGCCCGCGCGGCCGGGCCGGCGCGCGCCACGGCTCTTCCGGCCACTCGTGCTTGGGGTAGCGGCCGCGCATGTCCTTGCGCGCGTCGGCCCAGCCCCGCCGCCAGAAATCGGCGAGATCCCCGGTCACCGCGATCGGCCGCCCGGCCGGCGAGAGCAGCGCGATCTGCAACCTCACCGCCCCGCCGGCGAGGCGTGGTGTCGCGTCGCTGCCATAGAAGGCCTGCGCCCGCGCTGCCGCCACCGGCACCGGTCCGGTATAGTCGATCGGCACGGCACCGCCCGGCGCCTCGATCCGCGCGGGCAGCGCCGCGTCGAGCGCGCGGACGCGCTCATGGCCGAGATGGTCGCGCAGGATGGCGAGCAGGTCGAGCGCCGCCGCCTCCTTCACCCGGCTCATCCCGGCGAGATAGGGAAACAGCCAGGTCTCGAAATCCGCCCGCAACGCCTCGTCGGACAGGTCGGGCCATCCCTCCGGCTCGATCTCCCGCATCAGCGCCACGCGGGCCTGCAACTGCCGCACCTCGTCGCTCCAGCCGAGCAGGCCCGGCTTCTCGCGAATCGCCTCGCGCAGCGCCGCCTCGATCTCCGCGGGCGATGCCGGCGTGCTGCGTTCGGCGAGCACCAGCGCGCCGAAGCGCCGCCGCTCCCGCGCCATCACCGTGCCGCCGGTGCCATCGAGCCCGATCTCCCGCGTGGTGACGATGCGGGTGGCGAGGCGCTCCTCGATCGTCGCGGCGCTGATCGGCGCGGCGAGCCCGATCTTCGGCGCGCCCCGGCCGCCCAGCGCGGCGACGGCGAGCATCGGCGCGCGCGCCAGCGGATCGGCCGGGTCGAGTTTCGCGCCGCCCCCTTCGCTGAGCCGGAAACTGCCCGGCTCGCCGCGGCGCACGCCGATCCGGTCGGGAAAGCCGGCGGCGATCAGCACGGCGGGGTCGCCGCCGGCTTGCGTATCCCGCCGCAGCCCGAGCCGCCCGCGATAGGTGCCCGCCGCCTGGCGGATCCGCGCGATCACCCCGCGATCGCCGCCGCCGCGCCCGGCGATCGCGTCGAGCCGCAGCGCGATATCGGCGCTGCCCGCCTCGCGCAGCGGGTCGCGTTCCTCGAGCAGTGCTGCGAGATCGGCGGCCAGCGCCGCCTCCACCGCGCTGTCGGCGGCCAGCATCATCGCCGCGAGGCGCGGGGCGGCGCCGAGTTCGGCCATCCGCCGTCCGGCCTGGCTGATCCGCCCGGTGGCGTCGATCGCGCCGAGATCGGTGAGCAGGGCGCGCGCCTGCGCCAGCGCGCCGGGCGGCGGCGGCTCGGGAAAGGGCAGCGCCGCCGCGTCCGCGCCCCAGGCGGCGCAGGCCAATACCAGCCCGGAAAGCTCGGCGGCGGCGATTTCCGGTGTGTCGAACTCCGGCAGACCGCGATGCAGCGCCTCCGTCCACAGCCGGATCGCCACTCCCGGCGCCTCGCGCCCGGCGCGGCCGGCGCGCTGGGTGGACGCCGCCCGGCTGATCCGCCGCGTCACGAGGCGGGTCAGCGCCCGGCCGGTATCGAATTCCGGCGCCCTGCGAAACCCGCCATCCACCACCACCCGCACCCCCGGCACGGTGAGCGAGGTTTCCGCGATGCTGGTCGCGAGAATGACGCGCCGCTGGCTCGATGGGGCCAGCACCCGCGCCTGTTCCGCCGGCGGCAGGTCGCCGTAGAGCGGCATGATCGTGGCCGGCGCGCCCTCCAGCGCCTCGGCGGCGCGGCGGATTTCCCCAATACCGGGCAGGAAGGCGAGAACGTCGCCCCGATGCGCCGCCAGCGCGCCGCGCACCGCGCGGGCCAGCGCCGCCGGCAGGTCCCGCGCATCGGCAAGATCGCGCGCGGCGAATTCGATCGTCACCGGATGGACCCGCCCCGCGCTCTCGATCACCGGCGCCTCGAGCAGCGTGGTCAGGGTCGCGATGTCGGCGGTGGCCGACATCGCGAGGATCCGCAGCTCCGGCCTCAGGCCGCGCTGCAGGTCGAGCGTCAGCGCCAGGGCGAGATCGGCCTCGAGGCTGCGCTCATGAATTTCGTCGAAAATCACGCAGCCGATGCCATCGAGCCCGGGATCGGCCAGCAGCCGGCGGGTCAGCAGCCCCTCGGTGATCACCTCGATCCGCGTCGCCGGGCCGGTCACGGACTCCAGCCGCGTGCGATAGCCCACCGTGCCGCCCGGCGCCTCGCCGATCAGCTGCGCGATCCGCTCCGCCGCGGCGCGGGCGGCAAGCCGCCTTGGTTCG
The DNA here is from genome assembly GCF_000202835.1 of Acidiphilium multivorum AIU301. Classification (NCBI taxonomy): domain Bacteria; kingdom Pseudomonadati; phylum Pseudomonadota; class Alphaproteobacteria; order Acetobacterales; family Acidocellaceae; genus Acidiphilium; species Acidiphilium multivorum. Next base: position 3,483,056 of record NC_015186.1, read on the forward strand.
AGCATCACGATCTTTTGTCCGCCCAGCCAGTCCGCACCCAATAGTGCCTGCGGCACCAGGCTGGTCTTGCCCGCGCCGGGCGGGGCGACGAGAACGGCATTGGCCGACCGCGCGAGGCTTGCGCGAAGATCGGGCAGGATGGCGGCAACCGGCAGTTCGTCCATGAGGCGGGCGGTTAGCACCGAACCGCCCGATATGCGATATTGAGCCGATGAAACGCCTTCTGCCCGCTCTTGCCGCCTTCCTTCTGGCTCTTGCCGCCACCGGCCCGGCGCGGGCGGCGCGCAGCAACGAGGTCACCTCGCCGCGCGCGCAGGTCTCGCTCGTCTCCGCCGCGAACGCGCCGAAGGCCGGGACAATCACGCTTGGCCTGCTGTTCCACCTGAAGCCGGACTGGCACATCTACTGGTCCGATCCGGGCGATGCCGGGCAGGCTCCCACCGTGTCGATCGTCGCGCCGGCAGGGGCGAAGGCCGGCCCATTCGCCTTTCCGCCGCCGCACTGGCTGGTCGCCGGCGGCGGCGTGGGCGACTATATCGAGAGCGGCACGGTGCTGCTGCCCTTCACCGTGACACTGCCTCAATCCGGTGTGACGGCGATCGACGCGAAGGCCGAATGGCTGGTCTGCAACCCCAAGCTCTGCGTTCCCGAACACGGCCGTTTCCATCTCGCCCTTGCAGGTGGTGCGTCGGCCGAGGCAGGCCTGTTCCGCGCCGCCCGCGCGGCCTTGCCGCGTCCCTCGCCCTATCGCGCGACCATCGCGCCGGACGGCACGCTCGCCATCACCGGCGCCGGTCTCGGCCGGAGCGTGGTGAAGGGCGCGCATTTCTATCCCGATGACCCGGCGGCGATCGTCAACGCGGCGCCGCAGCGTCTTGGCTTCGTGCGCGATGGCTTCACCCTCCGGCTCAAGCCGGCGCACCCGCCGATGACCGCGGCCGCCGGCGTAATCGAGATCACCGATCCCTCGGGCCGGATGCAGGCGCTGACGCTGCATGCCGCGCCGGGCGCCGCGCCGCCGCTGCTTGCCGGCACGCCCCTGATCGTCTGGCTCGGCGCCGCGCTGCTGGCGGGGCTGATCCTCAACCTGATGCCCTGCGTGTTTCCGGTGCTGGCGATCAAGGCGCTGGCGCTGGCCCGGCTCGGCCATGACGACCGTCCGCTCGCCCGGCGCGAGGCGCTTGCCTATGCGGCCGGCACCGTCGCCGCGATGCTGCTGCTCGGCGGCGGGCTGCTCGCCCTGCGCGCGGGCGGCGCGGCGCTGGGCTGGGGCTTCCAGTTCCAGTCGCCGGTCTTCATCGCCGTGATGGCCTGGCTCGTCTTCGCCATCGGGCTCAATTTCGCCGGCCTGTTCGATATCTCCGGACTCGAGAATCTCGGTGCCGGCCTGGCCCGCCATGGCGGCGTGCTCGGCAGTTTCGCAACCGGGCTGCTCGCCGTCGCGGTGGCCACGCCGTGCACGGCGCCGTTCATGGGCGGTGCGCTCGCGGCGGCACTTGCCGCCCCCGTCACGCTCGGGTTGAGCATATTCGCTTCCCTCGGCCTCGGCATCGGCCTGCCCTTCGTGGCGCTGGCCGCGGTCCCCGCGGTCGGCCGCATTCTCCCGCGGCCCGGACCGTGGATGGTGATCCTGCGGCAGATCCTTGCGTTCCCGATGTTCGGCACCGCCGTCTGGCTGCTCTGGGTGATGTCGGTCGAGGCCGGATCGTCGGGCGTGCTGATCGTCGGCGCCGGCGCGCTGCTCATCGGCTTCGCTCTCTGGCTGCTACGCTTTCCGGGCATTCTCCTCCGTGGGCTCGCGGTTCTCGCAGTGATCGGGGCGGTGCTGCTCCTGCCCCGGGTCGTCCCCGCCGATGCAACAGGTCCCGCCGCGCTCCCCGGCGCACTGCCCCGCAGCGCGGTGCCCTATTCCCCGGCGAAGCTCGCGGCGCTGCGCAAGGACGGCCATGCCGTGTTCGTCGACATGACGGCCGCCTGGTGCATCACCTGCCAGGTGAACGAGCGGGTGGCACTGGCGCCGCGCGCGATGCAGCGCCTTTTCGCGGCACGGCACGTGACGCTCATGGTCGGCGACTGGACCCGGCGCGATCCCGCGATCACCCGCTTCCTTGCCGCGCATGGGCGGGATGGCGTGCCGATCTATGTCTATTACCCGCCCGGACACGCCGCACCGGTGGTTCTGCCGCAGGTGCTCACGCCGTCGATCGTCCGGGCCACGATCGCGGGCGCGCGCTCGTGATCCGCCTGCGCCGTGTCGCGCAGGGGGCGATGCTGGCGGCAATGCTGGTCGGGGTCGCGATGGGGGCCGTTGCGGACGTCCGGCCTGCCCGCGTCTCGCCGGCCGGCGCCTGGGCCGGGCAGTATCATTGCGCGCAGGGCGCCACGGCGCTCGATCTCACCATCACCCCGGCCGGGCGCGGCCGGGTCCGGGCGCTGTTCTTCTTCCACGCGCTGGCGGGCAATCCGCATGTCCCGCCGGGCTGCTTCACGATGGCCGGACGCTACGACGCCGCCGCCCGCAGCATCGCGTTGAAGCCGACGATATGGCTGCTGCGCCCGGCGCATTTCGTCTGGGTCGGGCTGCGTGGCACGCTCGGCGGCGCGGGCGGGTCCATGGCCGGCCGGATCGACGGGCCGGGCTGCACGGATTTCTCCCTGGTCCGCGTTGACAGGACGGTGAGTGCCCGCGTCCCGGCCGCCTGCCGTATGGAACGCGGCGCGCCGACGGTCTAAGAGCGTTCTATATTGGTATTTCAGGACGGGGTGGACATGATGCGAAACAGTGGCGTGCTGGCGGTTGTGGCGATTTTGGCCGGGATCGGCGTGGCGCAGGCGGCCCCGCCGCCGCAGGCAGCGCAATGCGCGGGGTGCCATGGCCAGAACGGCATGGGCAATCCGGCCGCCGGGTTTCCGGCGCTCGCCGGCCAGCCGGTGAAGTATCTCGAGCAGCAGCTTTACGCCTTCAAGCATGGCACGCGGCGCAACGGCATGATGAGCAGCTTCGCCGGCGGGCTGAACGCGTCTGAGCGCAAGGCGATCGCCGAATATTACCACGGCCTGCCGGTGGTCGCTCCGGCCTCGCTACCCGCCGCCCCGAAGGACAATGTCGGCGAGACGCTGGCGATCCACGGTGTCGGCGCGGGCACCGACCACGCGATTCCGGCCTGCGACTCGTGCCACGGCGCCGGCGGGCGCGGCATGGAGCCTGAATTCCCGCGGCTCGCCGGCCAGCCGGCGAACTATCTCGAGGCGCAGCTGCTGGCCTGGCAGAAAGGCGCGCGCAACGAGAGCAACCTGCACCTGATGCAGAAGATTGCCGACATGCTGAGTCCGTCGCAGATCAAGGCGGTGGCCGCCTATTTCGCGGCCCAGCCGCCCGCCGCGCCGGGGCAGTGATCGCCGGGCGCCGCGCGGCCTTCAGAGGGTGAGGGCGGGTTTCGCGGCGCCGGGGATTTTCGGGTCGATGGTGATGAGGGCGCCGTCCCGCCATTGCTGGAGGGTGACGAAACTTTCCCGGTTCTGGCCCGTGGTGTCGAAGCGGACGCCCCAGCCATTCGCCAGGCTGCCGCGCGGGCGGCTGATGGCTGTGAGCGATGCCGGCAGCGGCTTGCCGGTGCGCAGCGCGTCCAGCGCCAGCGTGGTGCCGACATGGGTGGTAAGGCTCGCCCCGCCGCGCGGTGGGGCGGCATAGCGCCGCTGATAGGCTGCCGCGATCGGTGCCGAGTCCTCTCCGTAAAGCGGGTTGCCAATCACCATCGTATTGTCGAGCGCGGGGCCCAGCGCCGCGCCCGTCTCGGCGAGGCCATAGCCAGGCCCGGCCCCGATGATCATCCGGGGCCGCCAGCCGGCCTCCTGCATGGCCTGGTAGAGCAGCAGCACATGCGCGGTGCGCCCGGCATGGACCAGCAGTTCGATGCCGGCGCGCCGCATCCGCGCGACTTCCTCGTCGAAATCCGCCGCTTCGGTGGCGTAGGCCATGCTGAGCACGACCGGTAGCCCGGCTCGCCGGCAGGCCGCGAGCATCGCGCCGGCGAAGGAGCCGTCCGTGGCGCCGATATCGAACAGGAGGGCAAGGCGCAGGCGTTCGGCGCCGGTCTTCCAGCCAGGGATCAGCAGCGTGGTGATCGCCGATTCGGCGGCACTGGCGAAATCGGTCGTTGTCGTGCAGATGCGGCTCAGGATCTTGAAATCGCGGCGGGTGATGCCATCGGCCGGCGCGTCGAGCTCGACATAGGGAATGCCGGCGAGTTCGGCGGCGGCGGTCGCGGCGAAGGCGGCTGTCGATGACTGGCTGCCGAGAATCATGGCGATATCGGACGCCTTGCCGGCCTTGCGGATCATGCCGCGGATCGCCGCGTCGGGGTTTGCCGCATCGGCGCGGAGGACTTCAATGTCGGCGTCGATCCCGGCTCGCGCCGCATCGATCGCGAGTTCGACGCCGCGCCAGGCTTCGTCGCCGAGAAGCGTCTGGGCACCGGTCTCGGGAAACAGCGTCCCGATCAGCAGGTGCTTGCGTTGCTTTTCCGTGGCGTGAATCGACGCAGGCCGGGCGCCGCGGATCGATAGTCCGGCAGCGCCGAGGCCCCCGATGAAGGCGCGACGGGGCAGCAATCTCTTCACGGGCGGGCGGAGCGTGGCGGTTGCTCGTTCATGGATCATATATATAGGTGATGGAAGTGTGCGGATAGGCGCCGGAATTGTCGCGCCACGGGTCCATGGCCGCGCGGACGAGATGAGGAGACGCAGATGAGCCTGCCAGACAGCATGAAGCATGTGACGTTCGACCGCCCCGGTGGGCCGGAAGTGATGCATGTCGTGACCGGTCCGGTTCCGGAGCCTCGTGATGATGAGGTGCTGATCCGGGTGGAGGCTGCCGGCGTAAACCGGCCTGACGTGCAGCAGCGCAAGGGGGCGTATCCGCCGCCGCCGGGTGCAAGCCCGATTCTTGGCCTGGAGGCGGCGGGAACCGTGGTGGCATGCGGCGCCGCGGTTCACAATTGGCGGATGGGTGACCGCGTGACCGCACTCTGCAATGGCGGTGCCTACGCCGAGTATGTCGCGGTGCCGGCGGCGCAGTGCCTGCCGTGGCCTGCCGGCTTCGGCGCGATCGAGGCAGCTTCGTTGCCGGAGACTTATTTTACCGTCTGGGCCAATCTGTTTGATCTTGGTCGCCTGGCGCCCGGCGACTCCGTTCTCGTTCATGGCGGGACGTCCGGAATCGGCGTCGCCGCGCTCCAGATGGCCCATGCTCATGGCGCGAGCGTCTACGCCACCGCGGGCTCGGCTGCGAAGTGCAACGCTTGCCTCGAACTTGGCGCGACCGCTGCAATCAATTACCGTGAGCAGGATTTCCTTCATGAGATCAAGGCACTGACGGCGGGCAACGGGGTCGACGTGGTGCTCGACATGGTTGGAGCGCCCTACACCCAGCAGAATCTGCGTGCCTTGAGGCGTGGCGGGCGGCTGATCCAGATTGCCTTCATGGGAGGCAGTATCGCCAGCAATCTCGATCTCTTGCCGATCATGATAAACCGGCTGACCGTCACCGGATCGACGATGCGGCCTCGCAGCACTGCCGAGAAGGGGGGCATTGCTGCGGCATTGCGGGAACGCGCATGGCCTTGGCTCGAATCGGGGAAAATTCGCCCGGTGATTGCCGAAGCCATGCCCTGGGGAGATGTTGTCCGCGCACATCGCTTGATGGAAGAGAGCGGACATATCGGGAAGATTATTCTTTCTTTCGAATAAAGATACTCCCATGCTCCTACGGTCCATAACGAACGTGTCTAATATGAAATTATGACACGCGTAGAGATCTAAAATTCTCCATATGATACGAAATCGAACTTTCCAGAAATGATAACGGAAAGTTTTTATTTTAAACTCAAATTTTTAGAAATTGCCTAAAATTTTCGTCTAATATGTTAGTTAAATCTAAAAACAATTGTTTTGAAAAGGCAAAGTTTCTCTTGCCTGCCACGCCAGTTCAGGATAATTGAGAATCATTCATGTAAGGGTTTTTCAGGAGTTTACGGCATGAGTTCATATATTACAGTCATAGGTGGCGTGAACAATTCCGCCACTCATGTCAGCGGAATTGTTCAGGTTCCCGCAAGCGGATTGAGCGGCACGAGCTTGGCGTCCCTTCAGTCGATCGTTGATGTGGTCAACGCGGCCGTTGCTAACGGCCAGTCGTCTTTGGTCAACTTCGATGCGATTGCCGGGAAAACTGCAACGTTTGCTGGTTCCAGTTCTTCTGGTGGGATCTATGAGATCACCAACACGGACAGCACTGGCGCGTCGGCTGCCGGCACCGCGAACAATATCAGCGTCACAGTTCCGTCGAGCGCCAATGAGGTTGTCGTTCAGGTTCCGGGCACTGTTTCGGTTGCCGGTAACGGGTATACGTCAACCTATCTGATCGGTTCACAGAGCAATGCCGTCATCTCGACCAATGGTAGCGCGGCGCCATCCGGCAATTCGGGTTCGAACCCCAATCAGATTTACGATCTGGGGGGCAACACGACCATTTACGCGGGTGGCGATAATCAGGCCACGCTGAGCGGTGGCCTTGACCGCTTCAAGGTGCTGACCGGAAACGATACGGTTCTGGCCACCGGATCAGCCTCGGTTCAGGCGGGCGTTCCCACCGGCTACGCCGGCACGCTGGATTTTATCAACTCCAGTTCGGCGCAGGCAACGGTGCTTGGCGGCCACGGTTCGGTGACCGCGTTCGGCGGCAATGCCGGTGGCCTGCTCTACGGCGGCACAGGCGGTAACAACTCGTTGATCGGCGGCAATGGCGGCGTTTCGCTGGTGGGTGCGGGCAACAACGATTACCTCCTCGCCGGTGGCGGGGGAGCTACTACTTCCGCGCTCAATAACGATCTGTTTGCTGGACCAGGCAACGAAACCCTGATGGCGAGCTCCGTCACGCAAAACAACCTTTTCGCTGCGGGTTCGGGGACCGACATCATTTCGTCCGCCGGTTCCGGCAGTCAGGCGTTCTTCGCGGCAACCGGCTCGGCGACGATGTATGGTTCGACCGTTTCTGGCGCCACCAACACCTACTTCTTCTCGTCCTCGCTGCAGGGCGGCGGCGGCAACGACGTGCTTGAGAACTTCAATTCGAAGACCGACAACATTGTCATTCTCAGCGGTGTCAACATTGTAAGTGTCACTGGTGCGAACAACGGCAATTACCCCACCGGTGCCGCGCTCGTCACCCTCTCGGACAATACGCAGATCACCATGGTTGGCTACAATGCCAGCAACCTGCAGAAATTTGTTGGAGGCTCGATTATCACCTGACGTCTATTTTGGACGGGACATTTGAGCCAGCCCCGGGCCTTGTGCCCGGGGCTTTTTAGTTGCCGAGCGGCGAGTTCAATAACGGCGATATCACCTGGCAATGTCACGTCGCGACGCCGCTGGCAGGGTACGCCGATTGATGTCAGCGGCGCAGGGCCATCCGGATCGGCCCTTCACGGCGGCCGTGGGTGAACTGATCCACCATGTCGTTGCCGCTGTTCATGACCGTGGCGGCATCGCCTTCCCACACGATCTTGCCGTCCTGCAACATGGCGATCCGGTCGCCGATACGCTGGGCACTCGCCATGTCGTGCGTGATGGTGATGGATGTCGAACCGAGGCGCTTCACGCAATCGACGATCAACCCATCGATCACGGCACCCATGATGGGGTCGAGCCCCGTCGTCGGTTCGTCGAAGAACATGATTGACGGTTCGGCGGCAATCGCCCGCGCCAGGCCAACGCGTTTCTGCATGCCACCGGAGAGCTCGGCCGGCGACAACTCGCCGACGCTGGCATCAAGGCCGACCTGAGCGAGCACACGGGCTGCGACCGTGCGCGCCTCGGCGCGGGTAACGCGGCCGCGTGCCAGCAGCCCGAACGCGACGTTTTCCCAGACTGGCCGGCTGTCGAACAGCGCGCCGTTCTGGAACAGCATCCCGATCTGGTCGCGCAGCGCGCGGGCGCGCGCCGGCCGCGCGGTGATCAGGTTTTCCCCATCGATCCAGATTTCGCCCTCATCCGGCGGGATCAGGCCGAGAATGCATTTCAGCAGCACCGACTTGCCGGTGCCCGACCCGCCGATGACGACGGTGCTCGTCTTCGGCATCACGTCGAGATCGACACCGTCGAGCACCCGCTTCGCGCCGAAGCTCTTGCGCAGCCCGCGGATGCGAATCTTCGGCTCGATGGTCCCGCCGCCGCTCACGAGAAGAACGCCTGGGTCATCAGATAGTCCAGTGCCAGGATCAGCACCGAGGCGGAGACCACCGCCGCCGTGGTCGCACCGCCAACGCCCTGCGCGCCGCCGCGCGAGCGGTAGCCGTGAAAGCACCCCATCAACGCGATCACGAAGCCGAACACCGCCGCCTTCACAAGCCCGGAGACGACATCGTTGCTGTGCAGGTAGTTCACGGTGTCGCGCAGATAGGCGTTGGGCTCGAAGCCGAGCCTGACGGTGGAGACCAGGAAGCCGCCGGCCACGCCGAGAATGTCGGCGATCACCACCAGCAGCGGCAGGGCGATCACCCCGGCGAGCAGGCGCGGGGTGACGAGATAGCGCATCGGATCGGTGGCGAGTGTGGTCAGCGCGTCGATCTGGTCGGTCACCCGCATCGTGCCCATTTCCGCGGCAATCGCCGAGCCCGCCCGCCCCGCGACCATCAGGCCGGCCAGCACCGGGCCGAGCTCGCGGGTGAGCGACAGCACCACCACGCTCGCGATCACGCTCGAACTGTCGAACCGGGAAAAGCCGATATAGCTCTGCAGCGCCAGCACCATGCCGGTGAACACGGCGGTGAGGGCGACGACCGGCAGGCTCGAATAGCCGATTTCCATCAGCGCGCGGCCGAAATTGCGCAGATGGAAGGGCGGGCGCACCAGGCCGGACAGGCCGGCGGCGGCGAAGAGCGCAAGTTCGCCGAGCATGATCACGAAGCCGAGCGCAAGGCGGCCGAGAGCGGCAATCGGGTCGAGCACGAGATTCATGCGCCGGATTATACCGATTTCACGACCCGCCGATAGCGCGGGCCGAGCGAGGTCAGAATCTCGTAACCGATCGTGCCGGCCTCGGCGGCGATGGCATCGATGTCATGGCCCGGGCCGATCAACTCGATGACGTCGCCGGGCGCGATGTCGGGATGTTCGGTGACGTCGAACGTCGTCAGGTCCATCGACAGCCTGCCCGCGACCGGGATGATCTTCCCCTGCCAGCGCGCCGTCAGCCGGTTCGACAGCGACCGCGGCAACCCATCGGCATAGCCGACGCCGATCGTCGCGATACGCGAGGGCCGCGCCGCCCGCCAGGTGCCGTTGTAGCCGACGGTCTCGCCCGAAGCGATCGCGCGGATCTGCAGGATGGGGGCGGCGAGGGCGATGGCCGGGCGCATCGGATTCGCCGCCGTCGGTGTCGGGTTGCCGCCATAGAGCGCATAGCCCGGCCGCGCGAGGTCGGAGCCGAACCCAGGGCCGAGAAACAGGCCCGAGGAGTTGGCAAGGCTGGTCCGCAGCCAGGGGAACCGCGCGGCGAAAGCGGCGAAACGCTCGCGCTGCGCGGCATTCGCCGACGCATCCGGCTCCTCCGCGGCGACCAGATGCGTCATCACATGCGTCAGGCCCAGCCCGTCGAGAAGAGTCGGATGGGCGATGAGATGGGCCGCCTCGTCACGATCGAGGCCGAGCCGGTTCATCCCGGTATCGAGATGCAGGAACGAAGGCGGCGCCTCGTCATCGCCAGCGGCGCCGCGCCAGCGCGCGCAGGCCGCGAGCGAGCCCAGAACCGGCCTCAGCTCCCGCGCGCGCATCGTTTCCTCCTCGCCGGGCGGGCAGCCATTGAGCACGCCGATCCGCGCCGCCGGCAACAGGGCGCGCAGGGAAAGGGCCTCATCCAGCGTGGCGACGAAAAAGCTGCGGCAGCCGGCAGCGGCGAGGGCAGGGGCGATCAGCGCCGCGCCGAGTCCGTAGGCATCCGCCTTCACCACGCCGGCGACCTCCCCCGCATGGCGGGCGGCCAGCGCCTGCCAGTTGGCGGCGACGGCGCCGGGGTCGATGGTCAGGGTCGGGTGGTTCATGCGGCGTTGCGGAACAGTTGCCGGCGCTCCCGCAGTCGGGCGACATGCGCATCGAAACAGGCGCGCACCCGCTCGGGATCGTGCCGGCGCTCAAGGTCGCGAATGGTGAAGTGAACCTGGGCCATGGTCTGGAAATGGCTCATGAACAGGTAATTGGCGCCTGCCCCCGACAAGGCGCCGACAAGCGGCACGAGGGCCGCCATCGCCTGTTCGGACAGCATGACGGAAAAGCGCGCGGCGACCGTGCGCAGGAACAGCGAAAGCGGCGCATGGGTCAGCGCGCCGCGCACCGCCCAGTAGCTCGCCTCGACCTCGCCTTCCTCGTCGCGGATCGTGCCGAAGCCGAACACTTCGAGGCAGGCGCGCCGGGTTTCGAACGCGTCGATGTCCTCGCCATGGCTGCGGGCGATCTCGGCGATGGCGCGGAACATCATCGCCATGGTGAACGGAATGTCGGCCAGCGAGAGCGGGCCGCCGGCGAGGCCCGAGATCGCCCCGCTCGCCGCGACGGCGCCGCGATAGACCCGTTCGGAGGCAGGCCCCGCGCGGCGCGGCGCAAGTCCGGCGCGCGAGACGTCGAGCAGCGACCACAGAGCTTCGGAGGCGTAGTCCTCGATCGCCCGGCGGCTGTTCGGCAGGAACAGGTTCAGCGCGCGTTCCGCCGCGCCCACGGTGCCGCGGCCGATCCGGCTCAGCAGGCGGGCGAACAGCCCGTGCGCCGCGACATAGCGCTCCGCCGCCTGCGCGATCCGCGCAAGGTCGGCCTCGGGCAGGCCGGCGCAGGCATTGCCGCCTGATGTCGCCATCGCGCGCACTCCTTCCGTTCGCTCACCGGTCATTCATGTTGGGTGTCGAGGTCGGCAAATCGAGTGAATTCGGCCTCGAAGAACAGGTCGATCTTGCCGGTCGGGCCGTGGCGCTGCTTGGCGAGGATCAGCTCGGCGCGGTTGTGCACATGCTCCATGTCCTGCTGCCATTTGGCCAGCGCGTCCTGGAACTTGTCCTCCGAATCATACGCCATCTGCTTGGGCATCCGGGCCTGGAGGTAGTATTCGTCGCGATAGACGAACATCACCGCGTCGGCGTCCTGCTCGATCGTGCCGGACTCGCGAAGGTCGGAGAGCTGCGGGCGCTTGTCCTCGCGGGATTCCACGGCGCGGGAGAGCTGCGAGAGTGCGATGACCGGGACCGAGAGTTCCTTGGCGATGGCCTTCAGCCCCTGGGTGATCTGGCTGATTTCCAGCACGCGGTTGTCCGGCCTTGTGCCGGCGGCGGGGCGCATGAGCTGGAGATAGTCGACCACGATGAGCGCGAGGCCGCGCGTTCGCCGCAGCCGGCGGCAGCGGGTGCGCAGCGCGGAGAGGGTGATCGCCGGCGTGTCGTCGATGATCAGCGGCAGCCGGGCGATGCGGCGCGACACCGCGACGAAATTGTCGAAATCCTTCTGCCCGATCTCGCCACGGCGGATGCGGTCGGAGGAGACGCGCGCCTCCTCGGCGAGAAGGCGGGTGGCGAGCTGCTCGGCGCTCATTTCAAGCGAGAAGACCGCGACGCACTGCTTTGCCTCGGCGTTCGGGTTCTCGGCGCGGGCCTCGTTGAGCAGGGCCTGGGCGGCGCCGAAGGCGATCTTCGTCGCGAGCGCCGTCTTGCCCATGCCGGGGCGGCCGGCGAGGATCAGCAGGTCCGACGGGTGCAACCCGCCGGTCCGGGCGTCGAGATCGGTGAGGCCCGTGGTCAGGCCCGAGACCTTGCCATCGCGCTCGAAGGCCTTGGCGGCGGTGTCGATCGCCATCGCCAGCGCGGTCTCGAAGGTCATCGCGGCGCCCTCGCTGCCGCCCTTGGTGGCGAGATCGAACAGCGCCTGCTCCGCCGCCTCGATCTGTGCGGTGCCGTCGAGCTCGGGATCCGACCCGAAGCCGCGATTGACCGTGAGCTCGCCCAGCTCGATCAGCTGCCGGCGGATCCAGGCATCGTAGATGATCCGGCCGTAATCACCGGCATTGATGATCCCGACCATCGCGGTGAGCAACTGGCCGAGATAGGCCGCGCCGCCGACATCGTCGAGCAGGCCGGAATGTTCGAAGGTCGCGCGCAGCGTGACTGGGTCGGCGACCTGCCCGGCCTCGATCCGCCGGGCGATCGCCTCGTAGATCCGCCCATGCACCGCATCGGCGAAATGCTCGGGGGCGAGGAACTCCGAAACCCGCTCATAGGCCTTGTTGTTGGCCAGCAGGGCGCCGAGCAGGGCCTGTTCGGCCTCGAGATTGGCGGGCGGCAGTCTTGGGGAGACGGTGAGAAGCGCGGACTCGGTCATATCCATGACACGCTACTAGCGCGGCCGATGGATGCAGGACAGCGCGCCCGCCGCGCGACGGGGCTGTGGATAAGGTGGATAAGGTGGATAAGTCGCGGGCATGCACGGCGTGAGGCCGTATCGCCGGTGGACGTGGGCCTGGCTGGAAATCAGCCCGGCGGCGTCACCACCACGAGCCTGGCAGCGGCCGGTTCAATGCAGCGACAAGGCATGCGCGCCCCCGGTCCGTCCGCATGCGAACCGAGTTCGCCATCGCCGGGCGAGATGACGGTCCACACATGACCCGATTGGCCATCACCTCCAAGGGGGCTGGCCGTTCCCCGTTCTGCTGACCTAGTCTCCTCTCACCGAAACCCGCAGCATTTCAGAGGACAGATGAACGTCCCTGGTCGCGAAGTCGATCTTGAGGCAACCCGGCGGCGCATGTCGGGGGCGAACCGGCAGCGACGGTCGGCGGGGCGGGCCAGTTTGTCCATCGATCGTTCAGAAAGGAAAGACCATGTCTGCCATTGAGCCGGCCATCACGATCCGCGAAGCGGTTGGCGTCTTCACTGAACGAGATGCGTTCCAGGCCGCCGTGGACGATCTGCTGATGGCAGGCTTCGACCGAGCCGATATCAGCCTTCTGGCCTCCGAGGCCTCGGTATTCGAAACACCCCGGACCGAACGGCGGAATATTGCCGGTCTGGAGGATGATCCTAAAACACCGCGCGGAGACTACGTCTCGCCGGAATCCGTCGGAGATGCGGAAGGCGCGCTGATCGGCGGGCTGCTCTATGTCGGCGCGGTCGTTGCCGCGGTGCCGATCGTTGCCGCGGGCGGCGAGCTGGCAGCGGCGGTCATCGCCTCCGCGATCGGTGGCGGAACCGGCGGGCTGATCGGCGGTGTGCTCGCCAAATTCGTCGGCGACAGCCGAGCCAGGCGGCTGCAGGACCAGCTGGAACAAGGCGGCCTTCTGCTCTGGGTCCGGACATGGACGCCCGAGCAGGAGCGCCGTGCCCTGGACATTCTGACCCGGCATGGCGCCCGAGACGCGCATGTTCACGCACTTCCGGGGCTGTCGCACGGCGAAGGCGCGGAGCTCGGCGGCGGCAATGCCTGATACCCGCGGGCGCCGCGCGCGGCTGGGGCGCCGGATTTCGGCCGGGCGCGAGCCATCCGTCCTGCGGCAGGGTCGGCTCGATGCCCGGTGACGATCCCCATGATCTCGCCCGCTTCGTCGATGCCCAGGCGCCGGTGATCGGGCAGGTTTTCGCCGAACTCGCGGCCGGGCGGAAGCGAACGCACTGGATGTGGTTCGTCTTTCCCCAGTTGCGCGGGCTCGGCCGCTCGCTGGCGGCGGCGCATTACGGCATCGGCTCGATGGCGGAAGCCCGCGCCTACATGGCGCATCCGCTGCTTGGCGCCCGCCTGCGCGAGGCCGCCGCGCTCGTGCTGGCGGCCAAAGCCGATTCGCCGGAGGCGATCTTCGGCCCGATCGATGCGCTGAAGTTCCGCTCTTCGATGAGCCTGTTCGCGCTGGCGTGCGGCGACGAAACCTGCCAGGCGAATCTCGACCGCTGGTACGACGGACAGCCCGATCCCGAGACGGTTCGGCGGCTTGGAGCGGCGCCGTTCAGGTCCTGATCACGCCCTTGGTCGCAATCACGTTGGCATAGAGCCGCCGGTCGCCGGTCTGGACGATCACGAAACTGTCCCGCGCGGCGGCGTAGAAGCCATGGCGATCCAGTGTGCCCATGCGTTCGGCGCCCACCCCGGCCCCGGCCGCGATCTGCCGGAACTCCGCCACCGCCGGAGGCACGGCCGCCGCGTCGCCGACGACCTGCATGGTCAGCAGCGGCAAGGGGATGAAATCATCGACCGGCAGGACGCTCAGCACCGCCCGGAACACCGTCCTGGCCTCGAGGCCCGGCATGGCGACCAGGCGCCTCGCACAGGTGGCGGCGGGAAAATTCGCGTCGACGATGGCGATCGTGTCGCCATGGCCCATCGCCCGCAACGCATGCAGAAGATCGGCGGTGAGGATGGGATCGATACCGTGCAGCATGGGCGCTCCTTCATGTGTCGCGGGTCAGCAGGTCGAGAATGGCCTGGCGGGTCGGCAGGGAGGGCTGCGCGCCGGTCCGTGTCGCGGCCAGCGCGCCGGCCGCATTGCCGAAACGGACAGCCTCCTCGATCGAGCCGCCCGCCTCGAGCGAGGCAGCCAGCGCGCCGGCGAAGGCGTCGCCGCAGGCGGTGGTATCGACCACCGGAACCCGATGCGGCTCAACCCGGCTACCCGCCTTGCCCGCGTGCCATACCACGCCAGCGGCGCCGAGGGTGACAATGGCCGCCTGCCGTCCGGCGGCAAGGCGGTGGGCCATCTCGGCCGGTGCGGCATCCGGAGAATCGGCGCCCAGGAGGGCGGCCGCTTCGGTTTCGTTGACCACGAGAATGTCGGTTTCAGCCAGGAGATCGGCCCGCGTGGCCGGATCGAGCCGGTCCACCGGCGAGGCGTTGAGCACCGTCCGCCCGCCAGCGGCCCTCATTCGTCGCGCCGCCGCCAGAACGGTTTCCACGGGCACCTCCAGCTGGGCCAGCAGCAGCCCTGCCGGCACCGGATCGGGCAGGCGCTCGGGCCGCAGATCCTGGTTCGCGCCCGGGACGACGACGATGCGGTTCTGCCCGCCGTGCTCCACGGTGATGAGCGCAACCCCGCTCGCCGCGTCGACGCGGCGCAGAAGGGAGAGATCGATGCCTTCCGCGGCGAGCGTCGCGTGGAGGGCATCGCCATGGGCGTCGCGGCCGAGGCAGGTGGCGAAGGCGACCGTTGCGCCCGCCCGCCGCGCGGCGACTGCCTGGTTCGCCCCCTTGCCGCCCGGATAAGTCGCGTAATCGAGGCCCATGACGGTTTCGCCCGCATCCGGGGCGCGCCGTGTCCGCACCACGAGATCCATATTCGCGCTGCCGACGACGAGCATGGGCTCCGTTCCTCCGTATCGCACCGGAATCCCGCGGCGGCGGGTTCGACCCGACTTCTGCGGGCTTCGGCGCCGCAAGTCAAAATGCCGGATGCCGGCGCGGCGCCGCCTTCCCGGCGGGCGGGGTGTCAGGCGATCGATTCTCCGTGCAGCACCTCATCCAGGCCCTGCCGTTCCTCGTCACGGGTCACACGCAGGCCGACCAGGCGCTGCGTGGCGAACAGGATGCCGGCGGTGACGACGCCACAATAGATCATCGTCGCCGCCACGCCGAGCGCCTGGATCGCCAGCTGGTGCAGTCCGGGTTCGACCGCGCCGCCCGAAAGCGGGCCGAAGGCGAGCACGCCGGTGGCCAGCGTGCCGAGAATGCCCGCGACACCATGCACACCGAAAGCATCGAGCGAATCATCGTAGCGAAGGCGGATTTTCACGACGGTGACGGCCCAGAAACAGACCACGCCAGCCGCAAGCCCGAGCAGCAGTGCCGGGCCGGGAAGCAGGAAGCCCGCCGCCGGGGTGATGGCCACAAGGCCGGCCACGGCACCGGAAATCGCGCCCAGCACCGTGGGACGGCCGAGATGCGCCCATTCGACCGCGGTCCAGGACAGGGTCGCTCCCGCCGCGGCCATCTGGGTGACCAGCACTGCCATGCCGGCATTCGGATTGGCGCCGCCGGCGCCGCCGGAATTGAAGCCCAGCCAGCCGACCCACAACAGCGAGGCGCCCATCACCGCATAGGACAGGTTCCAGGGCATCATGTTGTCCTGTCCGAAACCGAGGCGGCGGCCGAGATAGAGCGCGCAGACGAGGCCGGCAATGCCGGAATTCACCTCGACGACCGTGCCGCCCGCGTAGTCGGCGATGCCGAGCCGGTAGAGCCAGCCTGCGGGACTCCAGACCCAGTGGGCGATTGGCGCGTAAACCAGCAGCGACCATGCGGCCATCACGATCAGCAGGGCGGAAAACTTCATCCGCTCGGCGAAGCTGCCGGTGATCACGGCCGGGGTGATGATCGCGAAGGTGAGCTGGAACATGACGAACACGCTCTCCGGCACCCGCAGATGCACGGCGTCGGGCAGCCCCGTGCCGAGGGTGAAGGGCAGGTTCCAGTCGCGCGCCAGGTTTTCCAGCAGGACATCGCCCAGCCCGCCGACGAAGCCGTTGCCGTTGGAAAAGGCCAGGCTGTAGCCGACCACGAGCCACAGGACGGAAACGACCGCGCAGATGATGACGCTCTGCATCATGATCGAAAGCACGTTCTTCTTGCGGACCATGCCGCCGTAGAACAGAACGAGGCCGGGAATGGTCATCAGCAGCACCAGGACCGAACTGACCAACATCCAGGCAGTATCGCCCGCGCTCAAACCCGATTCTGCCGCTTTTGCAGGCAAACAGATGCCGGCAAGCGGGAGCGAGAGGGCTCCCACCGTCCATAAACGTCGCGTCATGGCGACCCGCTCCTTCTTGTTCCGCCCGTTATCCGATGCGGCTGATCCGTGTGACATCGGGCAGTTAGCAGGAATTGTGCCAAAACCTCGGGCGCTGGCCATGGCGCGCCGGCCGGGCCGTCAGGCAGAATCGGGGATGAACTTCCTCCGGATGTCCATTAGCACATCATTCCGGCACATGGCCGGTGGCGATCGCCCTTCGCGACCTCGTTGCAGCCTGTCCTTGATTACGCCGAAATCATCGTCCGGACTCGGCCCGAACCTTGTTTCGCCACGATTCCGCGCTGTAGGGTCCGACAGCCGGAAACGCTCCGGCGCGGGAAGGAGCATTCAATGACGGATTGGAAGCGCAGGCGGCGGCAAGCGACGACGCTGGGGCTGATTGCGGCAATGACGGTGACGCTGGCCGGGTGCGGCGCGGATGCCGGCAATCGCATGAGCGGCGGGGCTGCCGGCGGGGCCGCCACGGGCGCGACCTTCGGCCTGATCGGCGGGCCGATCGGCGTTCTCGTCGGCGGTGCCGTTGGAGGCGGCATTGGCGCTCTCACCGCCGCGAACACGACGCCGAAGCAGGTGAATCTCGGCAATCCGCCCTGGGCCGGCGGCGCGGCGGCGCCGGCCACGAACGAAGCCGGGCCAGGGCCGGCCAATGCGGCACCGCAGCAACTGGCGCCGGCGCCGATGTCTTCCTCTCGTGGCTACACGAGCGGTACGGGAAGCGATACCGGCTATGGCGGGAACAGCAGCGTTCAGGCGCAGCCGCTCGCCCCGCCGGGCTGACCTCGCGCGGCCGCGCGGTCAGGCGCTGCCGTTGACGTATTCCCGCAGGCTGCGCACTTCGTGCGTCTGCGTCTCGATCAGCGACTTCACCACGTCGCCGATACTGACGACACCGACCAGCTTGCCCCCGTCGACGATGGGCAGATGGCGGAAACGCCCGTCGGTCATCAGGTTTTCCGCCTCGAAAACCGTGGTCGACGGCGTCGCCGTGGTGGGGGCGCGGGTCATCAGCTGGCTCGCCTCCATCTCCAGCGTCGCGGCGCCGTTCGCCGCCAGGCTTCTGACCACGTCGCGCTCCGAGAGAATCCCGAGCAGGTCGCTGTTCGGCGACTGCACGACCACAGCGCCGATGCGCTTCTCCGCCAGCACGACGACCACCTCGCGGATACGCGCCTCAGGCGGCACCGAGATCAGCGCGGTGGGTTTCCGTTTCAGTATCGCAGCCATCGTTGTCATCGCAAACCTCCCGAGGACGCCCTCGCCGCACGACGGCGCGGCGGACAGGCTCATTCCAGACCAGACTATGTCGGCGGTTTCGCCCAGATCAACACAAATGGTTCATCTCGCCGGATTTTCATCATCCCGTGCGGCGCATCCGGCCGCAACCCACGCCTCCTGAGCCGCGACGATGGCGAGTTCGTCCGTTCCGAGGGCGGCGGTGATGCGGAGCAGTTCCGTCGTTGCTGCCGCAGCGGCGGTCAGGGCCGCGTCAAGCCGACGCGACGGCAGGTAATGGGCCATGAACAGGGCGGCGAAGGCATCGCCTGCGCCGGAGAACCGCCCGGCGAGGCGGGGTACGGAGATCTGCCGGCGCCCATCCGGGTCGATGGCGAGGATGTCGAGCATGCCGGGCGCCGTATCCGCGCCGGCGAAACCGGTCAGGACGACCAGCCTCGTGCCAAGCGCCTCCATGGCGGCGAAGGCGCTGGACCGGTCCGTGGGGGTGGTGCCGGCAAGAATGCCGAGCTCGAAGGCGTTCGGCAGCGCGATATCGGCGCGCGGCACCAGGGTTTCGCGGATCGCGGCGATCAGCGGCGGCGGCACGTAGGCGCGCCCGTCATCGCCGATGACCGGATCGCAGACATAGAGCGCCGCCGGATTCGCCGCCCGCGCCCGGCTGACGGCCTCGCCCACCACGGGAACCGCGGCCGCGGCGCCGAGATATCCGGACAGCACCGCCTCGCACCGCGCGAAGGCGCCGCGCGCGGCGAGCCCGTCCAGCAGGGCGGCAAGCCGCGCCGGCTTCACCGGGCCACCCTCGGCGCCGCCATGGCCGGGATGATGCGACAGCAGGACCGTCGGCAGCGGCCAGACCTCGTGGCCATGCCGCGCCAGGATGAAGGCCGCGCCGGCATTGCCAACCGCGCCGTTGAGCACCTGTGACTGGATCGAGAGAATCGCCATGGCCCGGTTTGGCGGCAGGGCGCGCGGCCTGGCAAGGGCCGGCGGTTGCATGCCCGCCTTCCCTGCGCCATCTCACCGGGCAAACGTCTTCATTCATTGTCGAAAGGTCTTGCCGTGGCGCGCATTCCCAAGCTTTTTCAGCCGGTCAGCTTCCGCAGCGTCGAGGCGCGCAACCGCATCGTTGTCTCGCCGATGTGCCAGTACAGCGCGATCGACGGCCTCGGGCAGGACTGGCACATCCAGAATCTCGGCGCCAAGGCGATGGGCGGCGCCGGCATCGTCTTCACCGAGGCGACGCATGTCTCGCCCGCGGCGCGGATCACCGCCCATTGCCTCGGCCTTTGGAATGACGGGCACGAGGCTTTCATGAAGCGCCTCGTCGCGCTGATCGAATATGGCGGCGCGGTGCCGGCGATCCAGATCGCCCATGCCGGCCGCAAGGCAAGCCAGACCCAGCCCTGGAAGGGCGACGGGTTCGTGGCGCCCGATGCGGCGGATGGCTGGCTGCCGGTGGCGCCGAGTCCGCTGCCCTTCGCGCCTGATCGCCCCGCTCCGCACGAACTCACCGCCGGCGAGATCGCCGCCATCGTGGGCGATTTCGCCGCGACCACGGCCCGCGCCCGCCGCGCCGGGTTCCGCATCGTCGAGCTTCACGCGGCGCATGGCTATCTGCTGCACCAGTTCCTCTCGCCGGTCAGCAACCATCGCACCGACGCCTATGGCGGCGATCTCGCCAACCGCGCGCGGATCGTGATGGAGGCGATCGACGCGATGCGGGCGGAATGGCCGGACGACCTGCCCTTCTTCGTGCGCCTGTCCTGCACCGACTGGATCGAGGGCGGATTCGACGCCGACCAGGCGGTGACGCTGTGCCGCTGGCTTGCCGCCCGCGGCGATGTCGACCTGATCGACAGTTCGACCGGCGGAATTTCGCCGCAGCAGAGGATTCCCTCGATCCACCCCGGCTACCAGGTGCCGTTCGCCGAGCGCATCCGCCGCGAGGCCGGGATCGCGACCGGCGCGGTCGGCATGATCCGCGAGCCCGAGCTTGCGGCCGAGATCGTCGCCAACGAGCGGGCGGATCTCGTCTTCCTCGCCCGTGCCCTGCTGGCCGACCCGGCATGGCCGATCCGCGCGGCGCAGCATTTCGGCCTGCCGGTTGATCTCGTGCCGCAATATCAGCGGGCTCTCGTCTGACCTTCGGCCGGGTCGCGCCAGCGTCACGAAGGTCTTGACGCGGCGCGAATCGGCCCTTTAAGAACAGATGTTAGCGTTTTGTTCCCAAAAGCGTCCTGTCGGCCCCGGCCATTGCGGCGCATTCGGGGCAAGAAGCCGGAGAATGCCCGATGCTCACCCGCAAGCAACACGAACTGCTGGTCTATATCGATCAGCATCTGCGCCGGACGGGCTGCTCCCCGAGTTTCGAGGAGATGAAGGAGGCGCTCGACCTCAAGTCGAAATCGGGCATTCACCGGCTGATCGGCGCGCTGGAGGAACGCGGGTTCCTGCGCCGGCACAAACACCGCGCGCGGGCGCTGGAAGTGCTGCGCCTGCCCTCGGATGCCGCGGCGGACCGGCCGGATACGGGCTTCGCGCCCAATGTGATCCGGGGCGATTTCACCGCCCGCCTGCAGGGCGCGCGCGCGGCCGATCCGGCGGCGGCCATCACCCTGCCGCTCTACGGGCGGATCGCCGCCGGCCAGCCGATCGAGGCGCTGCGCGAGCACCAGGCCGAAATCGAGATTCCCGCCTCGCTCGTGGGTCCGGGCGAGCACTACGCGCTCGAGGTGGCCGGCGATTCGATGGTTGATGCCGGGATCCTCGATGGCGACACCGCCATCATCCGCCGGGGCGAGACCGCCGAGACGGGGCAGATCGTCGTGGCGCTGATCGACGATGTCGAGGTGACGCTCAAGCGGCTGCGCCGGCGCGGCAACTCGACGGCGCTGGAGCCGGCCAACCCGCGCTACGAGATCCGCATCTTCCCGGCCGAGCGGGTGAAGGTCCAAGGGCGGCTGGTCGCGCTGTTCCGACGCTACTGAGCCGGCCCCACCCCCCTTTGACCCGCCGGCCAACCGGGCCGATATTGCGCGCATGAGCGTGTGGGGGAAGATCATCGGCGGCGTCGCGGGGTTCGCCGTCGGCGGGCCGTTCGGCGCCGTGGCCGGCGCCGCGCTGGGCCATGCCGCCGATACCGGTGACCTCGGCTCGCTCGGCGCCCGGCTCGGCCGCGCCCTGCCGCTCGACTCCGCCCGCTTTGCCGCCCTGCTCGGCCGGCGCGAACAGGTGTTCGCCATCGGCGCCACCGTTCTCGCCGCCAAGCTCGCGAAATGCGACGGGCCGGTGGTCCGCGCCGAGATCGACGCGTTCAAGCGGCAGTTCCGCATCGAGGATGCGGCGATCCCGACG
Organism: Acidiphilium multivorum AIU301; assembly: GCF_000202835.1. Taxonomy (NCBI): domain Bacteria; kingdom Pseudomonadati; phylum Pseudomonadota; class Alphaproteobacteria; order Acetobacterales; family Acidocellaceae; genus Acidiphilium; species Acidiphilium multivorum. Next base: position 3,504,471 of record NC_015186.1, read on the forward strand.
ATCGGGCACCTGTTCGACCAGGCGCGCGAGGATGCGTCCGGCTTCGAGCCCTATGCGCGCCAGCTCGGCGAGAGCTTCGCCGACAACCGCCTTGCCCTCGAGCAGGTGCTCGGCGCGCTGTTCGCCATCGCCCGGGCGGACGGGCCGGTGAACGCGCGCGAAGCCGACATGCTGGCGCGGATCGGCGCGCTGTTCGGCCTGGGCGAGGCGGCCCGCGCCCGGGCGGCGAACCCTTCGGGCGGCAATCTCGGTGAGGATCCGTATCAGGTGCTGGGCATCGCCCGCACGTCCAGCACCGAGGCGATCCGCGCCCACTGGAAGGCCCTGATGCGCGAGAACCATCCGGACCAGCTTGCCGCGCGCGGCGTGCCGGCGGAGTTCATCGCCCGCGCGACCGAACGCGTCGCCCGGATCAACGCCGCCTGGGACACCATCAAGCGCGAGCGCGGCGCGTGATCTCGCCCAACCGGGACGCGCGGCCGGCGGGAATGCCGGTCGATCACCTGGTGCTCCACTATACCGGCATGCGCAGCGCGGCTGCCGCGATCGAACGGCTCTGCGACCCGGCGGCGAAGGTTTCGGCGCACTATGTCGTCGACGAGGCGGGCGGCCTTCACGCGCTGGTCCCCGAGCGGGACCGCGCCTGGCATGCCGGGATCAGCTTCTGGCGCGGCGCGCGCGGGCTGAACGACCGGTCGATCGGCATCGAGATCGTCAATCCCGGCCATGAATGGGGTTATGTCCCGTTCCCGCCGCAACAGGTCGCGGCGGTCATCGAGCTTTGCCTTGGCATTCTCGGCCGCCATCCGATCCCGCCGCGGAACGTGGTCGGCCATTCGGACATCGCGCCGGACCGCAAGCAGGACCCTGGCGAGCTGTTTCCCTGGCCGCAACTCGCCGCCGCGGGGATCGGCCTGTGGTCGGCGGCGGCGGGTGCCGCGGGCGACGATCTCGCCGCCGATCTCGCCGCGATCGGCTATGACGTGGCGCTCGACCGCGCCGCGGTCGTGGCCGCGTTCCAGCGGCGGTTCCGGCCCGAACGGGTCGATGGTGTGGCGGATGCCGGCACGCGCGCCCGCGCCGCGGCGATCCGCGCCCTGTTCGGCGCCCATTGACCGGGCGCTGGCGATCGCCCAAGAAGCGCGGGCCAGACGGTTGGACGGCCGCCGTGCCGCTCGCGGCGCGGAGGAAAGTCCGGGCTCCATGGAATGACGGTGCCGGCTAACGGCCGGCGGGGGCGACCCCAGGGAAAGTGCCACAGAAAACATACCGCCGGTACGCCTCGGCCTGCCGGCAAGGGTGAAAAGGTGCGGTAAGAGCGCACCGCGCCGCCGGCAACGGGGGCGGCAGGGAAAACCCCACCGGGAGCAAGACCGAATAGGGGCGACCGGCGGCATGAGCGATCATGGCCGCGGAGGGATTCCGCCTCGTCGCCCGGGTTGGTCGCGCGAGGCACGCAGCGATGCGTGTCCCAGATGAATGGCCGTCCAGCATCCGCGAGGGTGTGGACAGAACCCGGCTTACAGACCGTCTGGCATTTTTGCCCCCGCGCGCCGCCCGGCCATGCCCGCGCGCGATTAGGCAATCGGGGCCGGCTCTGCTATGAGTGAGGTCAGATTTCCCGCCCAATGGAGTGCTTGACCGGCATGACCAGCACCGCCGATTCGACCGCCGTACCCGCTTCCGAAGACCCGGCCGCCGCGCCCGACGGCGTCTATGACGCCGCCTCGATCAGCGTGCTGCGCGGCCTCGATGCGGTGCGCAAGCGGCCCGGCATGTATATCGGCGACACCGATGACGGATCCGGCCTGCACCACATGGGCTTCGAGATCATCGACAACGCGGTGGACGAGGCGCAGGCCGGCTTTGCCGACCGGGTCGATGTCGTGCTCAACGGCGACGGCTCGATGACGGTGACCGACAATGGCCGCGGCATCCCGACCGACATTCATCCCGAAGAGGGGATTTCGGCGGCCGAGGTGGTGCTGACGCGGTTGCACGCCGGCGGCAAGTTCAACCAGAATTCCTACAAGGTGTCCGGCGGGCTGCACGGCGTCGGCGCTGCGGTGGTGAACGCGCTGTCGGAATGGATGGAGGTGCGCATCTGGCGGGACGGCAAGGAGCACCTCATCCGCTTCGAGAACGGCGACACGGTGGCGCCGCTCGCGGTGGTCGGCGCGTCGGAGCACGGCACCGGCACCTCGGTCACGTTCAGGCCCTCGGCCGCGACCTTCACCCGCACCGAGTTCGATTTCGCGATCTACGAGCGGCGGTTGCGGGAGCTTGCCTTCCTCAATTCCGGCCTGACGATCAACCTGCGCGACGAGCGGCACAGCGCCGTTCAGGAGGCGCATTTCCGGTACGAGGGCGGCCTCGTCGAATTCGTCTCCTGGCTCGACCGCGCGAAGACACAGCTGTTCTCGCCCCCGGTTACCGCGTTCAAGGACGATGCGCCGGGCGGCATCAAGGTCGAGTTCGCGCTCGCCTGGAACGACACCTATCACGAGACGATGCTCTGCTTCACCAACAACATCGTCCAGCGCGACGGCGGCACCCACCTCGCCGGCTTCCGCTCGGCGCTGACGCGCGTGGTTTCCAAATACGCGGAGAGCCTCGGCAAGAAGGACAGCCTCTCGCTCTCCGGCGAGGACATGCGCGAGGGGCTGACGGCGGTGCTTTCGGTGAAGGTGCCGGACCCGAAATTCTCGTCGCAGACCAAGGACAAGCTCGTCTCCTCCGAGGTGCAGCCGCTGGTGCAGGCGGCGGTGGCGGATGCGCTGGAACACTGGTTCGAGACGCACCCGAAGGAAGGCAGGCTGATCGCCCAGAAGGTGATGGACGCCGCCTCCGCCCGCGAGGCCGCGCGCAAGGCCCGCGAACTCACCCGCCGCAAGGGCGTGCTCGACATCTCGACCCTGCCCGGCAAGCTGGCCGACTGCCAGGAACGCGACCCGGCGAAGTCGGAAATCTTCATCGTCGAGGGTGACTCGGCGGGCGGCTCGGCCAAGCAGGGGCGCGACCGCAAGACCCAGGCGATCCTGCCGCTGAAGGGCAAGATCCTCAATGTCGAGCGGGCGCGGTTCGACCGGATGCTGGGTTCCGCGGAAATCGGCACCCTGATCACCGCCCTCGGCACCGGCATCGGCCCGGCCGAGCCGGAGCAGGGCGGGTTCGACATCTCGAAGCTTCGCTATCACCGCATCGTCATCATGACCGACGCGGACGTCGACGGCTCGCATATCCGCACGCTGCTGCTCACCTTCTTCTTCCGCCAGATGCGCGAGCTGATCGAGCGCGGGCACCTCTATATCGCGCAGCCGCCGCTCTATCGCGTCAAGCGCGGGAACGAGGAGCGCTACCTGAAGGACGACGACGCGATGGAGGCCTACCTCTTCGAGCGCGCGCTGGCCGAGGTGGCGATCGAGGGTGTGGACCTCGCGGCCGAACTGCCGTTCATGCGCGAGGCGGCGCGGCGGATCGCCGATCTCGCGCGGGATATTCCGGTGGCCTATGTCGAACAGGCCGCCATCGCCGGACTGCTCGGGGCGACGCCCGAGGCCGCCGGCGATCTGGCGCCCGTGCTCGCGGCGCGGCTCGATGCGATTTCGCTGCCGAACGAACGCGGCTGGATGGTCGCGGTGGATGCCCAGGGTGTCACCATGGCGCGGACCGTGCGCGGCGTTGCCGAGCGGCACACGATCGATCTCGCGATGCTGCGCTCATCCGATGCGCGCTGGCTCGCCGAGCGGTCCGGCCGCCTCGAGGCGCGCTTCGCGACCGCGCCGCAACTGGCGCACGGAACCGCGGCGCAGCCGGTCCGCGGCCCGTCCAGCCTGATCGAAACCCTGTTCGGCATCGGGCGCAAGGGATTGTCGATCCAGCGGTTCAAGGGGCTGGGCGAGATGAATCCCGACCAGCTCTGGCAGACCACGCTCGATCCCACGACCCGCCGCCTGCTGCAGGTGCGGATTGGCGACGCCGAGGACAGCGACCAGATCTTCTCGACCCTGATGGGCGATGTCGTCGAACCGCGCCGGGAATTCATCGTCGGCAATGCGCTCAAGGTCGCCAATCTCGACGTGTGACCGCGGCTGGAGCGGTCCGGTCCGCTGCCGGGAGTGCTGATGGTATCCGGAATGCATTCCGTGACATGCATTGGCGCATTTGCGCTAGTGGCTGCTTGGCGGAATGGAATTTCGGGCGGGCGAAGCCCGTTCGACGGTGCTGTCGGCCAGCATGTCGTGGATGATCAAGATGTGATTGCCCGGGGACTGTCTGATCGGAAAGGACTGACGTTATAATTCAGCCCATCATGCAGCGTCTGTCGCGGGGACAGTTATTCGGGATCGCCATCGTGCTCGTGATTTCCACGAGTTTTATCGCGGCTGTCGTGTATGGCGCCGTGTTCGGTGATACACAGGCCGCGAAACATTATTCCGCAGTGGCGCCCGGCGAACAATAGGCCAGGGCACCGGGTCGCGGCCGCGCCTTCAGTTCGGCAATCGTTCTGCCGGCATGACGGGACATCCAGGCCACAACGCACGGCATTCGAACCGGTCGGAAGATGCCTCGACATCCGCCTTTGTGCCGGCAGGGGCGATTGTAGCCTCTCAACGATGGATGGCCGGATCACCTGATTCGGGGAAAGTCATCGCCAGGAACAGTTTCAGGCTCGGATTCATGTTGGCCGCACACCAGGCAAGGACGTGATCAATCGTCGGCGCCTCCTCCAATTCACAGAACTGCACGCCCGAAGGGGCCAGTCTGCTCACCGAAACCGGCACGAGGCCGGCGCCGATCCCTTCGGCCGCGAGGCTGACGATTGTCGTCTGCAACTGGGTCTCTACCCGGATCGTCGGTCTGAATCCCCCCGCGTGGCAATACTCTTCAATCACGTTGCGCAAGGCGGGCGCGGTTTCGGCGGGCGTGAGGATCAGCGGCAGGTTTACCAGATCGTCGCGGCAGATCAGGCTCCGCGCCGCCAGTTCATGCCCGGCCTGAAGGACGACGCAAAGCCGCTCCCGATAAACCGGCCGGACTTCGAGCCCGCGCACCGGCGGCGGCGGAAACATGACGCCGAGGTCGAGTTGCCCCGCCATCAGATCGCTGACCAATATGTTCGGCATCACCTCCCGCAAACGTAATTCCACGCCCGGCAGGTCGGTCATGACCCGGCGGGCCAGTTTCGGAACGATGGTTTGGGCGGCATGCATCATGAAGCCGAGGGAGAGTTCGCCTATTTCGCCGGAAGCCGCGCGGCGTGCGTTGCGACACGCCCGATCGAAGAGGGTCACGATCTCGCGCGCCTCGGCAACAAAACGAAGGCCCGCTTGCGTCAGGCGCACATGGCGGGAATGCCGATCGACGAGCCGCACCCCAAGATCCTTCTCAAGGGCCATGATCTGCCTGCTGAGCGGCGGTTGGGTAAGGTTCAACCGCTCCGCTGCGCGCCCGAAATGGAGCGTCTCGGCGAGTGCGATGAAGTAACGCAGCTGGCGGATATCGGGCATGATACCGAATAAGCATCAATCGGGACGTTAATCGGTATTAGACAGTATCAATCGATGAGTCTACATGCCCGCCATGCTGTCGACCCTCATCATCGTCATCCCCGTCTTTGCCTTGATCTTCGTCGGCTGGCTGGCGCGGCGCCTCGCCGTGCTTGGTTCGAATGCGACGACCGAACTCAACCGCTTCGTCGTGTATCTCGCATTGCCGGCGCTACTGTTCGATATCGTCGCGCATGCCCGTTTGTCGGAGATCTGGCAGCCGGGCTTTATCGCCGTGTTCGCACTCGGATGCCTTGCCGTCTTCGCGTTGACGATCCTGGTGAGCCTGAAGCGGCCATTGCATCTGGCCGATGCGGTGATCGACGGACTCAATGCGGGCTATGCGAATGTCGGCTTCATCGGGTTTCCGCTGGTGGCGGTCGCCATCGGCCGCAATGCGCTCGGGCCGACCCTGGTCGCGACGATGATCACCGTCTGCGTCCTGTTCGGAGCCGCGATCGTGCTGATCGAAATCGGCCTGCAAACGGAGCAGCGCCCGGCCCGCATGGTCCTGAAAGTCGTGCGGTCGCTCGGGCGGAATCCTCTTCTGGTCGCACCAATGGCAGGTGCCGTCGTGCCGATCGCCGGGCTTGCGATTCCATCCGCCGCCGAGACGTTCCTGAAACTGCTGGGTGGCGCGGCGTCACCGTGCGCTTTGGTGGCGCTTGGCCTTTTCCTTGCGGAGCAGCGGGATACGAAGCCAGATGCGGCGCCCGCCTGCCTGCTCGTCGGATTCAAGCTTGTCCTCCAGCCGGCGCTGACCTGGGTATTGGCCAGTTTCGTATTCGAACTGCCGGCCGCTCTCTCGCATACGGCAGTCCTTCTGGCGGCATTGCCGACCGGCACCGGGCCTTTCATGCTGGCCGAGTACTATCGGCGGGAGGCGGGAATGACATCGAAGGTCATTCTCGCTTCCACGGTGCTCTCGCTGCTCAGCGTCTCGGGCTACCTCTACGTCACGCATTGAGGCGGCAGGCCGCCCGTGCCGCCAGACCGTGAACGGTCCGGGCGACGGCGGACATCAACGGCAGATTTCATGACCGGCGGTGCCAGGCCTTTCGGCGGGTACCAATCCCCGCCGCCGCCGAACCAGGGACCGGAAAAGGCAGCATACCTGCCTATACTACGCATTAATATTTTTCGATCAGAATAACCCCGATATCGGGAAGTTTGTGATGCATGCGTACTAACAAGGCCGCCTGGTCGAGGGGCGCGGTTGGCTTTCTCTGGATTGCTGTCGCACTCGTCGTTCTGATCTGTGGCGCATTCGAGCGGTTCGAATTCGAGGATGTTGCGAACGGCATCCGGGCGCAGGCAAAGACGGTCGCGACGGAATATGCAGGCACGATCGCGCGGCGCCTGTTCAACCAGTTTACCGAACTGGAATTCATCGCGATCAGCCTTCTTGCCCCGCAGCCGGACGGGACGATATCTCCATCGCCGCGAACGATGCACGCTCTTTTCCGCTTCATGGCACTGCATCCGAGCCTTTATGCGTTCAACGTGCAGTCGCCGGACGGTAACCGCATCATCTGGTCGACGATCAGGCAACCGAAGCGACCGATCACGATGGCATCGGGGTTCACACCCCTGCCAGCCCATGCCGGATATCTGCTGGGGCGGCCGCGCTTTGCCTCCCGTGTGCATAGTTACGCCATAACGATGCGGTATCGCGCATCGGGTCCAGACGGGCGAACGCGGTATTTCGTTGGCACACCCTACAGGCTCGATCGGCTTTTCGCCTTTCCGAACCGCTTGCGCACACCGCTTGCGCTCTCCGTGATCGATTTGAGAAACCACAGGGAGCTTGCCACCTGGCGATCCGGCCGGCTCGATTTCAGCGAATTTAACAAGCGGGACACGGGCGTTGCCGGGAAGGCAGGCGGCAGACCTCTCGTCCGCGGTCGAGCCGGCATCGTGCCGGTGCCGGGCCTGCCGCTGGAAATTGCCGCGGGCTGGCCCCGAAATGTCGTCTTCGACGATTGGGTCCGGACAGGTCGTCTCCGCTGGGCCGTCGAGGCGCTCTTTGTCGGGGTTATGGCGCTTCTGGTGCTGCTTGTCGATCGAGGCCGCCGCCGCGAGCAGCGGGCCGCCGAGGCAATCGAGCGGGTCCGAACGACGGACGAGGCCACGGGTCTGAGCACGCGCGCGATGTTCGAGGAACGGATCCCCGGGCTCTGCGATGCCCTCGGCTCCGGCCGCCAACTGGCTGTCATCGTGATTGATATCGAGGGCTTCACGGAAATCAATGCCAGGCACGGCCGGAAGGCGGGCGACAGGATTCTGCGCGCCCTTGCCGAACGCCTCAGGGCGCTGCCGGATGCTCGGCTTCTGGCCCGTGTCGGCGCGGATTCCTTCGCATTCGTTCATGTCGGCATCCTGGAGCGCGAGATACATGCGCGGATCGATGCGGCGCTGGCGGTTGTCGAAACGCCGTTCGACATATCGGCAGGGGTTGCGGAGACCCTGAAACTCTCTCTCGGAAGCGCCCTTTACCCGGCCGATACGGGATCGGCGGCGGCGTTGCTCGGCCGGGCCGAGGTGTCCATTTTCGGCCAAATTCAACGCCAATACGGTATCAGGCGCCGGGATCTCGACCCCTATTCGCCGGAATACCATGCCATGCTCGGATGGGGATGGCGCTTTCTCAATCATCTGATCCCCGATTTGGCCGCCGGAGTATTCGACGATTTCGCGGCGGACGCGCGGAATGTCCCCATCATCCAGTCGCTCGGCACAGAACGTGCCAGAAGGCTCGAAAATGGACTCCGGCGCCATGTCGCAATGTTGCTCGATCCGGAATTGACGCGCGAGCGCCATCGGGACGAGGCGTTGCGGGTCGGCCGCATGCATGTCGCGCTGGGGATCGATATCAGTGCGCTGACGAGTGCGACCAGCGGCCTCTACCAGCGCATTGCGGTACTGAGCCAGCAGATTCCGGGGCGCGTCAGCCAGCGCCAGATATATCTGGATATCATCCTGCAACGTTGCGAATTCGACATGGAGACCCAGCAGGATGCCGCGGCGCGGTTGCGCCATGAAATTCACAGGACACTCGGCGCACTGGCCTTGGAAACGCGCGGGCAGACGCGCGGCGTCGATGTCTGCGACTCGATCATCGGCGCGATGGAAACCTGGCCCTTCGTCGCCTTCAGCGCCATATACACCGAAGGTGTCGACGGCCTGCTCGTTATCGAAGCGGAAAGCGCGGCTCATCGTGCAACCATGAAACGGCAACCGCGGCTGCGTCTGGACGGGCGCAGCCTCAAGGAACTCGATGGGCATCCCATTGCCGAGGCCTGGCTTTCGGGAGAGCCGGTCCATGGCGCGGCGGAGGAGTTCCTTGGCGCTCGTGACACTGACGCAAATGACAGGCCCCTCGCCGAGGCGGGAATTCAAAGCGCCGCGGCGCTGCCGATCACGGAGACCGGCGGTCGCGTGCGTGCCATTCTGGTTCTTTACGGCCGGATAGCCAATCAGTTCTCTGCGCCGGTATTGCGCGACTCCCTGGAGGCGCTCGGCCTGATCGCCGCACGCGGCATTGAGCAGGCGCGCGATGAGTCGCTGGCGCTCCTCCCTGCCGCCGACCGCCAGAGGTGGCGGAGCCGTCTGTTCGACGGGGGCTTGCAGATGTTCATGCAGCCGATCGTCGACCTGCGAACGGGGCGGGTGGTCAAGGTCGAGGCCTTGGCACGGCTGGAACTTCCGGGAGGGCAGTTGATCAGCCCGGGCCAGTTCCTGCCGATCCTGAGCCAGCAGGATCTCGACAGGCTTTTCATCGAGGGCATGCATATGGCGATGAAGGCGGTTCGAGAGTATCGCAGCCTCGGCATCGTGGTCGATCTTTCGGTGAACCTGCCGCCGACGTCTCTCCGCAATCCCGATTGTTCGGGATGGATCCGGGCGGCGCTTGAGACGCACGATTTCGATCCGAAAGATCTGACGCTCGAACTGCTGGAAGACCAGGAAATCGGCGGTGGCGATGCGGGCCTCCGGGCGATCGAAGCCCTCCATCGTGCCGGAGTGCAATTGGCGCTGGATGATCTGGGAGCGGGTTACGGCAGTTTGATGCGGCTTCGGAACCTTCCTTTTGACATGGTGAAGATCGATCAGGGCCTGGTCCGGGGCATATCCGAGAATGACCATCGTTCCATGAAACTGGTCGAGGCGCTGGTGGAACTTGCGCGGCGGCTGGATATTCCGGTGACGGTCGAAGGGTTGGAAACGTCCGCACTCATCGACATGGCTCGTCGCTTTGGCGCCGAGTTCGGCCAGGGGTACGGCATCGCTCGTCCGATGCGGGCGGAGGAAATACCGGGATGGATCGCAGGGTTTCGTCTGCCTGCCGAAAGCAGGCCGGCAGCGCCGTCATATGTCGCATTGTATTGAGGCCTTGATTTCGCGGGCCAGGGCGGAACGGCGGTGAGGCGCCCCCGCGGCGCACAAGCCGGCCCCTTGATGGACCAATGTCTCTGCCGGTCACGTCATTGCGACGATTGCCAATCCTTCATGTCATTGTGAGCCGATTGCGCTTGCCGAAAGGCGTCTGCCGCGCCACCTTAGCGCTATGACGCAGCACCATGCTCCGACCATCGATATGACGATTTCCGGCGAATTTCGCGATCCGCCAGGGCGGTATCCATCGCTGGCGGTCATTGCGCTGCGCGTTGCGGCGTTCGGCCTGATGCTGGGATTTGCCGCCATTGTGTTCTGGCTGGCCGTGTTCACCTTGCCGCTGCTGTTTGTGTTCGGGGTGGCCGCCTACCTCTATCTGCGCTTCCAGATGGCGCGCGGAAAATTTTCCGGCGGGCCGAGCGTCCTGCGCGTCTTCCGCTTTTAATCCGCTACCGTGAACTGAGGGGGCCGGTCGCGCCGGCCCCACGGCAATCGGTCACTCGGCGATGATGTTGCCGGAGCCGCCGAATTCCGCCGGAAAATCGGCAAATTTCGGCAGGCCGTCGCGAATGGGCAGCACGGTCTCGCTGTAGTTCACATGCAGCGCGGGTTTGTGCTCGAGCGTCGGAATCGTTGCCGAAAACACATCGACCAGGCCGAGAGGCGGATGGTCCGCCATGATGTGGCCGCCGCACAGCTTGCAGAACTTGCGCTCGCTCATCGGGGTCTTGGCGAAGGTGGCGATGTTCTCCTCGCCCTTCGTGACCGTCACGGCTTCAGGCTTCCAGAGGCTGAACGCGTTGACCGGCCCGCCGGACCAGGAGCGGCAGGAGCGGCAATGGCAGATGCCCATGCCTTCCGGCTCCCCGCTGACCTCGATTTCGACGGCACCGCAGAAACAGGCCCCCTTATGGATCGTCATATTCGGATGTCTCCTCAAATTGCGGCCCGATGGTGCCGCACGGTGCGCTGATCGGCAAGAGTGCTGACAGGATCGTCCGGGCATGCATGATGGGCCGCGCCGGAGAGTCACCTCCGGCAGCAAGGAACGCGTAGGGGAGGATGACATGACGGAACCGCGCTGGCGCCATCGGCCGGAGGGATCGAACTGGGGCGATTTCGGACCCGACGATCAACGGGGGCGTCTCAACCTGATCACCCGGGAAAAGGTTCTCCAGGGAATGGCCGAGGTCCGGGAGGGGCTCGTGTTCTGCCTCAGCCTGCCGCTCGATTTTCCGGGCGGCAACCTGCTGAACGAACGGCGTCATCCGCCGGTCCTGCGCCCGACGCTGCGGGGCGACCGACCCAATTTCAACTGCACGCTCACAGGCGCCGAAAGCGCGCGCACCGACGTGTTCAACGACGATCTCGCGATTCTCCATCTGCAATACTCGACCCAGTGGGATGCGCTCAGCCATGTCGGCGGCCTGTTCGACGCCGATGGCGACGGCGTGGCCGAGAAGGTCTTCTACAACGGCTTCCGCGCCGGCGAAGACATCGTCGGCCCGACCGAAACCCGGGATGCGGGCGTGCAGTCGGACATGGCGTTGCACAGCACGTCCCACGCTGGCGCCCTGGGCATCGAGCGGATGGCGGCGCACGGGGTGCAGGGCAGGGGCGTGATGATCGACCTGCGCGCCCATTACGGCGATGCCCGCGTTCTGGTCGGGTATGACGCGTTGATGCGGGTGATCGACGCCGACCGGATCGCGATCGAGACCGGCGACATGGTGTGCCTCCATACCGGCTTTGCCCAGCGCGTGCTCGAGATGGACCGCTCGCCCGACCGGGCCGTGCTGCACGAAAGCTGCGCCGTGCTCGATGGCCGCGACGAACGGCTCCTGCGATGGATCAGCGACAGCGGCCTCGCGGTCCTGATCGCCGACAATTACGCGGTCGAGGCCTTCCCGGCCTCGGAAGCCCGGCATGAATGTTGCTCGATCCTGCCGCTGCACGAGCACTGCCTGTTCAAGAACGGCATCCATCTCGGCGAGTTGTGGCACCTGACGCCGCTGGCCACCTGGCTGCGCGAGCATGGCCGGACGCGCTTTCTGCTGACGGCGCCGCCGCTGCGGCTGCCAGGCGCCGTCGGTTCGCCGGTCACTCCGATCGCGACCGTCTGAGCGAAGGCGCCGGCCTGGCCGGCGTTTCACGCAGCAGCGCGTCGATCGCCGCGACCGTTTCGTCCGGAAGGTGGCGCAACTGCCGGGCGAAGCGGTTGGCGAGCGCCGTCTGCGCCGGCGTCAGCCCGCCCGTGTGCAGGCTGATGCGCGGGCGGGAGTCGCGGGCGAGATCGGCGAGTTCGTGCGCCTCGTCCCAGATCAGGTCGAGCCGTTCGCAAATCTGGTGAATCAGTCCCGGCGAGGGGGCGCCCCGCCGGCCGTGTTCCAGCGCCGAGAGGTAGGCGGCCGAAACGCCGAGCCCATCGGCCATGGCGCGCAGGGTCATCTTGCGTTCGGCCCGCAGCGCGCGCAGCCGGGCGCCGAACGGCGTCATCTGCCCCGCCTCACGACCGCAGACGCCGCAGCAGCACCCGCAGCGCGCCCTGATTGGCCGCATGCGGATGGCAGACCGCCAGGATCATCGGGCGCAGGGGCTGGTCGTTGAGCCAGATCGGCACTTCGCGTCGCAGCACACCTTCGCCACCGGTCCGGCGTCCGTGGCCGGTCACGATCTCGACGCAGCGCATCCCGCGCGACACCGCGCCCGCGATCAGCGCGTTCACGGCGACATGTGCCGCGGCCGCCGTCATCCCGTGCAGGTCGAGCGTGCGTTCGGGGGCGATTCGCCCGGCGCGGAATTTCGCCCAGGTCGCGCGGTCGAGCCCCGGCGGCGCCACGCCGATCGCCACGCCCGGGCGGCGCTGCGGCAAGGCCGGGGGCGGTGCCGGCGCAGCAACGACGCGCACGCCCTCGGGCTCCGGCCGGACGCTGCCGGGCTTGTCCGGAGGCGGCGGCTCAGGCACGCGCACGCCGCGCAGCGGGCGGACATGGCGCAGATAGCGCGTCCAGACCTCGAGATCGGCGGCCGGGAGGGGTTTAGCCCTGCGCGCCATCCCCGCCTGCGCCGCCGAGCAGCACGATGTGCAGCCGTCGCGGGCCATGCGCGCCGAGTTCGAGCGTGCGCTCGATATCGGCCGAGCGCGACGGCCCGGTGACCAGCATCACGTTGCGCGGCATGCCGCCGGCCTGGCGCAGCCGGTCGAACGCGTCTTCATACGGCCCGACCACGTCGGACTCGCGGAGCACGACGATTTCGGTATCCGGCAGCAGGTTGAGCGTGGTCGGCGAGCGCTGGCCGGAAGGCAGCATCAGCGTGCCGGTTTCGGCGATCGCCGCGAAACCGCGCTGCACCGAAACCATGTCGCTCGGCTGCGCGCGGCCGAAGCGATGGGCGAGCAGCGGGGCATCGTTCCAGTTCGCCGCCTCCAGATCGGGATGCGGCGCGATCACCAACTCCGCCGGCAGGTTCTGCTCGCGCAGGTAGCCCGCGATATGGGCGGGCAGGTCCGCCATGTCGGCAAGGCGCTGAACGGTCGCGTATTCCCGGGTCGCATTGGCGATGAACAGCTCGATCAGCGCGTCATGGTCGAGCGCGACGCGGGCGGGGATCGTGTGGCGCGGGTGGGCATCGAGCCGGGTGCGGAGCATCGCCGCCTGGTCGGCGGGCAGCGTGCCGCGCCCGAGGCCGCGCCGTATCGTGCCGAGGATCGCCGCGCGCTGGGCCTGGTTGTCCTGTTTCATCGGCTGCGCTGCTCCCGTGCATAGCGTGCGAAGAAGGTTTCGCCCTCGGGGGCGGGCATGTCGCGCGCGGCGGTCCAGGCGCCGGCGAGCGGCAGCCAGCCGAAGCGGCCGCGCTTGCGCCCCATGACCCCGAGTCCCCATGCCGCGATGCGCGACACGCTGCGGTAAAGCCCGGGGCGCCGGGCGACGAACCCCCAGCCGCGAATGCCATAGCGCGTGGTCGCCGGTGCGAGATGCCGCTCGAAGGCCCGCTCGCGCCAGTGGCGCATCATGCCGGTGAGCGGAATCTTCATCGGGCAGACGCTTTCGCACTTGCCGCAGAAGGTCGAGGCCGTGGGCAGCAGATGCGCCTGGTCGGCGCCGAAGATGGCCGGGGTCAGCACGCTGCCCATCGGGCCGGAATACATCGAGCCATAGGCGTGGCCACCCACGGTGAGATAGACCGGGCAATGGTTCATGCAGGCCGAGCAGCGGATGCAGCGCAGCATGTCCTGGAACTCGGTGCCGACCATGTTCGAGCGGCCATTGTCGAGCAGGATGACGTGATATTCCTCCGGCCCGTCGGGGTCGCCGGGGCGTTTCGCGCCGGTGGAAAAGGTGGTGTAGACCGAGAATTCCTGTCCGGTGGCCGAGCGCGCCAGAACCCGCAGCAGCGAGACGGTGTCCTCAAGGGTGGGGACGATCTTTTCCAGGCTGGCGAGCACGATATGCACGCGCGGCAGGGTTTGCGTGAGGTCGCCATTGCCCTCGTTGGTGACGATCACCGAACTGCCGGTTTCCGCGATCAGGAAATTGGCGCCGGTGATGCCGACATCGGCGGCGATGAACTGCTCGCGCAGCACCGCTCGGGCCTCGGCCTGGATGTCGCGCTTTTCGTGAAACACCCGGTCGGCTGGCAGATGGGTATGGGCGGCGCGGAAGCTGGCTTCCCAGTCCTCGCGGTTGAGGTGGAAGGCCGGGCCGATGATGTGGCTCGGCGCCTCGCCCCTGATCTGCAGGATGTATTCGCCGAGATCGGTCTCGACCGGGCGGACGCCGTTTTCCGCGAGGTGCTCGTTCAGCCCGATCTCTTCGGAGATCATCGACTTGCCCTTGGTGACGGTTTTCGCCCCCACCCGGCGGCAGATGTCGAGCACGGCATTGCGCGCGTCCTCGGCGGTGCGGCACCAGTGAACCTGCCCGCCATGGGCCTCGACCTGCTCCGCATAACGCTCCAGGTAGAAATCGAGATGGGCGAGCGTATGGTTCTTGATGCCCTTCGCGGTTTCCCGCAGGGTCTCGAACTCGGGCAGCCGGGCGACCGCGGCCGCGCGGGTCTGGGCGAAGGGCTTGCGAGCGCGGTCGAGCGCCTTCTGCAATCCCGCGTCCTGCATCGCGCGGCGGGAATTTTCCTTGAAATCGGGGCTGGTATTCAGCATCGGGCACTCCTTCGTTCGCGACTTTAGAGAATGGAAGCGCCGAAGTGAACGGCCCCAGCCGCACGAGCCGATTTCTTGATGGATCAAAAAAAATGGCGGCACTTGCGTGCCGCCAAGTTTAGGGAGGAAACGTCCAAGAAAGCAAACAGAGCGAACGGATCGCTGTGTTGCTGATGCTTTTTATAGTCATCCGAGCGGGGATATGCAAGAACTTTTTTGCAGTGCAGCATCGCAAGCTTTGCGGCGCTTGCCGTTGCCGACGTCGTGTCAGCTCCGGGGTCGATGAAGCGCGCGAAAATAACGGCAAATTAACCGTTCTGCCGGATATTGCGCGCATGCAGCGGCGCCTGACCAAAACCCTTGTCGCATCATTTGCGGTATTCGCCCTGTCCGGCATTCGGCCGGCCAGCGCATTGCCGACCGGCGAGTTGCCTGCGTCGGCGCCGGTCGTGGATCCATCGCTGCTCTGTCAGGCCGCCGTCATCATGGCGGAGTCCGACAAGCACACTCCGGTCGGGCTGCTGCGTGCCGTCGGAACCGTCGAAAGCGGCCGCCGTGATCGTGTGACCGGCCAGCTGGCGCCTTGGCCCTGGACCATCGATGCAAATGGCGCCGGCCACATGTACCAGACCGAGGCCGAAGCGATCGCCGCGGCGCAGTCGTTTCTGCAGCAGGGCGTGACCTCGCTCGACATCGGTTGCATGCAGGTGAACATCCAGCAGCACCCCCACGCGTTCACCAACCTCGTGCAGGCGTTCGACCCGATGGCGAACGTCTTCTATGCGGCGGACTTCCTCACCCGGCTGAAGGCGCAACTGGGCACCTGGGAGCAGGCGATCGCCGCCTATCACTCGCAGACGCCGTCGATCGGCGCACCCTATGCGAGGCAGGTTCTTGCCCGTTGGCAGGGACAGACCGGCGGGCAACCGAGCGGCCTGCCGCTGGTGCAGACGGCCATGACGCCGCCTCTCGCGCCGGTCGCGCAGCCATCGGCGGCGCCTCGTGTGTGGGGGCCGGGATCCGCGGGCGCCTCGCCCGCCGGCAAGGCGCTGCCGCAGATGTCGAAGCCCGCGCCGGGTGCCGTGGCAATTCGCCGCTTCGCACCCGGCGCGTTTGCCTTCGCGCCGTTGCACGGTTCGCCGACGCTCCTGCCCGCAACCGCACAGCCAGGTGGCCCGGCGTCACGGATTACCGTGCCCGGCGCCATTGCCGGCGGCATGGCGGGCCGGAATCTCGCGGCCTATCGCCGCGCGCCAATCCCGATTGCAGGCCCGTCTTCCTGAACGGACCGGGAACCCTGCGCCATGCGGTCCGGAGGTCTCCTGTCCGGGAAACCGGCCCCATTTGCCATATCACGCAAGCAGGCGATCCGACCTGGTCAGGCGCCCCCGCCCGGAGTTTATGAAAGGCGCGGCCCCCAGGACGGGTCCTCGGCATTCGTTGGCGTCGGCGTGATGCGCTCATTGAAACCGTCGACGCCGATCGTGACGAGATGGGATACGTTCCCGACCCTGAGCGGGCTCTGCCGGTAGAACATGATCACCCGGCCGTTGGGACAGAAGGTTGCCCCCTCTTCCAGATAGCCCTGCGACAGCAACCGCTCGCCCGAGCCATCCGGCTTCATCACGCCGATGCCGAAACCGCTCGAGTCGAGGCGGGTGAAGGCGATCGCATCGCCGCGCGGCGACCAATCCGGCTCCGCATAGCGCGCATGGCCGTATGAAATCCGCTGGACGTTCGATCCGTCGGCATTCATGACGAAAAGCTGCTGGTCGCCGGAGCCGTCGCGGTCCGAGTTGAACACGATCTTGGTGCCATCCGGGCTGTAGCACGGGGTGACGTTGATCGAGTTCGCGTCGGTCAGCTGGGTCATTCGCCGGCTTCCCAGGTCGTATTTCACGATCATCGCGCCGCCGCCCTTCGATATCGAGAACAGCAGCGCGGAGCCGTCGGGGCTGAAACGCGGGCCGAAGCTCATATCGCCGAACGAGCCGATATTGGTGCGCGCGCCCGTCTGCAGGTCGAACAGATAGACCTGCGGGCGATTGTTCTCGAAGCTGACGAAGGCGAGTTGTTGCCGCGTCGGGTTGAACTGCGGCGAGAGCGCCATGTTGCGGCCCGAGGTGAGGAAGCGGACATTCGCGCCGTCGTAATCCATCAGCGCCATGCGACGGATCGGGCTGGTCGGAGGGCCCGAGACGGATATGAACGCAACCCGCGTGTCGAAATAGCCCTTTTCGCCGATCATCTGCTGATAGATGTCATCGGCGATGATATGGGCGATCCGCCGCCAGTTGCCCGATGCCGTGGTATAGGCCGTCCCCTGCAACTGCTTCTGCTGCGAAATGCCCCAGAGCCGGTATTCGACGCGGATCTGCCCCGCGCCCGGGCTCGTCACCTGGCCGGTCACAAGCGCCTGCGCCCCCAGAATGCTCCAGTTGTTCCAGACCGGCACGCTGTTGACCACCGAATTCGGCACGAAGCTGGTGGGATCGATCGCGCTGAACAAGCCGCAATGGTCGAGATCCGATGTGACGACCTGGGTGATCTGGGCGCCGATATCCGACGTATTGCCGCTTGCATCGGTGAAGGCCGGCAGGGCGATCGGGATGGGCGCGTTATGCGCGCCGGAGACGTTGATCGCATCGCTCGGGCCGTTCGCGGCATTCTGCGCGCGGGCGAGCCCGGGCAGCATCAGCCCCGCGGCTCCGGCGCCGATCATCAACCGGCGGGACAGCGGCGGCAGCCGCTCGACCAGGGTTCCGGGAACGCGCGGATGGTGGGCGGGCGACGGACGGCGGATCGTCATGAAGAACCTCTATCCTGAAACGCTTCGAACACTATGGAGTGAACCTGAAGATGAAGGTATGCACCGAGCCGAGCATATAGGACGGCAACGGCAGCTTGGCACATTGATAGTTCTTAACCGCATCGACGGCGCGGTTGGCGAAGGCGGCGAAGAGCGGATCGCTCATCTTGCCCTGGTCGGCGGGCGCCACCCGGGCTTCCCGCACGACGCCGCCCGCATCGGTCACGACCTGTAGCAGGACGCTGAATTTCTGCACGCCCGGCGCGCCGGCGTCGATGCCCCAGCACGGGCGGACCTCGTTGCCGATCGCATCCCGCTGCGAGGCGGAAAGGCCGGAATTCGCCGTGCTCATCTTCGTGCCGCCGCCATTCGGCGCGCCGCCGCGCTCGGGATTGTAGCGCGCGGTCGGCGGCTTCTTCTGCTTCTGCAGCGCGCGCAGCTTCGCCAGCGTGTTGAGCACGGACTGGCTCATCGGCACGGGGGTCTTCACCTCGTGCTTCTGGCTGGTCGGGCTCTTTTCCGCGGGCGCCGGCGGCGTCTTCTTGGGGGGCAGCGGCAGTTTCTTCGCCGGCTTCGGCGGCGTCTGCTTCTGCGGCGGATGCGGCGGCGGCGGCGGCGGTGTGGGAATCGGTGTCGGTGCCGGGGTTGGCGGCGGGGGAGGGGGCGGGGGCGCTGGCGGCTGCGGCAGCTTCGGCGCCGCGTGGGGCGCGGGCGGCGGCGGCGGCGGCGGCGGCGGCGGTGCGACCTTCGGCTGAGGCTTGGGTTTCTGGACGGCAAGATGGGCCTTGTGGACCACCTTCGTGTCCGCCGGCGCCGCCACCTTGCCCTTGTGGAGCGCCTGCTGCGGCGCCGCGTTGCCGACCAGCGTGACATCGACCGCCTCGGAAGGCGGGGCGTTCAGCTTCTCCGTCGGCAGGACGGCGACGAGCAGCAGAATGATCGCCAGATGAGCGATTCCCGAGACGATCGCACCGCGCCGAAGCTCAGGTTCCATGGGTCGATCCCGTCTCAATCCATCCGCCTGCCGGTGATCCCGTTCCGGCTGGCTCAGCGTTTCGTGGCCGTCGGCTGCTGGGCGAGCAGCGCGACCTTGGTGAACCCGCCATTGGTGATCGTGGCCATCACCTTCAGCATCGTGCCGTAGGGCACTGCCGTGTCTCCACGCACGAAGATGCGGCGGTCGGTGTTGTGCTTGGCGATCTGTTGCAGCGTCGAAACCAGATTGTCGAGCTGGACCGACGAGTTCTGCAGATACACCGAGCCATCAGCCTTCACCGAGATGGTGATCGGCGTCGCGTCGGTATTGACCGGCTTCGCGTTGGCGTGCGGCAGATTGACGGTGACGCCGGAGGTGATGAGCGGCGCCGTGATCATGAAGATGATCAGCAAGACGAGCATCACGTCGACGAGGGGGGTGACGTTGATTTCCGCCATGGGCCGGTAACGACCGCGCCTTCCGCCGGATTTCCGATCGAGCAGACCGCCGGCCATGGTCAGGTGCGCTCCTCGGCCTGGCGGGAGAGGATCGCGCTGAACTCGGCGCCGAAGGCCTCGAGGCGCGCGGCCAGGCGGGCAAGATCGGTCGACAGCTTGTTGTAGGCAAGCACGGCCGGAATGGCCGCGACGAGGCCGATCGCGGTGGCGAACAGCGCTTCGGCGATGCCGGGCGCGACGACGGCGAGATTGGTGTTGTGCATCGCCGCGATCGCCGAGAACGAGTGCATGATGCCCCAGACCGTGCCGAACAGGCCGACGAACGGGGCCACCGCGCCGATCGAGGCCAGAAACACCATGTAGCGCTCAAGGCGCTCCATTTCCCGCATCGTCGTGACGCCCATCGCCCGGTCGATCCGTTCGGCGACGCTGGAGCGCACCACGTCGGCGCCCGCGATCCGGCTGGAACGGCGCCATTCGCCCATGGCGGCGCCGAAAACGGCCGCCATCGGATGGCCCGGTTCCGCGCCTTCCTGGTCGTAAAGCTCATCCAGGCTGCGGCCGGACCAGAACTTGTCCTCGAACGCGTTGGCCTCGCGGTTGACGCGGCGGATGCTGAGCGACTTCTCGATGATGATCGCCCAGACCCAGACGCTGGCCGCAAGCAGCAGCACGATGACGACCTGCACCACGAAACCCGCATGCAGGAACATGCCCAGCAGCGAGAGGTTGGTGCCAGGCGCCGCGAGCCCGGCAGTATTCACAGCCTGATCCACGTTCAGTCCCCTTCCACGGCCGCCAGGCCGTCTTCTGTTTTGCCGCCCGCGACAGCGTCATCGTGCATCCGCACGAGGGCGGCGCGCATCTCCGCCGGCAGGCGCGCCGCTCTCCCGCTCGCCCGATCGACGCAGGCGAGCTGCAGCCTGATTCGCACCAGCGTAATGGCGTCGCGCCGGATCGTCTGGTCCAGCGCGACACGCGCTGCGGCAACCTGCCGCACACGGGTCACGACGGTGATCAGATCATCGAGTCGCGCGGGCCGCTCATAGTCGATTTCCGCGCGGTGCACTACGAACATCCGGTCGTGGACATCTACCATTTCCGCGTGTGGCACCCCCAGCGAACGCAGGGCTTCCGACCGCGCCCGCTCGGCGTAACGCAGATAATTGGCGTGATAGACGATGCCGCCCGCATCGGTATCCTCGAAATAGATCCGCACGCCGAGCCGATGCTCGCCGCCGCGAAGCGCATTTTCCAGCATGTTCGCGACGTCGTTCATGGGTCGAACGGCAGATCCGACTGGCCGGGAGCAGCGGTGGGCGGCAGCAGGCCGAGATGCGCCCAGGCCTCGCGCCCGAGCATTCGACCGCGCGGGGTGCGGATCACGAACCCCTCCTGGATGAGAAAGGGCTCGATCACGTCTTCGAGCGTGTCGCGCGGTTCGGACAGTGCCGCGGCCAGGGTCTCGATACCGACCGGCCCGCCATTGTGGTGCTCGGCGATGCGGCGGAGATAGCGCCGGTCCATCGCATCGAGCCCGCGCTGATCGACGTCGAGCCGCGTCAGCGCCGCGTCGGCCGCCGCGCGGTCGACCCTCGCCGTGCCCGCGACGGCGGCGAAATCGCGCACCCGCCGCGTCAGCCGGCCGGCGATCCGCGGTGTCCCGCGCGAGCGGCGGGCGATTTCCGCCGCGCCATCCGCCGTGATGTCCATCTCCAGCAGCGTGGCGGCGCGGGTGACGATCAGGGTCAGTTCCTCCGGCGTGTAGAAGACGAGCCGGAGCGGAATGCCGAACCGGTCGCGCAGCGGATTGGCGAGCAGGCCGGAACGCGTGGTCGCGCCGATCAGCGTGAACCGCGGCAGGTCGATCCGCACCGATCGCGCCCCGGGCCCCTCGCCGATGATCAGGTCGAGCACGAAATCCTCCATCGCGGGATAGAGAACCTCCTCGATCGAGGGCTGCAGGCGATGAATCTCGTCGATGAACAGAACGTCCCTCGGTTGCAGGTTGGTCAGGATGGCCGCCAGATCGCCCGATTTCTGGATGATCGGCCCCGAGGTCGCCCGGAAACCAACCCCCATCTCGCGCGCGATGATCTGCGCCAGCGTGGTCTTGCCCAGCCCCGGCGGGCCGTGCAGCAGCACATGGTCGAGCGATTCGCCCCGGCCGCGCGCCGCGGCGATGAATATCGCAAGATTTTCTCGGCTCGCTTTCTGCCCCGTGAATTCCGCGAGAGTTTGCGGCCGCAGGGCGGCTTCCGGCCCGTCCTCCGCATCGCGCGCGCCGGAGAGCAGCGCCCGGTCTTCCGCGCCGCTCATCGGGCGAGCCGCCGCAGCCCGCCGCGGATCAGCTCATCCAGCGCCGCGTCCTCGCCGGCCTCCGCCTGCACCGCGGAAAGGGCCGCCTCTGCTTCGGCACGGCGGTAGCCGAGATTGACCAGGGCCGAAAGCGCGTCGGCCAGCTTCCCCTGCGGCGGAGCGACGGGCGGGGCCGTTCCGGTCGGGATGAAGGCCGAGCCGGTCGGCATCGCGGCAATCCGCTCGCGCAGCTCGGAAATCAGCCTTGCGGCAAGCTTGGGGCCGACGCCGGGCGCGCGGGTGATCGCCCCCCGGTCGCTCGCGGCGATGGCGCTGGCGAGCTGGTCCGGCGGCAGCGCCGAAAGCAGGTTGAGCGCCACTTTCGCGCCCACGCCCTGAATGGTGGTGAGCAGGCGGAACCAGTCGCGCTCGGCGGCATCGATGAAGCCGAACAGGGTGATCGCATCCTCGCGGACCTGGGTTTCGACGAGCAGCGTCGCGCGCGCCGGCGGCGCCGGCAAGGCGGCCAGGCTGCGCGCGGAGCAGAACACCACGTAGCCGACGCCGCTCACATCGATCAGGCAGCGCCCGTCCTCGATCTGCTCGGCCGTGCCGCAGAGCCGCCCGATCATGCCGCCGGCACCCGGCTGGCGGTGGCGAGATGATGCGCATGGCAGATGGCGACGGCGAGTGCATCCGCCGCATCGGCGCGGGTGATCGCCGCCCCCGGCAGCAGGCGGCGCACCATGAGGGCGACCTGGTCCTTTTCCGCGGCCCCGGTGCCGACCACGGCGCGCTTCACCGTCTTGGCGCCGTATTCGGCGACCGCGATTCCCGCCCGCGCCGGGGCGAGCAGGGCGACGCCGCGGGCATAGCCGAGCTTGAGCGTCGCGGTCGCGTTGCGGTTGACATAGGTTTCCTCGACCGCCGCATGGTCGGGCGCATAGGTCGCGAGCAGCCGGGCGAGGGCGGCGTCGAGCGTATGCAGCCGCTCGGCCACCGCCGCCGCGCCGTCGGTCGCGATCACCCCGTCGGCGACATGCCGCAGCCGGTTGCCATCGGCGTCGATGATGCCGAAGCCGGTGAAGCGAAGGCCGGGATCGATCCCGATGATGCGCGCGCGAATCGGCATGCTCACGGACTATAAAGGATTCCGCGCCCCCCGTCCGGTCAGGCGGACAGTGCCTGCATCACGTCGTCGGGAATCTCGAAATTGGCGTAGACGCTCTGCACGTCGTCGCTCTCCTCGAGCGCGTCGATCAGCTTCATCACGCTGCGGGCGGCCTCCTCGTCGAGCGGCGTGGTGGTGGTCGGCCGCCAGTCGAGCTTCGCGGCTTCGGGCTCGCCGAATTTCTGCTCCATCGCGTCGCGCACGGCGAAGAAGTTTTCCACCGCGCAGATGATCTCGTGGCCCTCGTCGGTGCTCTGCACGTCGTCCGCCCCGGCCTCGATCGCGGCTTCGAGCATGTCGTCCGCGCTGGCGGCCGCGGTCGGATAGCGGATCAGGCCGATCCGGTCGAACATGAAGGCGACGGAATTGGTCTCGCCCAGCGCGCCGCCATGTTTCGAGAAGGCCGCCCGCACGTCGGAGGCCGTGCGGTTGCGGTTGTCGGTCAGCGCCTCGACGATGATCGCGATCCCGGACGGGCCGTAACCCTCGTAGCGCACCTCCACGTAATCGTCACCGCCGGCGCCGCCCGCCGCCTTCTTGATCGCCCGCTCGATCGTGTCGCGCGGCATGTTCGCCTGGCGGGCGGCGGCGCAGGCCGCGCGCAGCCGCGGGTTCGCTGCCGGGTCGGGCAGGCCGGTCTTGGCCGAGACGGTGATCTCGCGGATCAGCTTGGCGAACTGCCTGGCGCGCCGCGCATCCTGCGCGCCCTTGCGGTGCATGATGTTCTTGAATTGCGAATGTCCGGCCATCAGAAAATCCATGATTCATCGCCGGTGCGCGCCCGCGCGCGTCCCGGAAGTTTGGTCGCGGCCGGCGATACCATGTCCGGCCCGAATTTGATATGCCCCTTCGGCGACCCGTTTTTGCGGTCATGATCGGGGGATGGATGGAGAGTGCGTCGCTGGGGCTGGCGCATCGCGCATGGCGGCTGCTGCCCGCCGAGACGCGCCGCCGCGCGATGACGCGGGTGGCGGGCCTCATCGCCGGCCGGCCGGATCGCCTGCCGCCGGCGGCGAGCGAGGGCATCGTGGTGGCCGGCGATATCGACGGGGCGAACGGCCTCGCCGAGACCAGCCGGATCATGGATACGGTGTTCCGCCAGATCGGCGTGGGGCGCGGCACGCTCCAGCTCGGCCTGCCCAGCGTCACCCCCGCGCCGGGCGCGCTGCCGCCCGCCGAGGCCGCGATGCTCGCGGTGGTGAACGCGCCGATCCTGCCCGTCGGCCTCGCCCGCTGGCCGCGCGCGCTGATGCGGGGCCGCCGGGTCATCGGTCTCTTCGTGTGGGAACTGCCGGCGGTGCCGGCCGCCTGGCACGTGGGGGCGAAATTCGTCCACGAGATCTGGGCGCCGTCCGCCTTCTGCGCCGAGGCGTTCGAGCCCCTGGCGCCGGGCCGCGTGCGCGTCGTGCCCTATCCGCTCGCC
Organism: Acidiphilium multivorum AIU301; assembly: GCF_000202835.1. Classification (NCBI taxonomy): domain Bacteria; kingdom Pseudomonadati; phylum Pseudomonadota; class Alphaproteobacteria; order Acetobacterales; family Acidocellaceae; genus Acidiphilium; species Acidiphilium multivorum. Next base: position 3,528,711 of record NC_015186.1, read on the forward strand.
GCCCTGCCACCGCGCCCGGTCGAGGGCGGACGCGCCGATTTCGGCCTGCCCGACGGCGCGCTGGTGGTGCTGGTCGTGTTCAATCTCGCGTCCAGCCGCGTGCGCAAGAACCCCGAAGGCGCCATCCGCGCCTTCCGCGCCGCCTTCGGCGACCGCCGCGACCGGATGCTGGTGCTCAAACTGTCCGGCACCTCGCTGTATCCCGAGGACCTCGCGGAGATCCGGGCGATGGTCGCGGATGCGCCGAACATCCGGGTGATCGACGAGACCATTCCCGAGCCCGCCCTGCGCGGCCTCATCGCGGCGAGCGATATCGTGATGTCGCTGCATCGCGCCGAGGGGTTCGGCCTCATCCCGGCCACCGCGATGCTGCTCGGCCGCCCGGTGGTGACCACCGGCTGGTCCGGCAACATGAGCTTCATGGACGCGGACAGCGCTGGCCTTGTGAAATACGATCTGGTGCCGGTGAACGACCCGCGCGGCACCTACCGGCTGGAGGGCAGCCGCTGGGCGGAGCCGGATGCCGGCCATGCGGCGGCGCTGCTCCGGCAACTGGCCGACGATCCCTCCGCGCGGGCCGCACTCGCCGCGCGCGGGCGGGAGACCGCGATGCGCGCGCTGGGAGACGCGCCGGTGCGCGACGCGCTCGCCGCCTCCGGCATCCGATGAGGATTCTCACCTGGCAATGGGGACGGCGCGGCGCCGGGCCGCGCTTCGCCGCCCTGCTCCATGCGGCACTCGGCCGCCTGCCGGCGACCGAATCGGTGCTGTCGCTCTCGGCCGAGGCGGAAATCCTCGGCGCGGCGGATGCGCCGGACTGCGCCTGGCGCTACCCGACCTATTCGAGCGCCGCCGGCGCGCTGGCGCGGCTACTCACCCTGCCCCTCGCCGGGCGCAGCGTTCGGGCGGAACTCGACCGTCTCGCACCGGATGTGGCGCTCTGCGCCATGCCCGCGGTGCTCGACCGGCTGATGGTCGCCAATCTGCGCGTGCCTTACGGGATCATCGTGCACGACGCGGTCTCGCACCCCGGCGAAAGCTTGAGCTTCCGGCTGGTGGATCAGGCGCGGCTGCTGCGCGGCGCGGGGCTGCTGGCCACGCTCAGCCAGGCGGTGACCGACGAGTTGCACAATGCCGGCGCGGTCCGCCCCGGCCAGCGGGTTCTCACCCTCACGCATCCGCCGATGCCGGTGGGCGACGGCGCGATGCCGGCCGCGCCCTTCGCCCATGGCGGCCGGCCGCGGCTGCTGATGTTCGGCCGGCTGCTGCCCTACAAGGGGCTCGACCTGCTGTGCCAGGCGATGGCGGATCTCGGCCCCGATCCCGGGTTCATGCTGAAGGTGGCGGGCGATGGCCCGGATTCCGCCGAACTCGGTCGCCTCGGCGCGATGCCGCATGTCGTGGTCGACCGGCGCTGGATTCCCGAGGCCGAACTGGCGCAACTGATCGGCGATTCGGATGCGCTGGTGCTGCCCTACCGGCAGGCGAGCCAGTCCGGCGTGGCGGCGGCGGCGCTCGCCCTGGGCCGCCAGGTGATCGCCACCGATGTCGGCGGCCTTGCCGAGCAACTGCGCGACGCGCCGCAGGCGATCCTCTGTCCGCCGGATGCCGGCGCGCTGGCCGATGCCCTGCGCACCTGGCGCGACCGGCGCTTCACGCCGGGGCCGACGCCCGCCGCCGATCCGATGGCGGCATGGACGGCGATGGCGGCTCAGTTGCGCGCCGGGCTGGGCGCGATTTCGGGCGCGGCCTGAACCGGCTTCACCGACCAGACCAGCATTGCGGCGCCGGCCAGCATCACCGCCACCATCACGAACGGCGCGCCCGGAAACCGCCACGGCAGGACGCCGCTGAACGCCTCGAACACGGCAGCCCCGGTCAGCGGCGCGACGATCGCGGTCAGCCCCTCGATGGAGGAGAGCGCGCCGTTCATCCGCCCCTGCTGGTCCGCCGGTGCTGCGCGCGAGAGCATGCTGCGGATCGCCGGATTGGCGATCGAGCCCAGCGCCATCAGCCCCACTCCGGCGAACAGCCACGAAGCGGTCGGCGCAACGCCGAAGATCATGTAGGCGGCCGCGTTGCAGGCGAAGCCGACAAAGGCGGCGCCGCGTTCGCCAAGCAGTGTCACGGCCCGGCGGACCAGACCGAACTGCACGAGCGTCGACGCGATGCCGGTGCATGCGAAGAAGATGCCGTTCTCGCGCGGCCCCCAGCCGAAGCGCAACGAGGCATAGAGTACAAAAACCGCCTGGATCGCGCCGAGGCCGAACCATCGCACGCTCCACGCCGCGGCGAGGCGCCAGAGGCGCGGCACGGTGGTGAGCAGCCGCATGGCGCCGAGCGGTGTCGCTTCCCGCAGGCGAAACGGCCGCCGCCGCTCCGGCGGCAGCGATTCGGGCAGGACGAAAATACCGTAGACCACGTTCACCGCGACCAGCCCGGCCGAGACCAGAAAGGGCAACCGCAGATCGATCGCGCCGAGAAACCCGCCGATCACCGGCCCGGTGGTGAAGCCGAGCCCGAACGCGGCGCCGATCAGGCCGAAACGCTGGGCGCGCCGTTCCGGCGGGGTGATGTCGGCGATATACGCGCTGGCGGCCGAGACGTTGCCGGCCGTCGCACCGGCGATCAGCCGGCCGACGAACAGCCAGAGCAGGTTGGGCGCGAAGGCGAGGAGCAGATAGTTCGCCGCACTCCCGGCGAGGGAAACGAGAATGAGGCGGCGGCGGCCGAACCGGTCGCTCAGCTGGCCGAGCACCGGGGCGGCGAAGAATTGCGTCGCCGCGAAGGTCATGCTCAGCACGCCGACCCAGAGGGCCGCGTGCGAGGCGGGTGTTGCGGACAGCTTCTCGACGAGATCGGGCAGAATCGGCGCGATGAGGCCGAAACCGATCGAATCGATGACGAGAACCGCGAAAATGAACCCCATGGTGAGATCGATCCATCCCGTTCAGCAGAGGGCGGGTAGACTGATTCGAACCGGAAGGGGAAGTCTGGCTCCCGGAGTAGGACTCGAACCTACGACCGAGCGGTTAACAGCCGCTTGCTCTACCAGCTGAGCTATCCGGGAACCGTGAAGCGCCTCATAGCCAAGCCCGTGGAGAATGGCAACAGGGTCTGTTCATATCGGCCCTGCCCGATCGACGGGCCGGCCGCCGGCGAGAGGTGGCGATGAAGAAGAGACGGAGAAAAAAGGTGGTGGCCCTCCCCGGACTCGAACCGGGATGCCCGCAAGGGCGCGCGATTTTCGTACCACTTCGGCTTTCGCCGCCCCATGCGGGTTCGTGGTCTGGACTGTCCCTTCACCATACCCCGGCTTTCGCCGGAGGTTTAGGTGCCGCCCGTCCAGTCTCTACACCTTCCCGTTTCCGGGCTTGGCTCGGGATTAGCAGTGAAGCCTTCCCCGACTTTGAGCGGTTCTACGCCGGGCATTTCCACCCGGGCACCCAATTTACGATGAGTCGCGTTCGTCTACCATTCCGACAGAGGGCCAACGGATAAAGTGTATACTCAACAGCATGCGCTCTGCAAAGGGCCGGATGCCGGAGCGTCCGGTCATGCCGGCTGGCGCGCAGGTCCGGGCGGTATCGGGCCGCAGGTTTCGCAAGGACGTCACACAAGGCGGATGGACAAACCGGGGCGGACGGAGTTAGGCTCTGGGCCAACAACTTGTATAGATATCTATTTATGAGAGATGCCTGATATGTCCCGCGCCGCATGGCTTGGCGTCCTCGCCCGGGCGACATGTGCTGAACTGGCGGCCTGCCTCGCCGCCGTGCCGCCTTTGGCCGGCTTCGTGAGGCTGCGCGGCCCGGAAATCGGCATGTCGATGGTGCGCGGGCGGATCGGCGGCGGCGGCCCCCCATTCAATCTCGGAGAGATGACGATCGCCCGTTGCAGCATCCGCGACGAGGCGGGCCGCATCGGCCACGGCTACGCGGCGGGGCGTGACCGCGATCTCGTCGAACTGATCGCCAGGCTGGACGCGGTATTGCAGGACGAGGCGCTTCATCCGCTCTACCATGAAGCGGTCGTCGCGCCGCTGGCGGCGGCGCAGACTGCGCGCCGGGCGGCGGCCGAGGCCCGCGCCGCGGCGACGGAAGTGCGCTTCTTCACCCTCTCGACGATGCGGGGCGATCTGCCATGACCCGCCTTGAGACCGGTTTCGCATCGCCTCTGGCGGCGCAGGCCTGTTTTCGCGCCCTGCTCACCGCGTTTGGCGCCCCGGGCCGGATCGTTGCGCTGCCCCACGTGGTTGAACCGCCCGCCGGGCTTTCGCCGGCTGCCGCCGCCGTTCTTCTGACCCTCGCCGATCCCGCGACGGGCGTCGCCCTTCCGGCACAAGCCCCCGCGCGGGATTGGCTGGCGTTCCACACCGGCGCGCCGCTCGCCGCGCCGGCGGATGCCGCATTCTGCGTCGCCGCCGCGCGGCCGGCCCTCGCGTCTCTGCGACAGGGCAGCGAGGAGGTTCCGGAAGACGGCGCAACCCTGATCCTCGATGTTCCGGCCCTCGATGCCGGCCGCCGCTGCCGGCTGGCCGGGCCGGGCCTGGCGGCGCCGGTGACGGTGCCGCTGCCGGTGGATGGCGCCTTCGTGGCCGAATGGCGGGCGCAGATGCGCCGCGCGCCTTGCGGCATCGACGTCCTGCTCTGCGCCGGCCACCGCGTGATTGCCCTGCCGCGCAGCCTGTCCATCGAGGAGGCCTGACATGTATGTGGCGGTCAAGGGCGGCGAGGCGGCCATCGATGCGGCGCATCGCTGGACGGCCGATGAGCGCCGCGGCGATCCGTCGGTGCCGCCTCTGGCGCTCGACCAGATCGCCAACCAGCTCGGCCGCGCGGTCGACCGCGTGATGGCGGAGGGCGCCCTGTACGACCGCGAACTGGCCGCGCGGGCGATCCGCCAGGCGCAGGGCGACCTGATCGAGGCGGCGTTCCTGCTGCGCGCCTATCGCACGACGCTGCCGCGCCTGGTCGATTCGGAGCCGGTCGACACCGCGGCAATGCTGCTGAAGCGCCGGATCTCCGCCGTTTTCAAGGACCTGCCGGGCGGCCAGCGCCTGGGGCCGACGACGGACTACACCCATCGCCTGCTCGATCTGTCGCCGGATGCGCCTGACCCGCCGCCCGCGGAGCCGCGTGCGGAGCCTGTCCCGCCGCCCGCGCCGGTGCCGCGCGTGACCGATCTTCTGGGCGCGGAATCGCTGATCGAGCCGGATGGCTCCGGCGAACGGCCTGCCGGCGACCTGACCATGGAACCCGTCGCCTTCCCGGCCCCGCGCGGGGTGCGCCTTCAGGCCCTCGCCCGGGGCGACGAGGGCTTCCTGCTCGCGCTCGGCTATTCGACGCAGCGCGGCTACGGCAACAATCACCCCTTCGTCGGCGAACTCCGGGTCGGCGAGGTGCCGGTCAGCATCGTGCCGCCGGAACTCGGCTTCGCGATCGAGATCGGCGACATCACGCTCACCGAGTGCCAGATGGTGAACCAGTTCATCGGCAGCCGGGCGGCGCCGCCGCAATTCACGCGCGGCTACGGGCTCTGCTTCGGCCATGCCGACCGCAAGGCGATCGCGATGGCGCTGGTCGACCGGGCGATGCGCGCGGACGAACTGGGCGAGGATGCCGCATCGCCGGCGCAGGACGTCGAATTCGTCGTATCCCACTGCGACAACATCGAAGCGACCGGCTTCGTCGAACATCTCAAATTGCCGCATCACGTGGATTTCCAGAGCGAGCTGGAAACGATCCGCGCCATGCGGGCCGCAGCGGGGGCCGGCGATGCAGGGCTATAATTTCGCCTATCTGGACGAGCACACGAAGCGCATGATCCGCCGCGCGATCCTCAAGGCCGTGGCGATACCGGGCCATCAGGTCCCCTTCGCGAGCCGCGAGATGCCGCTGCCCTATGGCTGGGGCACCGGCGGCATCCAGCTGACGGCGTCGCTCCTCGGCCCGGACGACGTTCTCAAGGTGATCGACCAGGGGGCGGACGACACGACGAACGCGGTGTCGATCCGGCGGTTCTTCGCCCGCACCGCCGGCATCCGCACCACGACCCGCACGGCCGAGGCGACGGTGATCCAGACAAGGCACCGGATTCCCGAGACGCCGCTGCGGGAAGGACAGATCATCGTCTACCAGGTGCCGATACCCGAGCCGCTCTACCGGCTCGAACCGAGCCGCGCCGCGGCCGCGCAGATGCACGCGCTGGCGGATTACGGGGCCATGCATGTCAGGCTCTACGAAGAGATCACGCGCCATGGCCGCGTCGCGCTGTCCTACGATTATCCGGTCATGGTGAACGAGCGCTATCTGATGTCGCCATCGCCGATTCCGGCCTTCGACAATCCGAAGCTGCATATGAACCCGGCCATGCAGCTCTTCGGCGCGGGGCGCGAGAAGCGCATCTACGCGGTGCCGCCGTTCACGGCCGTGCGCTCGCTGGATTTCGAGGATCATCCCTTCGACCCCCGCCGCGCGGATGCCGCCTGCGCGCTGTGCGGCGCGCGGGAGACCTATCTCGACGAGATCGTCTCGGACGATCGCGGCGGGAAGATGTTCGTCTGCTCGGATACCGATTGCTGCGAGTCGCGGCGGGAGACGGCGCCATGACGCTGCTGCAGGCGCGGGACCTCCGCAAGCGGTTCGGCCCGGTCGCCGCGCTGGACGATGTTTCGCTGTCGCTGCGCCGGCGTGAGATCGTGGCGATCGTCGGCGAGAGCGGGTCCGGCAAGTCCACCCTCCTGAACGTCCTGAGCGGCCGCATCGCGCCCGATTCGGGAACCGTGCTGTATGACGAGGGCGAGGGCCTGTCGCCGATCGCCGGGCGCGGCGAGGCGCGGCTGCGGCACCTGCAGCGCACCCGCTGGGGCTTCGTCCAGCAGGACCCGCGGCAGGCGCTCCGGCTTTCGGTCACGGCGGGCGGCAATATCGGCGAGCGGCTGATGGTCTCCGGCGCGCGGCATTACGGCGATATCCGCGCCACCGCCGCGCGCTGGCTCGAAACCGTCGAAATCGATCCGGCGCGGCTCGACGATCTGCCCCGCACCTTCTCCGGCGGCATGCTCCAGCGCCTGCAGATCGCCGCGACCCTGGTGACCGAGCCGGAACTCGTCTTCATGGACGAACCGACCGGCGGGCTCGACGTGTCCGTCCAGGCGCGGATTCTCGACCTGGTGCGCGGCCTCGTGCGCCGGCTCGGCCTCGCGGTCCTCCTCGTCACGCACGATATCGGCGTGGCGCGCCTCCTCGCCGACCGGCTCGTGGTGATGCGCCACGGCCGCATCGTCGAGACCGGATTGACCGATCAGGTGCTGGACGATCCGCACCATGAATACACCCAGCTCCTCGTCTCCTCGGTGCTGCCCGCATGATCGTGCTCGACGCCGCCGGGCTTGAGAAAACCTTCGTGCTGCACCTGCAGAACGGAACCCGGCTGCCGGTGCTGCGCGGCGCCGGGCTGACGCTGCGCGCCGGCCGGTGCGTCGCGCTGACCGGCCCTTCGGGTGCCGGAAAATCGACCCTGTTGCGCGCGCTCTACGGAAACTACCTGGTTAGTGTCGGATCGATCCGCGTCCGCCATCGCGGCGTCATGATCGACATGGCCGATGCGCCGCCGGAGCGGGTGATCGAGATCCGGCGCGAGACGCTGGGCTATGTCTCCCAGTTCCTGCGCGCCATGCCGCGCCTCGCCGCGCGCGACGTCGTGGCCGCGCCCCTGCTCGACCGTGGCGCCGCCGCGGAGGCCGCCGCCGCGCGGGCGGGGGCGATGCTGGACCGGCTCGGCATTCCAACCCCCCTGCATGCCCTGCCGCCGGTGACCTTCTCGGGCGGCGAGCAGCAGCGCGTGAACCTCGCCCGCGCCTTCGCCTGCGAGTGGCCGATCCTCCTCCTCGACGAGCCGACCGCCTCGCTCGATGCCGCCAACCGGGACATCGTGATCGGGCTGATGCGCGAGGCGAAGGCTCGCGGCGCGGCCCTGCTCGGGATATTCCACGACCGGCACGTCCGCGACGCCGTGGCGGACGAAACGCTGTCGCTCGAACCCCTGAAGGAAAGCGCATGACGACGTTCACCAATGCAAGGCTCGTGCTGCCCGACCAAATCCGCGACGGCACCCTGTCCGTCGCGCAGGGCCGGATCGCGGCATTCGGCGGCTCCGGCGCGGATGTCGACCTCGAGGGCGATTACCTGATTCCGGGCATCATCGACCTGCACACCGACAATCTGGAACGGCAGACCCAGCCGCGCAACAACGCGCGCTGGCCGTCGCGGTCCGCCCTGCTGACGCATGACGCGCAATGCGCTGCGGCCGGCATCACGACGGTGTTCGACGCCCTCTGCCTCGGCGATATCGGCTTCGGCAAGGCCCGCAACCAGACCTTCGAGGACGCCTTTGTCGACCTGCGCGCCCTGTTGCCGCTCGGCGCCCTGAAGAGCGAGCACTTCCTGCATCTGCGCTGCGAACTCCCCGCGCCCGAAATGCCCGGCATGCTGGCCCGCGCCATCGACGACGATCGCGTGCGGCTGATCTCCCTGATGGATCACAGCCCCGGTTTGAGCGGGCAGTATGCGGATGTCGAGCGTTACCGGCAGATGCGGCGCGACGAGGGCGTCGCCGAGGGCGAGCTCGACACCATCATCGCCGAGTTGCAGGACAATCATCACGCCTATCACGGGCCGAACCGCGCCTTCGTGATCGCCGAGGCGCGGCAGCGGGGCATTCCGCTCGCCTCCCACGACGATCACACCGAGGCCGATGTGGCGCGCAACGCGGAGGAAGGGATCGGGATCGCCGAATTTCCCGTCTCGCTCGCCGCCGCGCGGGCCGCCCGCGCGCGCGGCATGCGCAGCATCGCCGGCGCGCCGAACATCGTGCGCGGCGGGTCGCATTCCGGCAATGTCGCGGTGCTCGACCTGGTCCGCGAGGGCCTGCTCGATGCCCTGGCCTCGGACTACGTGCCGGCGTCCATGCTGGAAGCGGTGTTCTGCCTCGCCGCGCGCGAGATCCTGCCGCTGCCCGCCGCGATCGGGCTGGTCACCGCGGGGGCCGCGGACATCGCCGGGCTCGACGATCGCGGCCGGCTCGCCGTCGGACTGCGGGCCGATCTCGTGCAGGTGCGGGTCTACGAGGGCCTGCCCGTGGTCCGGTCCGTCTGGCGGGAGGGCGTGCGCATTGCCTGAACCCCACCGCGCCGCCGTCTACTACGTTCCCGAACCGGATGATCCGCTCTGGTCGCGGGGCTGCGCCTGGCTCGGCCGCGATCCGCTGAGCGGAGAGCGCCTGCCCCAGCCGCCGGTCGCCGGACTCGAGGGCATGACGGAGTCGCCACGGCGCTACGGCTTCCACGCGACGCTGAAGCCGCCGATGGCGCTGCGGCACGGGCTCGACGCCTTCATCGCCGATGCGGCGGCGCTCGCCGCGCGGATGCGGCCCTTCGACCTGCCGCCCCTCGACATCGCCAACCTGCACGGCTTCCTCGCCCTGTGCCTCGCCGGGGCGTGCCCGCCGATGCGCGACCTCGCCGATGCCTGCGTCGCCGAACTCGATCACCACCGCGTGCCGGAGGACGCGGCGGCGCGGGCGCGGCGCGCCGAAGGCCGCCCCGCCGCCGAGCGCGCGTATATCGAGCGGTGGGGCTATCCGCTGGTGTTCGATGCGTTCCGCTTCCACATGACGCTGACCGACCGGATCGCCGACAATCCGCTCGTCCCCGCCGCCGCCGCGCATTTCGGCGAGACCCTGGCCGCGTCGCGGCGCGTCACCGGGATCGCCGTCTTCGTGGAAGAGGGCGCGGGGGCGCCGTTCCGTCTGGCCCGCCGCCTGCGCTTCGGCGCCTGATGCCGCGATCGGGCCGCCTCGTGCTGGTCGTCGGCCCGTCCGGCGCGGGCAAGGACACGGTGCTGCGCCAGGCCAGGCGCCGCCTCGGGCATGCGCCGGACATCGTGTTCCCCCGGCGCGTCATCACCCGGCCGCCCGATCCGGCGGAGGATCACGAACCGGTCTCCGACGATGACTTCCAGCGCCGCGCCTTCGCCCTCTCCTGGTCGGCGCATGGCCTGAGCTACGGCATTCCGGCAAGCATCGCCGGCGATCTCGACGCCGGGCGGATCGTCGTGGTCAACGTCTCCCGCGCGATCGTGGCCGATGCGCGGCGCCGCTTTCCCTGTTTCGTCGTCGCGGTGACGGCGGCGCCCGCCATCCTCGCCGCGCGGCTCGCGGTCCGGCGGCGCGAAACCGCGGCCGAAATCGGCGCGCGGCTGGCCCGCGCCGCGGCCCCGGTCGAGGCCGATGCCGTCGTCGCCAACGAAACCACGCCGGAAGCGGCGGGGGCGGCGTTTCTCGGCATCCTGCTCCGCTGCCGCGACCTGCCCTGCCTGCCGTGATGCGGCGGGCGCCCCGCCGCTAGAGCACTTTCCGATCCTGTTGGATCGGATAACGATACTCTACGGCTCGAACACCAGTTGCACGCGTGGCGCCGGATAGATCGACAGGCCGAATTCGATCGGCGCCCCGCCCTCCGCGATGTTCAGGGATTCCGTGGCCAGCAGGGCGTCGCTGCGGGCCATGCGCAGCAGCCGCGCCTCGCGCGCATCCGGCTGGCGGGCGCAGACGCGCGTCCATTTGCGCGTGTAGTCGGCGATCCCGAGCGCGGCCAGCGCCGCGGTGATCGACCCGCTGTGCCGCAGCGCCTCCAGCAGTCCCGGCAGTGCCCGCGCGGGGAAAATGTGCCGCGACAGCGAGATCGGCGTCGAATCCGCCGAGCCGATGCGCTCCAGCAGGATCACCGGTTGCGCCGGCGCCAGCCGCAGCGCCTCGGCGGCGGCGGCGGCTTCGGGCAGGGTGTCGAGGGCGGTTTCCTCCAGCATCAGGATATCGCCGAGCGGCGTGCGGTTGTGGCCGCGCACCCATTCCGAGAATCGCGGCCGCTGGCCGATCCGGTAATCCAGCACCTCCTCCGCCACGAACGACCCCCGTCCATGCTCGGTGCGGATGATGCGCGCCTTGGCCAGTTCCTCCAGCGCGCGGCGAACGGTGTGGCGGTTGACGCCGTAGCCCTGGGCGAGCCGCGCCTCGGTCGGCAACCTCGTGTCGTGCGGGTAGACCCCCTCGCGAATGTCGCGGGCCAGCGCGTTGGCGATCTGGCTCCAGAGGGCCTCACCCCGTTTGCGTTCGAAATCCATGCCTAGCAGATGCCGGAAACGGCGGCCCGAATCCAGAGATGGCCGGCCTCAGGCGGCATCAGCCCGCTTGCCGCCGCCGGGGCTGCGGTGCCGCCGCCGCCGGCGCGGCCGGGAACCGGGCGGGCGCGGGCGGCGAAACACGCCGGACGTCCGCCGGGTCGATCACCCGCAGGTCGCGATACACGCCGCCCTCGCGGCTGAAATGCGGATTGTAGAACGGGTCGCGTTTCAGCGCTTCGTCCCATCTTTCGCGCATCGTCTCGTTTTCCAGCATGAACCGCGCCAGCTTGCTCTCGTCGAAATCGTCGCCCCGGCTCAGGCTCTCGCGATGTTCGCAGACCGCGTCGGCGCTGAAGATGATGCGGTATCCCGCCTGCCTGATCTTCATGCAGAGATCGACGTCGTTGAACGCCACGCTCAGCCCGTCCTCGTCGAAGCCGCCAGCCGCCGCGAACGCCTCGCGGCGGACCAGCATGCACGCGGCGGTCACCGCAGAAACCTCGCGGCAGGCGATGGCATTGGCGATGTAGCCCGGCTTGTCGGCCGGCAGTCCGCGGAAACTGTGATCGGCGATCCCGCCGACACCCAGAACGACGCCGGCATGCTGCACGGTCTCGTTCGGATAGAGCAGTTTCGCGCCGACCGCGCCCACGCCCGGATCGGCCAGCGCCTCGTTCAGCATCGTGCGCAGCCATTCCGGGTCGCTCACGAACACGTCGTTGTTCATGAACAGCAGAAATGGGAAGCGCGCCGCCTCCACCCCGCGATTGTTGATGCGCGAGTAGTTGAACGGCTCGGCGATGCGGATCACCCTCGTGTCCCGCAGGTTGCCCTGCTCGACGGCGAAACCCTCCGCCTCCTCGTCCTGCGACCAGTTGTCGAGGAGAAGAATCTCGTAGCGCGCCCCCCGCGTCACGTCCCGGATCGCCTCGACGCACGCGCGCGTCATCCCGATATGGTCGCGATATGGGATCAGGATCGAAACGCCCGGGTCCTCGCTCATGCGGAAGCTGGTGCGATAGCAGGTCAGCCCGCCCCGCCGTTCGGTCCGCGCCGCCAGGCCCCGCCGCTTCAGATGCGCGGCGACGGCGGCGGCGCCGGCCAGCGCCGCCTTCGGCTTGGCCGCCCCGGAGCCGGCGGTCGACTGCGCGGTGATCCGCCAGTGATACAGGATTTCCGGCACGTGGTGGATCTCGTGCGCGCCGAGCCGCTCGACCAGGCGCAGCAGCAGGTCGTGGTCCTGCGCGCCGTCCAGATCCGGGTCGAGCCCGCCGGCGGCGCGGACCAGCGCCGCCTCGGCGACGACGAGATGGCAGATATAGTTCAGGTCGAGCAGCAGCCGGTAATTGAAGTCCGGCTTGAAATTGGGCTCGGAAAACGCGCCGCGCCGGTCGATCTTGTCCTCGTCGGAATAGAGCAGCCGCGCCCCGGTCGCGGCCTGCGCCCGCATCATCGCGTCGAGCGCGCAGGGTTCCAGCACGTCGTCATGATCGAAGAAGGCGATGAAATCGCCCGTCGCCGCCTCGATCGCGCGGTTGGTCGCGGCGGCGATCCCGGCATTGGCCCTGCGCGCCTGCACGCGGATGCGCGGATCGGCGTCGGCGAGGCGCTTCATCAGCGCGGTGAGGCGTGCATCGCCGCTGCCATCGTCCACCAGGATGAGTTCCCAGTTCCGGTAGGTCTGCGCGCGCACGGAATCCACCGCGGTCACGAACGCGCCGTGATCGGGCCGGTAGACCGGGCAGATCACCGAAACCAGCGGCGCGTCGGCGCGCGCGCCGTAGCGGGCGGCGATCCGGGCCCCGGCGAGGGGTTGGCTGCGCGCGGCCCAGCTCCGGTAGCTCGCCAGCGAATGGCCCTCGGCCGGCAGCACCGCCTTGAGCTCGCGCCGCAGCCGGTAGGCGTAGCGGAACAGGTCGTCCGCCTGTTCGATCAGCCCTTCGATGCGCTCGCGCTCGGCCGAGCCGGGCATGCGCAGCTCGACAGGACTGCCGCGCAGCGCGACGCGGCCGGGCATCACGTGGAAGTCGAAGCTGAGCGTTCCGCCGCCGCGCCGCAGCTCCGGCGGCGGCGACCACGAGAAGCCGCAGGCCGGGTCGGCGCCGAGCGCCTCCGCCACGTCCGCCCGGAACTGGTCGGCCATCAGCTCGGCGACCGGCTGGCCGTTCGTCGACACCACGACGCGGGCGCCGCCCGCTTTCTGCCCCGTCCGCTCGTCGACCTGCAGCACCCAGCCCTGGATCAGCCCGTCCACCAGCCCGTCCAGCACGCCTTCCACGCGCACCTGCCGCGCGAGGCAGAAATGCAGCTCCGGCAGCACGAAGCCGCCCCGGCCCGGCAGGCCGACCGGGCGGCCATCCACGGTGGCCAGGGTGAGGACGTGGCGAAGCCCGTCCTGATGCATGGCCGGGATGGCGAACTGGAAGCCGACCTTCGTGTTCGGCAGGCTCAGCCGCCGCAGGTCCGGCCGGTCGAGATCGCACTGGATCACATCGGCGACCTGCCCGTCGATCAGCACGCGCAGCGCCAGCGGCCGGTCGATATCGGCCGTATCCACCGCCCATCCGGCCAGCGTCGCATCCTCGATCCTGTCGAGAAACCCGAGAATGGTCGACGCGGGCATGGTCGGCGCGGGCGCCGCGCGCGGCGCGGAGGGTTTGGACTTCGCGCGTCCCGCTCCGCTGGCCGGCAATCTGGCCATGGAAATCTCCTTGTCTGAAATGTCGTGCGCCGCGGCACGGCGCGGCCTCAAATGCGGATTCGACGATGCATGTTTTCTAACCGCCGGACAGTCCGGCGGCAAGCGATCGGCCGGGGGTGCGGCCGGCGAGTTGCCAAGCCCGGCACGATTGCCTATACCGCCCCCTTCCAGCGCGATCAGGTCGCGAGCCCGGGCCATTTTGGCATGCCCGGCCGCACGCCGCGCGCCCGGCAGGCGTCGGGTATGGACGAGAAGGAGTATGAAATGCCGAAGATGAAGACCAAGTCGTCGGTCAAGAAGCGGTTCAAGATCACCGCGACCGGCAAGGTGATGGCCGGCCACGGCAACAAGCGCCACGGCCTGATCAACCGCTCCCAGAAGATGAAGCGCACCAATCGCGGCACGATGGCGCTGCCCGAGCAGGACGGCAAGACCGTCAAGCAGTGGGCTCCCTACGGTCTGGATTGAGGAGCGATAGACAATGGCACGCGTCAAACGGGGTGTGACGACCCACGCCCGTCACAAGAAGGTTCTCAAGCAGTCCAAGGGGTTTGTCGGCCGTTCGTCGACCAATTACCGGATTGCGCTCGAGCGTCTCGAAAAGGCGCTCCGCTACGCCTATCGCGACCGCCGGAACAAGAAGCGCGAGTTCCGCGCCCTCTGGATCCAGCGCATCAATGCGGCCGTGCGCGAGCAGGGCATGACCTACAGCCAGTTCATCGCCGCCCTCAAGGCCGCGAATATCGAGCTGGACCGCAAGGTGCTCGCCGCCATGGCGTTCGACGATCCGGCCGGTTTCACCGCGATCGTCGAGGCCGCGAAGGCCGTGCGCGGCTGATCGGCTAATCCGGTGCCGGTCCGCGCCCGCGGATCGGCACCAGGTGCCGCATGAACAGCGCGGCACAGGACGCCCAGCTGTGGCGTTCGGCAAAGCGCCGGCAGTCGGCGCGGTCAAGTTTCAGGGCGGCCAGCGCCGCCGATCCCAGATCCTCATCGAGAACACCGACCGGCGGCGTCGCGCCCCCAATGATGTCGGCCGGCCCCGCCACCGGAAACGCCGCGACGGGCGTGCCGCTCGCCAGCGCCTCGAGCACGACGAGGCCGAACGTGTCCGTCCGGCTCGGAAACACGAAAACATCCGCGCTGGCGAACAGGCTCGCCAGGTCCGGGCCGTGCCGCGTGCCCAGAAACACCGTCCGCGGTCCCGCATGGCGCCGTTCGAGCGCCGGCCGGGCCGGGCCATCGCCGACGATGAGCTTCGTGCCCGGCAGGTCGAGATCGAGAAAGGCGGGCAGGTTCTTCTCCACCGCGAGCCGCCCGACCGAGAGAAAGATCGGCCGCTCGTAGGGCAGGTCGATCGCCCGGCCGGGGTTGAAGAGGTCGGCATCCACGCCGCGCGACCAGAGCAGCGTGTTCGAAAACCCCCGCGCGCGGAGCTCGTCGGCGAGCGAAACGGTCGCCACCATCGTGCCGGCGCCGTGCAGATGGAAGCGGCGGAGCCAGGCATACGAGAGCCGCCGGGGCAGGGCGGTCCGCGCCGCGAGATAGTCGGGAAAGCGGGTATGATAGGCGGTGGTGAACTGCCAGCCCCGGCGCCGGGCCAGGCGCGCGGCGGCGACGCCGAGCGGCCCTTCGGTGGCGATGTGCAGCGCGTCCGGCGCGAAATTGTCGACAATCCGGCCGAGCCGCCGGCCCGGCGCGACCGCGAGGCGGATTTCGGGATAGAACGGGCAGGGCAGCGTGAGGAACCGATCCGGCCCGACGACGAGCACCCGCTGGCCGAGCCGCGCAAGCTGATCCGCCAGCATCGAGAGTGTCCTCACGACACCGTTCACCTGGGCGTGCCAGGCGTCGGTGACGATCATGATTCCGGCGGGATCAGGCAGGTGCCGCATCCATTGCGCCGGGCTGGGCGGTCTCGCCGCGGGGAGCGAGGAAGGAGAGCCGGTTGAGCGCGGCCCAGTCGAGCAGTTCGAGCCTTCCGTCGTGATGCTCGACGAGCGCCGTGCAGCTTTCCACCCAGTCGCCGTCGTTGATGTAGCGCACGCCGTTGACCACGCGCATTTCCGGATGATGGATATGGCCGCAGACCACGCCGTCGAAGCCGCGCGCCGAGGCCTCGGCGGCCAGCGCGACCTCGAACCGGTCGATCGCCTTCACCGCCTCCTTCACCTGGCGCTTGAGATAGGCGGAGAGCGACCAGTACGGGTAGCCGAACCGCGCGCGGGCGATGTTGAACCAGCGGTTGAGAGCCAGCGCCCCGGTATAGGCCCAGTCGCCGAGAACCGCGAGCAGCTTCGCATAGCGCACGACCGAGTCGAACTGGTCGCCGTGGATCACCAGCAGCCGCTCGCCGGCGGCGGTGACGTGCTCCGCCTCCTCGGCGAACCGCACGCCGGCGATTTCGAGCCCGAGATGAAGATAGCGCCGCACGAGTTCGTCGTGATTGCCCGGCACATACGTGATCTTCGCGCCGGCCCGCGCATGGCGGAGCAGCAGGTTGATCACGTCGTCATGGTGGCGGTCCCAGTACCAGCCGCGGCGCAGCCGCCAGCCGTCGATGATGTCGCCGACGAGGTAGATGTGCTCGGCGCTGGTCCGCCGCAGGAAATCGGCGAGGAAATCCGCCCGGCTGCCGCGCGTGCCGAGATGGATGTCCGAGATGAACACGCTGCGATAGCGGATGATCGCGCCGGGGACTGTCATGGCGCGCTCACTACGGCGTGCCGGCGCGTCGCGCCTAATGAAAGTCCGGTGACAGGGCCTCGATCTTTACAACGACATGACGCACTGCGCCGATAAAGGCGGGCGAAATCAACCGCCGACCTGGGCCGTCCAGTCCTGCAAATTGTAATAATTGGTGACGCGCGCGATCTTGCCGTCGCGCACATCGAAGAAGGCGCCCGCGGGCAGCACGTAGCGCTGGCCGCGCGCCTCGGGCAGCCCGGCATCGGTCTTCAGATATTCGCCATGCACCACGAATTCCGCCGCGGCGCGCCGCCCGTCGGCGCTGGCGAAGACGACGATGTCGGTCAGGCGCTCGCGATACGAGACATTCATGTGATCGAGAAAGGCGGCGAAGGCGGCACGGCCGGCCTCCCGCTTCCCCTGGTTGATGTCGTGCGCGACATCCTCGCTCAGCAGGTCGAGCATGCTCTGCGGCCGCCCCTCATTGAACGCGGCGTAATAGGCTTCGATGAGGGCCCGGGTCGCTTCGGCTGGCGTGCTGTGCATGGTCATCCATTCCTGAAAGGAGCGGATACATTCCAGACTTTGCGGCGGGCTTCAAGGCCGCATCCCCTTGCCGGCCCCTCGGCCAGAGATTACCCTATACGTAAACTTATTGGAGCGAAACATGAGCCAGCCCGAAAGCCGCCAGTTCCGTCTGATCCGCCGCCCCGTCGGCCTGCCGAAGCGGGATGATTTCGAATTCCGCGTCGAGCCGGCGCGCCCGCCGGAAGCCGGCGAAGTCATGGTCGGCGTCGAATACATCTCGCTCGACCCCGCGATGCGCGGCTGGATGAACGAGGGCAAGTCCTACATCAAGCCGGTCGGGCTTGGCGAGGTGATGCGCGCCGGCGCGATCGGCACGGTGATCGAAAGCCGCGCCGAGGGCTTCGCCGCCGGCGATGTGGTGACCGGCCCGCTCGGCGTGCAGAGCGTCGCGACCCTCGCCGCGAAGGACTGCCTGAAGGTCGATCCGTCCCTGGCGCCGAAGCCGCTGTTCATTTCCACCCTCGGCATGCCGGGCATGACCGCCTATTTCGGCCTTCTTGCCGTCGGCGAGCCGAAGCAAGGCGAGACGGTGGTGGTCTCCGCCGCCGCCGGCGCCGTCGGCGCGCTGGTCGGGCAGATCGCGAAGATCCAGGGCTGCCGCGTGGTCGGCATCGCCGGCCGCGAAGACAAGTGCCGCTACATCGTCGACGAACTCGGGTTCGATGCGGCGATCGACTACAAGACCGAAAGCGTGCCCGACCGTCTGCGCGAAACCTGCCCGAACGGCATCGACGTCTATTTCGACAATGTCGGCGGCCAGATCCTCGACGATTGCCTGGCCCGCATCAACCTGCGCGCGAGGATCGTCATCTGCGGCGCGATCTCGCAATACAACAGCACGACGCCGGTGCGCGGGCCGGCGAACTATCTCTCGCTGCTCGTCAATCGCGCGCGGATGCAGGGCATGATCGTGTTCGACTGGGCCGACCGCTATCCCGAAGGCATGCGGGCGATGGCCGGCTGGCTGAAAGAGGGCAAGCTGAAGAGCCGCGAAGACATCGTGGACGGACTCGACAATTTTCCCGAAACGCTTCTGAAACTTTTCACCGGCGAAAATTTTGGAAAGCTCGTCCTGAAGGTCTGAAACGACGATCGGCGGTATTGGGGACTTGCACTGATACCGCCGATATGCCACGAGGCCGTCACAATTTAGTGACTGGCCCCGCTGGGGCCGACGAGGGGAAAATGTCTTTCATCTTGATCTCGGCCCCCGCCGTTGCGGCGGCAGGCGATCGCCTGTGCAATGGCTGACAATATTCTCGAAGCTCGTGGCCTGTCCAAGGCATTCCGTGGTTTCATGGCCGTGCAGGACGTCGATCTGTCGATCGAACGGGGTAGTATTCATGCCCTGATCGGTCCGAACGGGGCCGGCAAAACCACCTGCTTCAACCTGCTGACCAAATTCCTGCAGCCGAGTGCCGGACGCATCGTGTTCGAGGGGCGCGACATCACCGAGCTCAAGCCGGCGGACGTCGCGCGTCGCGGCATGGTCCGCAGCTTCCAGATTTCGGCGGTGTTCGGGCACATGAGCGCGCTGGAGAACGTCCGCGTCGCCTTGGCCCGGTCGCGCGGCGGCAATTTCGATTTCTGGCGCAGCGAACGCGCGCTTTCGGTCTTCAACGACCGCGCG